>JAFGYB010000010.1 GCA_016936355.1 Bacteroidales bacterium | reverse complement strand
TGCGAAGCCCGAATGGCAGCAACATAACCTCCGGGACCACTTCCTAAAACTAAAATATCGTACTTCATTAATTTATCGTTTTAATTCGGTGCAAAGATAATACTTCATCGGCTTTTAAATGACGTTTTTACTAATTAATTTTGGTTTAATCTAAATAAGAAGTGCGTTTTTTCAGTGCATTCGGATCGCTTTTGAAAGGAGGATAAAACTTTCCCGAAAAAATGATATTTCATTTTGGAGAATCCAAAAATATTGTATTTTTGCACCCTGTTTGGGACCTGTAGCATAATTGGATAGTGCACCTGACTACGGATCAGGAGGTTGGGGGTTCGAATCCCTCCAGGTTCACTTTTAAAAAGCCTTTGAAGTTTCTTCAAAGGCTTTTTTGTTTCTGTACCTTTCCTTTCATCACGCTACCAGTGAGTCGAAAATTAAGTCACACGGTACACCTGTCTGCCGTAGGTTGAAACTTGCGACGGTGGACTGGATTTTATTAAAAAAATGAGTACATTTCCAACATGGATTATATGAAGCTTATTTTACATTCGTTAGCCTATTGACTTATGATTAAATTCTTTCGACGAATAAGACGGACCCTGCTTTCAGAAGGCAAAGTGGGGCAATACTTAAAGTATGCTATTGGTGAAATTGTGTTGGTAGTCATTGGAATACTGATTGCCTTACAGATCAACAATTGGAATCAAAACAGAATAAAGCATAGAAATGAACAAATCTATTTGCTTGGATTGAAAGAGGAATTTCAAATAAGTAAATTGAAGTTAAAAGAATTGATGGCTGTAAATCAGCAAAATTATAACGGAGCAAAAAAGATAGTGGAGTTTATGACCTCCAATAATACGACACCCAATGAATCAATTTTTTCAAACTTACTGTATCAAACCTTTTCAGCTGACATTGCTTTTAACCCGAACAATTCTCTATTGAACGAAATGATTAACTCCGGCAACTTGAAAAATCTTTCCAACACCGATCTAAGAAAACAACTTACAAACTGGGTTTCAACACTGGAAGATATTTCAACTCAGGAAAAAGATTTGGGCGAACAAAGAATCAAGGTACTTGATATGCTTAGAACCAAGGAAAACAGCCTGAGAACCATTTTAGAAGACGCAGGAGTATACGATAAGCTGGGGTTAACAAAAACAGAGCATGAGATTAGTAATTTGGACCTGCTCAAATCCACGGAGTTTGAGAATAACGTGCTCATGTTCATTCTTGCAAGTGATGCGACAGAAAAGGCACATTATCAACCGTTAATGCGTGATCTGGATTCTATTTTGGAACTGATTAACAAAGAAATAGAATAGAAGTCCTCAGCCCTCACAAGTGTTCCGAAGGGCCACTTGTGAGCTGAAAATGTAACTAATCACAATCTTCGCGCTGTCCGGTACAATTCATCGTCTTTCTTATTAATTTTGCTTAAAATTTAAGAGCATGATTCAGCATCTGACCAATAGAGAATTGTTTTACCGCCACCTGGCGATTCCTTCCGAGCTTCCCGATGCGCTGGAAATAGTGAAAGCCAAAGGCATTTATGTGTACGACGAGCAGGGGAACGAGTATGTGGACCTGGTTTCAGGCGTTTCGGTAAGCAACGTGGGGCACCTCCATCCCCGGGTGGTGGATGCCGTGGAGCAGCAGATCAAAAAATACATGCACCTGATGGTGTACGGAAAGTATATCCAGTCGCCACAGGTGCGGCTGGCCGGTCGGATGGCTGAAGTTTTGCCGCCTCAGTTGAACTCGGTTTATTTTGTGAATTCGGGCAGCGAAGCCATTGAAGGGGCGCTGAAACTGGCCAAACGCGTCACCGGGCGCACCGAGATGATCGCCTTTAAGAATGCCTACCACGGGCATACCCACGGTGCCATGAGCATGCTGGGCAACGAAGAAATGAAATACGCCTTTTATCCCTTGCTGCCCGATGTTCGTTTCCTGAACTTCAACGTGCCCGAAGAACTGGCACAGATCACGGAGAAAACAGCCTGTGTTTTGATTGAGCCCATTCAGGCCGAAGCCGGAATCCTTATTCCCGGCAAAAATTACATCCGGGCGTTGCGCGAACGCTGTACGGAAACCGGAACGATGCTGATTTTTGATGAGGTTCAGATGGGATTCGGCAGAACGGGAAAATTGTTTGCTTTTGAGCATTTCGGCGTGGTACCGGATATACTGTGTGTGGCCAAAGCCATGGGAGGCGGAATGCCCATCGGGGCTTTTGTATCCGCACAGAAACATACGAAAAAACTCACCCACCATCCCGAGCTGGGGCACATCACCACTTTTGGAGGGCATCCGGTGAGTTGTGCCGCTGCTTTGGCCAGTCTGAATGTGGTGTTGGAAGAGAAACTGGCGGAGCAGGCACACGCCAAAGGCCGGAGTTTTGTGAAACAATTGGAGGCCCATCCGCTGGTGAAAGAGATCCGGCAGATCGGTCTGATGCTGGCTGTGGAACTCATCAGCAGTGAAGTAACCGATGCGGTGGTGAACGGGCTTTATAAAGAAAGGCTGATCATCGACCGGTTTCTGTTCAACGACCGCAGCTTCAGAATAGCGCCGCCGCTGACCATCACGCAGGAAGAGATCAGCGATATTTCCAAACGAATCAATAAGGTGCTGAATCAGGTTTCCAAAAAATAATCAGTACTTTCACCCCCTTTAATATACTTGTAAGATTTTGTGCTATGTCAGAAAAAACAACGCAAACCCTTGAATTGCTGAAAATGGCTTTGAACGCCAAAGGAAAGACTTCTCCCTCGCCGTTTACCAACTGGCTGCAGCCTACGGTTCTGGAAGCCAACTACGGGTCCCTGACTTTTGAATATGTCATCCGAAAGGAAATGACCAATCCGGCCGGTGCCCTGCACGGAGGGGCTGTGGCGGGAATCATGGACGATACCATGGGAGCCACCCTGTTCAGTATGGAAAAGGGAGCGTACGTGACCGTCAACCTGGATGTTAATTATTTTGCTCCTGCCCGGGAAGGTGATGTGATCCGTTCGCGTTCTACCGTGGTGAAAGAGGGCAAGAAAGTAATTCATATGGAATGCGAACTGTGGCTGGCAGACGACGGAAAGATGCTGGCCAAGGCCAGTTCCAATTTAATGCGTCCCTGATTCGTTATGCCCCTGTTTCAGCTGAATAACGAGCTTGTTTTTCCCGATCCGCGACTTGCGGAACCGGACGGTTTGCTGGCGGTTGGTGGGGATCTTTCACCGGAACGGTTGCTGGCGGCGTACCGCTCGGGAATTTTTCCCTGGTTTTCGGACGAAAATCCCATCCTGTGGTGGTCGCCCGATCCCCGGATGGTATTAATTCCGAAGGAATTCAAACGCTACAAGAGTCTGCGCCGGGTGGTGGAAAAAGGGATTTTTCAGGTGACCTTTGACCGGGATTTTGAACGGGTGATGCGCTTCTGCGGTGCCGTGCCCCGAAAAGGGCAGGAGGGAACCTGGATAACCGAAGACATGATCCGGGCTTACGCTGCACTCCATAAAATGGGGGTGGCCCGATCGGTGGAAGTGTGGCAGGACGGGGAGCTGGTCGGCGGGCTGTACGGGCTGTTGATAGGGAAGGTATTCTTTGGCGAGTCCATGTTTCACCGGGTAACCGATGCCTCCAAAGTAGCCCTGTGGCACTGGGTAGACTATTTGCTGGAATCGGGGGTGGAGCTCATTGACGCCCAGCAGGAAACCGGTCATTTAAAGCGCATGGGAGCCCGCTTGATCGCAAGGGAAAGTTTTATAACTTTGTTGCGAAAATTAATAGTTTGAATACTTAAAGAAAATTAATGGAAAAAGAGATCAAAAGGGAGTTTATGGGAAAGGCGATTTCGTTGGCATCGTCCAATGTATTGAGCCACCAGGGAGGTCCCTTTGGCGCTGTTGTAGTGAAAAACGGGGAAATTATCGGTCGGGGAAGTAATCAGGTGACGGCTTCGAACGACCCGACAGCGCATGCCGAAATTGTAGCCATCCGGGATGCAGCCCGTCATTTGGATTCTTTCGATCTGAGCGGTTGTGAGATTTATTCCAGTTGCGAGCCCTGCCCGATGTGCCTGGGCGCCATTTACTGGTCCCACGTGGACAAACTGTATTATGCAGCAACCAAAGACGATGCTGCTTCCGCCGATTTCGACGACTCATTTATTTATAAAGAATTTGCCTTGCCCAAAGAAGAACGTTCCATTCCTTCGGTACAAATGATGCGCGAAGACGCTGTAAAAGTATTCGAGGAGTGGGTCAAGTCGGATAGTAAAATTCCTTATTAATAAAAAGAGAACGAATTGATTCAGAAAGCTGCCGAACTAATCAGAAGTGCCCAAAACCTGACTGCTTTTACCGGTGCAGGAATATCTGTAGAAAGTGGAATTCCGCCTTTCCGGGGGGAAAATGGACTGTGGAACCGGTACGATCCACAGTTTCTGGACATCCAGTATTTTCAGTATCATTCAGGACAAAGCTGGCCCATCATTAAAGAAATTTTTTACGATCATTTTGGTGATGCCCATCCCAACGGAGCACACGAAGTACTCGCAGCGTGGGAGCAATCGGGTTTGCTGAAAAGCATTATTACCCAGAACATCGATAACCTGCATCAGAGAGCAGGAAGCAAAGAAGTGTACGAATTCCACGGCAACTCAAGGAATCTGGTTTGTATGGAGTGCGGGAAGAACTTCGCTGTGGAAGAGGTGAGCCTGGAAGAATTGCCGGTGCAATGCACCAATTGCGGGGGATTGGTGAAGCCCTCCTTTATCTTTTTCGGGGAAGGAATTCCGCCCCTGGCCTACAAACAGTCGGTACATGCGCTGGAACAAGCCGATGTGTTGCTGGTGATCGGAACCACAGGAGAAGTGGTGCCTGCCGGTCAGCTGCCCTATATTGCCAAAGAACACGGCGCTGCCGTGATAGAGATTAATACGGAACCTTCCGTGTTTACCAAGCGTATTACGGATGTTTTTCTGCAGGGAAAGGCGTCGGATGTCCTTCGGCAACTAGCCACGGAATTGGATAAAATCAATACTCACTGAGTGTTACGAACCGATGAGGCGGGTCATCTTTGAAATCAGTTCGTTTTTGTGAAAAGGTTTGGTCACCAAATCGTCGCAACCACAGGCCCGGGCTCTGTCTTCATCTGCCGGATAGGCCAGCGCTGTTTGGGCAATAACCGGAAGATCGGGATGAAGTTCCTTGATTTCCATGGTGGCATCGAAGCCGTTTTTTACAGGCATTTTCAAATCCATCAGTACCATGTCAAAGCGTTCATTCTTCACGGCGCGAACGGCTTCTTCACCATTGTTGGCAAACTGAAGCTTGGCTCTTCGCGATACCAGTAATTTCTCCAGGTATTTCTTACCCATAAATTCGTCTTCAGCAATCAGAATCTTTTTTTCTGACCAGTCAGGTATTTCTTTTGTCATGTGGATTTGGTACAAAAACCGGCTAATATAAGAAAATATTTGAATAAAACTACGCGGTGGGAGCTCCCCATTCAATGAGCGAAATATTCATTAACTTTGCCCGATGGCGCTGTTTTGCGTGTAAATCAATACTGAATATTTATGAATTTAATACTGATCGCCGTAACCGTTATTGTTTCCATCGTGGCGTTTGGCAACAGGGAACTCTTTGACCGCTTGAAGTTTACCCCTTATCAAATCAAGAACCAAAGACAAAGCTGGCGCTTTTTGTCCTATGCATTGGTGCATGCGGGCTGGTTGCACCTGCTGATCAATATGTGGGTGCTGTACTCGTTCGGATCCATTGTGGAACGTACTTTCCAGCTTCAGTTCGGGATGAAAGGCCTCTTTTATTATGTGCTGCTGTATGTGGGAGGTATCTTGTTTTCCACCCTTTTCGACTACGGTAAGTACAAGAACAATGTGTATTACAGTGCTGTTGGGGCGTCGGGTGCCGTGTCGGCGGTTGTGTTCGCCAGTATTCTGATTTTTCCCACAGGAGGGATAATGCTGTTTCCCATTCCTTTTTCCATCCCTTCGTGGCTGTTCGGAATTTTGTATCTGGTGTATTCAGCCTACATGGCACGAAACGGAAAAGACAATGTGGGGCACAGTGCACACTTTTGGGGGGCTGTCTTTGGGTTGGTATTTACAGCCATTGTGGTTCCGCATGTGATTGAAACGTTTATCAGACAATTGTTTGGATAATGTTATTGATTTGTATCTTTAGAGAAAATACTTTTAGCTAACAGAGATCCTGTATGAGGAAAAAATTCCTTGAGAACCTGATTTTCCTACTATTCCTCAACTTCCTGATCAAGCCGTTTTGGATTCTGGGGGTGGACCGGCAGGTGCAAAACATGCTGGGGGCTACCGAATACGGTTTTTACTTTTCGATCTTTAATTTTTCCTATTTGTTTTACATCTTTCTGGATCTGGGAATTACCAATTTCAACAACCGGAACATCGCCCGGAATGCCCATCTGCTGGAGAGTCATTTTGGGGGCATCGCCACGCTCAAATTACTGCTGGGTGTTGTTTATGCTCTGTTGCTGTTTTTGGTGGGATGGGTTATCGGCTACGATGACCGGCAAATGCATTTGATGTTTTGGGTAGCCATCAATCTTTTCCTGATTTCTTTTATCCTGTACCTGCGGTCGAATATCTCAGGACTTTTGCATTTTAAAACCGACAGTGTATTGTCGGTGCTGGACAAGTTTCTGTTGATTCTGCTGGTGGGATTGTTCCTCCTGATTCCCGTGCTGAAAAAGAATTTTACCGTATTCTGGTTTGTGTACGCTCAAACAGCGGCTTATCTGGTGACCGCTTTGGCTGCCCTGGTAGTCCTGCTGCGCAAGTCAAAAAAACTGTCGCTGAGGTGGGATTGGCGTTTCTTTCTTCACATTCTCAAGAAAAGTTTTCCCTTTGCTTTACTGGCTTTGATCATGGGCATTTATACCCGCGTGGACAGTGTTCTGATTGAACGCCTTTTGCCTGATCCGCTCGGGGAACAACAGGCCGGTGTGTATGCCCAGGCCTTTCGTCTGCTGGATGCCGGACAGAATATTTCCTATTTGTTTGCGGTGTTGCTGCTTCCTATTTTTTCGCGGATGCTGAAGGAAAAAAGTCCGGTAGGCAGCCTGGTCAAACTGTCTTTTTCCATCCTCATAACCGGGACTTTGATTGTGGCCATTACTTCGCATTTTTTTGCCCGGGACCTGATGCATTTGATGTATTCACGCTATCCCGGTGAAACGGTAGCTGCTTATGCGCTGAGACTGGATCAGTCGGCTTATATCTTTAAACTCCTGATGTGGACCCTGGTGGCGGCCTCATCCAATTATATCTTTGGTACGCTGTTGACGGCGAACAACAATTTAAAAATGTTGAATATCATCGCCCTGTCGGGACTGGTACTTAATTTTGTTTTTAACTTTATCCTTATTCCTGTTATGCAGGCAAGAGGAGCTGCCGTGGCTACCCTGATTACCCAGGGATTCATTGCTGTGGTTCAGTTGTCGGTTGCTGTTTTTGTTCTCAAACTTAAGTGGAACGGACGATTGATTCTTGGTTTGGTGCTTTTGGGAGTCAGTCTGTATCTTTCCGGTATTTTACTGGGGTTTGCCACCGGCATGGGATGGTGGCAAAAGTGGGGACTGCTGATTTTTGTAGGGGTGGTTTTGTCCTTCGTGTTCCGGCTCTTAAACTGGAAAGGCTTCTATGCTATTTTGAAAGAAAGAACACAGGGATAATTTCGTGGAATTGAATGCAGGCCCGTTAATTTTCCTATTTTTGAATCTTGTTCGTGTTAATCCTTTAATAATTACTCAAAGAGCGACCTTATGGAATACAATTTTAACAGCAGTCAGGTGATCAAAGTTCTGTATAAATGGAGATACCATTTGCTGGTTATCGCTGTATTGGCGGCTGTATTAGCCGCTTTTTTCTCCGGAAAACATTTTATTACCCCTTTGTATAAATCCTATGCCATCGTCTATCCCGATAATTTAAAGCCGTATTCTGAAGAAAGTACCACGGAACAGATGATTCAGGTAATGCAGTCGCAGGACATCGCCGACAGCATGATCCGGCGTTTTAATTTGCCTGCTCATTATAAGCTGGATCCCCATTACCGGTACTTCCGAACCGAGTTAATGCGTGAATACCGTGAAAATGTGTCGGTATCTAAAACCAGTTACGAAGCGGTGGATATTACTGTCCTCGACAAAAGTGCCGATACGGCGAAACTGATGGTGGATGCACTGATCGAACTGGTGAACCAGAAGGTGAGACGGATGCAAAAAGAAAAATTCAGGGAACTGGCCAATTCCTATGCAGGGCAACTGAAACGGAGCAGGATACTGATGGATTCCTTACGGAGTGTGTTGCGTACTCTGGGGAATAAAGGCATTTTTGAATACGACTACCAATCGCAGCAAATCATGAAGGCCTATTTGCGAACCATCAGTGGTTCTCCTGAAAACGTCAATTCGAAAGCAGCCAAAGAACTGATGAAGAATATGGGGAACCTGAGCGGCGATCTGATTCAAACGGTGGAGATGCTGCAAAATGAAGCCAAAGCATATGTGGATGTGAAAATCAGTTTCGAAAGAGAATACCGCCATGTGGTGAGTAATGTAACCTATACCAATGTGGTTACCCATCCGTTTGTAGCCGATAAAAAAGCCTACCCGGTCCGCTGGCTGATTGTGCTGGTCTCTGTGGTGGCCGCTCTGGCTTTTGCTGTGGTGGTGATTGCCATTCTGGAGCGAAAGAATTTTTCCGATCAGTAAAAAATTATGTGGGCAACAGAGCACAGTCGAAGAATTTTCCTGCTGTATAGTACAACAGGCCTCTTTCTGGCCGGCAGCCTGTTTTTATTAATCGATAAAAACAACTACGGGTTGTTTGTGCTTCCGGTGGTTGCGGTGGTTCTGTACTACTATTTGGTTTCGCTGGACAAGGTATTGTTGTTTATCACTTTTGCAACCCCGTTGGCGGTGAATATTTCGGATGCCGCGTTGGGATCTTCTTTGTCCGTCCCCACTGAACCAATGATGATGGGCATCGTCATGGTTTTTGCCGTGAACCTTCTGTTCAGAAATCGGTACAATCCAAAGCTGTTAACTCATCCCATGGCGTACCTTGTCTATTTGTACCTCTTTTGGATGCTGGTCACTATGCTGACCAGTTCCATGCCCTGGGTGTCCCTGAAGCATCTTTTATCCAGAATATGGTTTGTGGTACCTTTCTTTTTTGTTGCGGCATCCGTTTTCAGAAAGAAGCAAAACATACACCGGTTTTATGTGTTGTACCTGGCTGCTTTAAGTATAGTAGTGGTATACACGCTGGTCCGTCATGCTCAGTACGGTTTTAGTGAGGATGCCGGTCACTGGGTGATGACCCCGTTTTATAACGATCATACGGCCTATGGTGCCGCACTGGCTATGTTTATCCCTGTGCTGGCCGGTTTTGTGGTTTACCCTGGTATATCACTTCTGAAGAGGATTCTTGCGCTTCTGTTTTTGGGGTTCTTCGTTGTAGCAATCATTTTTTCCTACACCCGCGCTGCCTGGTTAAGCCTTTTTGCAGCCATCATCGTTTTGTTTGTTGTGTTGGCACGGATCAAATTCCGGTGGCTGGTGTTTGCAGTTCTGCTGGCAGGAGGTACGGTTTTTACTTTTCATCAGCAGATTATCGACCGGATGGAAAAAAACAAACAGGATTCCTCTTCCAATTTTGACAAGCATTTGCAGTCAATGAGTAACATCTCTTCCGATGCCTCGAACCTGGAACGGTTAAACCGGTGGAATGCTGCCTTGCTGATGTTTGATCAACGACCCTGGCTGGGGTGGGGTCCGGGTACCTATCAGTTTGTTTATGCCCCTTTCCAACTGGCCCGCGACCGGACGGTGATCTCTACCAATACCGGTGACCGGGGTACGGCACACAGTGAATATTTAGGGCCTCTTTCGGAGGAAGGCTTTCCGGGACTGCTGATCGTACTGGCGTTGTTTGGCTATGCAATTTATCTGGGGCTGAAGTTGTATCGATCCGAAAACCGGGAGATCAGGGTACTGAGTCTGATGACAACCCTGGGGTTGCTCACCTATATGGTTCACGGTTTCATGAATAATTTTCTGAGTACCGATAAGCTCTCCGTACCTTTTTGGGGATTTATAGCGGTGTTGGTGGCCTTGGACGTATACCGGCTGGAGGAACCCAAAAAAGAATCATAAAAAAAAGTGGCCTTTTGGACCACTTTTAAAATCTTGTTTATTCTTTCACCCTTTCGGAATATTCGTGGGTTCGCGTATCCACCTTGATCTTATCACCGATGTTGATGAACAGGGGAACCTTCACGATGGCATCGGTTTCCAGGGTGGCATCCTTGAATGTATTGGTAGCTGTGTTGCCTTTCTCACCGGGTTCGGTATACGTTACTTCTAGGGTAACGTAAGCAGGCATCTCGCATTCAATGGGTGACTCGGTTTCCGCATGGAACGCAATGGTCACGATATCGCCTTCTTTCAACAGGTCGGGAGCGCTGATCAGGTTTTCTTCAATAAAAAACTGTTCAAAGGTTTCGGTATTCATGAAATGATAATCCTGACCTTCTTTGTACAGGTATTGGTAAGGTCTTCTTTCGATTCGCTGGATGTTAATCTTAACACCGGAGGTAAACGTATTGGGAATGACCCGACCGGTTTTTACATTTTTCAATTTGGTACGAACAAAGGCAGGTCCTTTTCCGGGTTTAACATGCTGAAACTCAAAAATAGTCCACAATTCCCCGTTAAATTCAATACACAGTCCGTTTCTGAAATCTGCTGTTGTTGCCATTATTTATTCTGTTTTTGTTAATCTGCTTGTCTTCTGTAACCGCGCATGAGGCCCCGTTGGGAATTCTGGATGAAATTCAGGATCTCATCGCGTTCCCCGTTGATGGGCATATTGGCTTCGATGAAGGCGACCGCCTGGCTGATGTTTCTGCCTTTCATATACAGGTTACGGTATACTTCGTGGATGTAGTTGATTTGTTCGTTGGAATATCCGCGACGGCGTAAGCCAATGGAATTAACCCCCACAAAAGAAACCGGTTCTCTACCTGCTTTCACATAAGGAGGTACATCTTTGGTGACTTTACTGCCACCGGCTACCATGGTGTGTTTTCCAATGTGCACAAACTGGTGAACGGCAGACATCCCACCGATGATGGCAAAATCGTCTATTTCGATATGACCAGCCAGATTCACTGCATTGGCCAGAATAACCTGGTTGTTGATGACGCAGTCGTGCGCAATGTGCACATAAGCCATTAACAGACAGTTGTTACCCACTACGGTTTCCCAGTTGGCTTTGGTACCGCGGTTCACGGTTACAAACTCTCTGATGGTGGTATTGTCTCCTATGCGGACTAAGGTGTTTTCTCCTTCGTATTTCAAATCCTGTGGAATGGCTGATATGACAGCACCGGGAAAGATCCGGCAGTTTTTTCCGATCCGGGCACCTTCCATGATGGTTACATTGGAACCGATCCAGGTTCCTTCACCAATCTCCACATTTTTTTCAATGTTTACAAAAGGTTCTATGACTACATTAGCGGCAATCTTGGCTTCAGGGTGTACGTATGCAAGCGGTTGATTCATATGAGTTATTTGTTTTTCACTACTTGTGCTGTCAGTGATCCTTCCATGACCAGTTTGTCACCAACATAAGCTTTCCCTTTCATAATGCATACCCCGTTCTTAATGGGAGCCGTCGGCCGAAGCGAGAAAATCAGCACATCACCCGGTACAACTTTGGCTCTGAACCGGACATCGCTTATTTTCAGGAAATAAGTGGAATATTTATGAGCATCTTCTTTTCCGTGAAGCACAAAAACACCGCCCACCTGTGCCATAGCCTCAATCTGTAATACTCCTGGCATAATAGGTTCATCGGGGAAGTGTCCCATGAAGAACGGTTCGTTCATGGTGACATTCTTCATGCCGATAATGTGTTCGTCAGAAATTTCGAGGATTTTGTCTACCAGCAGGAAAGGAGACCGGTGCGGCAAAATCTTCTTGATGTCGTTGATATCAAGTACAGGTGCAGCGTAAATGTCAAAGGGCGGTTCTTTAATCATAAAATTTAGTTTTTTTGATTGAAATGATTTAAAATCAGCTTGCCAAACTCGGTGTTGGCATGGTGCCCGGGGCGGGTAGCCGTAATGTGACCTTTGATTGGCTTGCCCAGCAGATACAGGTCGCCAATCACATCCAGCAGTTTGTGGCGTGCCGGTTCGTTGTCAAAATAAAGCGACAGATTGTTTAAAATGCCGTTACCGTTTACTTTCACTCTGGGTTTGTTGAAAAGATCTGCCAGGTAATCCATTTCTTCCTGCGGCACCTTGCGGTTGACAAAAACAATGGCATTGTTCAGGTCACCTCCCTTGATGAGGTTGTTTTTCAACAGAAATTCCAGTTCGTGAAGGAAAACAAAAGTACGGCAGGGAGCTATTTCGGCTTTGAACTGCGAAATATCTTCCATTTTGGCTACTTGTTCTCCCAGGACCCTGGATTCAAAATCAATAACCGTATCCACTGAGAACCGCTTGGAAGGTCTGATTTCAATTCGGGTCTTTTTATCGGGGATTTCCATGGTGATGGTTTCTTCAATCACGTAGTATTCCCTTTCGGCATCCAGTTCCTGAATGCCTACTTTGTCTATGGCTTCGACAAAATATTTGGCTGAACCGTCTTTAATCGGTACTTCTTCCATATCCACTTCTACCAGGGCATTGTCCACGCTCATCCCTCTGAAGGCTGCCATCACATGCTCAATGGTGTGAATTTTAGCCTCTCCGATTCCAATACACGTCCCTCTGTTCGTGCTGATGACATTGTTTACAATGGCATCCACAACAGGAGTACCCGGTAAATCTGTTCTTTTGAATTTAATTCCGTGTCCGGCGGGAGCAGGTACAAATGTCATTGATCCTTTTTGTCCTGTGTGTAGTCCCTGCCCCTCTATGGTAACCGATTCTTTTAAGGTCGTCTGTTTTTCAGTCATTCAATCAAGTTAACTTAAAATTTTCGCAAAAATAATATTTTTTTTTGCCGCATGGGTTTGTTTGGCGATGAAATTACTTTCCAATAGCGCTTTACTTTGCTGTTTTATCCAATCGTTAAAATTAATGTTTCAAATAAAACCGACGCAACAGATTGAATATCATATTGATATATTTGATTGGGTCGCATGTACATCGCAAAGGAGATGAATGAAAATTATTCCTGTTCTTCCATACTTTTCAGTTGCCGTTCCAACTGATTCACCCGGTTGACCAATTCGTTCAATCGCTTGAAATGGACCGATGATTTTTGAAAGTCAATGTGGTCAAATGCCGGAGAACCACCGATCATCATGCCCGGTTTTTTCGGGCTTTTGGTGACCCCTGATTGGGCGGTGATCGTGGTACCGTCTACAATTTTTAAATGACCAACAATCCCCACTTGTCCGGCAATGACGCAGTTTTTCCCTATTTTGGTTGATCCTGAAATACCGGACTGGGCGGCAATGACAGTATTTTCTCCGATTTCCACATTGTGGGCAATTTGGATGAGGTTGTCCAGTTTGACCCCTTTTCTGATGATGGTGGAACCCAGGGTGGCCCGGTCCAGCGTTGTGTTGGCACCTATTTCCACATCGTCTTCGATGATTACATTCCCGATTTGCGGAATTTTTTTGTAGGTTTTGTCGTCCTGCGGCGCAAACCCGAATCCATCGGAACCTACCACTACACCTGCATGCAGGATGCAGCGGCTTCCAATCACACTCTCGTCGTATATATTTACCCCGGCAAACAACGTGGTATGCTCACCCACAGAGCAATTCGCTCCAACAACCGTGTGGGCATAAATGCGGCAATTGTCACCAATCGAAGTGTGTGCTCCGATTACGACAAAATCACCGATGTACACATTTTTCCCCAGGGTTGCCGTTTCTGCTATGGAAGCATTCTCAGAAATGCCGGGTTGTTGCGCCTTTGCCTGTTGATACATTTCCAATAGGGCCGTAAAGGCAGAGTAGGCATCTTTTACCCGGATCAGGGTAGTATGGATGGGCTTTTCAGGAACGAAATCCTCATTAACCACCACAATATCGGCCCGGGTATCATAAATATAATTGGTATAAGCTTTGTTAGCCAGAAAGCTGATGCTTCCGGGCTTTCCTTCCTCAATTTTTGATAGGGTGGTCACTTCTGCGTCCGGATTGCCATCAACGTGCCCGTTCAACACTTCGGCAATTTGTCGTGCGTAAAATTTCATAGCTAGCGTTTTTTCTGTTTTTGATCACCTGTATGAGCAAGGATATGTTCAGACAAGTACTATCATGCAAATGTAGGAATTAATCAGGATACAAGATTCTAAATTTTTCTTCGAATTAATCCGCAGGAAGCTGCCTTCTGAACCCTTCTTCGAGCGAGATAAATGTTTCCGTTGCGGTTACCTCCAGAATGGACTGAATGTTTTCTACCAGTATTTTCTTCAGGTGTTCGTTGTCGCGGGCGTATATTTTTAAAAACAACGAATACTTACCGGTGGTATGATGGCATTCCACCACCTCCGGAATGGTTGCAATGGTGTTGAAAACTTCGTCGTGCGTTCGGGTACTGGTCAGGTTCACCTGTACGCCCACAAAAGCAGTGGTCATATAGCCCATTCCTTTCGGATTGATACAAAACTGGGAACCCGAAAGAACACCGCTTTCCTGAAGTCTGGCGACCCGCTGATGGATCGAAGCTCCCGATACACGGCATTGTCGGGCTACTTCAAGAAACGATACCCGGGCATCCTTTACCAGGTAACTCAATATGTTTTTGTCCAGAGTGTCGATTTGATAATTTGGTTTCATTATTTCCTCGTATAAATATAAGATTGTTATTTAGATAGCGAAAATACTATAAAATAGATAGTAAAATTGATATAAATGTGTTAAATAGATATTTAACGGGATAAAAAGGTCAATAGTTTTGTATTTTTGTAAAAAATTATTGAACAATGGACAAGAAATACGATCCTGCTACAGCGATACAGAAGCTGGAGCAATTTGGTGAGTTTGGAGGCGTCAATCCGTCAATCACCGATTCAGCCACCTTTACCTTTTTGCAGGAAGAATCCATGATTAAGACTTTTCATGGGGAAATGGAAGGTTGTTACCTTTATTCACGGCACTGGAACCCGAGCAACAAATACCTTTCGGAGGCACTGGCCGCTTTGGAAGGTACGGAAATGGCCTGGGTAACCGGATCGGGAATGGCAGCGATCACCACCGTTTTATTGCAACTGTGCAACAGCGGCGACCACATCGTTTCGAGTGTCACCACGTATGGCGGAACTTATGCCTTTCTGGCAAATTACCTTAAAAAGTTCAACATCGAGGTAACTTTTGTGAACATTACCGACCACGAAAGTGTGCGCAAAGCCATGCGACCCAACACAAAAGTATTGTACACCGAAACCATGACCAATCCCATGTTGCAGATTTCGGATATTCCGGTACTCGCTGAGATTGCCCATGCAAACGGGACGCAACTGGTAGTGGATAATACCTTTACGCCCATGATTTTTGCTCCTTATCAGCTGGGAGCCGATATCGTGGTATACAGTATGACCAAATTTATCAACGGGAAGAATGATGCCGTTGCCGGAGCCATTTGTGCTTCAAAGGAATTTGTTGATGCCATCAGCAATGTAAACGACGGGACGGCCATGTTGCTGGGACCGGTCCTGGATCCCCTGCGTTCGTCCAACATCCTGAAGAACCTGGCTACTTTGCACATCCGGATGCAGAAGCACAGCGAAAATGCTGCTTACCTGGCAAAGAAATTCAAATCCATCGGATTGAAACACGTGTATCCCGGTGATCCGGAATTTCCGCAACACGAACTGATGAAACGCATGATGAATCCTGACTTCGGATTTGGCGGTATGATTGCCATTGATCTGGAAACTGCCGAACAGGCTGCTCCTTTTATGGAACGCATGCAGGACAAAGGGGTAGGCTATCATGCCGTAAGTCTGGGCTACTTCAAAACGTTGTTCTCCAATTCGGGTAAAAGCACTTCCTCCGAAGTTCCGGATGAAATTCAGCAGGAAATGGGGCTGTCACCCGGTCTGGTTCGTTTCTCTGTAGGGCTGGACCACAACATCGAGCGAAGTTATCAGCTGATTGAAGAAACACTCCGCGAACTAAACTACATTTAATGAAAAGGCTGCCCAACGGCAGCCTTTCTTGTTTCATTCCCTATCTTTGCTCAAAAGACTAAGATGGGAAAAGTAAAAATTGATCTTCCGGAGCATTTTTTATACAAAACAGAACTGACCGTACGGGTTTCCGACTTAAACTACGGCGGCCATTTGGGTAACGATGCTGTGTTAAGATTGGTCCATGAAGCCCGGATCCGATTCCTGAAAAGCGAAGACCATACGGAATTTGATGTGTACGGTGCCGGTTTGATCCAGTCGGATGCGGTAATCGTCTATAAATCGGAAGCTTTTCATGGCGACAAAATTGAAGTATCCGTTGCCCTGAGTGATTTTACCAATGCTGCCTGTGATTTTTATTATTTGCTGACCCATCAGCCTTCAGGCAAAGAAGTGGCCCGGGCCAAAACACGGATTGTCTTTTACGATTACAGGCACCGAAAGAAACTCCCGGTGCCTGCAGCATTTCTTGAAAAATTCCAGAACAGTTAAGCTGCTTTGGTCTCTTTGTCCTTGCCTAATATAAAACGGTCGTAAATCCACAAACCGGCTACGGCGATGGCACCGATGATGAAAAAGACCACCCAGATCTGTGAGGGGTGGTAGTGTTTCCACAAATATTCAGTGATCTGTTGTTGCGACATGCCAGTCAGCTTGGAGAATTTGTCGAAATAATCGGTTTGAGTAAATCCGGTGGTTTTTGAAATAGCCGGAATTTCCAGCCCTCTTTTGGCAGCTTCAATCTGTATTAATGATACCTTGTCGCTCATGGTTTGATACACTCTTCCCGAAAGGAAACCGGCCAGCAGGTTACCGATGGCTACCGGCAGGAAAGAATAGCCCATGTACAATCCCGTTTTTTCTCTGGGGGCAATAATACCGATGTACTCGGTAAACTTGGGAGAAGCGGCCATTTCGCCCAGCGAGAAAATAAAAATACCGAACACCACATAAAATACATTGTGGGTTGAGAAAGCCAGTCCCACACCAATTGCCGCCACGATGATTCCACTGATGATGGAATTAATGGGTTTTAACCGCATGGCAATGCTGGAAACCACCAGCTGGAAGAGGATGATAAACATGGCATCGAAGCTGACGATGATTTCGGGTTTGATGACCGGTTGACCGTTTTCAGGTCCAAAGAACCAGGTAAGTCCCGACCAGGTATTGGCAAATGCCGTATACAGTGCGTGGGTATCGACCCACTGTTCCACAAAGTTGGGTAGTGTGTAGAAAATCTGGTTGAACATGGTCCAGAAACCCACAATGAAGAACAGGAACAAAATAAACTTGGAATCCTTGAAAATGGTGGTGATGTTGTTGAAGATTTTATTGTTGTCCTCGCCTAAGGAGAGTTTGATGGTCTTTCCTTTTATTCTGAAGCTGTAGGCTCTCGTGAGCAGCTCAACAAACCTAAAGCTGAAGCGTTTCTTTGTAAAGACGATCACGAGAGTTTCAAGGATGTAAATGCTCAGGAAAAGAGTAAAGAACACCACAAAAATGATGATAGAGGTGATCAGGGTCCACAAAATAATGCCGTAATCGTAAAAAATATTCTTGGACTCCAGGGGTTTGTCTCTTTTGGGTTCTTTGTAAAAGAGCAGCACCAGTACGAGGTTAACCAGGATGGATAAGGTAGACATAATGAACACATAATCCCAGTTGATCACCCGCATCTTGGAGGCCACGATGGGACCAAAGAATCCCCCGATGTTTACCATCATGTAAAAAATACCGAAGCCGATGGAACGGGTGTCTTTATCCGTCGATTTGGCCACTGTCGCCGAAACGATGGGCTTAAACATAGCCGCACCCAGGGCAACGTAGAGAAAGGCAAAAAAGACAAAACCGTAGGCGGTGAACCGGCCCATCATAAAATAGCCGCTGGACAATACAATGTACGCCAGAATCAGTACTTTCCGGTAGCCGTATCGATCGGCAATGGCTCCGGTAATAATGGGCAGCAAATACAATATGGCGGTGACGATTCCTAATATATCGCCTTTTTGTGTTTGTGTGAATCCCAGTGCTCCGGTATCGGGCGAAAGGGTCAGGTACAGGGCCAGTACTGCAAACAGGCCATACCAGGCCCATCGTTCAAACAATTCCATGGTGTTTCCGATCCAGAAAACCCGGGGGAATTTTTTGAAAGTTCTTACAATTTTACTCATTGTGTTACTATTCAGTTATTACGTGTGACTTACTCTGTTCAGAATATATTTGTCATAGATCCAAAGCATCAGTGCTGCTGCCAGACCAATGGCCAGGATAACGGTCCAGATACTGGAAGGATGATAGGTTTTCCAAAGGTAATTGGTGAGTTGTTCGGGTTTCATGTGCATGGCTTGAGCTGCCTGATCAAAATACTGTTGGAGTGTGAGTCCTTTGGGCATTTGAATTCCCCGCTTCATCACCTCTTTCACCAGGAGTGTATGTTTGTCTGACATGCTTTGGTAGACATTCCCCGAAATAAAACCGGCAAAAATGTTCCCCAGGAATACCGGAATGAACGAATACCCCATATACAGGGCTTTTTTATCCGGCGGGGCAATTCTTCCGATGTATTCCGTGATTTTTGGAGAAGCCGTCATTTCGCCGATGGAAAAGATAAAAATGGCAATAATGGTATAGCTGATGTTCTGGGTGAGCAGACTCAGCGACATCCCGACCGAACTGACAATGAATCCGGTAACCATGGTTCCCAAAGGTCTCCAGCGCATAACAACGGAGGAAACGATGATCTGGAAGATGATGATGGATAGGGCATCCAGATTGGTGATAAACTCGGGGTCCATCTGGCCGTGGTGGCTGTAATTAGTTGCGATAAAAGGGAGAATTCCGCTAAAGAAATGGTACAGTTTGGCCGTGTCTATCCACTGGGCAATGAAAACCGGCAGCGTGAAAAAGAGCTGATTGTACATCGTCCAGAATCCGGCAACGATCACCAAAAAAAGAACGAATCTGAGATCCTTGAATACCAGGCCTATGTTTTTGAAAACACCGAGAATGGATTGACTCAGGCTTTCCTTTGACGGTACGCGGTCGGGTTCTTTATAAAAGAAGAGAATCAAAAAGTTCAAAGCGATCATTCCGGCAGAAATATGGAAAACCATGGAATAGGAACTGTTGCTGTACAACAGGGTCAGCATGGGGCCGAAAAAGGCGCCCAGGTTTACCATCATATAAAAGATCCCGAATCCGATAGATGCCGTTCGGTCGTTGGTGGTTTTTGCTACTGTAGCTGAAACAATGGGTTTAAACAAAGCTGCCCCCAGAGCCAGGTACAGATACATGATGAATACGCCTGTAAAACTGTGGAACATGGGCAGGAAAATGAACGCCGTGGTGTACACGGTAAAAGCCAGGTAAAGAACCCTTTTGTAACCGTATTTGTCGGCAATGGCTCCGGTTATGACCGGAAGGAAATAGAGGATACCGGTACCGATCCCCATGATGTATCCTTTTTCAATCTGGGTGAATTGTAACCCTCCCAAATCGGAGGAACGGGTCATGTAATTGGCAAAAAGCATGAAGAAACCATACCATGCCCAGCGCTCGATTAATTCCAGTGTGTTGCCGACCCAGAATGTCCTCGGAAACTCCTTAATTATCGCTTTTACACTCATTTTATTTTGGATTAAGGGGGCGAATATACAAATATTGGTGGAAATTCTCTTTGTGTCTCAGGAATGTAAACCGAGTATAAATTACCCGGTTGTTGCGAAAGAAGAAGAAACCACTGTTTCTTTCACCGGCAAAGGACTATTTCATTTTTTGCGGGCGCAGGTACAAGTACGGACGGATTTTCCGGTATACGGAATCCGGGATGTAGGCATCTGTTTTCAGTTGTTCCAGACGGGCATAGCCATGCAACCGGCTTCTGATTTTGGCTATTTTCAAGGTGTTGTCGTAATTCAGGTAGGGGTGGTGCAACAGTTCTTTAAAAGAGGCATTGTTCAGGTCTATCTTTTGTACTTGTGAGCTGTCGCAGTGTAGGTAAGGAGCGATTTTCTGATACGTTTCAGGAGTAAGCCCGTATACCTCTTTCAGTTGTGTTTGGGTGTAAAAATTCCCCAAAGCCGTTCTGAATTTAATGATTCTTCGGGCCAGAAAGGAAGAGAGGTGCAGGTTGTGAACAAGATCCGCGGAATCGCACCGGTTCAACTGTACCGTATGATAGATGAGTTTGGTTTTCTTTTGGGAATGTTGGAAGTGAATATAGGGAGCCAGAATTTCATATTCGGCATCGGAAATACAATACATCTTTTTAAAGTCGTCTTTCTTTTTGAACCGGCCGCCTTTCCTTAGATAATTTTGAAGGGTCAGAACCTGTTTTTCAGACAGTCCCAGCTTTTTTCCCAGATCCTGATTCATGAGGTTCGGATCAAAAGGAAAGGGATGGATTTTCAAAAGGGCCTGAGGACGTTTCAGCCGACCTTTGTTTTGCAACCGGGTGGTTTGGATGGAATCTTCCATGCGTTGCCGGGCCGCTATAAATTGACTGATTTGTCGTTGAAAAGCGGTGTCTTCCTGTTCCGGTTCAGCATGAGGAAGGATGGGGACAACAACCCCATTCACCAGTAAAACCAGGATAATGAAAAACAGCAACACCAGGATCCCCCGTTGTTCATTTTTGCTGAGTGTGAAGAAGTCTTTCAACCATTTTCTGATACTTCGATACATCATAATACATTTGTTTTAAATACTGCAAAACAAATGTTGAACGCTGTCAGAGCCGGTCGGTGGTTTCTTAGTCTTCGGGCGTTCCGGAATCTTCTTTTGGAGGCGCTTTTAACACCCTGAGAAAAAAGTAAACCGTAACGACCGTGACCAAACCCTGGACCGAAATCATTAATATTAATGCTGCTGTACTCATGATTCTATGGTTTTGGTTGATGCTTTTCTTTTTTTATCTGCCACATGAGTGAAGTAACTCAGCAACAGGAAAGTGGACAGGAGCAGCAACCGGGCCATGTCCTTAAAGAACATACCCGTGGGCACTCCGTGTTTGAAATAGACAATTTTTTGGTTCAGATGGAAGATCTGGGCAATGATGCTGTCGTTGGCCCAGGGCCAGGTTCCCTGCGTAAACAATTGGTGGAATGCCAGCTGCCAGTCAGATAGTTCTCCGTGCAGAGGCTTGATTAAGGCAGTCACAAAAATCACCAGAATAAAAATCGGGGTGACCCACTTGATGATGAATTTGTAAAAGTTCGGTATTTTGATATCCGAACCCTGGGTGATCTCCCTCCAGCCTTTTTTGATGCCGAAGATCCAGGAGAACAGAATCACTTCCAGCAGGGCAAAGACCACCAGTGCCACCGTACCGGTCCAGTAATCGTATTCATCAAATACACCGTATTCGAAGAAGAATATGGTGGGCAGTGCCAGGATCATGATCAGGACACCCAGTACCAGGGCTCCTTTTTTCCGGCTCCATCCGAATTCGTCTTCCACAAAACCAATGAACGGTGTGCCCATGGCCAGTGAGGAAGTAATCCCCGCGAAGAACAACAGTCCGAACCAGGCTACGCCGGAAAGGGTTGCCAGTACAACACCCCACTGGTTGAAGAGGTAGGGCATGGTTTTAAAGGCCATCATAAAGCCGGCATTCTCTTTCACCCAATCCAGTCCCATGTACCCGACAGCAATCGGAATCACGATGGATGCACCCAGAACAATTTCCACAAATTCGTTCATCCAGCCTGCCGACATCGCGTTCAGCGCTACATCATCATTTTTCTTCAGATAGGCCGCGTAACAATGGATGGTACCCATCCCAACCGAAAGCGTGAAAAAGATCTGTCCCGCCGCCGCCAGCCAGATTTTGGGATTGGCCAGACTACTGAAGTCCGGGTTCCAAAGGAAATCGAGTCCCGATTGTGAATTACAGGTAGCACAATTGGGCATGCCTGTATGGCCCAGAGTGATCCCCCGGATCGCCAGAAAAACACCGAAAAGAACCAGCAGAGGCATGGCAAATTTGGCTACTTTCTCGATCCCTGCACTCAGTCCTTTGGACAGGATGTAAATATTGACGGCCAGTGTAACAAAGAAAGCCAGCAGTCCCCATCCGGGTACGTTGATGTCTACTTTGTTGTCGGTCAGGTTTCCGTGTACCCCCGCATAGGTGTCAAAGGCAGCCTCCACCTGATGAATGTTCATTCCGTGAAAACTCTGAAAGATGGACTTCAGTGTGTAACTGAGGGTCCACGATTCAATATAGGTGTAGTAGGAAATAATCCCCAGGTTGGTGAATATGGCAAAGGTTCCCACATACTTCCACATGCGTTTTTTTCCCATGCTCCCGACAATAAAGGGCGTGGAGTGGAATCCTCTGACTCCGCCAAACCGGCCCATGGACCATTCGATCCACAGCAGGGGAATCCCCATAACCAAAAAGGAAACAAAGTAAGGTATGATAAAGGTACCGCCCCCGTTTTGGATGGCTTGTACCGGAAATCTCAAAAAGTTACCCAGACCCACCGCATTACCGGCCATTGCTAAGATCAGTCCGATGCGTGAGCCCCATCCGTCATTTGTTTTTGCCATATGCTGATGTATTTACAGGGATAAATAATCCTGCAAGTATAATAAATTGTTACAGAAAAGGCAGTGAAATGAGGAAAAGTTTCACTTTTTGTGAAAAACTTACAGGCTAATATTCAAAGTTTCCCATTTTCGAACGGATGGTCAGTTTTTTGGTGTAGTGATCCGAAACGGTCCCGACAATTTGTGCTTTAATGTTGTACTGATCAGTAATTTGTATGATGGGTTCCGCCAGTTCCCGCGGGACATAAAATTCCATCCGGTGCCCCATATTAAAAACCCGGTACATCTCATTCCAGGGGGTATTGGATTGTTCCTGGATCATTTGAAACAGGGGAGGTACTTCAAACAAATTGTCTTTGATGATGTGCAGGTTGTCGATAAAGTGCAGAACCTTGGTTTGAGCTCCTCCGCTGCAATGAATCATTCCGTGGATGTGCGGCTTCATTTCTTTAAAAATGTCGTTCACCACCGGTGCATAGGTCCGGGTGGGGGAGAGCAGCAGTTTTCCAACAGTTATTCCTTCCACGGGAGACGGGTCGGTAAGTCCCAGTTTCCCTGAATAAACAAGCGATTCGGGAACCAACGGATCGTAGCTTTCCGGGTATTTCCCTGCCAGTGCGTTGTGCAGTACATCGTGACGGGCAGAAGTAAGTCCGTTGCTGCCGGTACCTCCGTTGTATTCGTCTTCGTAACTGGCTTTGCCAAAGGAGGCCAGCCCCACGATCACATCCCCGGGGCGGATGTTGTTTTCAATCACCTCCGATCGTTTCAACCGGGCCGTAACCGTGGAATCCACAATCACGGTGCGCACCAGATCACCCACGTCGGCGGTTTCCCCGCCGGTAAGGTGCATAGAGATTCCCATCGAGCGCATTTTCTCCAAAAATTTCTCCGTACCGTTGATGAGGGCTGCCACCACTTCTCCGGGGATCAGGTTTTTATTCCTCCCGATGGTGGAAGACAGCAAAATATCCTGCGTGGCACCCACACAGAGCAGATCGTCGGTATTCATCACGATGGCATCCTGGGCAATGCCTTCCCACACGCTCAGGTCGCCGGTTTCTTTCCAGTAGAGATAGGCCAGTGATGATTTGGTTCCGGCTCCGTCGGCGTGCATGATGTTGCAATAGTGTTTGTCGTTTCCCAAAATATCAGGAATAACCTTGCAAAAGGCATGAGGGAAAAGTCCTTTGTCAATGTGCTGAATAGCGCGGTGCACCTCTTCTTTTCCCGAGGAAACACCTCTCTGGCTGTAGCGGGAGTTTTGTTCTGAGTTATTTTCCATGGATGATCAATAGGTGTTTTTGGGTGTTGAAATCGTATTTTCCGAGCTGGTTCAGTACCGGTTTTCCAAAGACAATGCCAAAGAACAGGTTTTTGCTGACAATGACCTGCAGGTTTTTGATGGTCTTACCGCCGATGGTGACTTCCTTCAGGTTCAGCACCGCATTGTTTCGGATGGTATTGTTTTGAAGGATTTCTTCGGGGTTGCCCACGAAATCCTCTTTGCTGATGATGCCTTCGTTGAGCAGTTCAATGGCTTTGTTCACGGAGATGAGGGCACTGTTGTTGGGATCGTACATAAACGGTTCCTGTAATCCGTTGATCAGGCAGCTGGAAACATACAAGCCGTTGGACTTGCTGGCGTAGAAGGGAACTTCGTTGTCGCCGTGGGTGAGTGTGATTTGGAAGTTGGTATCGAGTGCCGCTTCCGCTGCATTCGGTTTGAAGTCGCGGCGCAGGATTCTGAAATCGGTTCGCCGGTTCAGCGCATAGGCCGCTTCCTTATCCGTACGATCGGGCAGCGACTGGATGTATGGATCGGTCAAAGTTGTTCCTTCTTTAAAGGGATAGCCGTTGCGTGTGATGTTCTTTTGCAGTGTTCTGGGAACGCGTTCCCCGTATCCTTTGGCTACCAGACGTCCGGGGTTGATGCCGCGCAGGATCAGGTAATTCACCACTGAACGGGCCCTGCGTTGCGAAAGGATGTCGTTTTCTTCGTCCGAACCGCGGGAGTCGGTATGCGAACCCAGCTCGATGACCAGTCCCGGATTGTCGCGGAGCATCTGCACCAGTCCCTGCAGCGAATCCTGGTACTGGGTTTTCAGGTTCCATTTCCCCAGATCGTAGAGGATGTCGGGCAATACTACCGGTTTCGACGGGATGGGTTCCATCCGGAAATTCACGGTGAAATCCTTGCTGGCATCCAGTCCTTTGGTGGTGAATGTGTGGGTTTGGGTCAGGTAGTTTTTTTCGCTGACAGACAGGGTGTAGCTACGGTTTTTACGAACCTGACTCTGACCGAAGGAGTAATAACCTTTGTCGTTGGTGATTGTGGATACACGACTACCCAGCGAATCGGTGAGGTCGATGCGCAGGTTGCCCATGCCAAACAAGGTACGGGCATTGGTTACGGTTCCCGACAGGGAGAATTCTTTTTCCGGAATCACAAAGGCATAAAGATCTTCTTTTCCCACCGAACCTTTTCGGTTGGAGCTGAAATAGCCCCTGTTGTGGTTGGGTTCGATGATGAAACTCAGATCATCAAACGGTGAATTGACAGGATACTTAAGGTTTTCGGGCTGACTCCAGGTTCCGGAAGCATTGATTCTGGAAACAAAAATATCCAGTCCACCCATACCACCGTGGCCGTCGGAAGAGAAATACAGAATGGAGTCGTTTCTCAGGAACGGAAACATTTCGTTGCCTTTGGTGTTGATCACGGGACCCAGGTTAAACGGATGGCCAAAGGGAGCGTTTACGTCTTTTCGTTTGGAAATCCACAAGTCGGTACCGCCCAGGCTGCCTCTTTTGTCGGAGGCGAAAATCATCGTCAGTTCGTCTTTCGAAAGTGTGGGCTGGCCCACCGAAGCGGTTGTGTCCACTCCCATGATCCTCACCCGTTTGGCTTTGCTCCAGATGCGGCCCACCCGTTGGGAGACATAGATCTGACAGCCTGTTTTTTTATCCGGAACCTTTTTGCATCGGGTGAAATACATGCGGTTGTACCGGTCGTTGACCCAGGGATCGCCCTCGTTGGCATTGGTGTTGACGTTACCGGTTTTGCTGTCCAGTAACACCGGGTTGCTCCATTTGCCTTCCCGGTCCTGCTGGTCGGTAAACAGATCGCTGAATTTTTGTCCGGTCCAGCCGTCCAGTTCCTTTCCTGTACTTTCTTTGCGGGTGGAGGTGAACACAATGGAGTTGAAATTCTCCGACAGGAAGGCCGGAGCATAGTCGGCTTCCCGTGAATTGAGTTTGCGGGGATGGGTCACCTGGTAGTTGGTGGGATGTTCGGTCCAGTCTTTCACCAACAGGAGAGAGGAGAGTCCCAGTTTTCCGCGGGGATCATCCGGAACGGCCTGGATGTATTCTTTGTAGTATTTTTCTGCGTCGGTGTACCGGTCGTACATTTTCATCAGGTCGGCCAGCCGGAGGTAGACCAGCGGGTGTTTTTTAGCCCATCCGTACCGAACCAGATGTTCGTATAACGGAATGGCCCGGCGATAGTTCTCCGTGAGGCGGTAACAGTCGGCCATGCGTTCGGCTACCCGGTTGCGTTCTTCCCGGTTGCCTTTCATCTTGTTGTAAGCCTTGTAATATTTTTTCAGTGCCAGACTGTATTGCTGGTTGGCAAAAAGCCTGTCCGCCGTACGCAGGGGCGACCCAAACTGGGCCTGCAACAGGAAGGGAAACAGCATCAGCAAAAACAACAGCGCGGCGGTCTTTGTCGATCGGTATGTTTTCTGGTGTTTCCCGGTCATGAGTTATTCTTGCTTAGGTTCCGGTTTGTTTTCTTCTGTTTCGGTGGTTTTCGGTTCTTTTACTTCAACATTCTCTTCAGTTTTGCCCTCCGGATTCTTGCCCTCCTTTACTTCGACTTTTTCATCTTTCTTTTCTTCAACAGGGCCTTCGCTTTCAATAATATTTACCTGCTCGCGGTATTTCTTCAGTTTGTCTTCCCGTTCCTGACGATCGGCTTCCTTATTGAGTTCCGACTTCACTTCCTCGGAAGCCTTTTTGATCTCGTTCACAACTTTTCCCATGGTGCGCGCCAGTTCCGGGATTTTCTTGGGGCCAAACACCAGGAAGATAGCCAGCACGATGAGGAAGATTTCACCGGTTCCAAAATCGAAAAACAGCAGTACCATGGATTAAAGTTTACGCAAAAGTATAAAATTAACGCATTTTCAGGAGAAATGTTTTTCATGAAACGCAAAGTTCAAAAATGAATGGTATTGAACTTTGAGCATTGAATGAATTCCGATAGCGAAGCGTATCGCAAATATTACTTTGCACTGCCTTTCAGCCCTGCAATTTGTTCGGCCAGCTGGCGTCCCTGCTTGATGCGGTCGGCCATGCCGATGCCGTTGCGGATGCTGCCGGCCAGGAAGAGTCCCGGATGTTTTTCTTCAATTTCGCTGATGGCTTCCAGCCGGGGGCCTGAATCGGCTCCGTACTGGGCAATGGCTTCGGTATAGCTTCGGGGACGGAACAGATCGGGACGGAAACTTTTCAGTCCCATGGTGATCTTCATTTCTTTAGCAATGAGGTCTTCCAGGTCCTTGCCTTTCAGATCGGCATGCTCGGGTTTGCGCATGCCACCCACGAAGGTAGTGATCAAGGCACCGCCTTTAGGGGCGCGGTTTTTGAACAGGGTCGACATGAACAAAACACCCAGAATGTCGCGGTTTTCCCTGAAGGGGATCAGTCCGCCAAAAGCATCCAGCGACATCCCGTCCCATTTTTTGAAACCCAGCGCCACTTCGGTAACACGTGCGTATTTCAAATTAGTAATGGCTGCAAACTGCTGTTGTTTGATGAAAGGAAACAGAACCGGCAGCTGGGGAGCATTCACGGTGCTCACCACATGGGTATATTCCTTACCGTTTACAGTATATGCATGGTCCTTTTGTTCGATTGTGAGAGTGCCGCACTGAGTGGTAATGTTGTCTTTTCCGAGGACAGCCACAAGAGCATGTACCAGTTCTTCCAGCCCTCCTTCTGCAGAAAAGATCTCCCGGGTGGCTTTGTCGTCCCGCGGGTCTTTGGGTTCTTTCCGTTTTTTGATGGTTCCCCCCACGAAACTGCCGTACTCTTGTTCCAGGTTATACAGTTTGGGTAAGGCGTATTTGGGTACGATGTATTCCGGATCGCCGGCATAGATGCCCAGAATGAACGGATCCACGGCATAGTTCAGGAAGCTTTTGCCCATGCGGCGACGCACCAGATCGGCCAGTGTTTCGTCGGGATTGTTGCCTTTTTTGCGGAAAGGTTCTCCCAAAATCCGGAGCTTGTCGCCGAAGGTGAACAGGGGCGTGGTGACGCCGCCCGCCAGTCCCGACGGAAGGGCGTGCCAGCGACCGTTTTTCCAGATCAGTCGTTTGGCGGAAGCCGAATTGGCCACTTCGGGTTTCAGGTTCAGGTCCTCAAACAGTTCTGCCGTTTCCGGGGTGGAAATGGTTCCGCTGTTGGGCCCGCTTTCGTAAATGAAATCCCCTTCTTTTGTGGTTTGGATCACCCCTCCGATATGATCTGATTTTTCATAAATATGGAAAGGAATCTTGTTTTTATGCAGATAGAAAGCGGTGACCAGGCCGGTGATTCCGGCTCCAATAATGGCAGTTTGCTTTTGTTTGTTACTCATCGTGTAAAAATTTGTCGTGCAAAAGTACAAAAACAGGTGGGTCAGCGAATGCGGGTTCCACTGAAAATTACAGCTATCTTTTCACAATGAACCCTTTACAGGAAACTGTCCCCGAATTATGTGACTCTTCCAGAAATGACAGACTTTTTTACACTTGATACTACAGCCCTTGTCCTTTTAACCTTTCTCCTTCATTGCTTCCAGCACCCGTTCCGGGGTCAGGGGCATCTGCAATACGCGGGCGCCCACGGCGTCGAACACGGCGTTGGCAATGACGGCACCCATAGTCACGATGGCCGGTTCACCGCCGCCCTGCGGCGGATCGTTTTTGGCGTCGATGATGACGGTTTCAATTTCGGGCAGCCACGAGAAGCGGGGGATGTCGTATGAATCGAAGTTCAGGTCCTGGACTGCGCCGCCTTTGAAATGCAGTTCTTCAGCCAGGGCATAACCCAGTCCCATGGTGATGCAGCCTTCCATCTGGATGGCGGACCCTTCCGGGTTTACAGCCAGTCCCATATCCTGAGCGGCCAGCACCCGTTTCACCCGGATCTTCCCGGTTTTTGTGTCCACTTCCACTTCGGCCATGGAAGCCACATAGGTACCGGCATCGATGCCCAGGGCCACACCGTAGCCTCTCCCGCTGGGACCCTTGGCCGGAGTCCAGCCAAATTTTTTGGCGGCGGCTTTCAGCACGCCGGTCATTTTAGGATCGGTGAGGTTCTGCAGGCGGAATTCCACCGGGTCTATGCCAGCTGCCGCCGCCATGATGTCGATGTGTGATTCGCGGGCAAAGGTATTGGTGTTGTTGCCGGGCGCCCGCCACGCACCGACGGCAAAGGGATGGGGACTCTTTTCGCCCCAGCGCGGGTAGCGCGAAACGGTGAGGGAGTTGGGAATGGAATAGAAATGCGTGGCTCCCCGTTGTCCGGCAAAATACACATCGTAGTTCCACAGCATCAGGTGACCGGTTTTGTCGATTCCAGACCTGATCTTTACCACGGCTGCCGGACGGAAACTGTCTTTAAAGAACTCATCACCGCGGGTCCAGGCGACCATCACCGGTTTCCCGGAAAGCTTCGAAAGGCGGGCGGCTTCCACTACCTGCAGGTTTCTCGATTTACCGCCAAAACCACCGCCCACAAAGGGTGAGATGATGCGCACGTTTTTGGCTTTCAGTCCCAGGGCTTCGGCTACTTCGTCTTTGGCGCGGAACGGCGTCTGCGACGAAGGCCACACGGTGGCTTTGTCGCCTTCCACATGGGCTACAGCCGTGTGGGGCTCAATGGGGGCATGGGCTACATATCCATCCAGATAGGTCTTTTCAACGACAGTGGCTGACAGCCGGGTCCCTACGGTCTGGCTTCCGTTTTTGGCAATTTGTTCCCCTGCGGGAGCCACCCTGAGCAAATGATCGAAGATGGTCTTTTCGTTCAGATCCGATTCGGGGATGTCGTAAGTTGCTTTGATTTTAGTCAGGGTCTCTTCTGCTACATCAGGGAGCTCGTGCAAAACGGCTACCAGGTCGTTGTCGTGGATCACTACGGCACCGTTCACTTTCCGGGCTTCTGACAGGTCCAGTGAAGTACGGTTGGCGGCATGCGACGGCGGACGCAGCACGGCAGCATACAGCATGCCGGGCAGCCGGATGTCTCCGGCATAATGTGCCTTGCCGGTGACTTTTACAAAGGCATCCTGATGGTTATAGGATTTCCCCATCACCTTAAACTGATCCGGTGTTTTCACCGGAACTTTCCCTGTAGCATGGCGTCCGATGGCCTTGCCCTTAGCCAGCTGGGCATAGGTAACCTTTTGGTTTTTATTGTGGTTGTTGTATACCACACCGTCCACGGTAATCAGTTCGCCGGCCGGAACGTTCAGGTATTCGGCAGCCAGCTGGATGAGCACATGGCGGCCTTCGGCACCGGCTTCGCGCAAGGGGGGACCGAAGAATCGGGTGGACATGGAACCGAAGGTACCCATATCCCACGGGCACAGGTCGGTGTCGCCCATTACCATATCGATTGTTGTGAGTTCTACATCCAGTTCGTCGGCGAGCATTTGCGCCAGCGAGGTGATGACGCCCTGTCCCATTTCAATTTTTCCGGTGAACAGTGAAACCCTGCCGTCTTCACCGATGCGCAGAAAGGCGTTGAAGTCGGTGGGCAGTTGGGGGCGGGCGGTGCTTTCCTGCTGTGCTTCGAGGGGCAGGTGCCCCAGCAGCATGAAAATGAAGATTCCACCGCCGGCAGCGCGGATAAAGTCGCGGCGGTCGAATTTAGGATCCATGATGTCTGTGAAATCGAGGTCGAAGATGTGTTCTTTTTTCATGTCACTGTCCTCCCGTTTCTTTGGCTGCTGTTTCCACGGCTTCCATAATGCGTTTGTGGGCTCCGCAACGGCAGAGGTTATCATTCATGCCTGCAATAATTTGCTCGCGGGTAGGGTGGGGGTTGTGCTTCAGCAACGCTGTGGCGTTCATAATCATGCCCGGGGTGCAATAGCCGCACTGCAGGGCATCGTGGTCCATAAAAGCCTGTTGCAGCACATTGGGTTTGTCATTGTGTGCCAGTCCTTCGATGGTGACGACCTTTTTGTTTTCCACTTCTTTCAGACTGGTGATGCAGGAGCGGACGGCTTCGTCGTTGATCAGTACGGTGCAGGCGCCGCAAATGCCTTCACCACAACCGTATTTGGTGCCGGTGAGGCCCAGGTCGGTGCGCAGCACCCACAACAGGAGCCGGTCGCTGTCGGTGGTCACCCGCACCGACTCCCCGTTCAGGTTAAATTGGATTGTTTCGTTCATGATTCTTGGGTTAATTTCGGTGTGTGCACTAAGATAATAATTTCTTCTTTTGTCGGGCAAATCCGATCGAAATTATTGGTTTCAAATCCTTTAATTTTTGGGTGGCATTCCGGGCTGTTCGCCATAGTCCCGGTCGCATGGGATGAGTTGGGATGTACGATTTTTCTGTTTAGGTTGTCATTTCGACGAGTCCGGTTTACCGGGAGCGGAGAAATCATCTTGTTTAAAAACGTAATTAATGTTCCATAACCATGAGATATCTCAAACGCTCCGCCTCAGTCGGATCGGTTCGAAATGACAACTTTTCATATTCGAAACTTCAAACCGAATACTTATTTGTTTTAGCATAGTTTAACACCACTGAATATGATACATCTAATATTATCGATATATTTGTAAGCAACCATTAAAACAAGACATCATGACAACCATAGAACTGGAAAACAACGGCAATAAAGGCCGGTTTGTGCTGCAAGTAGACGGTGACCAGGCCGGTTATGTGACATTTTATGCCGACGGCGAAAACAAGATCGTGCTCGACCATACGGTGGTGGACCAGCAGTATGGCGGACAGGGTTACGCCAAACAACTGGTGATGAAAGTGGTGGAATATGCCCGGGAAAACCATTTAAAGATCGTGCCGGTATGTTCCTATGCCCAACGGGTGTTTGAACGGGATGAAAGTTTGAATGATGTGAAGTTTTAGTCCAACTCCATTTAAAGTTTAATTCTGATCCCGATTGATCGGGAGTGAGAATCTTAAAGAGCGCTACGGAATCCTCTTTTCTATTCATTTTTTTGCCACTCTCACACCATATCGTCCCTATCGCGAGGAGTGTGCGACAAAGCGATCTGTATCAATACAGTGCTGATGTCCTGTAAAAGATTGCTTCTCCCGATGAACCGGGATCGCAATGACGATCGTTTTTTATTGGTTTTTTGGTCAACCGGGACCGATCAGGGAACCGTCCTCAAATCAGCTTGATGCGTTCGGGTTCCACCGTTATTTTCCGGTTTTTGTACAGCGTGCCGATGGCTTTTTTGAATTCCTTCTTGCTCATGCCGAACCGGGCATAAATGACCTCCGGCGCACTTTTGTCGCCGTATTCCAGCGTGCCGCCATTGTCTTTCAGCAGCTGATAAACGGTTTCGGTGTTGGGGTCGTTGTAGTTTTTATAACCCAGCGGGCGCAGCGAAACATCCATTTTGTTGGCTTCCCTGATCCTTTTTATATAGCCTTTCATCCGGTCGCCGATGTGCAGCGGCTGAAATACCTCGTTTTCAAAAACGATGCCTCTGTGCTTTTGGTTGATCATGACGGAATAGCCCAGTTCGGTTTTCTGATAGACCATCAGATCCACTTCTTCTCCGGCTTTCACGGTGAGCTCTTCGTTGCTGAGTATTTTGTCGATCCTCCCGGTGGCATACAAGCGGTCGGTTTGCTTGTCCAGGTCCATATACACCACGTATTTATTGCCGGCCACCATGCGCGGCTTTTGTTCCTTAAAGGGAACCAGCAGGTCCTTCTCCAGCCCCCAGTCGAGGAAAGCGCCCACGGTTTCAATGGCGTTGACCTGCAACAGGGCAAATTCGTGCATCCCGATTTTGGGTTTCAACGTGGTGGCGATTTTCCGGTTGTCGTGATCGCGGTAGACGAACACCTCGATGGCATCTCCCACCTGGAATGCTTCGGGACAGTATTTCGCGGGCAGCAGTACTTCTTCGCCGGACTCGTCGCCCAGAAACAGGCCCACGCTGCTGTCCCGGAGGATGGTGAGCTGATTGTATTTTCCAATTGCTATCATGATGCCAGATTTTGTGCAAAAGTAGTCATCATTCAGGCTGATGCACGGCCGAATCCATTTTTTTCTGTGCGTGGCAGCATTTCCGTACCGGGGTCAAAGGGGTGTTGGAAACAAACTCAACGAAATATTGGTCTAATTTCCAGTAGATCAGTGTTATATTCTTTTAAAACGCATATGTGTATGAAAATTAACCTTTTAAGGGGTGTGCCTCCGACAAGGGTCCGACAAAGGTCCGACAAGGGTCCGACGACCGTCGGACATTGGTCGGAGGAAGGCCGGACTGATGCAGGGGGGATGCGGGAGTTAAAACCTCCCAACGGGTACGTTTTTAACCCATTGACCGGCGCGCATGCTGCACGTGACAACAACCAACGTTCAATTCTGAGGCCAGCCTATGGCTGGACGTGAGAATCTGCTATCGTAATAGATATTTCATTCCAAGCAGACTCTCACGTCGTCCCGACAAGTCGGAACTCCTCAGAGTTAAACGGGCTCTTTTTTTGCGCCCTCAATGGAAGCGACCTTCGGAATGTTGATCGATGAATGTCGAACAATGAACAGCTTTATTCATCATTCATCAGTAAACATTCATCGTTCCCAAAGGAAGTGCCTAGAGTGCGCTAAAGTGAACTTAAGTGACTATAGTTGTAATCTGTGTCAATAACTTTACGGACTTTATGAAATTTAGTCACTCTATGAACTTAAAGGGTGTCGAATGACGAATACCCGGTTCATCATTCATCGGTAATCATTCATCATTCCTAAAGCCATCCCAGAATCACACCAAAAATCAGAATGGCGACGATATCGACAGCATAAATGATGCCGGTGGTTTTGATTTTGCGGCTGACTTTTTCCATGTCGTGCACCCAGTAGGAGACCACGAAGAAGGTCATGTAGCCGAAGATGAAGATCAGGAAAGGCACGGAGGCGTTCCACCAGCTATAGTCCCAGGTGAGGGCGCCCACGGCGTTGAGCAGGACTTCCACAAAGACACAGAAGATGGAGTTGACGATGGCGAAAAACCAGCGGTTGGGAAGGCCCAGAATTTTCATTTTCTTGTCTTTGGGCAGCATCTTGGCGAAGGCAATACCGGCGATGGCGAACATGAAGGAGATTTCGATGTTCAGTCCGATGAGGAGTTCGAAGGCCGACTTCCCCGGGGCACCCCATACGGGCGCGAAGTTGGTGAAATGAAAGACCAGCGAATTCCAGATTTCGTTGAACCAGTCCATGCCCCAGAAGGCCAGTCCGGCAAAGAGAACGTTCCAGTTTTTGCGTTCCACCTCCACGGCGTACACATACACGACGAAGGCAAACAAGGGAATGACGTACCATTGAAAGGTGTGTGGATCCCGCAGGTGCTGCAGGGCTTCCAGTGCTGATTGGGTAGGCATGGGCTTACTGTTAAGTGAATAAGGAGCTAAGTTAGGAAAAGTTCTGAAAATGAAGCATGAGTCATGATGAATGAATATTGAAAAATGAAAAAACATCCTCCACGCCGTCCCTGTCGCGAGGAGTGTGCGACGAAGCGATCTGTATCAACGCAGGTTCCGTGTTCCATAAAAGATTGCCGCGTCGTCCCTTCGGTTCTCCTCGCAATGACGATGTTTTTTACTGTCATTTCGAACCTCCGGGAAGTTTTGCGGGGCGTGTGAGAAATCTCATGAACCGGAAATAAGAATGATGCACTGGCTGTGATAAAGGAGACTCCAGCCTGCGGCAGGCAAGTCTCCTCACTTCGTATCGTCGATATGACAGGCTTTTTAAACTCAAAACTCTGAACTTAAAACTTCAAACTTGCGACTTAAAACAAACTCTTCGCAAACGGCGTAATCGTCTGCGGGGCGAATTCTTTGTTGAGGTATTTGAAGTAGCCGGCGATGGCGATCATGGCGGCGTTGTCGGTGGTGAACTGAAAGGCCGGAAGATAGGTATTCCATCCTTCTTTAGCGGCCATTTCGTTGAGGGTATGGCGCAGTCCCGAATTGGCAGAGACACCCCCGGCGATGGCAATTTCGGTGATGCCGGTTTCGCGGGCGGCACGGCGCAGCTTACTCAGCAGAATGCGGATGATGGTATACTGGATAGACGATGCCAGGTCGGCTTTGTTTTCTTCGATGAACTGTTCGTTCTTTTTGAGCTCGTCGCGGATAAAATACAGGAACGAGGTTTTCAGTCCGCTGAAACTGTAATTCAGTCCCTGAATTTTGGGTTCGGGAAAGGCATAGGCCTGCGGGTTACCGATGGCGGCCAGCTTGTCGATGTGCGGACCGCCGGGATAGGGCAGGCCCATGATTTTGGCGGATTTGTCGAAGGCTTCACCGGCGGCATCGTCGATGGTCTGACCCAGGATCTTCATTTCCGAGGGACTGTCCACGCGAACGATCTGGGTGTGGCCGCCCGAAACGGTGAGGCAGAGGAAAGGAAACTGCGGGGTGCGGTGGTCGTCGCTGGCCTGGATGAAATGCGCCAGGATGTGGGCTCTCAGGTGGTTTACCTCGATGATGGGAATGCCCAGACCCAGGGCAAACGACTTGGCAAAAGAGGTGCCCACGAGCAGCGATCCCAAAAGTCCCGGACCGCGTGTAAAAGCTACGGCACTCAATTGATTTTTACTTATTTTTGCCTGACGCAGGGCCACCTCAACGACGGGGATGATATTTTGCTGGTGTGCCCGGGAAGCCAGTTCGGGAACAACTCCTCCGTATTGCTTGTGAATGTCTTGGTTGGCGATGACGTTGGATAGTATGCGGGTGTCCTGCAACACGGCTGCAGATGTGTCGTCACAGGAAGATTCGATGCCTAAAATATAAGTGCTCATAGTGGAAGAAAAAAAACTCAGCAAAAATAGGAAAAAAAGGTGGCCGGTAGTTATTCTCTACATGATACTGGGCCTGTTTTCGCTATTGCTGATTGCCGGATTTGTTTTTCGTCAGCCGTTTGTGCAGGCGTATGTGCTGAAGAAAGTTTCTACTTATGTGGCCGGGAAAACGCATACCCAACTGGGGTTTCAATCGGTACGCATTGATTTATTCCGGGGTGTCCGGGTACGGGGACTGTACCTGAAGGATACACTGAACGAGAAGATGGTGTACGTCGGATTGCTGCAGGCCCGGCCCGAACTGCTGGAATTGTTGTCCGGCAATTTCCGGTTCCGCTCGGTACGCATGGATACACTGGATTTTTTCCTGATCAATCCGAAAGGAGCTTCCGACTATTCATTTATAAAGTTTGTGAAGGAACTGGAATCCAACGATACGACTCCCAGTACGACCCCGCCTAAACCATTTAAGCTGGTCATTAACAACATCAACCTGCAACACGTGCATTTCAGGCTGAAAGACGATAATGTTCACGATACGGTTGGCCCCCACACCATCGATTTTTCCAATCTGAATGTGTACGATGCCACGATCAAAGCCCGCAATTTTCACCTGACGGATGATTCCATGCATTTTGCGCTGCAGGAGCTGAGCGGCCGCGAGCAGTCGGGTTTTGTAATCAAAAAACTGAGCACGGATATGTCGCTGGGACCCCATTGGTTCGTATTCAAAAATGTGAAGGCGAAAACCAATCATTCCTTTATTCAGGCCGATTACACCATGCACACCAACAGCTGGGATACGTACAGCTATTACATTGATTCGGTGCGGATGACGGTTCATCTGGGACCTTCCGTGCTGGATATGACGGATCTGGGTTATTTTTCCGGGGAGATGTTCAACATGCCCGATGTGTTGCATATTGAGGGGGGCAGTGCCAAAGGAACGGTGGCGGCTCTTCGGGCGACGGATCTGGATGTTCGGTTTGGAAAAGCCAGTCGGTTTTACGGAAATGTGGGGTTTACCGGATTGCCTGATTTTTATAACTCTTATATCTCGGCTCGCATCAAAGACTTTAAAACGTCGGCAGCCGATTTGTCCACTTTTGCTTACCCGGGTGATTCAGCCATTCATATTCACCTGCCCTCGCTGATCGGTTCTTTCAGGCCGGTGACGATTACCGGAAAATTTCAGGGGTATTACGAGGATTTTGCCACCAGTCTGGAACTGAAACCCGAAAAACAGGGGTTGATGACGCTCAACCTGGCGGTGAAAACGCACAACAACCACCTGATCAGGCTGGGGCTGGATGTGCATGCCGAGCATTTTCCGTTGGATGAAGTGCTGAATACCAACGGGATGCTGGCCGATGTGGATATGGACGGGAATGTTCGTATGGAAGACCTGGCCAGGAAAGGGGTAAACAACATCCATTTCAACATTAAAAAGTTATCGTTCAACGGGTACGACTACAAGAACATCCGGTACGCCGGGAGTCTGGTCAGCGATACCCTCCACAACACACTGACGGTTCTGGATCCGAACCTGGGAATGAAGCTCAGCGGCAACATGATTCTGGGGGAACAGCCCGAATATGATTTCCATCTGAACCTGACCCATTCCGATTTCACTGAACTGAACTGGTGGAACGAAAAGAATTTCCATCTGAAAACCCGGGCGACGATCCATTTCACAGGGAACAATCTGACTCAGCTGGCAGGGTTTATCCACATGAAAAATACAGATCTTCAGTTTGGCAAACAGACCTACCCTGTGGAAGATATTATTGTCAGTAAAGCCCGAAACCTGCACGACCAGATCATCAGCTTCCGCTCCGATATTATGAACTGGGAATTGTCGGGAGACTACGAGGTGACGGAACTGGGCACCATTCTCCCGCATCTGTTTCATCAGTACTATGCAGGCATTCACGAGGACACACTGATCGGTTCCTATCGGTCGAATAATTTGCTGTTTAAACTCAGGCTGTTGAAACCGGAGCTCATCGGGGAGCAGTTTGTACCCGGGCTCAGCATTAGTCGCGATGCCTTTTTTGAAGCTTCCATGAATTTCCGGCATCCGTCTGTCTTTGCCCGGGCATATGCCAGCGACATCAGTTATCAGGGCATCGATATGAAAGACAACCGTTTTCAGGTACGGTCGCAAAATAAGGCGCTGAATGTGGAATACCGGATCAGACATCTGATCCTGAAAGACAGTACCCATACCGATAAATCGGTTTTTGGTATGGACAGTCTGGCGATGAACATGCGGATGGATAGCGATACACTGAATTTCGGCATGAACTGGAAAAATCTGAAAAGCCAGTGGAGAAACACCGGACGGGTGGATGGCTATTATGTGCAGGGCGACAGTACCGATCTTTTGCGCATCAGTAAATCGAAGGTATATGTGAACGACACCTTGTGGCATATGGACCCGCGCAACCGGATGATCCGCAAGAACAACAGTTGGAAATTCGAGCATTTCCTGGTAAACGGGGGGCAGTCGCAGGTGTTGTTTCAGGGCACGGTTCCCGAGCACACGGGCGATTCGCTGGAGGTGTCATTCCGTAACTGGAATTTGTCCAACCTGGCTTTGTTGTGGAAGTACCTGGGTTTTGACCTGAGCGGTACCCTGAACGGCTATGTCAACCTGTCGAAGAGAGGGGAAGGGTATTCACCGGTGGCCAATCTTACGGTAGACAAACTTTCGCTGAACCGTTCGCCCATGGGTACTGCCTATGTGCTGAGTACGTGGGACAATGTGAATAATTCGGCGTTTATCAAAGCACAAGTGATCAACAAAACCGTATTTCCGGCGCGAAACTTTGGTTTGGACGGATTTTATTACCCGTACCGCAACCAGAATCAATTTGATCTTACGGGAACGTTTGATCAAATGAAGTTGCGCGGAGCCAACCGGTTCCTCCGGGAATATGTTACGAACTTAAAAGGAAAAGCAACCGGTAAGGTACACCTGACCGGTAGTTTCCGTCAGCCGGAATTAACCGGAGCCGTTTCGCTGGATACGGTATCGATGGTAGTCAACTACCTGAATACCAAATATTCTTTTTACCACAATCAGTTTGTGTTCAATAAGAATTACATCGATTTCGGCAAGTTCAGGGTATACGATACGCTGGGAAATTACGGTGAATTGCAGGGTAAGTTACTGTTTCATTACTTCCGTGACCCGGCATTGGATGTTCATCTGACCACCAACCGGCTGCTGTTTTTCAACACAAATCAGCGCCCCGATGATGTCTATTTCGGAACGGCTTTTGCTTCCGGAAAGGTGGATATCACCGGACCGCTCGACAACATTACACTGGATCTGAATGTGCAGTCGGACAACGGTACGTCGGTGGTGTTGCCCCTCGATTACAGTACCGAGTTGTCGGATAAGGACTTTATTGTGTTTGAACAACCCAAAGATACCGTTAAGAACAAGAAGAAAGAAACCGTACTGAATCTGCCGGCCCCTTCTCAAAGCCAGTACCAGATCAATTTGAATATGGGGGTACGACCCTCAGCCAACCTGAAGATCTATCTGCCGTCGGCTATGGGTACCATTGAGTCGCAGGGCGAAGGGGAATTGAACCTGAACCTGAATTCGGCAGGAGATGTGAACCTGGCCGGTGATTATATTGTGGACAAAGGATCGCTGAACTTCACGCTGGGGGATTTTGTTCGGAAGCACCTGGAGCTGGTGAAAGGCGGTCGTATTTCGTGGTCGGGCGATCCGTACAAGGCCACGGTGAATATCAAAGGGCTGTATAAGTTAAAAGCCGACCTGAGTACCCTTGGGCTGACCATTGACTCAACAGCGGCTTATAAAAACCGGGTGAATGTGAACTGTTATGTAGTGTTGTCACACGAATTGTTCAATCCGGAAATCAGTTTCCAGATTACGTTCCCGGACATGGACCCCGACATGCGGCGACAGGTCTATGCCCAGCTGGATACCACAAACCAGGCGTTGATGAACCAGGAAATGATCTCTCTGCTGGTGTTGGGAACCTTTACCATGAGCGATGCCGTGAAAGTAGATCTGACCTCGTCGTATTACAAAATCCTGAGCAATCAGCTGAGCAGTTTGCTGTCGCGGATTAGCAAAGACTTTGATGTGGGGCTGAATTATAAGCCCGGCGATAACATTTCGAAGGAAGAATTTGATGTGGCGCTTTCCACTCAGCTGTTCGACAACCGGTTGATGATCAACGGCAATTTCGGCATGTCGTACGACCGGCAAAACCGGCAGGCGTCTAATCTGGTGGGCGATGTGGACATTGGCTACAAGCTGACCAAAGACGGTCGCTGGCTGCTGAAAGTCTACAACCATTCCAATGTGAACTCGTGGTATTATTACAGCAATTACGATAAAATTTCGCCTTACACACAGGGGGTAGGTATTGCTTACAGGAAATCGTTCGACAATCTTGCCGAGTTATTCGGTAGGAAGAAAAAACCGGTTCCCGACAAGAAAAAGAAGAAGAAAGACAAGGCGGAGGATCAAACCACCCAAAAACCCGCCCAATGAAAAACTTTCTGGTGTATAAATCGTCGGCCGGATCGGGTAAAACCACTACCCTGGTAAACGAATACCTAAAAATCACGCTGGTTAATCCCGGTGCCTTCCGGCATGTACTGGCCGTCACTTTTACCAACAAGGCAGCCAACGAACTGAAAAACCGTATTCTGGATATCTTACGGGAATTATCCAACGGTGCACTGGATGAGGATATGGAAGCGCACCTGGCTTTGGCAACGGGCCTTTCCGGTGTGGAGCTGAAGGACCGTGCCGACCGGTTGCTTTCGCTGATTTTACATCAGTACGACGAATTTGCCGTGAGCACCATCGACTCATTTGTTCATCAGCTGGTCCGTGCTTTTGCCAACGATCTGAAGCTGCCCCAGGGGTTTGAAGTGGTGATCGATGAGGATGAGCTGATCCCTTTCATCCTGGAATCGTTGTACGAGCAGGTGGGCAACAATCCTTCCCTAACTGAGATTCTGACCCGTTATGTGCTTTCGCAGATCGAAGAGGATAAAGCCTATGATCCCACCCGCAACCTGACCGAGTTCATCAAGAAGCAACTGAAAGAAGAAGGCTTTGATGAAGTGAAAAAGCTGACAGCCCTTTCGCCGTCTGATTTTACGGAGATCATTAAAAAACTGCAAAGTTCGCTGCAAACCATCAGAGGAAAGATGCAAAAGATAGCCGGCAACGCGTTGCAACTGATCACTGACAACGGACTGGAAGCAGGGAATTTTCATTACGGAAGCAAGGGGGTTCCCGGATATCTGACCAAGATACAGGACGGTTCTGCCTTTCAGAAGACGGAAGGTTTGAAAGTAAATACTTATGTTCAGCAGGCTATTGATGCAGACAAGTGGTACGGAAAATCGGTTACTGCTTCTGTTCAGTCAGTTATGGATGCGCTGGCTCCGGAGTTGCGAAACCTGATCACCCAACTGATGGAACTGGGCAAAGCATACACTACCCGGCGACTGGTGTATCAGAATATTTATGAGCTGGCTTTGATTCGCGAAATACAGCGGGTTTTCAAGGTGTTTACGGATCAAACACAGAAAGTGCACATCTCTGAATTCAACAAGCGTATTCACGAAGAAATTGCCGGCCAGCCGGTGCCTTTTATCTATGAGCGAACCGGGTACCGGTACCGCCATTTTCTGATCGACGAATTTCAGGATACTTCGGTCCTGCAATGGAAAAACCTTCTCCCTTTGCTGGAAGAATCGCTGGCCAACGGGCAGTTCAATATGGTTGTAGGCGATGCCAAACAGGCCATCTATAGGTTCCGAAACGGGGAAATGGAGTTGTTTGCCCGGTTGCCTGAACTGTATCCTCCTGCTGAAACGCCTGAAGACATACAGCGTCAGTCGGTACTGGAAGCCCAGTACAACGAAAAGCAGCTGAACGTAAATTACCGTTCCCGTGAAGAAATCATCGGCTTCAACAACCGGTTTTTTGATTCCGTTTCTTTCGTGTTGGGAGAAGACTTTGCTTCGGTCTATGCGGATCATGAACAGGAACTGCCCCCAAAGAAAAAGGAGGGAGGCTGGGTTTCTATCGAATTCATGGAATACAGCCAAAAGGAGGAAATTTCGGAACACCGGCTGATGAAGATTGAAGAAACGGTGCGGGAGCTTACGGCCAAAAATTATCCGTTACGGGATATTTGTGTGCTGACCCGGACCAACTCTACGGGACTGGAAATAGCATCTCATTTGCTTTCTGTAGGGATTCCAGTATTATCCTCCGATTCGTTGAAACTGACTGCAGCCCCTTCGGTTCGGACGGTTGTGGCGTTCCTCGGTTTGATTTCTGAGGGCACCAATCAATTGGCCCTTGTGGAATTTTTGTCGGCTTATCTCCCGGATCGTCGCCGTCAGAATGAACTGACGGATTTGTTTTTGCAAGCCCGTCAGGAAACCGATTATTTGCAATGGGTCACAGAAAGACTGGCTCCTGAACTTCCGAAACGTCATCAACTGATGCAATATTCTGTTTTTGAAATGGCACTGGAAGGCATCCGTCATATTGTACAGCCGGATCATACGGATCTTTTTTTGCAGTTTTTCCTGGATTTTGTGCAACAGAAAAAGACGGTTTATCATTCCCTGGAAGAATTTTTGCTGCTGTGGCAGGATAAGAGCAGTTCGCTGAGCCTGGTGATGCCTGAGGGACAGGATGCCGTTCAGGTGATGACGGCCCATAAGGCCAAAGGATTGAAATTCGGGGTAGTCATTGCCGATCTGTATCAGTATAAAAATGATCTGACAAAAGATCAGTTGTGGGTGCCCGTGGATTTTCAGGAAACGGAAAAGCTGGACCGGGCGCTCCTGAAGATCGCTAGCCCGCTGGAATTAATCGGTCTGGGCAATGTTTTTGAATACGAAAAAAACAAGTCACAACTGGACTATCTGAATCTGGTGTATGTGGCGTTTACACGACCGGTGGACGGACTACACATCCTGTGTCATTCCAGGGAGAAACAAGGTGATCAGTTCTCCAAACTGGTGAAACAGGTACTGCAGAATCAGGGAATCTGGGAAGACGGAACGAACCGGTATTCTTTTGGCGAGGTGAATGAATTTCCGGTGGCAGCTCAGGAATCCCAACCGTTGGAAGAAACTGATGAGCTGCAATTCGTAACCGGTCCGTGGTATGAACACATGGTACTGGCACCGGTGGAAGAGAGTTACTGGGAGGCTCTCGGTAAAACAACCCCGAGGGTATACGGAAATCTGGTGCATGATATGTTGTCGAAAATTAAGCATTCTACAGACATCGACAGGGTAGTGGCTGAATACAGTACATCGGGGTTGGTGGATCAGGAAGAATCCGTTCAGATCAGGAGCTTGCTGGAGAAGGTGGTGCACCATCCGCAGGTTAGTCTCTTTTTCAGAGAGGGAAGTATTATCAAAACCGAGACGGAGCTGAGGGACAGCGAAACGAACCGGATTCTGCGCCCCGACCGGGTGGTGATTGCTGACAATACATTAACCCTCCTGGATTATAAGACCGGTGAAAAGAAACCGGAGCATACAAAGCAGATGGAAGGCTACGCTTCCGTATTTGCCCGGCTGGGCTACCATGAGATCCAAAAACTGCTGATTTACCTGAATGAGGAGGTGGAGGTTGTGGTTGTGTAGGGTTTTTCAAAAACAGTTTAACTCAGAGGAGGCCGAAGGACGACCTGAGATTCTGAATGAAAGGTACCTTTACGATAGCAGATACTCACTCCCGATCAATCGGGATCAGAATTAAACTTTGATTGCTTACAACTGCTTGATCGAAAACATAAGTTATCCTATTTGGCTGTTTCTGCTGTCTCCTTCAGGAGGAAATTAGATTTCCATTACATTTGCAGTACGCTTGTTCTAATTCTAATAATCATCAAACTAACTTCGTATGGCTCAACCGGTAAAAACGATCAATCGTGAGGTATCGTGGCTTCAGTTCAATGAACGGGTATTACAGGAGGCTATGGACCGAAATACACCGTTGGTGGAACGGCTGCGCTTTCTGGGTATTTTTTCCAACAACCGGGATGAATTTTTCCGGGTTCGTGTGGCAACCTTGCGGCGTATGATCAAAATGGGCGCTTCGGGCGATCAGGAATTTAGTTACCGTCCACGTCAGATCCTGAAAGAGGTAGTTTCCATGGTGGAGGAACAGGAAAAGAACTTTAATGCCACGTTCCAGGAAATTAAAAAAGGGCTTGAAAAGAATCACATTTTTTTCGTGGATGAGACAGAAGTGACCGATCGGCAGGGGGCTTTTGTGTTGCAATATTTTCACGAAGAAGTGCATTCCCAGTTGTTTCCCATCATGATCAAAAACCTGCACAGTCCCGAATTGTTGCGCGATAAGTTTATTTACCTGGCGGTTGTACTGCATGATTCCACCGGAGAACAAAAAGACGACTATGCCTTGCTGGAAGTGCCCACGGATTCGCTGCCGCGGTTTGTCCTGCTTCCCGATGAAGGAGAGAAGCGTTTTGTGATGATGCTCGATGACGTAATCCGGTACAGTCTGGGGGACATGTTCCGTCCGTTGGGATACGACAGTTTTGAAGCCTATACGGTCAAAATTACCCGGGATGCTGAGCTGGACATTGACAATGATATTTCCAAGAGCTTCTACGAACTGATGACCGAAAGTCTGAAAAAAAGGAGCAAAGGGTTCCCTGTACGTTTTGTTTATGACAAGGAGATTCCGAGAACCCTACTCGATTTTCTGATGAAGAAGCTCAAGATTTCGGAAGAAGACAGCCTCCGGGGCGGGGGACGTTATCATAATTTCAGGGATTTCATGTCGTTTCCCAACATCGGCAATAAGGAAATGCTTTATCCCCCGCGCAAACCTCTGAAACACCCGGTTCTGTCAAAGGCCAACAGCTTGTTTGAAGTGATCCGGCAAAAGGATGTGATGTTGCATTATCCGTATCAATCGTTCGATTATCTGATTGATTTGTTGCGGGAAGCATCCATTGATCCCAAGGTGAAGGCCATCAAAATGACATTTTACCGGGCGGCCCGCGATTCCAAGGTGATCAATGCGCTGATCAACGCTGCCCGAAACGGAAAATATGTGACGGTATTTCTGGAAATTCAGGCACGTTTCGATGAAAAGGCCAATATTTACTGGGCCGAACGTCTGAGCGAAGAAGGGGTGAAGATTATCAAGAATTTACCCGGTTATAAGGTACATGCCAAGTTGATGCTGATCCGCAGAAAAGAAGGCGGGAGAAATGTGTTTTATACCAACATCAGTACGGGTAACTTCAACGAATCCACTGCCCGGGTCTATGCAGACGAAAGCCTGTTTACCGCTAACCAGAAAATTGCCCGCGAAGTGGATATGCTGTTCCATTTGTTTGAGTCGCCTTACACCCCTCCGGCGTTTAAGCACTTGCTGGTAGCCCCTTATCATTTGCGGGATAAAACAGTAAAGCTGCTGAACCGGGAGATCCGGAACGTAAAAAAAGGACTGGAAGCCTGGGTGATTATCAAACTGAACAACCTGGTGGACAAAACCATCGTTCAAAAACTGGTGGCTGCTTCGCGTGCCGGGGTGAAGATCAAGATCATTTGCCGGGGGATCTGTGTACTGGTGCCCGGAATTCCCGGGTACAGTGAAAATATTCAGATTATCGGCCATATTGATCGCTATCTGGAACACTCCCGAATTTTTGTGTTTGCCAATGCAGGGAATCCTGAATACTTTATCTCATCGGCGGACTGGATGATGCGCAATTTCGATCACCGGTTTGAAATTTATTGTCCGATTTACGATAAAGACATTCAAAAGGAACTGATGCTGATGTTGCAAACCCAGCTGAGCGACAACGTTAAAGCCCGCTGCATCAACAGCAATCCGGTATATAACGGCTACAAGAAACCCAAAAACGGAGAACAGCAGGTACGCTCTCAAAGTGATCTGTACGATTATTTTAAGGGATTGCTGAAGTAATTATCGTCCGAATTTTCTTTTTCTGATCCAGACGAAAATCAGGGTAAGCACTACCAGATAAAGCAACGGGACCAACAGGTTGATGAGTTGCCATTTTAACAACTGGTTGTTGACCTTTGTTTTGTCCAGCATTCTGAGTTTCAGTTCGCGGGATCGCAGCGAAAGCAACTCAGGACCTTCCGTGAGGTAACTGAGGGCATTCAGTACCAGTTGTTTGTTTCCATAAGTGGTTCCGTTGAACTGGTCGTACCCGAGCGGTAGCGGCGTTTTCCCCGGTATCTGAAGCTGGTTCCTCAACACATCTCCGTCTGATACCACAATCATTGTTGTGGGTTTGCTCCTGTTTCGAAACGGGATCCCCGGCTGCAGTATGTCGCTGACCACCCGGTTGGTATAATCTGATGGGAAATGCCCCTCGAGCAAAACAGCCACCGCTTTTCCCGGTCCGCGGAAGAATTGTGTATTGGGATTCTCTCTTAAAATAGCCAGACTGACGATACCCGGAATGTCTTCGATACCGGTGTAGGGCGACGACTTTAACAGGATGGTCTTTCGGATACCTTTCACAGCCAGTGTGTCGATACTGCTGACAAACTGCATCTGAATACTGTTCAGGTTACGGACAATGGGGTTGTTGGATTGAGGGGTGACGAGCGGGAAATAATACCAGGGCAGCATCTTTATCTGAGCCTGACTGCCCATTTCTCCTGTTTTTACTGGAATTGTAGTGGCATTCAGATCCATAATAAGGTCCTTGTTCAGACGAATACCATATCGGAATAACAATTCCTGAATTCCCAGTCCCCGGTCAATGGCTACGGTTTCTTCGGATCGGGAAGAGCGGATGCTGTCCATACTGGCCAGCACGGGATCCACGAACCACAATATCTTACCCCCATACATGAGGTACTGATCCAGTGCAAATTTTTCCTGTTCTGTGAATTTTTTTGTGGGTTTGGCCACGATCAGTACCTGGTAAGCCGGTACGATGCTGTCCTTTTCTTTTTTCAGCAGCGTGGATTCGGAATGATTGGTCAGGGGCGTATCGGTAAAATGATATTCCTGCCCCAAAGTCTGCCGGATGTCGGCAACTTCTTTTCCTTTCAGTTCTCCCTGTCCCTGAACCCAGCCCACCGAAGGCTTTTGTTTTTGCATGAGCCGGTACAGTGCCTCGGCAAACAAATATTCGAGGTTTTCCACCGAATGGTTCAGTACTTCTTCAGGGGGTACATTGATTTGATTTTCCAGTAACGACAAGGGCAGGCTTTTCCCGTTGTAGGAAACAAGAGCACCGGGAAAAATAAGTTGTTGCTGAAGACCCGATTTGGTTTTCACCTGAAGGTTGGTGGGATTCAGTCCCTGAGAAACGAGCTGCTGGTACATGCGTTCTCTGGTCTTCGGATTGGACGAAGCAGATGGGTTCACAAAGGTAAAACGGATGCGGTGGTTATACGCTCTGAATTCTTCCAGCATTTCTTTTGTTTCCCTTTCCAGGCGCTGAAAACCGGCCGGGAAATTTCCTTTCAGGTAAACGGTAAACTGAGCCGGGTGATTCATCTTCTCCAAAAGGTGGCGGGTAGCCGACGACAGTGTAAACCGCTTGTCGGAAGTCAGGTCAATGCGGGTGTAAAACACTGATGCCAACCAGTTCGCGACCAGCAGCAAGACCAGAAAGAACAACAATTGCAACTGATTCTGTCTTTTGATCTTTTTGCCCGGGGCAGAAGCTTTGCTGGACCATTTTCTTCGGGACAAAACAAATTTTGTGAGGTAGAGAAACAGAGTAAGGATGCTTAGAAAGTAAAGCACATCTCTGGTGTCGATCACCCCCCGGCTGATGGACTGGTAATGGGCACTGATCCCCAGCAGTTCGATGGTGTATTCGTTGTTGCCAAAAAACGGTCCGATGAAACTAAATCCCAGATACAGAAAAGCGCTGATCACTACTGCCAGAAGAAAGGAGATGATCTGGTTCCCTGAAAGGGAAGAAGAAAAAACTCCCACCGCAGCAAAGGATGCAGCCAGAAAGATCAGGCCGATGTAGGAACCCCAGTATCCGCCCGAATCCACATTCCCCACAGGATAGGCCAGCTGATAAACAGAGAAATAATAAATCAGTGTTGGCAATAAGGCAAGCAAAACAAGCGTAAACTGAGCAAAATATTTACTCAATATAATCCGGGTATCACTCAGGGGTTTCGTGAGCAGCAATTCCATGGTTCCCGAACTGATCTCATCGGAAAAACTATGCATAGTAACCGCAGGAATCAGGAACAGGAAAACAAAGGGAGCCAGTTGGAAGAGCCCGTTTACATTAGCATATCCGCCTTCGGGAATATTCATTCCGGACGGGAGCACCCACAGAAAAAGTCCGGTTACCACCAGAAATATCCCCAACACCACCCATCCGGTTACTGAAGTCAGAAAGCCCCGTATTTCTTTTTTGTATAATGCCCACATAAAATTTTCCTATTGTTTAGTACAACAACGGGTATGGTACCGGTTTAGGGTGTCGGACCCGAAAAAAATCTTTGTCATTAGGCTAAAGGTCCGATGGGGAAAACGAAAATTTCCAGCACAAAAGTAATGATGCTCAGCAAAAGAGCGAACAATACGGACCAGCCAAAGCTGTCCACCTCGAAATTGGGAATGATCCACGAGGCCAGTTGGATGATCAGGGCATTCAGAGTCAGCAGGAAAAATCCAAAAGTCAGAACGGTGACCGGCAACGTGACGATGACCATAAAAGGGTAGATAAGGTAGTTGAGCAGGGCAATTACGAGGGCAGCCAGTGAGGCGGTCAAAAAGCTGGACCCTTTGATGCGTACACCCGGCAGCAATCCGCCAATGATCATGATCGAAACGACGGTGATCAGGAATTTTATTATGGAGTACATCATGGCTTTATGATTTTCTAAAAAGTTACGTTGAACAGAAAGTCAAAAGTACTGCTTTTTTGGTTGATTCTGTAATTCCAGCGCACGCCCAGCGAAACATCCGGGAACAAGCTCAGGAAATTCCAGTCGGTGAAAACCGCCAATCCGGTGCTGCTGAATTGATTGCTCCGGGGTTGCTGACTTTTCATAAAATCATAGAAAACATTCGCATAAATTCTTTTTAAATAGGATGCCCCCTGTACATTCCAATCGGGGTAGGCGACAGGCAACACATAATCAGTGCGCAGTGTGTAGTAATTGGTGTAATAAAGGTTGGCATAGCCCCGGGGTACCGGTATAATGTTTTGGAAAAAATTGTCGCTGTTTTTGTGTTCATACCCGCCATAAAGTGATATTCCCTGGTGTTTCAGGATTCCCGGGAAATAGAGTGAAGACTGGACGGTCGTCTGGGTTTCCCGAATCGACTGAAAAGGAGTGTGTCGGTAGGAAGCAAGCAGGGTTTGACCCCAACGGGGGTAAATGTCGCGAAGGGATTTTTTTAGGTAATTATAGCAATAGAACTGATACGTAAGTGTGAAAATTTTCGGTTTCAACTGAAGTAAATTCTGGGTTGAAGTCATGTGCCGCAGCAACAGATCATAGCCAAAATAGGGTTGCATGCCTCTGACCCATTTGCCCCGATTCAGGTTCAGTGGAACCATCACTTTGGCAGTAATCTCCGTTTCGTTCCAGCGGAGCAGGTCCGGTTGGTTGTTGTACAGGATCGAAGCGTTCCTTTTACCGGTTGTAACGTTGATGCCTAGTACCGGATACCAGCCGTAATAGTCGAAAGAAAACTTCCATTTTCCGGTTTCTTCGTTGCGGTTGTATTCATAGCCTACACTGGTCACAGCAGTGCTTAAATCGTTTTGAGAAAGGATGGAGAAGCCCGGATTGAAACTGAGGCTGTTAATATTGAGCACAAAGGGCCCCCAACTGTATGGATTAAACAGGTGTCCGACTTTGGAGTACCTCTTTTCGGGGTGAGTGATCCGCGGCAAAACAGTATCGTCCAGAATAAACGTTTTCTTCCGGACCAGTTTGTCGATCGGGTACGTATAGTGCCGGCTGATGTTGAAGGGTTTGAATCGGGTGGTATCAAAATCCATTACTGCCGGTTCAAAACCGTGGGCTGTATAATTGGAAAAATAAAGATGCTTTCCACTGGCAGAAAAGCGGGCACTGCGGGCTCCAAACCGGGCATTGAATATCCGGTATGTTTTGTGATTTTGAATATTGAGTGCATAAAGATTGTCCTTTCCTTCATAGGTTCCCGTGTAGATCAGCCAGTTTTTATACAGAGCCGGTTCTTTCATCTCGGTGAAGCTAAAGGGCAACAGTTTTTTGATCTGATAATTGCCCGAATTAATTTCCCACAAAGCTTTTCCCTTGTCACCCAATACAGCCACCACAACCGCTTTTCCATCTGAGGACCATTGAGGTGTGAGGAAAAATAAATTGTTGGCCGTGTGCAGGCTGTGGATTGTCTTTTTGGTTTGTACATCAATAAAATCCAGTGCGTATTGCTGTTGTTCGTTCACCCTGACAGCCACAATGGTTTTTCCGTCGGGGGAAAGTGCGGGAGCAAAGAGGCGCTGCTTTTTGGTGATACGGGTTGTTTTTCTGCTGCGGTAGTTTCGGATGTACAGATCGGAATAATCGCGGTTAGACCAGCGAGGATCAAAGGTCATTTCGTTCCATACCAGGAGGCTGTCGTTGGCAGAGAGTGATTCGTTGTAATCAAATCCGGGTGTAAAAAGCCTCGTTTCTTTTCCACTCTTGGTAAGCAGAACAAACTGGTGGGTATCATCCAGCCCTGACTTTTCGTAAATGACGCCTTTTTTGGTAGGATTGGCAAACAAATAACTGGCGTATAAGCGATTGCTTGTCGGGAGTGTTGTGAATTTTCCCGGGTGGAACTTTTGATCTTCCTCATGCCATTTTGTTCTTAATTGTTCCAGGGTGTTGCGATAGAATTTTACTTTTCCCGTACCGGTTATCTGATGCAACTTCAGAGAAAACGGGAAGAGTGTATACGGCTTTCGTGCCACGTTCAGAATGGCCTGTTTCCATAGGTTGATACCGTAGTGTTGTATGCCCTTCAATACCAGTTGATAGCCCAGTGTATAATGATCGGGAACGAAATCCTTGTAGGATCCGAACTGGGCCTTATCATACGGATAGATTTTCTTATCCAGTACCTGGGCTTTGAGCGGATAAACAAAATCGGGTGTTCTTCCCCTTCCGCTGTGGCTGTGGATGGTTTCGCTGTATACGGCATCTCCCTCGATAAACCACAGGGGCAGTCCGGCAAACTGCAGCGCATTTCCCTGTTGCCCCAGAATCAGGTGAATGAATTTTCCAAATCCGGTGCGCATCATACTCATTTGTACCACATGACGGTATTCGTGCAGCGTTAATTGTTTGGGCCAGCGCTGGGGATAGATCTCCTGTGAAGGTGTTTCGAAGAAGTCGGCGTGAAAAGGGGCGGGGTTTACAAAGGCATTGGAAACGGTACTTTCGTTGTGCAAAACAATCGTTATGGGAAAGACTTTGTTCAGATACGGGGTTCGTACATGAGGTGTGGAAGCTTTTAGTAGCCGATAGTACAATTGTCCGATGGAATCATATCCTTTGGGAAAAACAATACGAAATTGAGGCGTTTTGATCTGCATCCAATGGATGCCGGCAGGTTCCTGTCCGGTGATGTAATACTGACTGAAGGCGCTGGAAGACAGCAGCCCGAACACAACCAACAGAAAAAAGGATTTAAGATACTGGTGTTTCATCGCCCAAATGTACAGGAAAAATATTCACTGAGCGGCAACGACAAACGGGATGCTTTATTTTCCGATATTCTTTCGGATGATGGCTTTGTTGATTCTGCGAGCCAGGAACGGTCCTTCATAGATAAAGCCGGTATAAACCTGGATGAGATCGGCACCGGCCTCCAGCATAGCCAGTGCATCATCAGGGGTGAAAATACCGCCCACACCAATGATAGGGAAGGCCTTTCCTGATTTCTCAGAAAGATAGCGAACTACTTCCAGGGCTCTTTTTTGCAACGGTTTTCCGCTCAGTCCACCGTTACCGATGGATTGTACCTGCCGGGATGATGTGTTCAGGTTATCGCGGGTAATGGATGTGTTTACGGCAACTACGCCATCAATGCCTGTTTGCGCCACGATCTGTATTACTTCATCCAGTTGTTTGTTGTTCAGATCGGGAGAGATTTTTAGCAAAACGGGTTTGCGTTGCGGTTTTTGGTTGTTGCTTTTTTGTATTCGTTCCAGGATTTCGACCAGGGCATCCTGATCCTGCAATTCTTTCAGGTCGCTGATGTTGGGACAACTCACATTTACCACAAAATAATCAACGTGATCGAATAATTTTTCGAAAAGCAACACATAGTCTTCAACAGCCGTGTCGTTGGGTGTCAACGTATTTTTTCCCAGGTTCCCGCCCACGGGATATCCGGATTTTCGTTTGGAAAGCCTGTCGATGGCAGCCTCCAGTCCGAAGTTGTTGAATCCCATTCGGTTGATCAGTGCCCGGTCTTGCGGCAAACGGAAAAGACGGGGTCGGGGATTTCCGGGTTGTCCTTTCGGTGTGATGGTTCCAACCTCAATGAAACCAAATCCAAGGGGGAATAACTGACGGAACAAATGGGCATTTTTATCAAAACCTGCAGCTATTCCCACCGGACTGTCAAAGTGAATCCCGAAGAGATCTCTTTGCAGTACTTTGTTTTTGGGTAAGGTATAAGCCCGCAGTACTCTTTTTGATCCCGGTATGGAAAAAAACAATTTGAGTCCAAAGGAAACAAGATGATGGATGGTTTCAGGATCGAACCTGAAGAGTAACGGTCGTATGACAGCCCGATAAAGCATGTTAGCTTTTGGCTTCTTCTTCAGCCGGGGTTTCGTTGTCTTCTTTCTTTTCTTCTTCTTCGGTGAAGTCCAGTAAGTTCCCGTTCAGTAGTATGTTGTACCAGTTGAAAACTTTCTTCATATCTGATACATACACGGCATCCTGATCGTAGTCGGGCAGGACTTCCTCAAACAAGGCTTTCACGGCTTTGGAATCCATTTTTTTGGGCGAATCCACCGCTTTTCCTTCTTTAAGCTCATAAAGACTCTTCAAGACATCCCGCAAAGGAACATCTTCTTTGGAGGTATAAATGCTGATTTCCTGTAACGAACTAATGCGTTCGTGGGGAAAGGCAGGAGTCCTTTTTCCTTCAGGAATAGATTCAACCACCAGGTTATTCTTCGCTTCTCCAACCAGTTTGTACAATCCGGTTTTGCCCGCAATTGATAAAATCTTACTTAAGTCCATGTTTGAAAATTTTGTGCAAAAATAAACTTTTAAAAGAAAAACAATCCATTTGTCTGCAATTTAGCTCTTGTGTTTGACTGCCTGAAATAGATTGTTTTAGCGTTGAAATGAGTTTTTACGGGGGCTTCTTTATTGTTTTTTAATATTTTGTCTCTGCAAAATATTTTATTTTTGCCGCTTTTCATCGAAAACTTTATTGCATGAGATTGATCAAGACTATTCCGCTTTTACTCATTTTTATCTTTTCTGTTTTTATAACCTCTTCGGTTCAGGCTAAAGACAAAGGTCAGGAGGCCTACAATGCCGGGAAATATGAACAAGCGTTGAAAATCTGGGCCAAAGAGATTACCAAGTACGAAAAAAGGGGAAAGGCAGCCAAATGTCCCTATTATACAAAAGCAGGAGCCGTTGCCTATCGGCTGGGAAAGATGGATCTGGCTCAACGGTACCTGGAATCCGCTCGGTATAGCGTTTCCAAAAACGAAAAGACCTACGATCTGTTGGTAAAGATCTACCGTAACATTGATAATCTTTCCAAAGAAATAGATGCCCTGGAATATTATGTGAAACATTATCCCGATGGAAAAGATTTTAAAGCCTATCAAAAGAGGCTGTTCATGACCTATGTGGAAAGTGAAAACTGGCAGGACGGTTTAAACCTGTGGCCGAAGATTGCTTCTGAAGTGAATGATAGTTTGGCTTATGAAACCGGTTTGCTGAAGATTTATGTAGGATTGGATAAAGACAGGGAAGCCTTGCCGCTTTCGCTGGAACTGGTTAAGAAAGACCGGAAAAATATACCTGCGCTGGATTTTCTGGGAAAACATTATTTCTGGCTGGCCGAACATTCCTATCAGGCCGAAAACAAGGCCTATGAAGCGCACAGAACAGTTGCTCAGTACAATCATCTTTTGAAGGCTTATAAAGTGATCACCGTAAATTTTAAAAAATCACTGGATTATTTTCAGATGCTTTACAAGATCAAGCCTACTGCCAAGACAGCCACTTTTCTGGGCGATGTTTATGCCCGGCTGAGCGATGCGAAAAATGCGGCTTATTACCATGCCATGGCTAAAAAGCTGAAATAAACTTCGGAAGCAGTAAATTTTAGGCGAAGGACTGCATTTTCTGTAGTCGGTTGTACACTCCGTTGAGTTGGATCAATTCATCGTGGTTGCCCCGTTCCACAATCTTTCCTTTTTGAATCACGATGATCTCGTCGGCATTCTGTATGGTGGACAACCGGTGCGCAATTACCAGCGTGGTTCGGTTTTTCATAATCCTGGAAAGAGCATCCTGAACCAGGCGTTCCGATTCGGTATCCAGCGAAGAGGTCGCTTCATCCAGGATCAAAATGTCGGGGTCGGCCAAAACGGCGCGGGCAATACTGAGGCGCTGTCGTTGACCGCCCGAAAGCTTTACTCCGCGGTCGCCGATGTTGGTTTCATACCCTTCTTCCATCTTGATAATGAACTCATGAGCATTGGCAATTTTTGCGGCTTTTTCAACCGTCTCATGGGAAACATCTTTGAGCCCGAACGCAATGTTGTTAAACACGGTATCGTTGAACAAGACGCTTTCCTGGGATACGATGCCCATCAAGCCTCTGAGGTCGGCGATTTTATAATTACGAATATCCTGACCGTCCAACACCACCTTACCTTCGCTCACATCGTAGAAACGGGGAATCAGATCCACCATGGTTGATTTCCCGCCACCGGATTCGCCCACGATGGCCACCATCCTTCCTTTGGGAATACGCAGGTTAATGTCATTCAGGATCCAGTCTTTATCGTATTTGAACGATACATGATCGAAACTCAGCTCCTGGTTAAAAGTTTGGATGGGCAGCGCTTCCTTTTTTTCTTCAATAACTTCGTCTGCATCCATAATTTCGAAGATGCGTTCGGCGGAAGCAATCCCTTTTTGAATGCTGTAATAACTCTGTGTCAGTGATTTAGCCGGAGTTATGATTTGGGAAAATACTACAATATAGGTAATGAAATCGGCGGCCTGAATTTCGTGGTTGGGAGAAAGCACCATCTGACCTCCGAACCAAAGGACCACAACAATCACGATGGACGAAAGGAATTCACTCAGTGGTGACGAGGAATCGCGCCTGCGGTAGACTTTCACCAGCTTTTTTCTGTAGCTTTTGTTGTCGTTAAAGAATTTGCGGTCAAAATAGGGTATGGCATTGAAGCCCTTGATAATTCGGAGTCCGCTGATGGTTTCTTCGATCATGGACATCAGGTCCGCAAACCGAATCTGAACTTCTTTCGAACTCCTTTTCAGACTGCGTCCGATCAAACCAATGATGATTCCGGTTACCGGAAGTACTCCCAGAACAAACAGGGTGAGTTTAAAGCTCATACTGATCATAAACGCCAGATAGGCAATGATGGTGATGGGATCGCGGAAGATCATCTCCAGGTAGTTCATAATGGAAAACTCAACTTCCTGAACATCGGTGGTGATCCGCGACATCAGGTCGCCCTTTTTTCTTTTGGAGTAAAAGGACAAGGGCAGGATCAACAGCTTGGAGTAAATGCCGTTACGGATGTCCTGAATAGCCCCGGTGCGAACTGTAGCCATAAAATACATGGCGAAGAACCGTCCCAGGTTGCGAAGCAGGAAAGAAGCCAAAATGATGGCACAAATGAAAATGAGTGCCTGTATTTTTCCGTGCTGGATAATGATCTGGCTGACATAGTAATTCAGGTAGTTCAGTGCCGACTGGGTGCTGAGGTGTAATTCGGGCTTTACCGTCACCAGTTTGTTGATGTCGAACAACAGGTTCAGAAAAGGAATCAGTAGGGCAAAAGAAAACAGTGAAAAAACAATGGTCAGTATATTCGATATAATGTTCAACACGGCGGCACCCCAGTAGGGGATAATGTAAGCCAGCACACGGGAAAATTTTTTCATTCAAAGAAATTTAGCGTCGTGCAAAGATAAAAAGAATACTTCTGTACGGATTTAAAAATGACGACAGTCGTTATAAAACGGGAAATCCTTTTTATATTTGAAAATGAACCGGCAAAGGACAGGCCGGTGGTGTGATTCTAATAAATTCTGAATTGGGAAAAAAAGTAATTGTATCGGTAACCAATGACCTGGTGACGGATCAGCGGGTGCACAAGGTTTGTAAAACACTGACCTCGATGGGGTTTTCAGTATTGTTGGTTGGCAGAAAGCTGAAAAGCAGTCCTGACCTTGATCGCCGTGCTTACCAAATGCACAGAATGAATCTGTTCATGAAAAAAGGGCCGGGGTTTTACATGGAATACCAGGTACGGCTTTTTTTCTTCCTGCTTCTTCGTCGGATAGATTTGCTGGTTTCCAATGACCTGGACACACTGGCGCCTAATTTCGTTGTTTCGCGGCTTAAGAGAATCCCTATGGTGTACGATTCCCATGAATATTTTACCGGAGTTCCTGAATTGATCCATCATCCGTTAAAACGGAAATTATGGAAGGGGGTCGAACGAATGTTTCTGCCTAAAGTCAGGGATTTGATTACAGTGAATGAATCCATTGCCACTTTGTTTGCCAGAGACTACGGTGTGAAGATGCAGGTGGTGCGCAATGTTCCTGAAAAATTTCCTTTTCAGACACTGGACCGGCAGAAGCTGGGACTTCCCTACGATCAGCGCATCCTGATCTTACAGGGGTCGGGGATTAATGTGGAACGGGGCGCTGAGGAACTGGTAGAAGCCATGCAAACTGTTGACAATGCCTTACTTTTGATTGTAGGCGGGGGCGATGTGTTACCTGAATTGAAAGAGAAAGTGAAGCAACTGAAACTGGATACCAAAGTGATGTTTAAGCCCCGCATGCCTTACCTGGAGTTAATGCAGTTTACGGCGGCGGCTGATTTAGGACTCTCGTTGGACAAAGGAACTTCGGTCAATTATTTGTATAGTTTGCCCAACAAATTGTTTGATTACCTCCAGGCCGGAATTCCGGTGCTGGTTTCTGATTTACCGGAGATCAGAAAAGTGGTGGATCAATACGAGGTAGGAGATTACATTCCGGATCATAATCCCAAACACATTGCCGCAAAAATCAATGATATTCTGGCTCGGCCGGATAAGATGGTTGCCTGGAAAATGAATACACTCAGGGCAAGAAACGAGCTGAACTGGGAAAACGAATCGGAAGTATTGCGAAAAATTTACACACAGTATCTCTAGCTGTTGTTGGAGTCTACCAGGGACCCTTCCTCACATTTAACAATCCTTTGGGGAAATTTCTGTATCAGGTTATAATTGTGTGTGGCCATAAGCACAGAGGTACCGTCTTCACAAATTTTGTTCAGCAGTCTGATGATTTCGTTGGAAGTGCCCGGATCCAGGTTTCCTGTGGGTTCATCCGCAAGGATTAACTCGGGTTTGTTCAGGATGGCCCGTGCGATGGCAACCCGTTGTTGCTCTCCGCCCGAAAGTTGATGGGGCATGGTGTTGAGTTTCCCTACCAGGCCTACCTCGGAAAGTACGTCCAGTATCCGGTTGTTGATAGCGCTCTTATCGTTCCAGCCGGTAGCTTTTAAAACAAATTTTAGATTATCCTGGATGCTTCTGTCGCTTAGTAATTGATAATCCTGAAAAACAATCCCCAGTTTTCTTCTCAAAAAAGGGACTGTACGGCGTGTTATTTTTTTCAGGTCGTAGCCACAAACAAGAGCCTCTTCACCCTGGGAGGGCAACTCGGCATAGATCATTTGCAACAGACTGGATTTGCCGCTTCCGGTTTTCCCGATCAGGTACACAAACTCACCTTTATTCACCTGTAAGTTTACATGCGACAAGACCAGTTTGTTTTTTTGAAAGACTGAAACATCGTTGAGAGTGATAACCGAATCTGCTGCCATAAGCGTACTTTTGACACAAAAATACATTAAATTTTAGATTGGGTGAAGGAATGGCTGACGGAAGACATTTGATTTTTAAAAAAATCAAAAAATTGAAAGCACTGCATTTCAAACCGCTTAAAATGTTAAATTTGTGGCAACAATAATTTTTGGACAACATGACAGACGACGCAATTTTAGTTCTTGAAGAAGCTGAAGAAAGTATGCAACATGCCATCCAGCATCTTGAATTTGAGTTTCAGAAAATTAGAGCCGGTAAAGCAACTCCCGGGATGCTTTCGGGTGTAAAAGTGGAATATTACGGAGTAATGACTCCGATTGAACAAACGGCCAATATTAATACCCCGGATCCGCATTCCATCGTTGTTCAACCCTTTGACAAGAGTGTGATTCACGAAATTGAAAAAGCCATTCAGAATGCGAACCTGGGTTTTAATCCCTCCAATGAAGGGTTGCAATTGAGAATTAATGTGCCCCCGTTAACGGAAGAACGTCGTCTGGATCTGGTAAAAAGGGCCAAACATGTTTTGGAAGAGTCGAAAGTGGGCATACGGAATGCCCGCAGACATGCTAACGATGAAGCCAAGAAATTGGAAAAGGATGGGTTGGCTGAAGATGAAACCAAAAAGCTGGTAGACGATGTTCAGAAGTTAACCGATCAGTATATTCAAAAAGTAGATCATCTCTTTGAAGCAAAGGAAAAAGACATTATGACAGTATAGTTAGTCTTCCTTATCCTTCAGTAATTTCTTCTTTTTTCCTGCAGTGAATCTCTTACCCAGTTGAAAGGCTGTTTTTATAACCATGGTTGTGGTGGTCAGGCTTTGTATAATTCCTGATACCGCATTTTTGGTAATGTTGACCCAGTTCAACTGGTGCTCCAGTTCCCTGAATCTTAATCGGAGTTCGTTTTCTTGTTTCCGGTTTTGTTTCTGTAAGTATTCGATGTATTTTTTGGAAGCCTGTTCACTGTAATTAAGGTTCCCGGAGAAAAAGTCCTGTTCTTCTTTACTGGAGAAATTTCTGCTTAGGTACTTTCTGATCGGGTTAAATATCAGGGTGTTCTTGAAGGCAAAAACGATCAATGCAAAGAAGAAGTAAACCAGTGAAATAATCAGGAATCCGTCGGTTTTGTTACCAATATGAGCCGCATACCAGTTGACAAAAGCCAGAGACAGGAAGAGTAAAATAAAGATCAGGATAAACCCGACAACTGCAAGCAGCAACAACTGGGCAAATGCTTCTCCTGATTTCTTTCGGGTAAGCACTTTATTGTATTCCAGTTGAAAGTCGATGTACTTCTTGATTTCTTCGAGGGTTTCCTTCAACGGAGTCTTGAAATTATGTTCTTCCATATTACAGACATTTTGTGTGCACAAAAGCACATAACACCACAGAGGGATCCAGTCCCTCTACAGTGTTAGATTGATATTTCAAAAAGGGGTTTATCCCTTTTTCAAAGGCTTTTTAATATCTTCAACTACCTGGTTTCCGGTTTTCTTTACCTCGGCCAGAATTTCGTTGACGTTTTCTTTTAGGTCATCAAACTGATCCAGCAAATCGTCTGAGATTTCCTTGGTCTTATTACCTACTTTTTTGCGGGTTTCTTCACCGGCTTCAGGGGCGTACAGCAGGCCAATAATGGCTCCAACAGCAGCTCCGACAACCATGCCTGAGAAAAAGGCAAACCCTGAACTTGAACAACGGTCACTCATGGTTTTAATTTTTTGATTAATGAAATGATGTAAATCCTTATACTAGGATCTTTCTTTAAGAACGTAATACCTTTTGTAAAGGTACATATTTCTATTGAAATATTGTGAACCAAAAGACAAAAATCATGCCCCTGAACTTCGTTGCGCTTCATTTTAAGATTTCTTTGGTTTTTTCGTCAACAATCGAATAAAATCATTTGAAATCTGCACGGAAATTATGACATTTGCAGCCAATGCTACAAAATGATGACATAAAATTAAGGGCTCCCGAACCGGATGATATCGATTTCCTCCTGCAACTTGAAAACGATACCCAACTGTGGCACGTGACTCAGACCTGGGTTCCTTATTCGCGTTTTGACATGGAGCAGTATGTATTTTCTCAGAATAAACAGGATGTTTTTTCGCTCCAGCAGGTCCGCTTTATGATTGAATTGACGAAAGAAGGGCAGCCTGTTGGTACAATTGATTTGTTTGAAATAGATGCTGTAAACAAAAGGGCAGGGGTGGGGATTGTTCTGGTAGAAGCTTTCAGGGGGAGGGGCTATGCCGGATCTGCGCTGGAACTAGTGGCTGAATATGTTTTTGATCACCTGAATCTGCACCAGCTGTTTTGTCATGTGGAAGAGGACAACGAGGCCAGTCTGAAGTTGTTTCAAGGACATGGTTTTCAAGTGTCGGGAATGAAAAAGGAATGGAATCTGAAAAATGGTAGCTTCACGGGAGAATATTTGATGCAACGCTTCCGTTATTAGCATGTAAAAATATATCACAGTCTATGTCGCAATATATTTCGAGATACTCAACACAAAAAAAGAAGAATAATCCCTTCATCAAGTTTTTCAGAAGACTGATTATTGTTTTGGTGATTTTGTTGCTGGGTGCGGGTTATTTTATGTATACCGTTATTTATCAGCCTAATGTTTGGACTCCGGAAGGAAAGCCCATGGGAATTAATGTGCCTACCGGTTCCGGATTTATTCAGTTGAAATCAATTTTGTATTCCAAAGGGCTGATCATCCACCGAAAAAATTTCGAATGGTGGGCCGAACAAAAAAAACTGGCCACACTGGTAAAACCCGGTCATTACGTGATCAACGACAAAATGAACAACAAACAATTGGTGGATATGTTTCGTTCCGGCAGACAAAGTCCGGTAAATGTAACGTTTAACAATGTTCGTGATATCAGTCAGCTGGCAGGGATTGTCGGAAAGCAGATCGAACCCGATTCCGTTTCGTTGATTAATCTGTTGACCGACAGCGCCTATATTGCCTCCCTGGGATTTAACAAATATACAATCCCTTCCATGTTTATCCCCAATACCTATCAGTTTTTCTGGACCATTAAGCCCAAAGCTTTTGTAGAAAGAATGCATCAGGAATACGAAAAATTCTGGAATAAGCAACGGAGGGAGCAAGCCGACACACTGGGATTAACGCCAGAAAAGGTTTCAATTCTGGCTTCCATCATTGACAAGGAAACCAATAAGGTAGATGAAATGCCTGTGATTGCTTCGGTTTATCTGAACCGGCTGGATAAAGGGTGGCGGTTGCAGGCTGATCCCACGGTAGTTTTTGCCCTGCAGGATTTTTCCATCAGGAGGGTGCTGAACGAACAGAAGCGGGTGAAATCTCCCTATAATACCTACCGGCACAGAGGACTTCCCCCGGGGCCTATTTGTATTCCATCCATTGCTGCCATTGAGGCAGTATTGCAACCGGCAAAAACCCATTACCTTTACTTTTGTGCGAAAGATGATTTTTCCGGATACCATGTTTTTGCCAATACCAACCGGCAGCAGCAAATCAATGCTGAAAAATATCAGGAAGCGTTGGATAAGTTGAAAATATTTAAATAAAAAAAGCGGACTTTTCAGTCCGCTTTTTTTTATAATTCAATGATCCTCCTGTTAGAGAATTTCTTGTTTTTCATGTTGTTGCGCAGGAGTTGTGCCGCATGCTTCACAGCCTTCCTCGTCGGAGCAGCAGGAATCTGCTTCACTGTGATGATGACCGTGTCCGCTGCCGCAGCCACAGGAACCGCCACCGCATCCACAACCGCTGTGGGCGGGTGCCCAATCGTATTCAGTTGCCGTACGGATGGAAAGCACCTGTCCCGATACGTGGAGCGCTTTCCCGGCCAATGGATGGTTAAAATCCATCAAAACATCTGATTCGTTTACTTCCAGCACAACGCCTTTGATTTGTCGTCCGGCATCGTCCAGCATGTTGATCTTGTTTCCTACAAACAGCAGGTCTTCGCGAAGCTTGTCTCCATCGATAAATGCTTCTTTTGGAACCGGTACCTGTAGTTCATACCTTACGGGACCAAAAGCTTGCTCCGGTTGAATCTCAAAAACAAAATCACCCAGTTCTTTTCCCATCAAACCGATTTCAAATCCGGGGATAAGCTGGCCGTGACCGAAAACCAGATCCCTCGGACTGTTTTCATCTGCATATTCGATCAGTTCACCGTCGGGTCCGTTCAGATTTATTTTGTAGGCAATGGTTGCCACTGTATCTTTATCTATGATCATAATTTCTCCCATTTTTAGTGTTCAGAATATCACAGCAAAAGTAAGATATTTTTAGTTATTTGAATTGAGTATAAATAAAAATTAAAGTTTTTTATACTTACACTAAGGAGTACAGTGTTTTCTGGTTTTAAAACTTTTTGAAAAAGCCATAAAAAAAGCACCGAAAAACGGTGCTTACTACCCGATCAAGTTTATTTAATTTCGGGCCTGGGGAGCCATTACTTGGTTGCCTTTTTTTGCGTGCTCTTTTTCCAATGAGTTTTAGCAACTGGTTTGTGCATGGGAACTTTGTGAACCGTTTCTTTTTTGGCATAATGATGGGTACTTTTTTTGACAGCCTGTTTTCTGATGCTCTTTTTGTGCATCGGAAGAGTAGTGGCAGTTTTTTGGGCAGTACTTTTAGCATGAGCAGTTCGTTTGACCACAGTTGCCTTTTTTGCCTTTTCCTGAGGATGATTCACCGGTGATTGGGCCTGAGCGAAACCTAAGGCGAACGCAAAGGCGACAAACAGAATTAGTTTTTTCATATAAATTTAAATTAGTAAAAACGTGCAAATCTAATTCCGGAAATCTCAAATTTATTCACGTCCGGTAGTTAATAATTCTTAAAAAAAGATAAAATCGAAAATGGGTATAGTACTTGAAATACAAGTAGATACGACCTGTGTCAGAGAAAAGAGAAAGGGGTTCTCATCGCCTGTCGGTGCCTTTCAGTGGCCGGAGGCCGTTCAGAAGATGGATCCACAAGCAGGGACACAATAATTGCCTGCGAGCCGGTCAGTAAAAGAGTGGTTTTATCTTATTCACGGGGTACGGAGAATATTTCCTCGAACGTATCACGCGATTTTAAAACGCTGACCAACCCGTTGTCATCGACCAGAATTCGGGTGGGGCGGGGAAATGAGTTGGTATTGGAGGCAAAGAAGCTCGGATCGTAGGCGCCAGTCTTATAGCAGCAAAGTACATCACCGCGCTGGGGTTCTCTTTGAAAAAAGACTTTGTATTTGGAAATAATATCTCCCGAATAACAAAGGTTTCCGGCAATAAACGTTTCAAAAGGCCGGGATTCTTTTTTGAAGGGATTGTTGATAATGGTCCAGGGATTCACCGGGGGTAACAACATGGCAGTGGCAAAGCTGGTAACGGAAGCTTCGAGGGTGGTCAGGTGGTGATTGCCGGCGACCTTGCGAACGTGGCTTACTTTTGCCAGTGTAATTCCCGCATCCTCGGCAATACTTCTCCCCGGCTCGATGACCAGTTCCGGATTGTTTAACAGAGCGAGTCCGTCTTTAAAGCTCATTTCCTTACCGTGAACCGTAATGTTCCCTTGCAGGACCTTTTCCAGCATTTTATGTTTTGGGAAATCAGAATACATTTTTTCTCCTGACCATACATCGGGATTGATCAGCCCTTCCTCATTCTGTTGTAGTCCGCCCGGTTCGTTATTCCATACAAAAGTGTTGGAAAGGTCCCCGTTTTTACTTTTTATGTAACCGGCCCTGACCCTTTCTTCCAGGTAGGTCCATTCTTTTTTTGTTACATAATCCACAGGAAATCCACCCCCGATGTTGAGCAGTTTAATTTCCTGTCCGTTTTTACTGACCTCCAGACTCAGCTCAATCAAAAAGCCGATGGCTTCCAGATAGGCTTCTGGATCGGTAATCTGGGAGCCAATATGGGTATGAAAGCCATGGAAATCGATGTTTGGAAGCCTTTTGATTTCCTTCATGATTCTTGGAATGTTTTGAATGTTTTCACCAAATTTGCTCCATACACCTGCAGTAAAAACATTGGCATCTGTGACGTTGTTCATGTCAAATCCAGCTACCCGGATAGCTACCCGGGCCTTTTTATGCTGTATTTCGGCCCTCTGATTGATGATTTTTAATTCTTCATAACTGTCGGCGATGAAGAACATATTTTTATTCACTGCCTGATCAATCAGCCAGTCGCTTTTGGCATTGCCATTTACATCCATGTTTACAGGAGCAATTCCGCCTTTCAGCGCCGAACGCATCTCATTTACGGAGGCTACGTCCGCACCGACGTTTTCCGCAGCCATCATGCTGAAAATGCTGGGGTGGGGATTTACTTTCCCTGCAAAGCGGATCTTACCGTTGGGGTACTCGTTTTCGAAGACTTTTTTGAAATTTTTAATGTTCTGACGCATGATGGGGGCATAGATGATGTGCAGCGGCAAACCAAACTCTTCGGACCATTCTGCATGAGATTTTCCGGCAATGAGGAGTTCTGTTTTCTCATCATTCAGTTTAAAAAATCCATGATTGTCATACGAGGGGGTACCCCACTCGAAACCAAATTTCTCATTTTTATGGGGAGTCAGATCTGATTTGATATACTGTATTTCCTTCATAATAATTTCCTTTCAATGTAGTATTCTTGCAAAAATGTAAATGTATGAAAATTCAGGAAGAAATGCCAATGGCCTGGGGTTTCAACAGGAGCACACAAAAAAAAGGCTGCCACTGGCAGCCTTTTCTCGGATAAGCTGTAAGCATGTTATACCACACCCTGAGCCAGCATGGCATCGGCTACTTTCACAAAACCACCGATGTTGGCACCCTTCACATAATTCACGTAATTACCTTCGGTACCATATTTCACACAAGCTGCATGGATGTCTTTCATAATCTTGTGCAGTTTGCTGTCCACTTCTTCACGTGTCCAGCTCAACCGCATGGAGTTCTGGCTCATTTCGAGACCGGATACGGCAACACCACCAGCATTGGCAGCTTTACCGGGTGCATAAAGAATTTTATTCTTTTCATATACTAAAATGGCTTCAGGAGTAGAAGGCATGTTTGCTCCTTCACTAACCACAAAACAGCCATTGGCGATCAGGTTCTTGGCATCTTCTTCGTCTACTTCATTTTGGGTAGCACAGGGAAGAGCAACGTCGCATTTAACACCCCATGGACGAAGTCCTTCGTGGTATTCAGCGCCGTATTTGTCTGCGTATTCTTTGATACGACCTCTTTTTACATTTTTGAGGTGGAGTACGTAGGCCAGTTTTTCAGCATCGATACCGTCCGGATCGTAGATGTATCCCGATGAATCGGAAAGAGTAACCACTTTACCCCCCAGTTCGTTTACTTTTTCAGTAGCATATTGAGCTACGTTACCGGAACCGGAGATGGCAACCACTTTTCCTTTGAAGGAATCGCCTTTGGTTGCCAGCATTTCCTGAGCAAAATAAACAGCACCGTAACCGGTAGCTTCAGGACGAATGAGCGAACCGCCCCATTCGAGACCTTTTCCGGTCAATACACCGGTGAATTCATTTCTGAGTCTTTTATACTGTCCGTACAGGAACCCGATTTCACGACCGCCTACGCCTATGTCACCGGCAGGTACATCGGTATTGGGACCAATATGTCTTTGCAATTCCGTCATGAAGCTTTGGGCAAACCGCATTACTTCGTTGTCGGATTTCCCTTTGGGATCAAAGTCAGAGCCCCCTTTACCACCACCCATGGGCAGCGTAGTTAACGAGTTTTTGAATACCTGTTCGAAGGCTAAAAATTTCAACACGCCCAGGTTTACAGTGGGGTGGAAGCGAAGACCGCCTTTGTAAGGACCGATGGCACTGTTCATTTCAATGCGGTATCCTCTGTTAATCTGAATCGTTCCTTTATCATCGAGCCACGGAACGCGGAACATGATCACTCGTTCAGGTTCAACCATTCGTTCCAGAACCTTGGCTTCCTTGTACTGAGGATTTTCTTCAATAAATGGAATTAAAGATTCGACTACTTCATGAACTGCCTGATGAAATTCAACTTCACCCGGATTTTTGGCAATGACTTTGGCCATAAAATCATTTACCTGTTGTTCGTACTTTGCCATAATTTTTTTGGATTTTTGATTTATTTGCTCCGAATTTAAAATGAATAATAAAAACAACGGCTATGGTATGAACAGAATTGAGCGGAACACGTAGCAATTTAGGTGAAATACTTAGGAGTACTGTAAAAAAAATATCTATGACCAGATCCGGTTTGAAACAAAAAAAGCTGCCCGAATGAGCAGCTTTTAACTGTTTTATCTCTCAATATCAGATCATGGGATATTGTTTGAAAATCTCACTGGATTTCATCAGAATGTCCACATACTGAGCTCTGCGGTATGCAAAAGGATCTTTGATGTTTTTCATGGAGAGCAGTCCCTTGAAATCTTCGATCTTGTTGTATTGATTATTCGCCATCCAGATTTCCATATCCTCCAGCATTTGAGTGATTTGTTTGGGACCATTTTTATAAATGGCACTCACTACCTGAACCACATCCGCACCGGCCAAAATCATTTTGATCACATCTTCTCCGGAGAAAATACCCGTATTGGCACAGAGGTTTGCTTTTACATTGTCGTAAAGCATTCCGATGTAACGGAGGGATACCCGATTGTCCTGAGGTGCACTCAGGTTATAGGGGAATTCCATCTTCTGGGTGTTGATGTTGATATCGGGTTGGAACAACCGGTTAAACAATACAAAACCATCCAGACCTTTTTTGTCCATTTCGTTTAAGACAAAAAGAGGATTGGTATAAAAGTAACTGAGCTTCACGCTAACCGGGATGTTTACGGCTTTTTTTACCCCTTCAATCACATCCAGTTCTTCGTTTACAATTGCTCTTCCTTCCAGTTCAAATTCGTTGGCCGTATTGTAGAAATTCAGTTCCAGGGCATCGGCACCGGCTTCTTCCAGTTTTTTGGCCCAGTGATACCAGGTGTCATCGTACACGGCATTCAGGCTGGCAATCAAAGGAATGGAAAGGGCCTCGCGGGCTTCTTTGAAATGCATTAAAAATTCTTCCGGGCCTGCTTCATACATATCATGAGGGAAAACGGAAGTCATTTCCGCGTTGCGTTCATCATATTCAGTCAGGGTTTCTGACAGCGCCAGATTTTCCAGGTTTACCTGTTCCTCAAATAAGGACTTGTATACAATGGCTGAAGCGCCGGCTTCTTCCAGTTTCTTCAACATTTTCACATCAGTAACCAGGTTGCTGGCACCAACAACAATGGGATTCTTCAGTTCCAGTCCCAGGTATTTTGTCTTCATGTCCATGGCAAAAATATTTTTTATGCGAAGATAATATACTTTGATTAAAAACCGCCTTTTTTATTTGAGGTTTTGCCGAGTTTTCTATCTCAATCGTTTTAATCTATAATCGTTATAAATTGACCTTTTAGCCACTATATTACGGCTTTCATTAAAAATAAAAGCCAATAAAATATGTACTTTTGCCTCACTGGAAATTTAACAATTTTTAGTTCGTTAACATACTGATTAGTAATTTAATACACCTATATATACGGACTGAAAATCAGTCCGGTAACGATTGTAAAGATAAAATTGATCATACTTAAAATTGATTATGATGAAAGGAAAGACAAAATTTATTACATGCGATGGTAACTACGCTGCAGCCCATGTGGCTTACATGTTTAGTGAAGTGGCAGCAATCTATCCGATTACACCTTCGTCGCCCATGGCCGAATACGTGGACCAGTGGGGCGCTTTCAATAGAAAAAATATTTTCGGCGAAACCGTTGAAGTAGTGGAAATGCAGTCTGAAGGAGGTGCTTCAGGGGCCGTGCACGGATCACTGCAATCCGGGGCTTTGACTACGACCTTTACTGCTTCACAGGGGTTGTTGCTGATGATTCCCAATATGTATAAAATTTCCGGTGAGTTGTTGCCGGCAGTATTCCATATCAGTGCCCGTAGCCTTGCCGCCCAGGCTCTGTCCATTTTTGGTGACCACAGCGACGTGATGGCAGCCCGTAACACCGGTTTTGCCATGCTGGCCACCGGCAGTGTTCAGGAAATTATGGACCTGGCCGCCATTCCGCATTTTGTGGCTTTGCGCTCACGGATTCCTTTCATGCACTTCTTTGACGGGTTCCGTACTTCTCACGAAATCCAGAAAGTGGAATATTTTGAGGTAGAAGATCTGGAACACCTTTTCCCCTGGGAAGATTTGAAAAAATACAGGGATAATGCTTTGAACCCGGAACATCCTGTGACCCGCGGTACTGCTCAGAACCCCGATATTTACTTCCAGGCACGCGAAGCAGCCAACCGGTTCTACGATCCCATTCCGGACATGGTGGAAGAATACATGCAGGAAATTAAAAAATTGACCGGTCGCGAATACCATCCCTTTACTTATTATGGTGCAAAAGATGCAGAAAATGTAGTAATGGCAATGGGTTCGGTAACCGAAACCATCAAAGAAACCATCGATTACCTGAATGCTAAGGGTGAAAAAGTGGGTATGGTTGCCGTTCATCTGTATCGTCCGTTTTCAACGAAATATTTGTTGAAAGCTTTGCCTGAATCCGTAAAAAGAATTGCTGTTTTGGATCGCACCAAGGAACCCGGTGCCAACGGGGAACCGCTTTACCTCGATGTAAGAGAAGTATTCTACGGACAAAAAGATGCACCCATGGTCATTGGTGGCCGTTATGGTTTGAGTTCAAAAGATACCACTCCTTCACAGATTGTGGCTGTGTTCAGCAACCTGAAACAACCCGAACCCAAAAATCATTTCACTTTGGGTATTGTGGATGACCTTACCTTCAAATCCCTGCCTTTGTTGCCGGAAGTTAGTACGTCACAAAAAGGAACCTTTGAAGCCAAATTCTATGGTCTGGGTGCAGACGGTACAGTAGGGGCCAATAAAAACTCGATCAAGATCATCGGTGATTCTACTGATAAATATGCACAGGCTTATTTCTCATACGATTCAAAAAAATCAGGCGGGATTACCATTTCTCACCTTCGTTTTGGTGACCATCCCATTCGTTCCACTTACCTGGTTCGTACCCCTGACTTTGTGGCCTGCCACGTTCCTGCCTATTTGACCAAATACGATATGCTGGATGGATTGAAAGACGGCGGCACGTTCCTTTTGAACAGTATCTGGGATGAAGAAGAAACACAAAATCGTCTGCCCAATTCCATGAAAAAATACATGGCAGACCATAACATTCAGTTCTACATTATCAATGCTACCAAAATGGCTGTTGAAATTGGGTTGGGGAACAGAACCAATACCATCATGCAGTCAGCCTTTTTTAAAGTAGCAGAAGTAATTCCTTACGATGAAGCGGTGGATAAGATGAAAGCCTTTATCCTGAAAACTTATGGAAGCAAGGGAGACGAAATTGTACGCATGAACTATAATGCCGTGGATGCCGGTGGTGATGTGACCCGGATTGAAGTTCCCAAAGCCTGGGCTAAACTGACTGCCGAAACACAGGAAGTAGACGAAAGCATTCCGGATTTCATCCGCGATGTGGTTCGTCCCATCGATCATCTGAAAGGTGATGACCTGCCGGTCAGTGCGTTCAAAGGACGTGAAGACGGTACATTCCCGCAGGGAACCGCTGCTTTTGAAAAACGCGGAGTGGCTGTGGAAGTTCCTGAATGGATCGACGACAAATGTATTCAGTGTAACCAGTGTGCCTATGTATGTCCTCATGCTGCCATTCGTCCGTTCCTGGTGAATGAAGAAGAAGAAAAGAACGCCCCTGAAGGAATGACTTTCCTGCCGATCAAAGGTAAAATGAGTTCATACAAATACCGTATCCAGGTAAGTGCTCTGGATTGTACCGGTTGCGGAAGTTGTGTGGATATCTGTCCTTCACCGGAAAAATCGCTGGTGATGATGGCTACCGATAGTCAGATGGCCGAAGTGGAAAACTGGGAATACCTGATCAAGAAAGTAAGCGATAAAACGGCTGATGGTACCGTGGACAAATTTGTCAGCGTGAAAAACAGCCAGTTTGCTACTCCTTTGTTCGAGTTCTCCGGTGCTTGTGCCGGTTGCGGTGAGACTCCTTATATTAAGACCGTAACTCAGTTGTATGGTGACCGTATGATGGTGGCCAACGCCACTGGATGTTCTTCCATCTATGGTGGTTCGGCTCCATCCACTCCTTATACTACTAATGCTGAGGGCAAAGGACCGGCATGGGCCAATTCTTTGTTCGAAGATAATGCTGAATACGGTTTGGGTATGGCTACGGGTATCAAGAAAATGCGTGACCGCATTGAACGATTGATGAAAGAGGCCTTGACAAACGGTACCGACGATGCCAGAAAAGAAGCCTTTACTGCCTGGCTGGACGCCAAAGAAGATGGCGAAGCTTCAAAGGTAGCTTCCTCCAAAGTGATGAATGTTTTGAAGGGTGCTGATGATAAAGTTGCCAAAGAACTCATGGCTCTGGAACAATATATGATCAAAAAATCAGTATGGATTGTTGGTGGTGACGGATGGGCTTATGACATTGGATACGGTGGTGTGGACCATGTACTGGCTTCCGGTGAAGATGTGAATCTGCTGGTGCTGGATACCGAAGTGTACAGTAACACCGGTGGTCAGGCTTCGAAAGCTACTTCGACGGGTGCCGTGGCTAAGTTTGCCACAGCCGGAAAAGAAGTCCGTAAGAAAGATCTCGGTGCTATTTACATGACCTACGGTTATGTGTATGTAGCCCAGGTAGCTATGGGAGCCAATTACAGCCAGTATTTCAAGGCGCTGAAAGAAGCCGAAGCGTTTCCCGGACCCTCGCTGATCATTGCATACTCACCCTGTATTGCACACGGTCTGCGCAACGGTATGGCCCGTTCACAGCACGAAGAAAAACTGGCTGTTGAATCGGGATTCTGGAACCTGTATCGGTACAATCCGCTGTTGGAAAAAGAAGGAAAGAATCCGTTCCAGCTCGATTCCAAAGAACCTGACTTTGAACAACTGAAAGCTTTCTACGATATGGAAGTCCGTTTTACTTCGCTGAAGAAAACCTTCCCCGAAAAAGCCAGAGAACTTCAGGATCAGGCAGTGAAAAATGCCAAATGGCGGTATAATTTCTACAAACGCCAGGCTTCACTGGATTATTCCGACGCAGAATAGATCCAAAAATATTGACCTTAAAAAAACCGCTGCCAGACGACAGCGGTTTTTTTTATGTCAGGCTTTAAACATTTGTTTAAAGCTTACCCGGACAAAAAGTGAAGCCGTAATCATTTGATTAAACCCTCCCCAGGCAAAAAGTGAAGCAATAATCATTTAATGAAACCTTCCCCGGAAGAAAAGTGAAGCCATAATCATACAATGAAAGCTTCCCGGACCAAAAGTGGAGTCGTAATCACTTAATGAAACCTTCCCCGGACAAAAAGTGAAGCCATAATCATTTAATGAAAGCTTCCCGGACCAAAAGTGGAGTCGTAATCATTTAATGAAACCTTCCCCGGAAGAAAAATGGAATCCTGCAATGTGACGAAGGTGACTCAATCTCACACGAATACATCAGCACATCAATACAATATCCTACTCATTCATCAATTCTTCGATTTCCTCCGCTTCGATGGGGAAGCCTTCCATGAGGTCTTCGGGTTCGTGTTCGGTGATGAGGATGTCGTTTTCGATGCGAACGCCGATGTTTTCTTCGGGAATGTAAATACCCGGTTCGCAGGTCAGTACCATTCCGGGTTGCAGTGTTTCGAATTTGGATCCCACATCGTGCACATCCAGTCCCATGAAATGGGCAGTGCCGTGCATGAAATACTTTTTGTACAACGGACTGTCGGCAGGCTGATTTTCCACATCCTTTTTGTTCAGCAATCCGAGTTTGATTAATTCCTGTTCGATCAAATCACCGGTGGCATCGTTAATGTCCTGGATGGTGCTGCCCGGGATGTACATTTTCTTCACTTCTTTCATGGCCCGGAGTACGGCGTTGTACACCTCTTTCTGGCGTTGGGTGAATTTCCCGGAAACGGGTATGGTCCGGCTCAGGTCGGCACTGTAATTGGCATATTCCGAGCCGAAGTCCATGAGCAGTAAATCACCTTTTTTACATTTCTTGTCGTTTTCAACGTAATGCAATACACAGGCACTTTTTCCCGATGCCACGATGGGGGCATAAGCATGACCCGAGGCTCCGTTGCGTATGAATTCGTAAGTGATTTCGGCTTCCACTTCGTACTCCATCATCCCCGGCTGGGTTGTGCGTAAGATCCGGCGGAACGCTTTTTGAGTGATTTCGCAGGACTTTTTAATGAGGGCAATTTCTTCTTTACTTTTGATCAGACGGAGATTTGTGAGCAGCGGAGCGGAGCGATGATAACTATGGAACGGAAACTGTGCTTTCAATCCTTTCCCCAGCCGAATCTCACGGGTTTCCACATCGGGCAGGAACTTGGCGTATTCGTTACCATTCAAATAAATATTGTTCATAAACGACATTACTTCCTTCAAAAAAACATCAAAATCTTCCAGCCAGAACACATGCTCAATTCCGGAAATTCTCGTGGCTTCTTCCATGGTGTATTTATGACCTTCCCAGGTTTCGATCACTGTATTGGTCTTCAAAATAAAGAGTGCTTCTCTATGGCTTTTGTTGGGACAACCCGGTGCCAGAATCAAGATGCTTTTTTCCTGGTCAATTCCGGTAAGGTAGAAAAAATCAGACTGCTGTCTGAAGGGGTGAAACTGATCACCGTTGCGTGGAGACTGATCATTCGAAAAGAAAACAGCAACGGAATTTTCTTTCATCTGTCCGGTAAAATTTTTCCGGTTCCGGATGAAAAGCCTGTTGGGGATAGATGGGTAGCGCATTTCTTAAAATATTTATACTTGATATAAATTATCAGCAAAGGTTTGGGATATTCTTAACTCTTTGATACATTTGTACGAATTATACAAAATTAAATATTTCTGGGTTATACATTATGTAAAAATTAGATGTTATGAGTAACAAACCGTATTATTCTTCCATCACAAAAAAGATCGTTATGTCCTTAATGGGTCTTTTTTTGTTGACGTTTTTAGTGGTCCACCTGGCGCTGAATTCGTTGATACTGTTCAATAAAGAATGGTTCAACGAAGGAGCCCATTTTATGGGCACAAACTGGTTCATTCAGGTTTTTCAATGGGTTCTTTTTGGTGGATTTGCCTTGCACATTGTTTTTGGCGTGATTCTGCAGATCAAGAACTGGCTGTCACGTCCCAAAGGATACAAAAGACGTGCAGCGATGGAACAGTCTCCTTTTTCAAAATATATGATTTACACGGGGATCATCATTTTAATTTTCCTGGTCATTCACCTGGGGAACTTCTTTTTCGTGAAAATGGGCTGGATTGGCGGCATGCCGCTGACAGCTTCCGGTGGTGAAGACATGGGGCAGCTGGTGATTAATTTATTCCAACACGGTGGATATGTTGCCTTTTATGTGGTGATGATCCTGCTGATGGGTTTCCACCTGGATCATGCTTTTCAGTCTGCTTTCCAGACGCTGGGTTTGAATCATGCCACGTACTGGAATTTTATTAATGGACTGGGACGTGCCTATGCTATTGTGGTAACCCTGGGCTTTGTGATCATTCCGTTGTTTATTTACTTTAAAATTGTATAGCCTTATGACCAAGATAGATTCAAAAATTCCTGCAGGCCCGCTGGCTGAGAAATGGACCCATTATAAGGAACACCAAAACCTGGTGAATCCTGCCAATAAAAGAAAAATTGACATTATTGTAATCGGCACCGGTTTGGCCGGAGGTGCTGCCGCCGCCAGTCTCGGAGAACTGGGTTTCAATGTTAAGGTTTTCTGTATACAGGACAGTCCCCGAAGGGCACACAGTATTGCTGCCCAGGGCGGGATTAACGCTGCAAAGAACTACCCCAACGACGGCGATACCGTTTACCGTCTTTTCTACGATACCATCAAAGGGGGCGACTACCGCGCCCGCGAAGCCAACGTATACCGTCTGGCTGAAGTAAGCAACAATATTATTGACCAGTGCGTGGCTCAGGGAGTTCCCTTTGCCCGCGAGTATTCCGGATACCTGGCCAACCGTTCCTTCGGTGGTGCCCTCGTATCGCGTACGTTCTATGCCCGCGGCCAAACCGGACAGCAGTTGCTGCTGGGTGCCTATGGTGCTTTGAGTAAAGAAATCAAACGCGGTTCCGTGAAATTGTATACCCGTCGTGAAATGCTGGATCTGGTGGTGACCGGTGAAGGAAAAGCACGGGGCGTTATTGTGAGGAACTTATTTACCGGTGAAATAGAACGCTACGGTGCGCATGCCGTATTGCTGGCAACCGGTGGTTACGGAAATGTTTATTTCCTGTCTACCAATGCCATGACTTCCAACGGAAGTGCAGCCTGGAGAGCTTACAAAAGAGGTGCCTGGTTTGCCAATCCGTGCTATGTTCAAATCCACCCGACCTGTATTCCAGTACACGGATCCTATCAGTCGAAACTGACTTTGATGAGTGAAAGTTTGCGGAACGACGGTCGTATCTGGGTTCCCAAGAACAAAGAAGATATTGAAAAAGTACGTTCAGGAGCTTTGAAACCTAAAGATATTCCTGAAGAAAACCGAGATTATTACCTCGAAAGAAGGTATCCTGCCTTTGGGAACCTGGTGCCCCGCGATGTGGCATCCCGTGCGGCCAAAGAAAGATGCGATGCCGGTTATGGTGTCGGGAACACCGGTTTGGCTGTTTACCTCGATTTTAAAGATGCCATTGATCGGTTGGGTAAAGAGGTGATTAAAGCCCGGTATGGCAACCTGTTCGATATGTACGAACGTATTGTGGACGACAACCCCTACGAAACGCCCATGATGATCTATCCGGCCATCCACTATTCGATGGGCGGTTTGTGGGTTGATTACGAACTGCAGAGCAATATTCCGGGACTGTTTGTGGGCGGTGAAGCCAACTTCTCCGATCATGGAGCCAACCGTTTGGGCGCTTCTGCTTTGATGCAGGGATTGTCTGACGGATATTTTGTTCTGCCTTATACCATGCAGAATTATCTGGCTGATCAGATCACCGTTGGAGCCATTCCAACCAATACACCTGAGTTTGATGCCGCTGAGAAAGCAGTGAAAGACAGAATCCAGAAACTGATGTCGGTAAACGGCACGGAAACGGTTGATGCCCTGCACAAGAGACTGGGACTGATCATGTGGGATCATGTTGGCATGGCCCGTAACAAAGAAGGGCTGGAAAAAGCCATTAAGGATATCCAGGCTTTACGGAAAGAATTCTGGGAAAAAGTACGGGTTCCCGGCAGCCCTGACGGGATCAATATTGAGCTGGAAAAAGCCCTTCGTTTGGCCGATTTCCTGGAACTGGGAGAACTGATGGCCCGCGACGCTCTGCACAGAGAAGAGTCGGCCGGTGGTCACTTCCGCGAAGAATTCCAGACTCCTGAAGGGGAAGCTTTGCGTAACGACAAAGACTATATGTACGTGGGTGCCTGGGAGTACACGGGTGATGATAAAGAGCCCAAGCTCAACAAGGAAGAACTGAAATATGAGAATATTGAAGTGAAAACCCGAAACTATAAAACCGCTTAATAAAAAATTAAACTTTAAAATTCAAACCATGGATCTCAAATTAAAAATATGGCGTCAGGCTGGTCCTACAGCAAAAGGACAATTTGTAGACTATGACGTACACAATATATCTTCCGATGCTTCTTTCCTGGAAATGATCGACATTTTGAATGACGAACTGGTAGAAAAAGGAGAAGATCCCGTTGCTTTTGACCACGACTGCCGCGAAGGGATTTGCGGGATGTGCAGTATGTTCATCAATGGTCATCCGCACGGTCCGGAAAAAGCGACAACGACCTGTCAGTTGCACATGCGAAAGTTCAAAGATGGGGAGACCATTACGGTGGAACCCTGGCGTGCCAAACCGTTTCCGGTTATCAAGGACCTGATCGTCGATCGTTCTGCTTTTGATGAAATCATTCAGGCTGGTGGTTATACTTCCGCTACTACCGGTGGTGTTCCCGATGCCAATGCTATACCGATCAATAAGGAGAATGCTGAATTGGCTATGGATGCTGCAGCCTGTATTGGTTGTGGTGCCTGTGTGGCTGCCTGTAAAAATGCTTCGGCCATGTTGTTTGTTTCTGCCAAGGTTTCTCAGTTTGCTTTGTTGCCGCAAGGTAAAGTGGAAGCCAAGGATCGTGTGAAAGAAATGGTGGCAAAAATGGATGAACTGGGCTTTGGTAACTGTACCAATACCTATGCCTGTGAGGCGGAATGCCCCAAGGAAATTTCCATAACCAATATTGCCCGTTTGAACCGCCAGTTCATTGGTGCCAAACTGGGATAAGAAACCATCGGTTTCATAATCAATAAAAAAGGTGTTGTGCCGGTGCATGACACCTTTTTTTGTTGTGGAGTCAATGGGAGGGAGGCATAGATTTCCTATTTTTGAACCTTTGTAACAAGAGCCATGCAATTTAAGAAAGTGATCGGACAAAATGGAGTGAAAGAAAAGCTCCGGATGGCCATTCGGGAGAACCGGGTAGCCCACACTCAGTTGTTTCTGGGACCACAAGGTTCCGGAGCGCTGGCGCTGGCAGTGGCTTATGCACAATACATCAATTGTCACAACAAACAGGAGGGTGACAGTTGCGGAACCTGCCCTTCTTGTGTGAAATACGAAAAACTCGAACATCCCGATCTGCAGTTTATTTTCCCGACAGCAACTACCAATAAGGTTTCAAAAGAACCTGAAGCCTCTAAATTTATTACCGAGTGGAAGGGTTATTTTCTGCAACAAAAAGGATATGTAACCCAGTCGGGTTGGTATGAATACCTGGGACTGGGGGGGAACAAACAGGGCTCGATCTTTATTCGTGACGGAGAACAGATTGTTCGTAATTTAAGCCTGAAATCCTATGAAGGCGGATATAAGGTCATCATTATCTATCTTCCTGAAAAAATGAATCTCCAGACGGCCAACAAACTATTGAAAAGTCTGGAAGAACCGCCGGATAATACAATTTTTATGCTGGTGGCTGAACGTTATGAGTTGATTTTGCCTACCATACGGTCCCGAACACAGATGATTAAGGTGTCGCCTATTGAAAAAGAAATTTTAAAGCAGTCACTTCAGGCTAAATGGGGCGAATCTATTTCATCAGAGCAAGCTGATTCCATCGCTTTTATGTCCAATGGCAGTTGGAACGAAGCAATTGAAATGGTAGAACAGGCTGATGAAAGTCAGTTTAATTTTACCAAGTTTCGTGAATGGATGCGGTTGTGCTATGCCGGGTCAGATTTCTACTCCATCAATCAGCTGGTTCAGGAACTGTCGCGGTTGGGAAAAGAAAAGCAAAAACAATTCCTGGTGTATGGGCTGAAAGTCATTCAAAATTCATTACTGGTGAATCAGCAACTGAATGATCAGGTGATGGCAATGGCAGATGAAAAAAGCTATTTTCAGAAATTTGCTCCATTCATCAACGAAGCCAACCAAAGTGAAATGTATCGATTGGTAAACGATGCGGTTTATCAGTTAGAACGCAATGCACATTCCCCCATTCTGTTTACCCACCTGAGCTTCCGTTTTATCGATTTACTGAAAAAGGGAAGGTCCCGGTTGGTTAAACGGTAAAATAGCTTGTCTGGAAGCATTCAGCGCGTATTATTTCCGAAATAGAAATCATAAATTTCTTATTTTTGTCGATTGTATCAATACAATTTTAAGCATATAATGGACTCGAATATACATATACAAGTGAATAATAACAGCACGGGTTCCTGTTGTCTTTCGGGCGTTCAACTGCCTGAAGGTGTGACGATGGACAAATCAAGGTGTTGTAAGTTAGGTTCGTACGACTGGCTGCAAAAGGTTAAGAAACCACTCGGCCCCGGATCGGAAGATTATGTTGAAATCAGATTTAAGAATGGAAGGAAGGAATTTTTTGTTTGTCCACCGGAATTGAATTTGAAAAAAGGAGAAGTGGTCGCTGTGGAGGCTAATCCCGGCCACGACATTGGTATCGTTGAGCTGACGGGCGCCGTGGTTGCTTTGCAAATGAAACGGAAACGCATTGATTTGAATAAAAACCCGTTGAAGAAAGTTTACAGGCATGCGCGTTCCAACGATGTGGAAAAATGGTTTGAAGCCTTTAATCAGGAAAATAATACCCTGCTTCGGACGCGTAAAATTGCCCGTGACCTGGGGTTGGATATGAAGCTGAACGATGTGGAATACCAGGGCGACCGGACCAAAGCCATTTTTTACTATACGGCCGACGACCGGGTTGATTTTCGCCAATTAATCCGCAGGCTGGCCGATGAATTTAAGGTCAGGATTGAAATGAGACAGATCGGTGTCCGACAGGAAGCTGCCAAACTGGGCGGGATTGGGTCCTGTGGACGTGAGTTGTGTTGTTCCTCTCATATGAGTCATTTCAAAAGTGTTTCCACCAGTTCAGCCCGGGTACAGCAACTATCGCTGAATCCTCAGAAACTGGCAGGACAATGCGGAAAGCTAAAATGCTGCCTGAATTATGAACTGGATAATTATGTGGATATCCTCAAAAATTTTCCCGATAATAAAATCATTCTGAAGTCGAAGAAAGGGAATGCGCAGCATCAGAAGAGTGATATCTTCCAGAAAGTCATGTTGTATTCCTATGTGGATGATGCCAGTAGTATGTTGGTTATTCCTTTACAGCAGGTGAAAGAGATTATTGAGATGAACAAACGTGGTAATCTGCCTAATGATCTGGAAAGTTTTGCTCAGCATACCGAACAAAATGTGTCAGAGAAAATCGGAGATGAAGTTACGGATTTTACTTCTGTATTTTAAGATGAAATATATTCCCAGGTTCCATTGTGTGAAAGCCGATAGAGGGCAAAAAATTGGGTTGTTCATTGTACTTGGACTGATGTTTTTTCTGTCCTCGTGCGGGCACGGTGTTCTTATCGACAAATCAGCACCGGTGCATAATGCCTGGTTTATGAACGATCCTGTGGTTTTTGATGTAACGGTGAATGATACGGTTCACGGATATGATTTTTATTTGAATTTGCGCCACAACAACAAGTACAGGTACAGTAACTTATATGTTTTTCTGCAAACTGAGTTTCCCAATCATCATGTCACCCGTGACACGTTGCAATTTATATTGGCCGCTCCTTCCGGGAAGTGGCTGGGGAAAGGATGGGGAAAAATTAAACAGGATCATATATTATTGAAGCAAAATTTGCGTTTTCCTCTGAAAGGCCGTTATCAGTTTTCTTTGTGGCAGGGTATGCGGGATGATACTCTGAAAGGGATTGAGGATGTTGGTCTACAAATAGAAAGAGCTCAATAAATTTTACAGGATAAATTCATGGAAGAGAATAAGGCTAAAGAAACTCCCAAAAAGAAATTCAATTACATCGTTAAATTTTGGCTGATTTATTTTATCGGTATTTTGCTGGTAATTTTCTTGTTTTATGCCATTGCCAATCAGTATTTCGGTCCCATGCCTTCGTTCAAACAGTTGGAAAATCCCGAAAGTGCGTTGGCTTCCGAAGTGATTTCTTCTGACGGTAAAATCCTGGGAACCTATTTTATTGAAAACCGTTCCAATGTCACCTACAGACAACTGCCACCCAATCTTGTGAATGCTCTGATCTCCATCGAAGATGTCCGGTTTGAACAAAATTCAGGCGTTGATGAGCGGGCCTTGTTGCGGGTGGCTTATGGCCTTATTACCGGACAACACAAAGGAGGAGGAAGTACCATAACCCAGCAGCTGGCAAAGAATCTTTTTCCTCGGGGCCGTTTAAATACACTGCAATTGGTGGTTCGTAAATTCCAGGAATGGATTACTGCTGTGAAACTGGAGCGTTATTATTCCAAAGAAGAGATCATTACCATGTATCTGAATACCGTTTTCTACGGACACAATGCTTTTGGTATTAAGTCAGCAGCCAAAACATTTTTCGATAAAGAACCTGATTCTTTGAATTTACAGGAATCGGCTTTGATGGCAGGAGTTGTGAACCGGCCAACTGCATTCAGTCCCATATTGCATCCAAAGGCAGCCATGGAAAGAAGAAATCTGGTTTTGGCACAGATGTACCGCTACGGTTATATTACGCAACATGTGTATGATTCAGTAAAAATGTTACCTCTTGGGGTGGAAAACTATGGTGTGCTGAGTCACAATACTGGTGAAGCCAGGTATTTCAGGGAGTTTCTACGCGAAAAAATGACCGAATGGTGTAAGACCCATTTTAAGACCAACGGCAAACCTTATAATTTGTATACCGATGGGTTAAAGATTTATACCACCATTGATTCCCGGATGCAACGGTATGCCGAAGAAGCAGTGCGCGAGCATTTAGCTGGTAATTTGCAGCCTGAGTTTTTTGCTCATTGGAAAGGCTATTCGAATGCTCCCTTTGATTTTCAGGGCACACCCGAAGAAGACAGTATCCAGGTTCAGAAAATCATGAATGATGCCATGAAACGCAGCGAGCGGTACCGGTTGCTGAGGCTCGATGGCTTGTCTGAAGATTCCATTAATAAAGTATTCAATACACCGGCAGATATGAAGGTCTTTTCCTGGAGGGGTACCATTGATACTATCATGACTCCTATGGATTCCATACGGTATTACAAGTCGTTTTTGTTGGCCGGACTCATGTCTATGGAAACCACTACCGGATATGTGCGGGCTTATGTTGGTGGTATTGATTTCAGGTATTTCAAATACGACCACGTAACACAGGCCAAGCGTCAGGTAGGCTCTACTTTCAAACCTTTTCTTTATACTCTTGCCATGCAGGAAGGGGAATACAGCCCCTGTTTTAGAATCCCCAATATTCCGTACAGTGTTCCATTGCCTGATGGAAAATACTGGACACCAAATAATGCCGATTCAAAAGACATTGGAAAAGAAGTGACGTTGAAGTGGGCTCTGGCCAATTCGAACAACTGGATTTCTGCGTGGTTGATTCGGCGTTTTTCTCCTCAATCGGTTATTCAGATGGCACGAAACATGGGGGTTACTTCGTACATCCCCCCGGTGCCTTCTATTGCTCTGGGAACTCCTGATCTTTCGTTGTATGAACTCACCGGAGCCATGAATACCTTTGCCGACAAAGGGGTGTATATTAAGCCCGTGTTCATCACAAAAATCGAAGATAAAAACGGGAATGTGCTGGAACGCTTTACCCCTGACAAGAAGGAAGCCATGAGTGAAGTAACGGCCTACAAAATGATTAAATTGCTCGAAGGTGTTGTAGAAAGTGGTACGGGTATTCGGTTGCGTTGGCGTTACGGATACCGCAATGAGGTTGCGGGTAAGACCGGAACTACACAAAATCAATCCGACGGCTGGTTTATGGGAATTGTTCCCAAACTAACCACCGGGGTATGGGTTGGGGCCGAAGACCGCTCCGTGCATTTCCGGACCATAACCCTGGGGCAGGGAGCCAATATGGCTTTGCCCATCTGGGCCCTTTACATGAATAAGATTTATTCTGATCCGTCGTTGGGCATCCGTCGGAGTGATGTGTTCCCCAAACCGTTAAAGAACATCGATATTCAATTCGATTGTGCAAAATACGATAAGGAACACAAAAAGAATACTTTTGAAAACGACAGTACGGACCACTTTTAGTTTCTTTCAGTTTCTCTTTCGTTGCTGTTGAACTTTCTTCAGAGTTTTGCTATTGATCACTTTTTTTGATATATTTGTACAGAATTGTCAGTGATGAATTAATCTTATTGTTGAAAATTAACAGATTATATGAGTTTTGAGAAAACCCGAAACAGATTAAGTGGTTATATTTTCTTATTGATTTTGATGGTTTTTGCTGGATTGTTATACTTTCCTAAAAGTATTTTTGGAAACCGTACACATGATACTCTGATTGTCAAAAATCTCATCGATTCTGCTTCCATACATAAAAAGGAATATTCGCTCGCTCTTTCCAAAGTCGATTCCGCCCTCACGATAGCTCAGGGTATCCATAATGAGCAACTGCTGGCGAATGCCTATATGATAAAAGGAAATATTTATAAACACCACAACGATTTAATCAAGGCAGACAGTTGTTATGTCAAATCTTATTTTTTATGGCAGGGTCTGCAAAAACAGCTGCCGTATTTAAAACTTTTGAAGAACCTTTCAGCAACGAATTATTATTTGGCCCAAAACAAAAATATGTTGCAATATTCTTTGGAAGGATTGGAATATTCAAAAGATTTCCAAAATAAAGCGTTTGAGGGTGTTTTTAATAATTTGTCCGGTATTGCAATGGACAATTTGGGCAACCCTGACAAGGCGCTATCCTATTATTTAAGTGCGTTGAATATTTTTACTGCCACAAAGGAAAAAATCAGGATAGCTAGTGTTGAAACCAACATCGGGAACATATATCAGGGCAAAAAGGAATACCAAAAGGCGGAAAAACATTATATGAATGCACTGCGTCAGGCTTTGGAACTGAAAGATACCAACCTGATCTCGGCATCTTATAATAACCTGGGTATTGTCAATTCCGGTATGAATCAGCCTGGTAAGGCCAAAAAATTCATGCTCGATGGATTGAAATTGAGCAGGTTAATGGGAGACAACTATGCCCTTGCCAATAGCCTGACTAATTTAGGAGAACTGTATGCAGATATGCACAAACAGGATAGTGCTCTTTATTACTATAATGCGGCACTTGACTTGTCAAGAAAGGTGAATGATACCCGAATCGAATATTATGTGTTGAGCAATCTGGCGGAATACTATGGTCAAATAAAAATGACAAAAAAGGCGATTGAATATGCCAAGAGTGCATTTGAAATAGCCAATAAAGGTGGCACGATAAAGGAACAGCTTTATGTAATGAAGTTGCTTAATTTATTTTATGCGAAACTGGGAAATTACAAAAAGGTTCATGAACTGCTGACCGATTATATTGCATTGAACGACAGTCTTTATGCTGAAGAGATGGCAAGTCAGCTCACGATCATTGAAACGCAAAATCAGATCCGGGGAAAATCAAGGGAGCTGTTGCTGGAACATGAGGCTTCAAAGCGCAGGGAAGCGTATTTTTTTATTGCCATTCTGATTTTGTTGTTCTCTGTAGGAATTATGGTTTTTCTATTTGAACGGAAGAGAACACTGGATACGGAACAGAAGCGACAGAAAGCATATCTGGATGCCCTTTTGCAGGAGTCAGAAAGTTATGTTTCTGTTATTGATAAAGACACAAGGAATACCTATGTAAGCCCATCGTATCTTCGGGTTTTCGGAAGGTCAGATGAAGATCGGGTAGGGAGGAGTCCCTTCGATTATGTACATCCGGATGATTTGGAATTGCTGAAGAATATTCAACACCGTCTCGAGAGTGGAAACCTGGTTCGGGAGAATGTTTTATTCCGACTTAAAAACAACAAAGGCGAATACAGGGTTGTCCGTGGAATCATCAAAAGAGTCAGTGAACGTTCGTTTCTGGAAGGCTTTATTATTAATTTCTGGGATGTGACCGAAATTCAGAAATCGGCTCAGGCACTTAAGGAAAGTGAAGAAAAGTACCGGAATATTTTTGATGCATTTCCCGATATTTACTTTAAGGTTGACCACGACGGGATCGTTACTGAAATTAGTCCATCGGTGACAAAAATCACGGGCTATCCCCCAAGGGAAGTGATAGGGCAGCCGATATATAATTTTATTCCGGCATCGCTGAGTGTGGAAAAAGCCAGGAGTCTCTTTCTCCGATTTAGAAAACTTACCGACTTTAATATTGACTTAACCGGAAAGGACGGACGTAAAATACACTGTTCGTTGAGTGCACATTTGGTTCACAACGAACAGGGGAATCCTCCAGCCATCGAAGGTATTTTGAGAGACATCACCAGCAGGGTAGAGTCTGAAAGGGAATTGAAATTGTCGGAAAGACAGTTGAAAGAGGCGAACCTTTCAAAAGACAAACTGCTGTCACTTATCAGTCATGATGTGAGGGGAGCCATCGGAACGCAAAAAGCCATATTGTCGATGGTTTCTGAGGATATGGAAAATTTCAGCAAAGAAGAAATTGTATCACTAATCCTGACGATTAAAAAATCTGTTGAATCCACCTACAGCCTGGTTGAAAATCTCCTTTCCTGGGCCAGAATTATGCGCGATAATATTAAGACCGAGATTCTGGATAATAATATTTATGCCGTAGTGGAAGATGTTTTTGATGGTGTCAAGGAACAGGCAGAAGGAAAACAGATTTCGCTTCACTATGAAGGTCGAAAGGACATCAAAGGAATGTTTGACACAACACTGATGACAGCTGTTATCAGAAACCTGTTGACCAATTCCATTAAATTTTCCAATCCGGGCAGCCGGGTAAAGGTCAGTGTTTCAGAAAATGATCGGACAGTGGATATTCAGGTCCGTGACTGGGGAATGGGACTGACAGCCGATGAAATCAGCAAAATCCTTACCGGTAAAGAAAACATTCAGTCAAAACTTGGTACCCGGAATGAAAAGGGTACGGGGCTGGGGATGATCATCGTCAGAGAATTTATAGCGATGAACAACGGGGAACTTTCCATTGAAAGCGAACCGGGTAAAGGCACCGAATTCACCATATCCATTGCAAAAAGTAAGTAATCGGATTCGCTTTTTGTAAGCAAACACGAATTGTTTTATCTTTGTATTTCTTTGTCCCGAAAAAGCGTTTTATGTCATTAAAATACCCCATGGTTGACCTGTATGGTCAATATTTGAAGATTAAACCTGAAATCGATGCAGCACTTCAGGATGTACTGGATGAAACAGCTTTCATCCAGGGACCTGCAGTAAAGCAGTTCAGTAAAAATCTGGCTGATTATCTCCGGGTAAAACATGTGATCCCATGTGGGAATGGAACAGACGCTCTTCAGCTGGCATTGATGGCACTTGACCTTCAACCGGGCGACGAAGTGATCACTACGCCTTTTACATTTATTGCCACTGCGGAAGTGATTGCTCTTTTGAACTTGAAACCGGTTTTTGTGGATGTGTTGCCTGATACTTATACGATTGATCCTTCAAAGATTGAACAGGTGGTTACGGAGAAAACCAAGGCCATTATTCCTGTTCATTTGTTTGGGCAGGTAGCCGATATGTCTTCAATTATGAGTATGGCGCGAAAGTATGGATTGTCTGTAGTTGAAGATACTGCCCAAGCGCTGGGAGCTGAAATGGAGTGCAGTGATGGCAAAAAGTACAAAGCAGGAACGGTTGGGAATATTGGATGTACTTCCTTTTTTCCTTCCAAAAATTTGGGGGCCTTTGGAGATGGAGGTGCTGTCTTTACACAAGATGATAAGTTGGCAGAAAAGATAGCGCAGTTGTCGAATCACGGAATGAAGATTAGGTATCATCATGATTATATCGGGATTAATTCTCGTCTGGATACTCTGCAGGCAGCCGTACTGAACGTGAAACTGAAGTATTTGGATGAATACGCATTGACCCGGCAAAAGGCTGCTGTTATATATGACCGTGCTTTTTCCGGGAACCCGAAATTAGCAACACCGGCTGTGGCTCCCTTTACCAATCATGTTTATCATCAGTATACTTTAAGATTAACAGGGATTGATCGTGCCGGACTGATGGATTATTTATCTGCAAAAGGAATAGCTTCAGCCATTTATTATCCCGTGCCGTTGCATTTGCAAAAAGCCTATACATCATTTGGTTATCGGAAGGGGGATTTCCCGGTCGCTGAACTGTTGAGTGATCAGGTTATTTCATTGCCCATTCATACGGAAATGACTGATGAAATCCAACAGGATATTGTGAATGCAGTACTCGACTATGTAAATAAGAATTGATAAAAAACTTGTTTTATGGAAAAGCCTTACTATGCGCACGAGACGGCCGTCATTGATCAGGGATGTGAAATTGGAAAGGGAACCAAGATCTGGCACTTTACCCATCTTATGACCGGGTGCAAACTGGGAGAAAACTGTAATTTGGGACAAAACGTGGTGGTTTCGCCGGATGTGGTGCTGGGCAACAACGTAAAAGTACAAAACAACGTATCTATTTATACAGGTGTTATTTGTGAAGATGATGTTTTCCTGGGGCCTTCCATGGTTTTTACCAATGTGATTAACCCCCGGAGCGGTGTAAACCGAAGAGGGCAGTATGTGGAGACGTTGGTACGCAAAGGAGCTACCATCGGAGCCAATGCCACAATTGTATGCGGTCATGAGATTGGTCAATATGCTTTTATTGGAGCTGGAAGTGTAATTACTAAGCAAGTGAAGCCATATGCCTTGATGGTGGGAAACCCGGCCCGGCAAATCGGTTGGATGAGTGAATACGGGCATCGGTTGAATTTCGATGCTGAGGGAAAAGCAATCTGCCCGGAAAGTAACGAAACCTATCTGCTGAAAGACGGGTTAGTAACAAAAACAACGAAAAAATAAGTTCATGAAAATACTGGTAACCGGAGGAACCGGATATATTGGATCTCATACAGTAGTTGCTTTGCAACAAAAAGGTTATGAGGTAGTGATTGTGGATAATCTATCCAATTCTCAGGCTGATATTGTGGATCAGATTGAAAAAATCACAGGGCTGAGACCCGAGTTGGAAGTTTTTGATTTGGCAAACCGTGAACTGACAGCCGATTTTTTCAGGCGGCATTCCGATGTATTGGGGGTAATTCATTTTGCTGCTTTCAAAGCCGTGGGTGAATCGGTGGAGAAACCGCTTTATTATTACCGAAATAACCTGGTATCATTGATGAATATCCTGGAAAGTATGCAGGAAAATAACATCCGGAACATTGTTTTTTCATCTTCCTGTACGGTATACGGACAACCAGATATACTGCCGGTTTCTGAAAAGGCTCCGATTAAAAAGGCAGAATCACCCTACGGAAATACCAAACAAATTTCTGAAGAGATTTTACAGGATTACATCAAAGTATCCGGTTTACATGCCATTGCTTTGCGATACTTTAATCCTATTGGTGCTCATGAAACGGCCCTTATCGGTGAGTTGCCACTTGGAGTACCCAACAATCTGGTCCCGTTTATTACACAGACAGCCATTGGAATTAGACAGGAATTGAAGGTGTTTGGGGATGATTATCCAACACCGGACGGCACCCCCATTCGCGATTATATCCATGTCATGGACCTGGCACAGGCTCATGTGGTGGCGGTTCAGCGGATGATTGGTCAGCAAATGAAACAAGGTTTTGAAGTGTTTAATTTGGGAACCGGTAAAGGATACTCTGTATTGGAAGTAATCAATGCTTTTGAAAAAGTTTCGGGGACAAAACTCAATTATAAAATTGTGGACCGGCGAGAAGGCGATGTAACCCAGGTATGGGCTGATCCAACGTTTTCGCATAACGAATTAGGCTGGAAGGCTGAAAAAGGACTGGACGAGATGGTGGGCTCTGCCTGGAAATGGGAACAAGCCTATCGGTCCAGATCATAAACTGAATTGGAATAAAAATCAATAGTTGAAATGAAGAAAATTTTAATCACCGGTGGAGCCGGTTTTATTGGATCACACGTAGTCAGATTGTTTGTGAATAAGTATGCCGATTATCAGGTGTACAACCTGGATAAACTGACGTATGCCGGTAATCTGGAGAACCTGACGGATGTGGAACAAAAGTCGAATTATCATTTTGTGCTGGGCGACATAACCAACGAGTCCTTTGTTTTTGAATTGTTTCAAAAAGAGCAATTTGACGGGGTAATCCACCTGGCAGCTGAATCGCATGTCGACCGTTCCATTACCGATCCCAACGAATTTGTTGTGACCAATGTATTGGGCACTGTAAACCTGTTGAATGCAGCCCGAACCCTCTGGAAAGGGAAGGAGGAAGGAAAGCGTTTTTATCATATCTCCACTGATGAGGTTTACGGAACACTGGGGGAGGAAGGAATGTTCACTGAAGAAACTTCGTATGATCCACACAGTCCCTATTCTGCTTCCAAGGCCAGCTCCGATCATTTTGTCCGTGCCTATGGCGATACCTATGGTTTACCGGTAATCATCTCCAATTGCTCCAACAACTACGGTCCAAATCAGTTTCCGGAAAAGCTGATTCCTTTGTTCATTAACAACATTCGCTACAACAAACCTTTACCGGTTTATGGAAAAGGAGTCAATGTTCGCGATTGGTTGTATGTAGAGGATCATGCTGCAGCCATCGATGTAATTTATCACAATGGCCCTAATGGAGAAACGTTCAATATTGGAGGTCATAATGAATGGAAAAATATTGATTTGATTCGTGTTTTATGCAAAGTAATGGATGACAAACTGGGGCGTGAAACCGGAACATCCGAAAAACTGATTACTTACGTAACAGACCGAGCAGGTCATGATTTACGCTATGCCATCGATTCTTCAAAATTACAGCGTGAACTGGGGTGGAAACCGAGCCTGCAGTTTGAAGAAGGAATTGAAAAAACGGTTGAGTGGTATCTTTCCAATCAGAAATGGCTGGATGGAGTAACCTCCGGAAACTACCAGAAATACTACGAAAAGATGTATGGAAGCCGCTGATTTTTAATGAATGTATCCTTCCCGATACAGGGAATTAAAAAATTGAAAAATTCATTTGAATATTTGAAAAAATATTCCGTTCTTTGCACTCCATTTTTCGCACACGATAAAAAACGTACAACGATGTCAAAAATTTGTCAGATTACAGGAAAAACAGTGATTACCGGAAACAATGTTTCTCACTCGAATATCAAGACCAAAAGAAAATTTGAACCAAACTTGCAAACCAAACGTTTCTACGTACCTGAAACCGATGAATGGGTTACGTTGAAAGTTTCCGCAGCTGGTCTTCGCATCATCAATAAAAAAGGAATTTATAACGCTTTGAAAGAAGCCGAAGCCAAAGGTTTTTATAAGGCCTAATGCTGATTGCGGGTTTCTTATAAAAAATTTAAGTGAATAAAAAAAAGCTACCTGTTAGGGTAGCTTTTTTTTGTGGTATACTTTCTTAGTAATTTTCTTTAAATACGTCGTTGGTTCGTTCTTTTAGTCTGGAAAAAACTTCTTCCTGATTTCCTTCTGCCTTAATGGAAAAATATTTTCCCTGTTTTTTGTAGTAATCAATAACAGGTACGGTTTTTTCATTGTATTGTTCCAGGCGATTGATGATCAGCTCTGTAGAATGGTCGTAGGAACGAGCTTTTTCGGTTTTAGCCCTTGCCGACAGTCTTTTAATGGCTTCCAGAGTGGGGATCTTCATGTCCACCAGCGCCGAAACCGACATATTTACTCTTTGCAATAATCCATCCAGGATGTATGCCTGAATAATAGTCCGCGGAAAACCCTTGAAAATAAATCCGTTGGCATTAGGATTTTCATTGATTTTGCGTTCGATTAACTGAATGGGAATAGCATCCGGAACAATTTCCCCTTTGTCCATATAGGGTTTAGCTAATGTGCCTATTTCGGTACCTTCCTTGATTTCCTGGCGCATCATTTTACCGGTGGATATGTAAACAAGGCCCAGTTCCTCAGCAAGCATGTTTCCTTGTGTACCTTTTCCTGCTCCTGGTTTTCCCAACAAAACAATGTTGGTTTGTTTTCGGGTCTTATTTTGTTCTACGATTTCGACAATGTTCTCAAAAATCTTGTCAATTTCTCCCACCCCGTCTATGGGGAAGTATTTATGTTTTTTGTCGTAGAAATCAGCGACCGGTTTGGTTTTGGTTTCATATTCCTGCAACCGCACTTTGATCACATCCATAGAGTCGTCGGATCGGCCCGAATCCTTGGCTCTCAGCAGCAATCGCTTAATTAATTCGTCTTCTTCCACCTCAAGACTAACCATGCAATTTAAAGAAGCGTTCATCTTCAGTAACAGCCCTTCCAGAATGTAAGCCTGAACTGTGGTTCTGGGGAATCCGTCGAATAATATACCGCGGCTGTTGGGATTGGTTTGAATCTTTTTTTCAATCAGCTGGATGATGAGTTCGTCGTCTACCAGGCCTCCTTTTTCAATGATGGATTTGGCTTTCAGTCCCAGATCAGAACCTTCGGCAATTTCGGACCGCAACATATCACCGGTGGAGATATAGGTCAGGTTGTATTTTTCAAGCAGTTTTTTGGATTGGGTTCCCTTTCCGGCCCCGGGAGGGCCAAATAATGCAATGTTTAACATTTTGAGTAAGGTTAATTAAGGTACAATTTTGTAAATGTCTTTCAGGTTCCGGGCCTGTCCGTCGTAATCAAGCCCGTAGCCAATGATAAAGTCATTGGGAATTTCAATACCGATGTAGTCAATGTTGAATTCTTTTTTATAGGCATTGGGCTTGAACAGGAGTGTGGCAATTTTCAATTCCTTAAAGTCCTGTTCTTCTAAATAATTCAGTATATGTTCCATGCTGATGCCAGTATCAACTATGTCCTCGACAAGAACAATGGTTCTGCCTTCAATGGATTGATCCAGCCCGATCAGTTGACTGACTGTTCCGGTAGATTGTGTTCCCGAATAGGATTTAAATTTAATAAAGGAAATTTCAGCAGGAAAGTTCAGTTTCTTAAACAAATCACCGGCAAACATAAAAGCCCCGTTCAGAATGACTAAGAACAGGGGATTTTTACCTGCCAGTTCTTGCTCCATCTGAACCGCAATTTTCTCGATGGCGGCATCGATTTCTTTGTGGTCAATATATTTTTCGAAATACTTGTCAAGGACTTTGATAGGTGCCATTTTAAATAGATATTTAGAATAGCCAACAAAGATAACATTTAAGAATTAGTTAATTCCTACGGTTCCAAAAAAAAATACCGAAAAAGTAAATTTTTATAGGCTTTTTAATGACCTTCATTGCGGGTGTATATTGATTTTGTTTTTCCTTTGAAAATCTGATAATCGTATCGAATAGTCAGTATGGCCTTAAGAAGTACTCAAAACCTCTGGGATTACCACTTTTCCTGAACGGGAGCGTTCAATCTTGCCAACGAAGGGCTGAACTAAATTCGGAATATTCAGAAACCCTACTTGCCCTGTATGACTTTTTCGTACAGGTGGTAAAAATTATTACTTTTGCCGGATACTTACCTGTAAATTTTGTACCTTTAAAATCAGGAGGACAATTCTATAACTGGAAGTAATACCTTTTCTAACTAATAGATATTCAAAGAAATAAAGTATGGAATACAATACAGCGCGTGAGCAAATGATCATTCCCGAATACGGAAGGAATGTTCAAAAAATGGTGAGTTACGCACTTTCTGTTGAGGATCGTAATTTGCGGACGATTCTGGCAAAGATTATTGTCGATGTCATGGCCAGTATGAATCCGCAGGTTAAAGACACCAACAATTTTGAGCAAAAGCTTTGGGATCATTTATATATTATCTCAGATTTCCGACTGGATGTAGACAGCCCATTTCCGGCACCCGAAAAAAAGGATGTATACAGCAAACCCGAAAGATTACCCTACAGCGAAGGTGATATCCGGTTCAAACATTATGGTTTGAACCTGGAAAACATGATTAAAACTGTGAGGGATAAAGAATCGGGTAAGGAAAAAGAAGAGCTAATTGGAATGATTGCCAATTATATGAAACGTTCTTATCTGACCTGGAACAGGGATTCTGTCAGTGATGAAACGATCCTTCTGCAACTGGAAGAATTATCCAAGGGAGAATTAAAGCTCGGGGAAACCGATAAACTAATTGCAACATCGGAAATTATTCCTACGTTGAAGCCCAACAAGAAAAAGAAGGTCAAAGGGAAGAACATGCAGCAACGTCAAAACCTCAATAGAAAACAAAGATAAATATGAGTTCATTCAGGATTGAAGGAGGGAAGACCCTCCACGGTTCCATCAGACCGCAGGGGGCAAAAAATGAGGCCCTGCAGATTGTATGCGCCACATTGTTGACCGCCGAAGAGGTGGTGCTGAATAATGTGCCCGACATTCGTGATGTGAATCACCTGATTGATCTGTTGGCTGGCCTTGGTGTCAAAGTGAACCGACTGGCCGAAGAATCCTATAGTTTTCGGGCCGATGAACTGGACCTCGATTATCTGTACAGCGAAGATTTTGCTAAAAAGGCTACCAGTTTAAGGGGAAGCATTATGATTTTGGGGCCATTACTTGCTCGTTTTGGTAAGGGAATTATTCCTCAGCCAGGAGGAGATAAAATTGGACGACGTCGTCTGGATACCCATTTTAACGGTTTGGAAAAACTCGGAGCCCGTTTTACATACGATGAAATTGAACGTCGTTTTGATGTGGTTGCCGAACAGCTGACAGGTGCTGAAATGTTGTTGGATGAAGCATCTGTAACCGGTACCGCTAATATTTTAATGGCGGCGGTATTGGCAAAAGGGCAGACCTCAATCTTTAATGCGGCCTGTGAGCCTTACCTGGTGCAATTGAGCAAAATGCTGACCCGAATGGGAGCAAAGATAGAGGGCATAGGCTCCAATTTATTGAAGATTGAAGGCGTTGAGTCCCTGGGAGGAACCACACATACCATGCTGGCTGATATGATTGAGGTCGGTAGTTTTATTGGTATGGCGGCCATGACCCGTTCTGAAATCACCATCGAAAATGTTTCTCTGGATGATTTGGGTATGATTCCCCAGGTATTCAGGAAACTGGGGGTTAACCTGGAGCAAAAAGGGGCAGATATTCTGGTGCCTGCCCAAAAAGAATATGCAATCGAAACCTTTATCGACGGATCCATTATGACCATAGCCGATGCTCCCTGGCCCGGTTTTACCCCTGACTTAATCAGTATTGTGCTTGTGGTGGCAATTCAGGCAAAAGGGAGCGTGTTGATCCATCAGAAGATGTTTGAAAGCCGTTTGTTCTTTGTCGATAAACTCATCGACATGGGTGCCCGAATTATCTTGTGCGACCCACACAGGGCAACCGTAATCGGATTGAACAACAGTCAACCCCTACGGGGAATTAATATGTCATCCCCCGATATCCGGGCCGGTGTGGCTTTGCTTATTGCTGCGCTTTCGGCCGAGGGTACAAGCATTATTGAGAATGCTGAACAGATCGATCGGGGATATCAGCGAATCACAGAGCGTCTTCAGCGTCTGGGGGCATCCATCGAAAGAATCTAGCAGGATGGTGTTTCATTAAAATCAATTAGCTTTGCAAATTCTGTCATAACAGCAAAAGGAACGCTGTCATATTGGCTGTATTCCTTGTATGGCAAAGAATTTGTATGCCGTTATCGGATAAAAATTCAAGCGAAGAAAATGAGTAAAAAGGAAAATAAAAACACTAAACCTCAGGAAGAAATGGTGGATGATGTGACTTTTGAGAATAAAGAGGAACAACCGACCGAAGAAAAAGAGGTGCAGGAAAAAGGAAAAAAATCAGGAAAGAAAGCCCCGGCTGATAAGAAGCGAATCGAAGAGTTGGAACAGAATCTGGCTGATCTCAACGACAAGTATCTTCGATTGTATTCGGAGTTTGATAATTTCCGCAAACGGACCAATAAAGAACGCCTGGAATTACAGCTTTCGGCTTCAAAGGATACTATCTTGCAAATTTTGCCAGTGGTTGATGATTTTGAAAGAGCCATTCAGTCATTTGAAGCACATAACCTGAGCCAGGAAGCCAGAGAAGGGGTTCAGTTGATCTATAACAAGCTGATGAACATCCTCAAACAAAAGGGATTGGAAGCGATGGATGTGAAAAATCAGGAGTTTAACACGGATCAAATGGAAGCTATTACTAACATTCCGGCACCCAGTGAAGAGATGAAAGGCAAAGTAGTTGATGTCATTGAGCAGGGCTACCTGCTCCATGGAAAAATTCTCCGGTTTGCCAAAGTGGTTGTTGGGCAATAATGAACTAATAAGTGTTTGGCACCCTGCCGTGCCACTCTATGAAAATAGAATTCAATGAGCAATAAAAGAGACTATTACGATATTTTAGGGGTTTCGAAAAACGCCACTCCGGAAGAAATTAAGAAAGCATACCGGAAGATGGCCATCAAGTACCACCCCGACAAAAATCCGGGAAATGCTGAAGCGGAAGAAATGTTTAAGGAAGCGGCTGAAGCTTATGAAGTGTTGAGCAATCAGGAAAAAAGAAGCCGGTACGATCAGTTTGGCCATGCAGGTGTGAAAGGTGGCCCGAGTGGTTTTGGAGGTGCTGGCATGAGCATGGATGACATTTTCAGCCATTTTGGTGATATTTTCGGTGGTCACTTTGGTTTTGGAGGTGGTTTCAGTGGCGGTTTTGGTGGATCGGGCAGGCAGCGTGTGAACAAAGGGTCAAACCTGCGTGTGCGGGTGAAGCTGAACCTGTCGGAAATGGCCCACGGTGTCGAAAAGAAAATAAAGATCAAGAAATATGTCAGCTGCCATGAATGTCATGGTTCGGGTGCGGAAAAGGGAAGTCAGCCAACAACCTGTCCCACTTGTCACGGAACGGGTCAGGTAACCCGGATTACCAATACTTTTCTGGGGCAGATGCAGACTTCTTCTACCTGTCCACAGTGCGGGGGTGAAGGAACAATCATTACAGATAAATGTAAGGTTTGCCATGGGGACGGTATTGAAAGGGCCGAGGAAGTGGTAACCATTAAAATTCCTGCCGGTGTTAATGATGGCATGCAGTTAAGCATGAACGGTAAGGGAAATGCTGCCGCTCGTGGTGGTATCCCGGGCGATTTAATTATTCTAATTGAAGAGGAGCCCCATCCCGAATTAAAAAGAGATGGCAGTAATCTTCTGTATGACCTTTATGTCAGTTTCCCTGATGCAGCGTTGGGAACCACAGTGGAAGTACCCACGGTGGACGGGAAAGTGAAGGTTAAACTTCCCTCAGGAACCCAGGGAGGAAAAGTGCTGCGGTTGCGGGGTAAAGGTCTGCCCGATATCAATGGATACGGAAAAGGTGATTTGCTGGTGAATGTAAATATCTGGACTCCAAAATCACTTTCTTCCGAAGAAAAGAAAATGATGGAAGAACTGAGTAAATCTCCCAACTTTAAACCCAATCCTTCAGCTCAGGATAAAAGCTATTTTGACCGTATGCGGGAGTTTTTTTCATAAATTATGACTCGTCTCAGCATTCAAAATATATCCAAGAAATACGACAGTCAACCTGTACTGCAGGAGGTGAGTTTTGAAGTGCCTGAACAATCAATCTATGGTTTGCTGGGCCCTAACGGAGCCGGAAAAACTACCCTGATTCGCATTATCAATATGATCAGTATGGCTGACGAAGGAACGGTACTTCTGGACGGAAAGCCGGTCAGTTCATCCGATATAATCAAGATCGGGTACCTTCCCGAAGAACGCGGCCTGTACAAAAAAATGAAAGTGGGGGAACAGGCGTTGTACCTGGCTCAGCTCAAAGGCCTGTCGGCACGGGATGCCAAAGCAAAGTTGAAATTCTGGTTTGAGAAATTTGAGATTGCTTCCTGGTGGGACCGGAAAGTTGAGGAACTTTCGAAGGGAATGCAGCAAAAAGTTCAGTTTATTGTTACCATTTTGCACGATCCCAAACTGTTGATATTTGATGAGCCTTTCAGTGGTTTTGATCCCATCAATGTAAACTTGCTGAAAGACGAAATTCTCAATCTCAGAAAGCAGGGAGCAACCATTATTTTCTCCACTCATAACATGGCATCGGTAGAAGAGTTGTGTGATGAGATTGCACTGATCAACAAGGGTAAAAAGATCCTTTCCGGACCCATACATGAAATCAAACATCAATTCAAAGACCATGTTTTTGAGTTGGGATATACCGGAAATAAGCTTGATTTAGACCCCAGCCGGTTTTCAGTACTTGATGAGCAAACCGATGACGGAACCCGTGTTGCCCGTATTAAAATACTGGATGAAACTGCAGGTTCCAATGATTTATTGTCTGATGTGCTTACTCGTGCAAACGTGGTTTCGTTTCGTGAACTGTTACCCACACTGAATGAGATTTTTATTCAGGAGGTTTATAAAACCGATTGACCATGACAACACCCATCCCCGATATATATTTATACTGTGACCGCTGGTGCGAACGGTGTGCCTTTGCTTCCCGTTGCGAAGCCTGTCATGTGGATGATACGGTTCTTCGTAGTGAACCTCTTTCCTTTTACGATCAAAAAAACAAAGAATTTTGGCTGTCACTGGAAGCGAATTATCCCGCAGTCGTTGAAAGTGTGCAACGTGTGGCTATTGATCAGAAGCAAAATCTGGATGAATTTGAAGGAATGCGGGTCCGTTCGGGTTATAATTTATTTCATGCAAAAGTGATCAAAAACCCTTTGCTTTCTGCAGGAAGAACCTATGAAGATACTGTTGACGATTGGCTTGATCAGCAGTCGGAGCAAGGGATACTTCAAATGCAGGATTTTATTCCGGGTTCGGTTTTTCAGTATGTTTCCGAAACGATTTCGCCAGAGGAAAAAGAGCATGTGAACCACTGGATTGAAGTGATCATGCGCTATCAGCTCCAGTTGTTTTTAAAGCTCTCCAGGACTTTCTATATCCAGAGTAAGGAAGAGGAGGGGGGAACTCAGGCGGAAGGTCTACCCGCTTCCAAAGGGTCTGCAAAAACAGCTCTTGTCATGATGCAGCGTTCTCTGGTTTCCTGGTTTCTGGTTAAAGATTATTTTTCAGACAAAGCAGGTATTGAGAACATTATGCTGCATCTGTATCGAATGATACGAAGACTGGAAGCAGATTTTCCCGATGTAATGAAGTTTATCAGAACAGGACTGGATGAATAAAAAAAACGGCAAAATTAATTTTTGCCGTTTTTTATTTTTTCAGTTCCTATTTATTTCATCCATTTGTGTTCAAAATGACACGTCTGGTAGGCCGGAATGATCTTAATGTATGTCAGCGAAGCCTTTTCGTTGATCCAATTGTTCACAGCCTTTTGCTGCTTGTTGATCAAAGCCCAGTGTTCAATCTTGTCATAGTCCAGTTTCAGGTTGGCCCTGTGGGCAGGAATTTTCTTTTCCAGATACAGGATCCGGTAGGCATCTTTCTGATCATCGGTCTTGAAGGGAACCGGATTGGAGATTTCTCCGGGTTTCAGTTTATTGATGACGTAGGAAACTTTTGGATCCAGTTGCTCCCCTTCAAATTCGATTCCTCCGGTCTGAGGATTCAACAAATAACCGCCACTGTTTTTGTTCGGTCCCTGCGAGAATTTTTTCACGGCTTCGTCGAAAGTCATGGAGTCAGAGCGGATTAACTGAGCTACAGAGTCCAGTTTCAGCTTTGCTTTTTGCAACGCAACAGGGGAGACTTTTGGTACCAGTAAGATGTGTCGTACGTTGATGTAGTCTCCTTTTCGCTGAATCATCTGAATGATGTGATAACCTGCTTTTGTTTCCACCACATCCGAAATCTGACCGGGTTTCAGCTTATAGGCTGCTTTTTCAAATTCGGGATACAACTGTCCGCGTCCGTAAAATCCCAATTCACCTCCTTTGCTGGCGGAACCAGGGTCCTCCGAATACAAAATGGCCATTGTAGAAAAGCTTTCACCGTTCAGGATCCGTTTGCGCAACTCCAGGAGTTCTTTTTTTACTTTTAGTTTTTCCTGAACCGTTACCGGGGGTTGCAAAACGATTTGCCTGACAATGTATTCTGCTTTGATCAGCGGAATACTGTCTTTGGGCATGTGGTTGTAGAAATCAGTTATTTCGGAAGGTGTAACCGTTACTTTTCCAATGATTTTCTGTTGTACCTGTTGACTCAGCAACTGATCCTTAATGATGTCGTGCAGCTCAGCTCTGATCTGACTTATGGATTTACCGTAGTATTTTTCCATCCGTTCCTGGCTCCCAAACTGATTGATAAAGGTAGCCAACCGGCTGGATACTTCACCCTGAACCTGTGTTTCGTCGGCAGTCAAACTGTCAAAATGTGCCTGGGCCAGCATCAGCTTTTGGTAGAGTAGGTTTTCGAAAATTTTGCATTTAACCTGGCGCTCGGTTCCCTGTACCTGACCCTGCATTCGAAGGTTCAGATATTGATTGGCAATATCGGATTCCAATATTACGCTGTTCCCCACAATAGCGGCTACTCTGTCAATAACTTTTCCTTTGGGCTCGGGAGTTTTTGTGTAGTCCTGTGCGGAGGCGTTCAATCCAATCATAATAAATAAAAGGAAGGGAAGCACAGTTCCGGAAATTCGCATTTTAATGTTCGGTGACTTCTTTATCATGTTTTAATATATTTCAAAAAGTTTTTGCTTGCTTGCCTCGTCGAAGATATCCTTTTGAAGTTTCTTAATCAGCAGTTTTTTTCTCTGATTGATGATGATGCTCCGGATAAATCTCGATTCAAGGTCCAAAGGTGAATTTTCGTCTTTAATTTTAAAGTTGACAAATTTAATCAGATAAACTTTGTTATCGTCTTTTAATGATATAAATCTGTGATTTTTTATGTAAAGTTCCTGATTGTACGTCTCGATGGGAAATACTTTTACCACATCATTGAAAGGAATCCAGGTGTTGGTATCCGTTGAATAATTGAGGGAACGTGTGGGGGCAAACTTTTCCAGTGAATCGAGTAAGAGGCTGTCGGGGAGTCTGAATATTTTATTGTACGTTCGCTCCAGCTTCTTTTCTTTCTCGGCCTTCTTGTTGAGAATAACATAGATCACCTTGACAATGTTCTCCTTTAATTCAAAATCCATTAAATGGTTCTGATAGTATTGTTCAATTTCCTTATCGGAAACAGTGGTGTCGATGTGTTGTTTAACGTATTCGTTTTCATACTGATAGGTAATCAGCGAATTTCGGTATTCTTCCAGTTGTTTTTCAAATTTGAGTTTGTCCTCCGGAAGGTTTTTTTCTGCCTGTTGCAACAAAAGCTGGGTATGTACCCATTTGTCGATATAATTATGAGCCAGTACCAGACTGTCTTTTCTGGAAATCCCCTTGGGAAAGATTCCCAGCAGGTCACTTTCGTAAAGATATTTTCCTTGCACCCGTGCCAGCGGTACATCGTTTTTGGTTTTTTTATTCTGGTGGCACGATGCAAGAGTAACAAGCAGTACGGCCAGCAAAGGAAGGATGAGGAAAATTCGATAAGATCGGTGGATTGATATCATTTCCTGTTTTTCTTGTTGTATTTTTTGATGACCCTTTTCATCACTTCCTTATTAATGTGAACCGGATATTTTTGTCTTAGTTCCTTCACCCATTGCTTCTCCAATACATCCTGATAATCGGAAATGACCTGTCCCAGGGCTTCATGGTAACTCTTGGGACGATTTTTTAATACAGTCGAAATATAAACAAAATCAACCACATTGTTATTCAATTTCGTCGACTGCCAACCGGTTTTCCATTCAAGATGGTCCAGCACCGGATTGTCTCCTCTATGATAAACGTCTGAAATGATTTTTATTTTGTTGCTGTTTTTAATCTTTCCTGTTTGAATAGCTTGTTTCAATAGCCTTCCTTCAGGATACTGAGCGGTAAGTTCTTTCATGTTGCTTTCCATCTGAACAGGTACTTCGAATTGAATGGCCTGTACACCGGGACGCTGCATATAGTTCATTCTGTTTTGAGCAAAATAGCTTTTCAGTCCTGCAGTATCCGATGCCGCCTTATCCCATACCTTAATGTTCGTAAGGTTAAAAAGCAATATCCCATCGTGATATTCCTGCATCAACGCTTTGAATTCGGGATTCTCTTGTTCAAGGTGCGCGATGTGGTAACTCAATATTTTTTGTTTCAGGAAATTCTGAAAAAGTTTTTCCAGATCAATTTTCTTGGCCGGTTTTTTCAGCTTTTGCTGGTACGATCGTACAAACCATACGAAATCGCCTGCATTATAGGTTTCAGGGTATTTGGTTCCCATTTTGACTAGAATTGCAGCCGAATCAGTTTTATCCATTAGGTTGTAGGGTAGTATGGGATTGTTGTTGATCAGAGAAAAAATGTGTTGTTTACTCTTCTGGTAGATGCGGACACGGTATTGTTTTGTAAGTTCTTTGATGAGTACCTGACGGGCAATTTCTTTCCGATCGCTGGAAGCAATCTTTTGCCTGATTTGGTCTTCTTCCTCTTTAAACGACCCCGGTTTTTTTCTGTTCAGCAACTTGATAATATGAAACCCGTAAATGGTTTGGAACGGTTTTGAAATTTCTCCCGTTTTTAACGTGTCGACTGCCTGTACAAATTCAGGTACGATCCGATTGGAACTGAATGCAGGCAACTTGCCACCGACAAATGATGATCCTTTGTCCTCTGAAAATTGACGGGCAGCCTGCTCAAACGACAGGCCGGATTCGATTTTTTGATCAATGGTTTGGATTTTTTTTGCTTTGGCCAGCGAGTCCGCTTTTGAGCTTCCGGGAGGCAAAGCAACAAAAATGTGTTCCACCTGGGCAATTCCCATAGCCGGACGTTTGTCCGTTACTTTGATCAAATGATATCCGTATTTCGTTCTTACAGGCATGGAGATTTGTCCAACAGGAGTTTCGTAGGCAGCATTTTCGAAAGGATATACCATGCTGAATACACTGAAATAGCCCAGATCGCCATGATTTCCTCTTCGGGGACGACTTTTGCCCGGAATACCTTTTTGATCTTTAGCGGAAGGATCTTCCGAATATTTTTCTGCAGCTTTTGCAAAACTGACACCGTTCAGAATCTCGTTACGGATTTTCATGATCCGGTTCCAGGCATCAAGTGTGTCTTTTGCCGGAGCATCGGGCGCTACCCGGATTAAAATATGACTGACTCGTACATCGTATTGTTCTCTTTCCCAGGCCTGTTTCACCAAACTGTCCAGTACTTTTCGGTTTTCGAAATAGGGACGCTCCAACTGTTTCCTGTAACGGCTTAATTCTTTCTTGAACGAACGAAGAGTATCCATTTTCAGGGCTTCAGCCTCCATTACTTTTAATTTGTAATTGATATACAATTCCAAATATTGAGGCAAAGAAGTAGTACTGTCGGCTTTTTCGTTCTTTTCATACGCATTCAGTAAGGAGCCTACAGAAATTTTTTTGCCGTTGATTTCGGCTACCGTTTTATGGTTGAAACTGCTCTGTGCCTGTAGCTGAAAAGCACAGATTGAGAGCACAATAAGTAGATAAGCCTTTCTCATCAATCAGATTTTGGTTCAGAGCCTTTGAAAAGGTCAGCTTTTTCTGCTGTAGTTAGGCGCCTCACGGGTAATAGTGATGTCGTGGGGGTGACTTTCGGCCACACCGGCAGCTGATATTTTGATGAAATGCGCGTTTTGAAGTTTTTCAATATTTTTTGATCCGGTATAGCCCATCCCGGCACGCAAACCACCAATCATTTGAGTGATAACTTCCGACAGCGAACCTTTATATGGTACACGTCCCACAATGCCTTCCGGAACCAGTTTCTTGATGTCGTCTTCAGCATCCTGGAAATACCGGTCTTTGGAACCTTGTTCCATGGCTTCCACAGAACCCATTCCCCGGTAGGTTTTGAATTTTCTTCCTTCGAAAATGATGGCTTCACCGGGAGATTCATCCACACCGGCAAACAAGGATCCGGCCATAATGGAATCGGCTCCTGCCGCAATAGCTTTAACAATGTCACCGGTATAACGGATTCCCCCGTCGGCAATCACCGGAACCCCGGATTTCCGCAGTGCCTGCGATACATTGTATACGGCTGATAACTGGGGCACTCCCACGCCGGCTACAATGCGTGTGGTACAAATAGATCCGGGACCAATACCCACTTTAATGGCATCCACTCCCAGCGACAACAGGTCAAGAGCAGCCTGCCGTGTGGCAATGTTACCGGCTATCAAATCAATAAAATTGTATTTCTTTTTTACCCGTTTCACCATGTCCATTACGCCTTGTGAGTGACCGTGCGCGGTATCCACAATGATGGCGTCCACACCGGCTCCTACAAGCGCAGCCACGCGGTCCATGGTGTCGGAAGCAATACCCACGGCAGCAGCTACACGAAGACGTCCTTTCTCGTCTTTACAGCTTTGTGGGTGGGCTTTAATTTTAATAATGTCTTTATAGGTGATCAGACCGATGAGCTTGTAATTTTTATCAACTACCGGCAGCTTTTCAATTTTGAACTCCTGAAGAATTTCAGCAGCCTGATCAAAACTGGTAAACTCGGTGGTGGTGATCAGGTTTTCTTTTGTCATGACTTCCTTGATGGGCTTGGTCATACCTCTTTCAAAACGTAAGTCACGATTGGTAACAATCCCCACCAGTTTTTGCTTTTTGTCCACTACCGGTATCCCGCCAATGCTGTATTCCCGCATCATATTCAAGGCATCAATTACCGTGGCTTCTGCACTCAGGGTAACGGGTTCCAGAATCATCCCGTTTTCTGCCCGTTTTACTTTGCGTACTTCATTGGCCTGTTTTTCAATGCTCATATTTTTATGAAGCACACCAATACCGCCTTCCTGAGCCATCGCTATGGCCATACCCGATTCGGTAACGGTGTCCATAGCAGCAGAAACAATGGGTATTTTCAACTCAATGTTCCTGGAAAAACGGGTAGTAAGATCTGTTTCGCGTGGCAAAACGTTGGAATAGCCGGGCACCAACAGTACATCGTCGTACGTGAGGCCTTCTCCTATGAATTTTTCATTTTCGAAAGACATGACGGTGAGATTTAAGTTGCTGCAAATTTATTAAAATAAATGGACGGGTGGGAGAGCAAAATAGCCCATCTTTATTCTTAAGATATTTTAACGAATTTCTTTTTGATGCCCAAAATATTCATCCTTCCATACATTTAAAAGCAGATAATCTGTTGTAACTGGTGGAACAGATCATCGAATTTAAATACCTTTGTTTTATGGATAGAATCACCCTGTTTGCCGAAGTATTATTGCCCCTTCCTGTTCCGGGAACTTTTACCTATCGCATCCCTTTCGACTTGAACGATCAAGTGGAAACGGGACAAAGGGTGAGTGTGCAGTTTGGCAGCAGAAAAGTGTATGCAGGACTGATTCTTGAGCTCCACGAACGGCCTCCTGAAACGGCTCCCAAATACATCCTTTCCCTGCTGGATGAAAAACCGGTGGTGAATGCGGTTCAAATTAAATTCTGGAAATGGATCGCTGAATATTATATGAGTACACTGGGTGAAGTGATGAGCGTGGCCCTGCCGTCGGCCTTTAAGCTCAGCAGTGAATCAAAAGTCATGTTATCGCCTGATTTTATACCCGATTCTGAAACACTTTCGGAATATGAATTTCGTATTACGGAAGCGTTACTGGATAAGAAAAAGCTTGCGATCAGTGAACTATCCAGTTTGGTGGGAATTCAAAAGGTGCATCCGATTTTGAAAACCATGATGGAACGTCAACTGATTTTCATGGAGGAAGAACTGAGTCATACCTACCGTCTCAAAAAAGAAAAGCTGATCCATTTGTCTGAGCCTTATCGGAATGAGGAATCCTTACAGGGAGTAATGGATGAACTGGGCAAGCGAGCCCACAAACAGCTGGAAGTTCTGATGGCATTACTGACGTTGTCGGGACTTCATCTGGATCAGATGAAACCTGTTAGAAAAGCCGAATTAAAGAAAAAGGTTCCCGGCTCGGATGCAGCCCTATCCACTTTGGTAAAAAAAGAAGTGCTGACGGAAACGGAACAGGTAATCAGTCGGTTTGAAGCCAGTGAAAGGACAAGCCAACAGGAAATTACTCTTTCCGGGGCACAGGAAACGGCCTTTCAATCATTACAGAATCAATTGAAAGAGAATCCGGTTACTCTATTGCACGGGGTGACTTCCAGCGGGAAAACAGAACTGTATATCAAGCTTATTGAATCGGTTCTGAAAACAGGAAAACAGGTTCTGTATCTCCTTCCCGAAATAGCCTTAACCACTCAAATTATTCTAAGGTTGCGTAAGTATTTTGGCGATGCTGTAGGGGTGTATCATTCGCGGTACAACCAGAATGAGCGGGCCGAAGTATGGGAAAACGTGGCAGGCATCCAGCAAAAGGAGATTCATGAACCGTATAAAATTATTTTGGGGCCGAGATCCGCATTGTTTCTGCCTTATCAAAATTTGGGACTCATTATCGTAGATGAAGAACACGATGCTTCCTACAAACAGTTTGATCCGGCACCCAGGTACAATGCCCGCGATGCGGCTGTTTATCTGGGCACGATTCATGGCGCTCAGGTGGTGTTGGGTTCGGCTACTCCGGCACTGGAAACCTATTTCAATGTACAGAAAGGAAAATACGGACTGGTTACCCTGACAGAGCGGTATGGAGGTTTGGAAATGCCTGAAATCCTGGTGGTAAATATGAAGGAGGAACAGCGTAGGCGAATGCTTCAGTCGCATTTTTCTTCGGTTTTGATGACAAATTTGCAGCAGACCCTGGAGGAACAACATCAGGCTATTTTATTTCAGAACCGCAGAGGGTTTTCACTGCGGATTGAATGTGATCAGTGCAATTGGGTTCCCCAGTGCAAGTATTGTGATGTAACCATGACCTATCATAAAAAACAGGATCTGCTGAAATGCCATTATTGCGGTTATTCCAGAGCGGTGCCGTCGGTGTGCGAACAATGTGGCAGTCCCAATGTAGTGATGAAAGGGTTTGGCACCGAGAAGGTGGAGGAGGAGCTTTCCATTTTGCTTCCGGATGCCCGTATTGACCGCATGGACCTGGATACCACCCGTTCAAAAAATGCATTTCAGAAAATCTTCTCCAGTTTTGAAGAAGGAAAAACAGACATCCTTACCGGCACCCAGATGGTAACCAAAGGACTGGACTTTGACAAGGTAAGAGTGGTCGGAATTTTAAGTGCCGACAACATGCTTAGTTTTCCGGATTTTCGGGCACACGAACGCAGCTTCCAGATGATGGAGCAGGTGAGCGGACGGGCCGGTCGGAAAGACCGTCAGGGTAAGGTGGTCATCCAAAGCTGGCAGCCTTCGCATCCGGTAATCCGTGATGTGGTGGATCATGATTACAAGCGGATGTATCTTCGCGAACTCACCGAACGACAGAAATTTCATTATCCTCCTTACTACAGGTTGGTTATGGTGCGCATGAAACATAAAAGATACGAGGTTCTGAATGAGGCGGCAGAAGCATTGGCCAAAGATATGAGAATCCGCTTTGACCGAAGGGTGTACGGGCCTGAGTACCCCATGGTGTCGCGGGTAAAAAACTGGTACATCAAACAAATCCTGTTAAAGATTCCAAGAGATCATCATTTGGGAGAAGAAAAAGCTGCCTTAAAGACAATTTTAGATCATTTTAAGAGCCTTTCGCCTTATAAATCGGTTCGTATCCAGCTGGATGTGGATCCGCAATAAATTTTTTACATTTGAAAGAAAAACTTCTATGGCAAAAGTATTGGTAGTGGATGATGAGAGCAGCATCCGAAGGACGCTGAAAGAAATACTGGAATTTGAAAAATACGAAGTGGATATGGCCTCCAACGGAAAGGATGCCCTGGAGTTGATTCAGGCTCAGACCTATGATGTGATTCTCCTGGACATTAAGATGCCTGAAATCGACGGGATGGAAGTGTTGGAAAAGCTGCAGGAATTCACCGAATGCCCGGTGGTAATGATCTCAGGACACGGAACCATCGATACGGCTGTGGAAGCCATTAAAAAAGGAGCCTACGATTTTATTGTGAAACCGCCCGATCTGAACCGTATGCTCATCACTTTGCGCAATGCCATAGACAAGAAGGACCTGGTAGTGCAGGCCAAACGTCTGAAAAAAGAGGTGGAGAAAAAGTTTGCCATCGTGGGGGAATCTCCCAAAATCAGTGAGCTGAAGGAAATGATCCAGCGGGTGGCACCCACAGCAGCCCGGGTGCTGATCTTCGGGGAAAACGGAACCGGAAAAGAACTGGTAGCCCGTCAGATTCATGAACGGAGTACGCGGTCGGTATCGCCTTTCATTGAAGTGAACTGTGCTGCCATTCCGTCAGAGCTCATCGAAAGTCAGTTGTTTGGTCATGAGAAAGGTTCGTTTACCTCAGCGGTAAAACAACGCAAGGGCGATTTTGAACTGGCGCATGGTGGTACTTTGTTTCTGGACGAAATAGGTGATATGAGCCTGTCGGCCCAGGCCAAAGTATTGAGGGCTTTGCAGGAAAATAAAATCACACGGGTAGGAGGGGAAAAGGAAATTCCCGTGGATGTACGGGTGCTGGCAGCTACCAACAAAGACCTACCCGAAGAAATAAAAAGAGGAAATTTCCGCGAGGATTTGTATCACCGGTTGAGTGTGATTATCATGCAGGTGCCTCCGTTGCGGGAACGCAAAGAGGATATTCCTTTGCTCGTTCAGCATTTTATCAATGAACTGGTCACTATTCAGGGTAGAGCACCGTTAACCATTACTGAGGAGGCATTGAAGCAAATGCAGGAGTTTAAATGGAGCGGTAACGTAAGGGAACTGCACAATGTGGTGGAACGGTTGCTTATCTTGTGTGACAAAGAGATCACTGTTCAGGATGTGAAACAGTTCGTTAGTCCGCTGATGCTTTAGCAGTAAGGATTCCAGCTTGTATTTTTCGGTACAAAATTTGTGGAAATATTTTGACGGGTTTAAATTAGCATTATCTTTGCACCTCGTTTAAACCCTCGTTCTTTGACTTTTGGGGCTGACTGGTTTTGACAGCATTAGGATTGGTATGTAAGCATGACGGGTCACGTGACACATCCCGTAAAACTGGGTTGCAACACTTTTAATTGGCGAAAATAACTACGCTCTCGCAGCTTAATCGAAGTACAGTAGATGAGTTTATCTCTGGTCAAGGACCGGAGACGGGACGATTCGCAGGTGGAGAGGTCTGATTCCGGCCTGATCACGAGTCGCAAGCAATTTCAGACTGGTTTTGTTCCTGCCCTGGGAACGAGATGAGATTTTAAGGGCTAAGGCATTATTTGGGCGTTTGTCCCCTGGTATTGCCCGACAATGAATGACGAACTAATCATGTAGAAAGCATATGGGTTCGGTGTTTGGACGAGGGTTCGAATCCCTCCAGCTCCACAATGGAATGTTGATTGATGAATGATTATTGATGAATGATTAAAATATTTAATTTTATCACTGAAAATCGATAATTATTTATACTCATGCGTGGCGATGATCTTGTGAAAAGAACAATGACTTTTGCTTCTGACTGTGTTCGTTTTACTGAAACTTTACCGGATTCAGTTCTTACAAAACATGTAAAAGGGCAGTTGATCCGGTGTTCCACTTCGGTTGCAGCTAATTACAGGGCTACTCGGTTGGCACAAACCGGTGCTGCATTTATTGCAAAAATGAGTATTGTAGTGGAAGAGTCGGATGAGTGTGAATTTTGGTTGGAGTTTCTGGCCTTGCATGATATCGGAAAAAATAGTGAGCGGGTTGCTTTATTGAAAGAAGCTCATGAATTAACTTCGATTTTTGTTGCTTCCCGAAGAACAGCACAGAAAAACAGGACCAATAAGTAATTTACTCCGTTCATCATTCTTCATTCAACATTAACCATTCCAAACGGTCCCATAGTTCAATGGATAGAATGTCAGATTCCGGTTCTGATGATCTGGGTTCGAATCCCGGTGGGATCACTAAGAGAAGGAAAGCCTGTGTCAAATGACACAAGCTTTTTTGTTTCAATCCCGGCGGTTGAGTTTATTCAAAGAGCGTTGGATTGAAACAAAAAAATTGTTTTCGCAGAAAACACAGCTTTTGTTCTCGGAATTCGGAGCTCTAAGGGATCGCGCAGCAATCCCGGTGGATCACTTAAAGCAGCTTAACAATCGTGGGCTGCTTTTTTTATTTCTAAACAAAAAACAAAGCCACACCAAAGACACTCAAAAAAGCACCGGCCACTTCGGCTACCGTTACTTTTTGTTTGTAAATGATAACGGAAGGTACAATAATGAATACCGGGACCATAGCCATAATGGTGGATGCGATGCCGGAGTTGATATTTTGAACTGCCAATAAGGAGAAAGATACGCCTAGGAAAGGGCCAAAAAATGAGCCCACAGTAATCCCTTTGACGGCTTTTTTGTTTCTGAATGGTTTCACGATGTTTTTCCAGCGATTGAGCACTGCAATGATCAGAATGAATCCGGCAACAGAAACAATAATCCTTACCTGTGTCGCTGCAAAGGCATTGTAAGAGCCCATGCCATATTTACTCAACACAATGCCGCCACCCTGTCCAACAGCTCCGAGAATACCATAGAGAATGCCCTTTAAGGGGTAACGTAATTTGATCTTTTCCTTATTGTTGGGTCTGTTCCAAATGGCGATGGCGATTCCCGTCAGGACCAGAACCATCCCGGCCAGTCCTTTGAAGCTGAGGGTTTCGTCCAGCATCAGCCAACCGGTAAGAGCCGCTATGGGCGGGGCCAGCGTCATCAGCAGCATGGCCATGCGTGAACCGATGATGGGGTAGGAGGAAAACAGGAAATAATCGCCCAGGATAAAACCAACCACTCCTGACAATCCCAGCCAGATCCAGGCATGGGCTGAGGCGTCGACGGGGAATGCAATTCCCCTGAGGAAATACGATAAAATGCTCAGAAACACGAGCGCAAAAACCAATCGAATGAGGTTGACGGCAAAGGCGCCTACCCGTTTGGTAGCTCCTTCAAAAGCCAGTGCAGAGACCGTCCAAAAAAGGGCTGTAAGCAATGCCGCTGTTTCGCCTAAATGGGCCTGGCTCATAGGTTATACGTTAAAACGGATGTGCATGATGTCGCCGTCGTCTACCACGTAATTCTTGCCTTCTACGTGGAATTTACCGGCTTCCTTCACAGCCTGTTCCGATTTCAACGCGACAAAATCGTCGTATTTCATCACTTCGGCGCGAATGAACCCGCGTTCCAGATCGCTGTGAATGACACCGGCAGCCTGCGGGGCCGTCATGCCCTTGTGGATCGTCCAGGCCCGGTTTTCTGTTTTGCCGATGGTGAAGAACGATTGCAAATTCAAAATGTCATAAGCTGCTCTGACCAGTTTGTTTACGCCTGGTTCAGTCAGCCCGGCGTCTTCCAGAAATACAGCCCGGTCTTCTTCATCTTCCAGTTCGGAAATTTCTGCTTCCAACTTCCCGGCAATCACCAGGATCGTAGCATCCGGTCCCAGGTTTTCCTGTACTTTCTGTACATATTCGTTACCGTTGATGGCTGAAGCATCGTCTACGTTACACACATAAATCACGGGTTTGGCAGTAAGCAGGAGCAGGTCGTGAATAAACGCTGCATCCTCTTCCGAAACGGGCGCGTTGCGTGCATTCCCGAAATTTTCCAAATGGTTTTTATAAACGGTCAGGACTTCAATGCCTTTTTTGGCGTCTTTGTTTCCTGTTTTGGAGAGTTTTTCCAGTCGCAAAATCTTGCGTTCCACCAGGTCCAGATCGCGCACCTGCAATTCAAAATCCACAATTTCCAGATCGCGGACCGGATTGACAGAGCCTTCGATGTGGGGCAGGTTTTCATCGTCGAAGCAACGCAGCACATGGATCAGGGCATCGGTTTGCTGCACATCGGCCAGGAACTTGTTTCCTACGCCTTCTCCCTGACTGGCACCTTTAGCCAGTCCCGGCAGATCTACAATTTCAACAGTAGCTGGTACCAGTTTATCGGCCGGTAGCAATTTATCCAGCACATACAAACGCGGATCAGGCACATCCACCACTCCTTTATTGGATTTAGTAGCACTGAAGGCATAGTTGGAACTTTCTGCCTTGGTGTTGGACATACAATTGAAAATGGTGGTTTTTCCTGTATTCGTCAGCCCGATGATTCCACAATTTAAAGCCATGAAATGATTTGTTTTATGTATCGAAATTAAGCGCGCAAAGATAAGGATTTCTTGTCATCCAGCATATTCTTTGATGCCCGAAAGACAATCTGTATTTTTACCGTGAATAGATGGGGAATACCGGAAATACTTTTCAAGTCAAAGGCTGTAAAACTCAATTTACTGCTCGATTTTGGCCGGGTGAAAAAATAAAATTCAGCTTCATATTAAAGAATATTTTGTGTATCTTTGCGGCCTTGTTTTAAGAGGCCCGAATTTGTTCTCAACTGTTTACACGTCAAATTTTTAAAACAAGAACAAAAGAATGTTGAACCCGTTTCGATGTACAAGTATCGGGTGGTTACGTTGAAACACAAGAATTAATGAATGTCAGATAAAGAAAAAGACATCCAGGAAACTCCTGAAGTACAGGATGTAAATCAGGAAGCAACAGATGAAAACCCTACTCCTGAAGTTGTTGCCGAAGAAACTCCCAAAGCAGAAACCGCAACTGAAGAACCAGTTGCAGAAGCCAAAGAAGAAAACAAAGAAGCTGATAAAGCTCCTGAAGAATTCGACTGGGATGCGTTGAGCAAAAAACAGGACAATTATTCAGATGCAGAGCGTAGCAAACTGGCTGCCCTGTACGAAAAGACCATGAGCTCCATTGTAGAGCACGAAGTGATTGAAGGCAGTGTGGTAGCTGTGAACAGCCGCGAAGTGGTTGTGAACATTGGTTACAAATCAGACGGTGTGATTCCTGCCAACGAATTCCGCTACAATCCCAACCTGAAGGTGGGGGACAAAGTGGAAATTTATGTGGACAATCAGGAAGATGCTTCCGGTCAGATGATTCTGTCACACAAAAAAGCCCGTATCCTGAAATCATGGGATCGCATCAACGAAGCCTATGAAAAAGATGAAATCATCAACGGTTATGTAAAAAGCCGTACCAAAGGTGGTTTGATTGTTGACGTATTCGGAATTGAAGCCTTCTTACCCGGTTCACAGATTGATGTGAAACCGATTCGTGATTACGATGTGTTTGTGGACAAAACCATGGAATTCAAAGTGGTAAAAATCAACCACGAATACAAAAACGTGGTTGTTTCTCATAAAGCACTGATCGAAGACGAACTGGAAGCACAGAAAGTAGAAATTATTGCCAAACTGGAAAAAGGACAGGTACTGGAAGGAACCGTCAAAAACATTACTTCTTATGGTGTATTCATCGACCTGGGAGGTGTGGACGGTTTGATTCACATTACCGACCTTTCATGGGGACGCATCAACCACCCCGAAGAAGTGGTGGAACTGGATCAGAAACTGAAAGTGGTAATTCTCGACTTCGACGAAAACAAAAAACGCATTGCATTGGGTCTGAAACAGCTGACTCCCCACCCGTGGGATTCTCTGGATCAGGAACTGAAGGTAGGCGACAAGGTAAAAGGCAAAGTAGTGGTAATTGCCGACTACGGTGCTTTCATCGAAATTTCTCCCGGAGTGGAAGGTTTGATCCACGTTTCCGAAATGTCCTGGTCACAGCACCTGCGTACTGCTCAGGATTTCCTGAAAGTAGGCGACGAAGTGGAAGCTGTGATCCTGACCCTGGACCGCGACGAAAGAAAAATGTCGCTGGGTATGAAGCAACTCATTCCCGATCCGTGGAAAGACATCCGTGACCGTTATCCGGTTGGATCCAAACACAGCGCCATCGTCCGCAACTTTACCAACTTCGGTATTTTTGTGGAAATTGAAGAAGGTGTGGATGGTTTGATCCATATCAGCGACCTGTCCTGGTCCAAGAAAATCAAACACCCTGCAGAATTCACCAAGATCGGTGAAACGATTGACGTAGTTGTGTTGGATGTAGACGAAGAAAACCGTCGTTTGAGCCTGGGTCACAAACAGCTGGAAGAAAATCCCTGGGATGTCTTCGAAACCGTATTTACATTGAATTCAGTACATGAAGGTACCGTGATCAATGTAATGGACAAAGGTGCTTTGGTAGCTTTGCCATACGGTGTTGAAGGTTTCGTGCCCAATCGTCACATGAAAAAAGAAGACGGTTCCAACATGAAAGCAGAAGACAAACTGGATTTCAAAGTGATTGAATTCTCTAAAGACAACAAGAAGATTGTTCTTTCACACATTGAAACCTTCCAGGAACCGGAAGCCAAGAAAGAAACCAAATCTGATACAGGAACCAAAACTGCCAAACGTGCAGTGAAAAAACTGAACGATAACCTGGAAAAAACAACGCTGGGTGATCTGGATGTTCTGGCCAACCTGAAGTCCGATCTGGAAAAGAAAGAGAAAGAAGAGAAAAAGAAATAATTCTTTCTTACTATCATAAAAAATCCCTCCCATTATGGAAGGGATTTTTTTATATTTGGGCATATGGGATTATTCAAAGTCAGTATATTGGGAAACGGGGCTGCGGTGCCTACCGCACGACAACACCCCAGCAGTCAGTTGTTGCAGCACAACCGGAAAAAGTTTATGATTGATTGCGGTGAAGGGACACAAATGCAGATGCAGCGTTTCAAGTTTTCTTATAAGAATATGGCGCATGTATTCATCAGCCATTTGCACGGCGATCACTACCTGGGATTGATGGGCATGATCTCTACTTTCAATTTATTTAGCCGACAGGAGGATTTGCATGTGTACGGCCCGCCCGAATTGCAGGATGTACTCAATTTGCATCTGAAAGTTTCCGATATGCACCTGAAATACGAACTGATTTTTCATGAATTGAAAGAAGCGGACCTGATTTATGAAGACGATCGGTTGGAAATTAGTTGTTTCCCTCTGAAACACCGTATCCCAACCTGGGGATTTCTCTTTCGTGAGAAAGACAAAAGTGAACGAAACCTGCTTAAGGAGTTTGTTGAAGAGTTTAAACCCGGACTGGAGCAAATGTACAAGATCAAGCAGGGAGCCGATTTTATCACTCCCGCAGGTGTGCTCATGAAAAACAAAGAGATTACTTATCATCCCAAGCCTCTCAGTTATGCTTACTGCTGTGATACAGTGTATGATGAAGAGTTGATTCCGGTCATTCAGGATGTGGACATGCTTTATCATGAGTCCACTTTTGATCAGAAAAATGAGGGGATTGCGGCAGACAAATTCCATGCAACGGCAGCCCAGGCGGCTGCACTGGCATCCAAAGCCAATGTGGGAAAACTACTGTTGGGGCATTTTTCGGCACGGTATAAGGACCGGGATGTATTACTCAATGAAGCCCGCCCAGTATTTGAAAATACTATTCTCAGCAGGGAAGGGGATACGTATCAGATCGGCTGATTTGTTTCTTTTGTTGCTTCGCTGTTTTCTTTTGTACAGGCATTATCCAGCTTGTTTAATCCTTCTTTCAGAACCGATCCCAGTGAGCTACGCAGAACAAGTCCCAGCCATTTTCCAAAGGGATAGTTCAAATTCATTACGGTAAAATGCCAGGTAACATGAGTTTGAGTGGAGTCGCCGGTTAAATCCCATTTTTCTGTAGCACCGTGGTTGTTGGGAAACCAAAGCTCCATTTCGATAAAATCGGGGGCCTTCAATTGGGTGATTGTGAGGACTCTTTTAACGGTATCACCGCTTTTCCAGTAATATTTGGCACCAATTCCTGTTTCAGGTAAGGACAAAGAATCTTTCATGTTGGAAGTTTTCTCAAAGGGAGTCCATTGTGCTCTGTTTTTCAGATTACTGATTTGTGCAAAAACCAATGTTTTGGGTGCTTTGATTTCTTTGGACGCTTGGACTTCCACCTGCGAAGGCAGTATAATCGGGACAATGAAGAAAATGCCCAGTACAATTCCCATCAGAATCAGTGTAAGTTTTAATGATTTTCCCATGATTTTAGGTTCTTAAAAAACAGAGGCCATTTTTTCCAGTGCCTGTTGAACTAGATCACGATTGGTGGCCAGATTCATACGCTGAAATCCTTCTCCACCTTTTCCAAACGTCGGGCCATGACTCAGCCCTACGCCTGCTTCATGAATCAGTTTTCTTTTGATCTCCTCATCGGAATAACCTGTTTTGGTAAAATCGATCCAGGCCAGGTAGGTTGATTCCGGTTTCACCAGCGATAATTGAGGAAGTTCCGTTTCAATAAAAGATTGAACCAAATCAAAGTTCCCTTTGATGTATTGCATCAGTGCATCAACCCAGGGACCACCTTTTTCATATCCGGCTGTGGCTGCAACATAACCAAATAAATTTCCCCGCATGATGTGCAGCCTGTGCAGATAATCATTGAATATTTTTCTCAACTCTTCGTTGGGAATAATAATGGAAGAACTACTCAGTCCGGCAATATTAAAGGTTTTGGTGGGGGCTACACAGGTAACCGTGATTGCTGATATCTCTGCAGACACCGCAGCTGTAGTGATGTGTTCATATCCCGGAAGAATCAGATCGTTGTGGATCTCATCAGACAAAATGATCACTTTATTTCTAAGGCATATTTCGCCCATTTTGAGGAGTTCATCCTTTGAGAAACAACGACCTACCGGATTGTGCGGACTGGAAAGAATAAGCATTTTAGCTGATTTTGCCAGCGTTTCCAGGTTATCAAAATCGATGGAATACGTGCCGTTCTCATAGATTAACTGGTTTTCAAGCAACGTTCTGTCGTTGTCTTTCACCGCACTGAAAAAAGGAAAATAAACCGGAGGCTGAACAATGATACCGTCGCCTTTTTGGGTATAGGCCTGTATGGCAAAATTGACTGCCGGCACGATTCCGGGAGAAAACAATATCCAATCCTTTTGGATATCCCAGTGATGTCTGTTTTTTTGCCAGGCTACAACAGCCTCAAGATATTCGTCCGTGACCTTTGTATAGCCGTAAATCGGGTGTTGCGCCCTTTGAATGACGGCTTCGCTGATGCATTCAGGCGTGGGAAAGTCCATGTCGGCCACCCACATAGGGATCACGTTTTCGTTTCCAAAATAGGCTTTTCTTAAGTCAAACTTGATGGCGTCGGTACCGGCACGGGATATGTGTTGATCGAAATTATAGTTGTTGTCCATGGATTCTTACATTGAAATTCTGTTGGTAAATACTAACTGCAACAGTTTTAATTTATTGAGAAATCGTTTTCCGAAACTCAGTTCCTGTATTTGGGGAAGAGTCCCGGTAAAAGGAGTCCCTCTTCTCAGATAATATTTGGTGAACGTACGGGAAGTAATTCCGTATTTTTGAAGAAAGCGATCTCTTCCTTTGTTTTTTTTGATTCTTTTGGTGGACTTGGATCCGAAATGATACACGCGACTTTCTCCCAGTCCTTTGAAATACCGTACTCCAGCCTGCCACAATTTCATGGAAAGGTCAGGATCGGAATACATCCCCGGAGAAAATTCAACACTCATGCCACCCACCAGGTCCCACAAAACCAGGGGTATTAATACCGGAGGCCAGGTGCTCCCGGTCCAGTCCTGCATGGGGATTTCTTTGTATTGCTGCAACAGTTCTGTTTCTCTGAAATTATCAGGCGTGTCACCGAAATCTTTCACCATGATACAAGGGCTTCCAATATTGGTAGGTTCGATCATGGTGGAAGATAAAATAAACGAACTGTGACCGACCCGATCAGCTTCTTTTTTCAACAGATCGTCCCAGCCAGGAAGCACATACATATCGTCGTTCAGATAAAGAATGTAATCCGTTGTCACCAGTGACCTGCAGACATTGAGTCCGTAACAGATTCCCAAATTGGCTGGGGTGTACACATAATCAATGTCCTTTTGATTCCGAACCCATTCCAAACTTCCGTCTTTTCCTTCGTTCACCAATACGATAATCTGGTGTGGGTGGGTCGAATTTTTTCGCAGACTTTCAATACACAGTTTCAAATAGGAGAGGTTATTCCAGGTTGGCAGCAAAATAGAAAATACCTTGCCGGAAGTGTCGGATTGTCTTACTTTTTGAATGGAGTCCGGATTCATTATATCAGGTCGTTTGCGGGCCAAATGTACAAAAAGAAAATGAACAAATCAGTACCTTAGGTCAGGGGGGGTGAGCTGTTTTTGTGAATTTCTAACGAACTATTTTTGGACTTTGGTTTCAACCTGTGATTATTTTCCCAACTTTGCAGAAGTATAAAAAAGTTAACCTGATAACCAGAAAAATGAAAGAAGATCATCAGCAGGAAAACCAGAGAATGACTGAATTGAAGCATGTCATCAGTGAGATTATGCCGGTAAATAAGTTGCTGGGTGTTGAAATCCGTGAGTTGAAAGAGGGGTATACCAAAGTATGTGTTCCTTTTCAGGAAAATTTCGTAGGGGATTTCAGACGAAAGTTATGGCATGGCGGGATCCTGGCGAGCATTGCCGATACGACAGGCGGGCTTGTAGCTCTGAGTCTGGCACGCAAACAGGATCAGGTGAATACGGTGGATATGCGCATCGATTATTTGCATGGAGCGATTGAAGGAGAAGCCATTTATGGTGAAGGTACATTGATTAAATCAGGAAAAAGAATTATTCTGGCCGATGTGAAACTCTTTCAGCAACATCAGGAAGAACCGGTTGTGGTGGCCCGGTGTGCCTATAGCATTTTAAGACGATAACAAAATACGCTTGTTAATAATGAAATGATGAAGAAAAGAACCACATTACTGATCGATGCATTTATCAATTTAATTTTGGGTATTTTGTTGTTGTTCTTTAATTCCGGACTGGCAGCCCTTTTAGGAGTACCGGCATCAAATACAAACTTCTATCCGAATATACTGGGGGGAATCTTTATCGGAATTACACTGGCATTGGCTATTGAAGCATTGAAAAAGGAGGAAAGCCGGTGGGTTGGACTGGGGCTGATGGGAGCCATCAGTATCAATATGAGCGGAGGAATAATTCTGACTTTGTGGTTGGTTTTTGGAGGTCTAAAACTCCCGGTTCAGGGCCTGATTTTTCTTTGGTCTTTAGCAATAATTCTATTGATCATCAGTAGTGTGGAGCTGATCTTCAATATAAAAAGACGTTCATAGGTTTGTTTAACTAAAAACATAGACACAAAAAAACGGAGGCTTATGGCCTCCGTTTTTTATTTGAAATTATTTTTTAATTGGTGAGCATCACCGGCATGATCAACATCAGAATGTCTTCAGCTTCGTCCGAATTACTGTCCGGAACAATGATACCGGCACGGTTTGGGGCAGAAAGTTCCACATCTATGTTTTCCGACTCCAGCGTATTCAGAATCTCCTGCATAAACTTGGAATTGAATCCGATTTCAATGTCCTCGCCCGAATAGTTACAGGTGAGTCGTTCCTTGGCTTCACTTGAATAATCAATATCTTCGGCTGTGAGTGTCAGTTCCTGTCCGGTAATTTTAAAACGAACCTGATGGGTTGATTTGCTACCAAAAATGGAAACACGACGAAGCGTATTCAGCAAGTTTTTACGGTTCACCACCAACTTGTACGGATTTTGTGAAGGGATTACGGCTTCGTAATTGGGATATTTTCCGTCGATCAAACGGCAAACCAGGGTGATGTCATCATAGCGGATCTGCGCATTGGTGGGGTTGTATTCAAAAACCACATCAATATCCGGATCATCGGGAATAATATTTTTCAGGTGATTCAAAGGTTTCTTGGGAAGAATAAAAGAGGCATTTTTATTTTGTTTTACATCATAGCGACGGTAGCGAACCAGTTTGTGGGCATCAGTCGAAACAAAACTGATGTGGTCTTCTTTGATTTCACACAGTACCCCCGACATAACTGGTCTGAGTTCGTCGTTTCCGGTGGCAAAAAGTGTCTTATTGAAGGCGTTCACCAGGATGGAAGCATTAAGCTGAATGGATTCTGTACTTTCCATTTCCGGTACCTGTGGGAATTCGTCGCTTTTGTGGCCAATGAGTTTGTATTTCCCTTCACCAGCCAGCAATTCCACTTCCTGCGTATTCTGATTCACAGAAACCGTTACAGGAATATCAGGAAACGTTTTCATAATCTCCAGTAACATTTTTGCCGGGATGGTCACTTTACCGGCATTTTCTGCCATTTCTACCTGAACAACTGCAGTAATGGTTGTTTCCAGATCGGAAGCGGTTATTTTAAGTTGCTTATCTTCAGCGAGTTCAAACAAAAAATCTTCCAGAATAGGCAGCGTGTTGCTGGAGCTCATAACGCCGCTGATTTTTTGCAGGCTTCTCAGCAGGGTGGTGCTGGAAATAATAAATCTCATAATAAATAAATTTCGGTTTAATCTATCAATACTGAAGAGTAAAAGTATAAATTTCCCGCCAATAAACGGACAACATTTTGAACAAGTTTTTCACAAGATTTGGACAAAAACGGTGATTTATCTTTGAATCTTCAAGAATGCTATTTAAAAAATTTTTTGATGGTATTGGTCAGTTCAGATGGCGTATAAGGCTTGGTCAGATAATCGTTCATGCCGCTGGCAATACAGTTCTCCCGATCGTGTTCCAGGGCAAATGCCGTGACTGCTATAATGACAACGGGTTTTTCAACAGCCAGTTGTTTTTCATAGTTGCGAATGTGCTGGGATGCCTCAATTCCATTCATGAGTGGCATCTGTATATCCATGAGAATCAGGTCGTAAAAATTGTTGAGAAACTTTTCAATGGCTATACTTCCATTGGTCGCAAAATCAATATTAAAGTCATATTTTCTTAATATGGCATCTGCAAATTTTGCGTTCAAATCATTGTCTTCCACAATCAATACATTCAACTTGTCCTGAAAAGTTTTATCCATTCCTTTCCTTTTGTTCAAAAATAAGAAATAATATTACGCCAATTATAACGTCTTGTTTAAAACCTTAATCAATTTTCCTTTGGTGATCGGTTTCTCCAGACAATCTTTAAACCCTTCCTCCAGACAGATGTGTTCTTTGCTTTCATCGGGTACAGACATCAGGGCAATGAAAGGCGTTTTTTTCAGGTAGGAAAAAGTATCAGAATATTTTTTCAACAAACCAATCCCGTAGTCAATTTTAATGAAATCAGTATCCATCAGTACCAAATCCCATTTCTTTTTCTCCTCGAAAACTTTTTGCAGGTCCTCTTCGTTGGCTACCTGTACTATTTGCTTAATGTCAGGTATCATTTTCTTAATCAGTAGCTTGTTGAAAGGATCACCGTCCACAATCAGCAGATTGCTGATGGATACTTTTAGATCCGGCAATTTCGAAGCAGTTGACACTTTGGATTTTGTCGTAGTTTTTTTGACTTCCTGAACAGGCTGTATGAGGGGAAGAGAAATGGTGACGGTTGTCCCTATGGCTTTCTCCGATTGAAAATCAATTTCCCCATTCAACAAATCCAGCAATTGTTTTACCAGCGGGAGTCCGAGAGCCGAACCTTTTTGGGCCGTCTTCGTATAGCCGGGTTGCGATTGCGCATAGGGTTCAAATAGTTCGGGAAGAAATGCTTTGTCAATCCCCACACCCGTGTCCTTTACTGAGATGATGATTCGGCTGGATTCCTTTTCACATCCAATTTTCACAAACCCTTTTTCCGTAAATTTTATGGCATTATCCAGTAAATTGGATAGGATGTGTTTGACCGCTTCCACATCGGTTGAGAACCTGGGCATGGTAACAGGATCAAAGGAAATAGTAAGCCCTTTGTGTCGGGCCGCCGGTTCAAAGGTTTTGACTACTTCCTGAATGACATCGTTGATTTTACAATTTCTGGTCACAACTGAAAAACTGCCGGCATTGATTCTGCTGATGTCGATCATGTTGTTGAGCAGATGCAACAACGACTGGCCACTGCTTCGAATATCCTGGCTGAAGTTGTAGAGTTCGTTTTCCTCCTGACGGGCAAACTCATGTTCCAGCAAATTGGAGAAGCCCATGATATCGTTCAAATTGGTACGCAACGTATAACTGATATTCGACAACAGTTCGCTGTTTCTTAGTGCGCCCTCATCAGCTGCCTTGAGCGCTGTTTTCAATGCTCTGATGCTGGTCTGTATTTCAGCAATTTCGCTTTTAATTTCATCTTTTTGATTTTTGATGATCGATTGTGAATCGTAGCGAATGTGGCTGATTTTTTTTCTGAGTTCTTTGCTTTTCTCCAGGAGTTCAAACCTTGCGTTGGCAAAATGATTTCTTCGGTTTATCAGGTACACAACCAGCAGGACAGTAACTACCAGGAGTAGAGTAAAGACCAGGAAGAGAAGATCCGGAACCTGTGACCCCGACAGTAAGATGATATTTTGCAGGTAAATCAGGTTCATAACAAATGATTTTTGTAATCAGGTCTGGTACAAAGAAACAACTTTTCTTTGGGATTGACGGCATATTTTTCCAGGTTCTCGATATCACTTAAGTCCCTTTCCTGACTTAGTACCGATACCTGAAATCCTACCGATTCAAGTCGTTTTATGTAATCATTGCCATAGATCCGTACATGATCAAACTGTCCGAAGTGCTTTTCTCTATCCTCAGCTGAAATTACTTCAGGATTTTCGTAGGTTTTGTCCAGATCGAAGGAAATAGGAACCTGCAGCAGTGCCGTTCCACCTGGTTTCAGCACTCTGTAAATCTCTGTCATGGCTTTTTTATCATCATCAATATGTTCCAACACATGATTACAGATTACCCAGTCGTAAGTTTCGCCTTCAAAAGGTAAATCGAGTAAATCCGCCGATGGGATTTGTACATTGTAATACAAACCTTCCTGGTATTTGGTGACGGGAAAATAATGAAGATTTTTGTGTTTCCTGAGCTTTCGATACAGGGCTGGTTCAGGTGCCACATGCAGTAAAGTGTTGGGCTCGGTCAACAGATCGGTCTTGTATTTCAGGAAAAGATAAACGAGTCTGTCGCGATCAGTGCTTTGACACAAGGGGCAGACATTGTTTTCTCTGTAACCGGCACCAATAATTTGTTTTTCACCAATAACAGGTAGGTCAAAACCACCGGGGAGAAAGGTGCGGAAACTGTGGTGACAAACCGGACAATGATATTGGTCGCCGGAGTAATAGATTCCGCGCATACTTAACCATGATTTTTTTATGAGGCTGCCTATAAAGGGCGGAGTTATATTTTTTATGGATTGTATCAAAACGTAAATTTAATATTGGACAATAAAGCCTTTGCTGCTGATTCCTTTGTCAGATATTATAGTTATGAAGTAGGTTCCCTGGGGCAGTTGATGTACGCTGAACGTAAATAGTTGAGATTGTCCGGCAGTAAACGGTAATTTCTGTAGGGAAAGAATCCTTCCGAACAAGTCGGTTAACTGCGCAGTTACTGTCTGACTGTCAGAAAATGTGAGGCGAACGTTCAGCTTTCTTTTAACCGGATTAGGATAGAGCAGAAATTCAGCCAAATCGGGTGCTTTGTGGGTAATAATACCCACCGAAGGATCCTGACATTCGTAGGCCCCTGCATCATAATAAGTATGATAGGGACGGGGTTGGTTTAACAAATCAAACGTGACACCTTCCCCCGTGAGATTTGTTCCAAAATCCACCGCTGGTGAATTGGGTTTGAGCTCGTAATTCAGGGCATCCGGTGCTACAAATTTTACGGTTGCTGTATCGTTGGTGGTGTAATTGGTGAGGGTATCTACTTTGATACTTGTGCTGTTGATGTTGATGAAAGATCGGGGGCCCCAGTTTTGGTATTGGCCGGGCGTTGTGATCAGGTTGTTGATTATCTTGGTTGAATCCAGTTGCGTGTTGGAGAGGGTAATTCCAAAGCTTTTGGGACTGATAATGGTATTGTTGTATATTCCTAATTTTGCATGAGCTGCAGTACTGTCGGTTCCCACATAGATTCCCTGTTTCATCTCATTGGGTTGGTCGGGTAAGTAACTTTTTCCGGCGTTAACAATCAGGTTGTTGAAAATGCTGTAGTCGCCCAGGCCAAAGACTTCAATACCGTCTCCTTTTCCGTCAATAATCTGATTATTGTACGTTGTACATTTACTGCCACCTCCGATAATGATTCCTGACATTTGAGACGGTGTTCCGGACTGCGAATCAAATTTAACCACATTGTCGTGGATGACACATCCCGAATCCGCAGAGCTTACCTGGATACCGTCGTAACCGGTATGTTCAATGATGTTGTTGTAGATTTTTACACCCTTCAAAACCTGAGGATAGACTGTGGTATCACAAGTACTCGTTAAATGGAGTCCGGTGTAATGAGAGTTCCCAATATACAGGCCTTCGTTCGGGACATCATGTACATAGCAATCGTGAAATGAAAAGTTGTACATCGTGAATTTATCCCGGGTAGCGTTAAAGTTAGTACAGGTAGGATCTGTTTTGGCATAAACTCCACCAATCGCAGTATGGGAGATTTCAACATGTGATATTTCAATATTTGTGCTGAAATCGTCAATGCCCATGCCTGCACCTGCAGCGACTGTATCCACCTGGAAGCCATATTGAATGTTTGAAACACCGTTGCCACGAAAAATTATGTGCGAACAGTTCCCAATTTTAATTCCGACATAATTTGTCGGTTGTGTTATCGCTTTAATCACAACAGCACCCAAAGAGTTGACAAAAGTGATGGGTTTATCTTTTGTTCCATGAAAACCCTTCAGGTAAATATAGTCCCAATTCCCGGATTTAAGGCAAACTGTATCGCCGGCTTGTATATTTGGATATGCAGCGGCATCAATATAGGGGGTTGAAGAGTCGATGCTAACCGTACACGTTTGTGCCTTGATCTGGCCCCAGCCGAAAGACAGCAGCAGAATAAATAGATATGGAATTAGTTTTCTCATAACAGGTTTAACTTCCCCTTTTGGCTCGTTCCCAGTTGACCGTTTGCTGTCCTTTCCAATACCTCCCCAGTCCGGCAAAAACAGCATAATTCATTATAAAAAAATAGTAGGGTACAAACAAAATTTTGATGCTGATCTTTCTGTTTTCCAGGAACCATCCGGTTAGAGCCATCAAATAGAATAAGATTTGGGCATAAAACATCAAGGTGTAAATATTACCAAGGTTTGTCCATCCTTCCAAAGCAGCCAGCCATAAGTTCAGCAGAAAGATCACCGGTAAGGACCACGGGGCAAGCGTCCATCGGAGCACCCTGTGTGAAACATACTGGAAACTCAACATTCCGTACTTAAAAATATTCAACAGCGGTTTCAGTCGGATAATAGACTGGATGCCACCAGCTGCAATTCTAACCTTACGTTTCAGTTCTTCCTTCACGTTGGCGGAAGCACTTTCTATGGCATAGGCTTCCGGATCATACTGTATGGTATAACCTTTCATGGCAATACGCAACGAAATGATAAAATCATCCAGCAAGGTATCTTTTTCAACGGCTTCAAACAGTTCGGTACGGATAGCAAACAGTTCTCCTGCCGCGCCCACCACTGAATACAGCTCTGCATCCCATTTTTTCACCTTGGATTCATATTTCCAGTAAATGCCCTCAGTACCCGCGGCACTGTCTTTTTCTTTATTGAATATTCTTTTTTCTCCCGAAACACAGCCCACTTTGGGATCGGCGAACAGATTAACGATGCGGCGGATGGATTCTTTTCCCAGCATGGTGTTCCCGTCCGAAAAGATGACGATGGGTGATTTGACAAACTGCATTCCCCGGTTCATGGCGCCTATTTTTCCGCCTCTTTGATTTTCGTGGTAAACTTCCACTCCCTGGTCCCGGTATTTTTTTAGAATTTCCGGTGTTCCGTCATCAGAACCGTCGGTGATCCAAACCTGACGAACTTTATCTTTAGGATACTCCAGGCTGAAGGAATTTTCCACCTTTGCATCCACATAGTCCTTTTCATTGTATGCGGCTACAAAAAGCGTTACTTCCGGTTCGTACGAAGTTTCAGCCTTTGTGGTTTGAAAAAAAACTTTTTTAATTCGGACGAGAACAAAAACAAGAATACCGTATCCTAAATAAGAGTAGAACACAATAAACAGCAAAAGCCAAAATATGATTTGTATGGTTGTCATAAGAATTTGTGATTACTTACGCTGAGCGCCCATGTTCAGATCGTCCACTTCAAGAATATCAAAAGGTGCAATAGTATTCAATACCTGACTGAGTTTTTCTTTACCGCTGTGCACTGATTCCATCACAATCATCAGGTTGGGATGAGTTTTAATGAATTCTTTAGCTCCCAATAAAACCTGTTCTTCCATACCTTCCACGTCAATTTTCATGAAAACCTTCGTTTTCTTGTCGATGTTGAGTTCATCCATCATTTCATCCAGTGGGACAATTTGGGCCTGGAAGATTTCTTCCTGATCTTCGGGATACATTTCCAAACTGACCCCTACTTTGTGGGAGGCTCCCGTATTCGTCTTGTCGAAGGCGAATTCAGCTTTTTGCTTCACATCGCCCAAGGCCAGGTTGTAGGTCTTGACCTGATCTTCCAGGTTGTTTAATATCAGGTTGATGCGGATTGCATTGTAGTTGGAAACCAGGGGCTCAAAGGCATATGCTTTTTTACCCAGGCCGGCCAGTAAAATACTGTAAGTTCCCATATTGGCCCCAATATCCAGAAAAACGTCATAATCCTGATAATGCTTCAGAACAAATTGCTTGACATTCCATTCATAGGCATGATTGGCAAACTGAAAGTCCAGAGTTCCTTTGCGAACCAGGAACGTACCCAATGAACTTCTGTAAATTCTGGACTTGGAAGTAGTTTTATGGAGCAGGATGTATTTGGCTGAAGTCAGAATATAGCGATACTCGCCAAACTTGATGAAATCCTTGAAATAGCTGATAAATGTTTTTAATTTATGCATCAATTTTTGGTTAATGGAAGCATCATATTTTCTATTGTACGGAGCTAATATATTAAAATTGTCATATATACTCTACTTTCATTTTCAAACCCGTTCCCATTTTCCGCTTTCCGGATTATACTGCTTGATAATTTTACCGGGATTGCCGCCCACAATTGAATACGGGGGGACATCTTTTACCACCACACAACCTGCAGCTATGATGGAATGTTTTCCAATCGTAACTCCGGCTGTAACAACTGCATTAGCTCCAATCCAAACTTCATCTTCAACAACTATGGGTTTGGTTTCGACAGGTTGCTTGCTGGGTGGAAGACTGATATCTTCATAACCATGATTCAAGCCTGATAAAACAATATTCTGGGCAAACATTACATCATTTCCGACAGTAACCGGGCCAATCAACACATTGCTCATCCCAATCCGGGTACGATCACCGATTAAAACTGGCCCCACACCATTGTTAATGGTGCTGAAATCTTCAATGGTTGATTGCGATCCCAACGAAAAGTCATTGAAAGGAAGTACATCCATTCTGGTATGTCGGCGAATGAGAGAGCCTTTTCCCCTTTTGTGTTTGAATGGATTCAGGAATAACTGTACCCAAAACCTTGGCCTGGCCTGATTTTTGGGCATTAACATCCAAAGTGCAAACTTTTTCAGTCGGTCGTTTGATTTAATTTTCTCCTTTAAGCCCATAGGTCTATTGATTTTCAATCATTTCAATTTGTTTGTAGATTTCCTCCGCATTGGCATCCCAGGTGTGGCTTCGGGCTACTTTTTCTCTTTCCTTTTCTTTTTGAGCCGTGTTTTCTTTCAGGGCTTTGTCAATCAGTTCCACATATTCTTCTTTGGTTTCAGCAAGATAAACGTAGTCCTGAAAAACTTCCATTGCCCTGGTTTTTGTAGCGACTGTGGGTTTCCCCATAGCCAGGTATTCATCAATCTTTCTTGGATAATTACCGATGGTGACTTCGTTCAGTTTTTGTGGGTTCAGAGCC
>JAFGYB010000049.1 GCA_016936355.1 Bacteroidales bacterium | reverse complement strand
TAAAACTTGAAAAAAGGCACCAGCATGTCTTGTCGGAAATAGTCTCCGGTAGCAGAACCGAAATCAATATCCCCCAAATGATCATTTTTTCCAAAGTTCCACCAGCCGTGGGGCCAGGGACCAATCACCAGGTAATCTTTGGCACCGGCGCTGTTTTTACTGATGGCCGCATAGGTGTTCATGGCCCCGTAAAAATCTTCGCTGTCGTACCAGCCGCCCACTACCATGACGGCCGGTTTGATGTTTTTGTAATGGGGCAACGTATTTCGTTTTTGCCAAAACTCATCGTAATTGGGATGTTGTTGAAATTCTTCCCAGAAAGCAATGCTATTGTGGTAATAATTTTTGTCAATATTTGAAAGCGGTTCCAGTCCTTTAAAAAACGTATAAGCATCCGGTGAAGGATAGGACAACCCTTTGGGCCAGTTTTGAATCAGACTGTCCCGTTTGACACCAAACCGCTGGTAAAAATTGAAAAACATGGGCAGCACAAAAGCACCATGGCGATGAAAATCGTCGTCGATAAACCAGTTGGCAATGGGTGCCTGTGGCGAAGCTGCTTTCAGTGCCGGATGGGCATCAATACAAGCCATGGCGGCATAAAAACCCGGATAGGAATTTCCCCATATCCCGGCTTTGCCGTTGTTGTTTTTGAGGTGTTTGATGAGCCAGTCTATGGTGTCCCAGGCGTCGCTGCTTTCGTCAAATTCTTTGCCTTTTTTGTTGGGAATGTAGGGGCGCATGTTCACAAATTTGCCTTCCGACATGAACCGGCCGCGCACATCCTGATACACAAAAATAAAGCCTTCCTTGGCCAGCTCAATGGGTAAACGCCGGTATTTCCCCGGGCCGTAAGGGCCGCTGGAATAGGGCGTCCGCGTCATTAGTATCGGGTATTTGACCGTTTTGTCTTTGGGTGAATAAACAACCGTATACAACAAAGTGCCGTCGCGCATGGGAATGCGGTACTCGGCTTTATTGTAATGATCCTTTACAGAATATCTTTGTGCCTGAATAGGACTGGGTAAAACAAAAAACAAAAGGGTTAGTACGAAGCTGGTAAGGACGAAAGGTACTTTATGTTTCATGTGTACAGTTTTGTGATTTTTAAACAGCCGAAAAATAGTACAAAATTTGTTTGTTCAGCTACAATGGATTGCATAATCGGATTCTTTTTTTGAGCGATCGACTAATCCCATTTTGTTTTGGAAGAAAGCGCGTACTTTCCACCACCGGAGAAGAACAACGCCAGTGCACCGAAAAGATAAAATCCGACGAGTTCGAGTTTCCAACCACCATGCGGGCCCAACGCAAAAATGCTGTGCTGAAAAACAAGGAAAATAACAAACAGCATGTTTGTCAGGAGCAGCAGTGCGCCCACACGGGTTCGGTAACCGATAATGATCAACAGGGGAGCAATAATTTCTCCAATGAACACCAGGTAGCCGATAAATCCAGGAAGGCCTTTGGCTTCCACCATGCCAACAATACCTCCGATACCGTGATTCAGTTTGTAGATCCCGTGCAGGAGCATCAGGATACCCACGGTCAATCGAATAATCAAGATAGATAAATCTCTATTTCTCATAATAGTAATTGCTTAGAATGAAACTCAATTTTTATCAAAAATAACGACATTCCCGTAGTCAGGAAACCTTTTCAAAAATTTCAGCTATTTTGCCCTCATAATCAGCAAATGTGCCACAGGTTTTGATCTGATTGAAGACCTGATCCGGGTGGGCAAAAGAGTGGGAGAAATAGGACCAGTATTCCTTCATGATGTGCAGCGCGGCAATCCGGTCCTCCGTCTTTTTGCGGTAAGCCTGATAAAGTTCGGTGACAAATTCGTAGAGATTAGCTTCTGAATTTTCAGGGATCGGAATGTTTTTCAGCCGCGCAGCCAACAACGGATCATACAACAGCCCGCGTCCGATCATCCAGTGGTTTACTGAAGGGAATTGTTGCTGCAGTTTGATGAGGTCATCTTTTGAAAAGATATCCCCGTTGTAGGCTGTTTGATGTTTGCTGTGTGGGAGTGCCTTCGCAAAAGCATCCAAATCAACCGGACCTTCATACAACTGTTTCCCGATGCGGGCATGGACAATAATCTCCGAAAGGGGAAACCGGTTGAGTACGGGCAATAAAGCCTGAATTTCATCAGGAGAAAAATAACCCAGTCTGCATTTGATGGAAAGCCGTACGGGTAAAGCCGGGAAAACAGAATCCAGAATCTTTTCCACCTTTTCGGGATGGGGCAAGAGTCCCGAGCCTCTGCCTTTGTTGGCCACCCGGGGATAAGGGCATCCCAGGTTCCAGTTGATTTCTTCAAAACCCTTGTCCGAGCACTGCTGACCGAATAAAAGGATTTCGTCCGCTTCCTTACTCAAAACCTGGGGAATGACCGGAATCCCGTTTTGATGGGTTTGGGCCAGGTCTGCATGTTCGGTGTTCTTTTTCCGGATGTGTCCGCCAGTGAAAAAAGCAGTATATAATTTATCTATTCCTTCAAAATGCCGGGTAAACACCTCGCGAAACAGCGAAGTGGTGATGCCCTGAAACGGGGCCAGCGACAGCTGAATGGACGTGGATTCCATTTTACTCGAGACCGATGGCTACAAAAGGATTGTTTTCCTTTTCGGCTACAATGGTGGTTTGGGGTCCGTGACCGGGATAGACAACGGTTTCGTCCGGAAGAACAAACAGCTTTTTCCAGATGCTTTCCTGCAAGACTTCATAGCTTCCGGTTTCAAAATCCGTGCGGCCGATGCTTTGGTAAAACAACACATCGCCGTCAACGACGAAGCCTTCTTTTTCCGCATACAGGCAAATGCTGCCATCGGCGTGGCCGGGTGTATAAAAGATCTGAAGTTTTGAATTACCTACAGTCAGTTCCTCTCCTTCTTCCAACGGCTGATCTATTTCCTTGGTTCCAAAAAAGGGAAGTCCGAATTTTTCGGCACTGACCGGTGCTTTATCGATGAACAGTTGTCCCGCCGGATGAGCCGCCAGTGGAATTTGAAACCGATCACTGACTCGTTTATTCCCTAGCAAATGGTCAATGTGACTGTGGGTATTCACGATCAGCTTGGGAGAGAGTTTATTATTTTGGATGAATTCTTCCAGTTGTTGCATT
>JAFGYB010000048.1 GCA_016936355.1 Bacteroidales bacterium | reverse complement strand
CAGAATGACAAATGTTTTTTTGGACACCGGGAATTAAACTATGTTTTTTGTCACCCCGTCACTATGTTACCTCGTCACGCTGTCACCTTTAGGCACTTATACTTATTCAAGTTCATAAAATGCGCTAGAGTTCATAGAGTGCGCTAAAGTTCAAAGTTCATAAAGTGAGTTTTCAAAAAGGACTGTCACTTCGAGGGAAGCGAAGCGGCGAGAAGTCTCCCCGGCCATACCGTTTCGCTCAGGAGATTTCTCCTTCCCGGTAAACCGTATCGTCGAAATGACAGCTTAACTCAGAGGACTCCGATAGCAAATTCTTCTGCCGACCGGCAGGTGTTCAGAATGACAAAAACTTACAACTTATAACTTAAACCTTGTCACTTGTCACTTTCCTTCAGGGATTGGTACGCCCCTTTAGGGGGTAGGGGGTGCGGATGGCGTGAAGAACGAAGAATGAATATTGAAAAAAGAGATTCTTCACTTTGTTCAGAATGACAAAAACTTATAACTTAAACCTTGTCACCTTGTCACTTTGTCCCCTTGTCACTTTCTCAACACCTTCATCTCAATTCTTGAAGGATATTCGTCTGAGAAATACACCTTTTGCGTGGCCTTTTGGAAATCGCTCTTTTTGGCTTTGTAGATATCGGTAAAGGTTTGCGGATTGATGTCGAAGAAGGGGAACCAGCTGCTCTGAATCTGAATCATGATGCGGTGTCCTTTTTTGAAAGTATGGTACACATCCTGCAAAGGCAGCTTGACTTCGGTGACTTTACCCGGGACAAACGGCTGCGGATGTTCATAACTGTCGCGGTATTTCCCGCGCATGATATCGCCGCGAACCAGTTGCTGGTAACCGCCCATTTCAGCTCCGGTAACATCTGAATCCGGAGTGTCATAGGGATACACATCAATCACTTTCACCACCCAGTCAGCATCGGTTCCGGTGGTGGAAACAAACAGATCGGCGAGGATCGGTCCGGCCAGGGTCACATCTTTGGTCAGCACGGGTGTGGAATAAACCAACACATCCGGACGGGTGGATGCATAGCGCTGATCGGCGTTGAGCCACAGGTGGTCGTACATTTGTCGCGAATCAATTTCTTTGTTGGTATAAGGAACCGGCTTCCAGGGATCGCTGAGGTATTCGTCGAAAGAACTGACAACCGATTTTTCCTTTTTCAACTGTTGATCTGCATTCAGATACAAATTTTCATTTTCAGTGTTTTTGGGAGGCCATTGATCAAATGAAGCCCACTCCATGGTACCGGTATTAAACATCCGGGCAGCGGACTGATTGAACTGGCCTTCCCCTTTCAGATAATGTTTGAAAAAGGGTACCAGCATATCTTCCCGGAAATAGTTTCCGGTGGCGGAACCGTAATCAATATCACCCAGATGATCATCTTTTCCAAAGTTCCACCAGCCGTGAGGCCAGGGGCCCACAACCAGGTAATCTTTGGCACCGGCACTATTCTTGCTGATGGCGGCATAGGTGTTCATGGCTCCGTAAAAATCTTCACTGTCGTACCAGCCGCCTACTACCATAACTGCCGGTTTGATGTCTTTGTAATGAGGCAGCGTATTTCTTTTCTGCCAGAATTCATCGTAGTTGGGATGATTCTGAAAATCTTCCCAGAAAGCGATACTGCCGTGATAATAATCTTTATCAATATGAGAAAGCGGTTCTAATCCTTTAAAGAAAGTATAATCATCCGGTGAGGGATACGTTAAACCTTTGGGCCAGTTTTGAATGAGACTGTCGCGTTTCACCCCGAAGCGTTGGTAAAAATTGAAGAACATGGGCAGTACAAAAGCTCCGTGGCGATGAAAGTCATCGTCGATAAACCAGTTGGCAATGGGAGCCTGCGGTGAAACGGCTTTCAGTGCCGGATGGGCATCAATACAGGCCATGGCAGCGTAAAAACCGGGGTAGGAAATGCCAAACATTCCGGCTTTCCCGTTGTTGTCTTTGATGTGTTTGATGAGCCAGTCCACCGTATCCCAGACATCGCTGCTTTCATCAAATTCTTTGCCTTTTTTGTTGGGAATATAGGGGCGCATATTCACGAAAGTGCCTTGCGACATAAACCGGCCCCGTACATCCTGATAAACGAAAATAAAACCTTCTTTGGCTAATTCTACCGGCAGGTGACGGTATTTACCCGGTCCGTAAGGGCCACTGGAATAGGGCGTACGCCAGATTAGAATGGGATATTTGACGGATGTGTCTTTTGGAGTATAGACTACTGTATAAAGCAAGGTGCCGTCGCGCATGGGAATTTGGTACTCCGCTTTAGTATAATGATCCTTGACAGAATATTTTTGAGCCTGCGACTGACCGGGTAATGCAAAAAACAAAACAGCCATGACAAAACCGGCTACAAAAGAAGGTATCTTATGTTTCATGATGTACAAATTTTTGGTACTTGTGTTGTTATTTTTAGACAGGCGAAAAATAACACAAAATTTCTTTGTTCAACAATCCTAGTTGATTCATTTAAAAATTACCGTCTTCAAAGGAGGTTAATCCCACGATGATTTGGAGGAAAGCGCATATTTTCCGCCGCCTGAGAAGAACAGGGCTACTGCACCGAAAAGATAAAATCCGACCAGTTCCAGTTTCCATCCTCCCTGGGGTCCCAGTGAAAAAATACTGTGCTGAAAAATAAGGAAAATAACAAACAGCATGTTGGTGAGAAGAAGTAATGCCCCCACGCGGGTTCGGTAACCGATAATGATCAGAAGAGGTGCAATCACTTCACCAATAAAAACTCCGTATCCGATAAATCCCGGAAGACCTTTGGCTTCAACTGCGCCCACAATGCCTCCGATTCCATGATTCAATTTATAGATTCCGTGCAGGAGCATCAGAATGCCAATGGTTAAACGGATAACCAATAAGGAAAGGTCTCTATTTCTCATGTGATATTGACTTTGGTTGAAATTTTATACGGATCAAAAATAATGACATTCCTGAAGTCAAAAAGACTTTTCAAAAATTTCTGAAATTTTGCCTTCATAATCAGAAAAAGTAACGCAGGTTTTAATCTGATTGAAAACCTGATCGGGGTTCGCAAAAGAGTTCGAAAAGTAAGACCAGAATTCTTTCATGATGTGCAACGCGGCAATCCGGTCTTCAGTTTTTTCGCGGTAAGCCCGATAGAGTTCGGTGACGTAATAGTACAATACGAATTGTGAGTTTTCAGGGATCGGAATGTTTTTCAGCCGGGCAGCCAGAAACGGATCATACAACAGTCCGCGGCCAATCATCCAGTGGTTGACAGTAGGAAACTGTTGCTGAAGTTTAGTGAGGTCCTCTTTCGAAAAGATGTCGCCGTTGTAAGCAACAGGAAGTTTACTCAGCGGAAGGGCACTGGCAAAAGCAGAGAGATTAACCGGACCTTCATACAACTGTTTCCCGATGCGGGCATGGACAATGATTTCAGAAAGGGGAAAGCGGTTCAAAACCGGTAACAGCGACAAAATCTCATCAGGAGAAAAATAACCCAGTCTGCATTTGATGGAAAGTTTAACCGGCAAAGCAGGAAAAACAGATTCCAGGATTTGCTCTACTTTATCGGGATGAGGCAAAAGCCCTGAACCTCTGCCTTTGTTGGCAACACGCGGGTAAGGGCAACCCATGTTCCAGTTGATTTCTTCAAAACCTTTGTCGCGGCATTGCCGACCAAACAAAAGAATTTCCTCCGCATCCTTACTCAGAATCTGGGGTGCGACCGGAACTCCGTTTTGATGGGTGTGAGCCAGATCAGGGTGATCGGCATTCTTTTGCCGGATGTGCCCCCCTGTGAAAAAAGCAGTATACAATTTATCCACCCCCTTGAAATGCCTTGTGAACACTTCGCGGAACAACGGAGTGGTAATGCCCTGAAAAGGGGCCAGTGATAATTGTAAGTCTGCCGGATTCATGATCTATTCCAGGCCAATGGCAACAAACGGGTTGCTTTCCTTTTCAATTCCGATGGTGGTTTTGGGGCCGTGCCCGGGATAAACCACGGTTTCTTCAGGTAAAACAAACAGTTTCTTCCAGATGCTTTCCTGCAGTAGATCGTAGCTGCCAGTTTCGAAATCGGTCCGGCCGATACTTTGATAAAACAACACATCACCCACCACTACAAAACTTTCTTGTTCGGCATACAGGCAAATGCTGCCATCGGCATGGCCGGGTGTGTAAAAGATCTGAAGGTTTGAATTGCCTACAGTCAGTTCCTCTCCTTCTTCTAACGGCTGATCTATTTCCTTGGTTCCGAAAAAGGGAAGTCCGAATTTTTCGGCACTGACCGGTGCTTTATCGATGAACAATTGTCCCGCCGGATGCGCTGCCAGTGGAATGTGAAACCGGTCGCTGACCTGTTTGTTCCCCAGCAAATGGTCAATGTGACTGTGGGTATTCACGATCAGCTTGGGAGAGAGTTTATTATTTTGGATGAATTCTTCCAGTTGTTGCATT
>JAFGYB010000009.1 GCA_016936355.1 Bacteroidales bacterium | reverse complement strand
GGAGCGGCTTTTTTATAGCACAAGTACTTTTTATTCTTCAACAGCAGCCACACCGGGCAACACCTTGCCTTCAATGAACTCCAGCATGGCTCCGCCACCGGTGGATACATAACTTACTTTATCCTGCAAATTGTATTTATTCACAGCAGCAACCGAGTCGCCACCCCCCACAAGAGAGAAAGCGCCATTTCCTGTAGCGGCAGCCACAGCCTGGGCAATGTCAACCGTACCTTTGGCGAAGTTTTCCATTTCAAACACGCCCATGGGTCCGTTCCACAGCAGAGTAGCCGAATTCATAATCACCGTTTTAAACGTTTCCCGGGTTCTGGGTCCGATGTCCAGTCCCATCCAGCCGTCGGGAATGGCATCCGAAGAAACGGTTTTTCTGTTGGCGTCGTTGTCAAACTTATCGGCAGCCACAGCGTCTTCGGGAATATACAACGTAACCCCTTTGGCAGCCGCTTTTTCCATGGCTTCGCGAGCCGTATCCAGCAGATCTTCTTCCACCAGTGAGTTGCCCACCTGCCCGCCTTTGGCTTTGATGAAGGTGAACATCATGCCACCACCGATGATCAGGTTGTCCACTTTATCCAGTAAATTGTTGATGATCTCAATTTTTCCGGACACCTTGGCGCCTCCCAGAATGGCAGTAAACGGACGTTCGGAATCTTTCAACACTTTGTTGATGTTCTGTACTTCGTTGCCCATCAGGTAACCAAACATTTTATCGTTGGGGAAAAACTGAGCAATAATAGTGGTGGATGCGTGAGCACGGTGGGCCGTTCCAAAAGCATCGTTCACATAGGCATCAGCCAAACCAGCCAGCTTTTTAGCAAAATCCACATCGCCGGCGGTTTCTTCTTTGTAAAAACGCAGATTTTCCAGCAACAATACTTCACCGGGTTTCAAAGCAGCTGCTTTTTCTTTGGCTTCATCACCAATACAGTCGTTGGCAAACTGAACTTCTGTACCCAATTTAGCAGAGAGGTCACCCAAAATATGGCGCAAAGAGAATTTATCTTCCGGACCGGTTTTCGGACGCCCCAAGTGCGACATCAGTATCACACCAGCCCCTTTTTCACGCAGTTTCTGAATGGTGGGAACGGCAGCCCGGATGCGGGTGTCGTCGGTTACTTCCATTTGATCGTTCAGGGGCACGTTGAAGTCCACGCGGACAATCACTTTTTTCCCCGTAAAGTCGTAGCTGTCTATCGTTTTCATGTTTCTCATCTTTTGAAAAATCTTGTTTCTGAAGTCTTTCCGCTGCAACCGTTACTGTTATTTTATAAACGGATTGCAGATGCAAAACTAAAAAGTTTCGACACACAGCAAACTTAAGGATGGTTAAAAAAAGTACATTTGTATCCAAACTCTGGCACATGGAATCATTTAACGGAACCATCACTTCAAAACTGCCTCAAACCGGCACTTCTGTTTTTGCGGTGATGTCGCAGCTGGCACGGGAACACAACGCCATCAACCTGTCGCAGGGCTTCCCTGATTTTCCCGTTTCAGAAGAACTGATTGATCTGGTTCATTACTACATGCGTAAAGGATACAATCAGTACGCTCCCATGCAGGGAGTACCTGAATTGAGAACGGCGCTTTCGCAGATGTTTCAAAAAAATTATGGTGCCCGTTACGATGCCGACAAAGAAATCAATATTACAGCGGGAGCCACCCAGGCTTTGTTTACGGCTATTTCGGCATTCATCCGCGAAGGCGACGAGGCGATTATCTTCGAACCGGCTTACGACAGTTATGCCCCCGCGGTGCTTACCAACGGGGGTATGGTGAAATATGCTTCGCTGCAGTTCCCTGATTTTTCCATTAACTGGGATGAACTGCCCCGGATGATTACCAGCCGCACCCGGCTCATCATCATCAATTCGCCCCACAATCCCACAGGCAGTATCCTCAGTGATGAAGACATGCTCCGTTTGGAACGAATTACGCGCAACACCGACATACTGATCATCAGCGACGAGGTGTACGAACACCTTATTTTCGACAACATCAAACACCAAAGTGTTTGCCTGTATCCCGAACTGGCTTCCCGCAGTCTGCTCATCGGTTCTTTTGGGAAAACCTTCCATGCCACCGGCTGGAAAACCGGTTTTGTACTGGCACCCGAAAATTTGATGAATGAATTCCGGAAAGTACATCAGTTTGTGGTGTTTGCAGGAAATACACCCATCCAGTATGCGGTGGCCAACTACCTGCAAAATGCCGATCATTACAAAAACCTGGGCTCTTTTTTCCAGCAAAAAAGAGACTTGTTTGCCCAAGCGTTGAAAAATTCCGCGTTTAAGATTCTGCCCTGTCACGGAACCTATTTTCAGCTGCTGGATTACAGCAACCTGAGTCAGCTGCCGGAGATGGAATTTGCCCGATGGCTGGTGCAGGAACACAAAATTGCGGCGATACCCGTATCGTCGTTCTACCAGCGAAAGGAAAACCATCAGGTACTACGGTTTTGTTTTGCGAAAACCGAAGAAACCTTATTGGAAGCCACGGCTGTTTTATCGCAACTTAAAACGGAATGAAATGGATGATTTAAAATTGTTGGGGGTTCAGGCCGACCTGGTGTGGGAAAACCCGCAACAGAACCGCCTGCGTCTGGAACAAATCATCGATCTCCATCAGGAAGCCTGTGATCTGATCCTGCTTCCCGAAACCTTTACCACCGGTTTTCCGGTGGACCCGCAACCTTTTGCAGAATCCGAAGAGGGTGAAAGTTTGCAATGGATGCACCGACTCTCTCAAAAAACAGGTGCCGTGATTACCGGAAGCCTGTTGCTGAAGACCGGCAACCGTTTCTCCAACTCACTCATCTGGATGCGCCCCGACGGAAGCTACGAACGCTACGACAAGCGTCATGTGTTTTCCATGGGAGGGGAGCATCATACCATTCAACCCGGGCAAAAACAACTGACTGTACAACTGAAAGGATGGAACATTCGCCCCATGGTTTGCTACGACCTCCGTTTTCCTGTATGGAGTAAAAACCATTATCAAAACGGGGTCTTCGAATACGATTTGGCAATTTATGTGGCCAACTGGCCCGCCGTCAGAGCGTATCCGTGGAACCAGCTCCTCCTGGCCCGGGCCATCGAAAATCAAGCCTGCATTGTAGGTATCAATCGTGTGGGAAAAGACGGTTTGGGCAATCTCTACCAGGGCGACTCCAAAGTGGTGGACGCCAAAGGTCAGATCCTTTCTGAAGCACCCGAAGGCAAAGAAGCCGCCTTCACGGCTACCTTATCGGGAAAGGAATTACAGCGGTTTCGAAACAAATTCGATGTGGGCCGCGACTGGGATTCATTTACCCTAGACACAAACTGATGCATACAAAAAACAAGCCTACAGCACTCATTCTGGCTGCCGGCAACTCCGGGCGCATGGGAAAACCCAAAGTCTTTCTTCCTTACGACGAACACCGTACTTTTCTCGACAAGATGTTGTCCGTATTTTTCTCTTTCGGATGCGGCGAAGTATGGGTGGTACTGAATGAGAATGGAATGGAACGGGCCGCCAAAGAAAATTTTTACAAAAACGTCCACCTCGTTCTCAACGAGCATCCCGAAAAGGAACGGTTTTATTCGCTGCAAACCGGATTGAAAGCCATTCCGGAACACACCCCTGTATTTGTGCACAACGGCGACAACCCGTTTGTTGATGCCGAAGTGCTGGATGCCCTTTGGAACGCCCACAGCGAGCATGCTGTTACCCTGCCCGAATTTCAGAATCAGGGGGGGCATCCCATCCTGCTTTCCTGCGAAATCGTGCAGGAACTGGTGCGCGAAACAAACGAAACGCAGCACCTCAACGATTTTCTGAAAAAGTATGACCAAAACCGGATGCCGGTGAATAGTAAGGGCATTCTGGTCAACATCAACACAGCCGAAGATTATCAAAAATATTTCGGAAAAGTGTTGAAATAAGTTTAACTATCTGTTGTTTCTATTTCTCCTTTGGCAGGAGAAATCCAGCGGTTGATCAACAGAATTTGTTTCCCGTGACCGGGAGATTTCTCCTGCTTACACACGATGCTTCATACGGTTCGAAATGATCTCTTTGAATAAGGAAAACCTTATTTTTGCACAAAATTATCCGTGATGGACACAACCAAAAAACAAAAACGCTATCAGCGACTCTATAAACAAATCCAGGACCTCATCCTGAAAAGCAGCAACAACCCGCTGTCGAACATGGCCACCATCAACGCCGTGCTGTACCACAAAATGGATCATTTTTTCTGGTGCGGTTTTTACCTGTTGCAAAACGGAAAACTGCAGGTGGGACCTTACCAGGGTTCGCTGGCCTGCATCAACCTGCCCGCCGGAACCGGCGTGTGCCAGGCAGCCCTGTCACAGCAAAAAACACTCGTAGTGCCCGATGTGGAAGCCTTTCCCGGACACATTGCCTGCGACTCGCGTTCCCAATCCGAAATTGTAATTCCGCTTTACGATACGGAAAACAAGCTGGTGGGGGTGCTGGATGTGGACAGCAAAGATCCCGATTCATTTGATGAAGTGGATGCGCAGGAACTGGAAAAAATCGTACGGCTGGTTTATTACCCCGAAGGTTAATGAAACGTACGTCATTGCGATGAGCTCGCCTGCGGCGAGGAAGAAGCAATCTATTGCTTTCCTGAAACCATTTTTACTCTAAAGATTGCTTCGTCGGTCACCTCCTCGCATTGACGCCCGGTTTTGTTAAAGGTTAGCGCCTATTTACCCATTGCCACTGGTTTGCACAAACGATCTCCCGTGTTGCTGACCCGGGCACATTTGCGGCAAATGTAACGCGGTTCATTCACCAACAAAATAATATCCTCCAGGTTTTCTTTGATCTCGTCTTTGCTGAAACCGCAAAAGGTTTTGTTCTTTTTCATTAACTGATTCTTTTTCCGATCGGGTGACTAAAGTACAAAACAATCGCTTTGCTGAATTGTCATCCTGAACGCCCGCCTGCCGGACGGGCTGGCAGTGAAGGATCTAAAAACCGGGCGGGCAAGCGGGAGCTTGCGCTATGCGACAGTTTTATTTTTCTATTCTTGTTGTAAAAAATGGAAAAGGTTCTTCTGCACCCTGATCCCTGAATAATTCATAATAATCAGGATGTTGTTCACTAACCTCCATAGCACTAATGGAACCTGTCTCAATATTTTTTGTTGATACAAAAAATACCATGTGATTATAACCTGAAACTGAACTAAACAGGTTTATTATTGTCCTTCTGTTTTCTATGGACATGTTCTCTCCAAATATTACACCCTTTAAGGCTTGCTTATCAAATTTAACAGCCCTTTGACTTGATTCATCTTTGTCAAAAAGGATAATATATCTAAATTCCTTTTCATACTCAAAGTTATGAACTTTAAACTTTAGTTGAGAATAACCGTTTACAAAAGGAGAACCATCTTCTCGAAAATTAACTTTTACATGAGGTATATTTTCGGTATAAGTTATATTAGACTTAACGATGTCTGAGTTTTGATTTTTAAGACTTTTATCAAGCAATTCTTGATCAAACACTAAACACAATCCTTTATGGGAGTCAGAATAATGTGTCCACAATAAAATTTCTTCATATGTTATAGAAAAACAACAAATTCCAAAAAGATCTTTTATAAGTTCTTTTATCCAGAATGAATAGTCCCATAAAAATATTCGATCGTTGGGATCATTTCTATATTTCTCCTCTGGTATAAAAGATGGTGCATTTTTATGAATCTCTTTTATCAATTCAATTTTTCGCTCTTTTGAAAGGTCTTTTTCAAATCCATCAATAACAAACTCTCCTTCATAAGGATCATTTTGATTCTTTGGCTTTCCAAACCATAATTCATTATTGATAAGATTCTTTAATGTATTTGTGTTAAACGGAACATACTTAAAAAGTATATTCTCGTCTTCTATAAGTTTGGTCATCGGGTCTCAAGTTTCCACCAAATATAAATAATTATCCCGCAACACACATGAAATGAATGGGGTAAAAAGTGCTCTAAAGTGCGCCATTCGTCTGGTTGTCATTTCGAACCTTCGCGCGGGCCTTCGGGAGGCGTGAGAAATCTCATCAACAAAAGCCTTCTTTTTTATACAAGGGGATTTCTCCTCTCCCGATCACTCGGGATCGTCGAAATGACAGCCCTGTTTCCGTCACAAGGGTCTGCTTGTGCCAGGTAACAACACGAAATCATTTAGTCATGGAACAAAAGCCGGCTAAAGCAGAATGTAAATAAACAGTTATAAGGGGAAAAATGAATAGAGGAAAACTAATATTATTAGTTATAAAACAAAATATTGACCCTGGAGAATTAAATCATTTGATTATAGAATGTTTTTTACATCCGGCAGAATTAAAACAAAAAGGTATGAAACGAAAGAAGGATCAAGCAGAAGTAAAACAGTTGGAAACGACAGGCCATTGCAAAAAATAAAGGATAACACTTGCCTCGCTTCTTTCATTTTTGTATTTTTAAGCAACCCTTTAATACCCGCTATTATGCTCTATTACAATTTCACACGTGTGTTTAAAGCCCGGGGTGTCGAACGCCCGTATAGTTTATTGCTCCATGCCGGAATTGGCTCAGACCTGGCGACCCGGATCAAGAAAAACCAGGTACGTCTCCTCCGGCTGGAAACCCTGGAAAAAGTCTGCCTGTTGCTCCATTGTACACCCAACGATGTGATGGAGTGGATCCCCGAGAAGGGCAACACCGACAAAGACCAGCCGCTGAATCAATTGCGGAAAACCCAAAACAAAGTCATCGACATCACCCGTTCGCTGAATTCCCTGCCCCTCGATAAACTAGAAGAAATCAGCCGGTACATCGACGCGCAAACGGGCAGTAAAGAATAATAAATCCTGTCGGGGAGGGGGTTCCGGCCCGGTGGTGAGGAACGGCAACCCGAATCCTACAACATTAATCATTATATTCGCCGGCGTTAAAATACTGTACGATGGAGTTTTCAACCAAGGATGTAGCCACTTACTACAACCATACTGTAAAAGATTACCAAATAGGATGGCAGCTGAATAAAAGCAAGGGCCTGCACTTGGGTTTGTGGTATGATGACACAAAAAACCTTCATGAAGCCATTGTAAATACGAACAAAAAAATTGGCGAATACCTTCCCGGGAGCAAGGATTTGCATGTATTGGATGCCGGATGCGGCGTGGGAGGCACGGCCATTTACCTGGCGCAGCACCACGACTGCCATATCGAGGGGGTTACCTTAAGTCCAAAACAGTACCGTATGGCAGAGCGGTTTGTCAGGGAATCGGGAATGGATGAAAAAGTCAGTATTTCCATACAGGACTATACGACCACCGACTTTCCCGATCAAAGTTTTGACATGGTGTTCGGTCTGGAAAGTATTTGTCATGCCAATGATAAGCCGGCGGTTTACCGCGAAGTTTACCGGTTGCTGAAACCCGGAGGACGGTTTGTCATCATCGATATTTTCAAAACCGGACGGGCGACCCTGGAAAAGAACCGGCCCACGCTGGAGTGGCTGTTGCGCCGCTGGGCAATTTCCGATTATGAACAGGGCGAGGAAACGCAGCACAACCTGACCGAAGCCGGGTTTACCAACATCAAATCAGAAAACCTCACATCCAACATCCTGAAATCCGTCAAAATCATGTGGCTTCGGGCTCTGTTTGGCGTGATTACCATTCCGCTGTACACACTGATCCACCCCACCAACTATGTTTTCTCCCGGCGGCACCCCGAATCGGGTTGGGCGCTGCGAAAATGTGTCCGTAAAAAACTGATCGATTATCTTTTAATTTATTCGGAAAAACCGGTGTAACCGGGCTGGTATAATCCGTTACTGAATTGCCGGAAAAATATAGTCGTCCAGCAGGGCGTACTGCTTCACTTTCCGGTTGTAGTTGGCGCCGGTCAACACGATGACCGTATTGGCTTCCGGCAGCACCACAATCTTTTGTCCGCCCCAGCCGTTGGCCACATACCAGTTGACGGTTTTTCCCCCAACATTTTCCTGTCGTGTCCACCAGGTATAGCCATAGCCCATGTAGGGGAGGTCTTCGCCCGGCAGGTCAATGTTTCTGTTGTATCCCCAGGGCGTTTTGCTTTTTCGTACCCAGTCTTCCGAAACGATGCGCTTACCGTTCCATACACCGTTGTTCAGCATCATCGCCCCTATTTTCACCATATCGCGGGGTGTCATGGTTAAGCCTGCAGCCGCATGTACTTCGCCGGATGGGTAAATAATCACCCATTGAGCCGTTTTTATCCCCAGGGGTTCAAACAAATATTTTTGAGAGAATGCATCCAGCCGCATCCCGGAAGCCTTTCGTATGATTTCACCCAGCACCTCGATGCCACCTCCGGAATAATTGAACCGCTGACCCGGTGCGGCCACAAAAGGCCGGCTCAAAACGAAATCCACCGGTCCTTTTTTATGAAACCAGATGGCGATCTGGTCGTTTTCCATGCTGCTTAACGGGGCGCTCCACTCGGCCCAGAGCAGACCGCTGGTACAGGTCAGCAAATTTTCTACGGTGATGTATTTTTTGTTCCCCGCATTCAGGTATTGATCCTTCTCCGGCAGGTAATCAAAAACAGATTGACGGACATCCCTGATGAGCCCTTTGTCCACCGCAATCCCCACACACAATGAGGTAATGCTTTTGCTGACCGAATGGACGTAGTGAACACTGTCGGCATTCCAGTCCACTACCTTTCCGTAGTGTTTCGGAGCATCCCACTGATAATCGTGGCCTTTGAAATATTCTTCCAGCACCAGTTTGTTATCCTTGTAGATCAACAGCGAATGGACTTCTCCGTATTTCCCGCGTTGAATTCTTTGAACTGCTTTTTTGATCAGCACACTGTCTAGACCGGCTTCGGTCAGGGTACCCGTTGCCAGTCCGTCAGCTTTAGCCACCGGTTTGTGATAGGAGTATTGGCTGTCGGCACATCCAACAAGCATAAAAAGTAGAAAAACAAGGCCGGGGAAGAATCCTGTTTTGAAGCGCATAGTCCGTATCTTTTCGTGCAATTTAATTCCGGATTCGAAGCATGGATTTTTTAAAATGATGTATTCTCAAAACCCTGTCAAGCCCGTTGCTTCTCAAAGATACTAAATCTCACTCAAAACCAACAGGGTAAATCAAAATTTCCAAATCCCCTCATCCGGTCCGGGACTGCCTGCGGGGGAAAAGTATGTTGACTGATTTCGGTTCCTCTTTCGGGGCAATACTGGCTTTGCCGGGTGATCGGAAGATTATGGTCAGTCCAGCGGTTTAAAATCTTCTTTATAGGCCCCGCAAATTGGGCAGTACCAGTCGTCGGGGATGTCTTCAAAAGCGGTACCCGGTTCAATGCCCGAATCCGGGTCGCCTTCTTCGGGATCGTAAACATAGCCACACACTTCGCATTTCCATTTCCGCAGCGACCGCTCGGGTTTTTCTTCGCTTTCCGGTGGTTCGGCCAAGGGTTTGAAATCCGATTTATGAGCGCCGCAATCGGGGCATACCCAGTCGTCGGGGATGTCTTCAAAAGCAGTACCCGGAGCGATGCCCGAATCCGGGTCGCCTTCCGCCGGATCGTATATATGTCCGCATACCTGGCATTCCCATCGCTGTGGTAAAGAAACTTCGGCTGCTTCCTCCTTCAGACTTTTATCCTTCAGCAGGGAACGGTCAATATAGGTTGGTGCATTTTTCGGTGATAGTCCGTGCCGTACCTTGCGGTAATGCGCATAGGTTATGGGCTCTTTTTCCGCATCCAGGATTTCGCTGTCCAGCACTTCACCAACGAACAAAATGTGGGTTCCCACGTCCAGTGTCTGCACCACCTTGCATTCAAACCAGGCAATACAATCCTGGGTCACTACCGGTGTCCCGCCGGGAGTATCAAAGTGCTTCACCGCAGTAAATTTGTCTTCCTCTTTGCCGCTTTTGTAGCCAAACAAGTTGATTACTTCTTTGGAAGCCTCCTGCTCGAGCACAGAAAGACTGAAGAGCCCGCTTTCGCTGATAATGTCGGCCGTGAGGTTGTCTTTATTGCAACTGATGGCCAGCTGAGGCGGGGTAGCTGTTACCTGAAAAGCCGTGTTGGCCACATAACCGTTGGTACGGGCTTTGCTGCGGGCGCTCACGATATATAAACCATAGGATAAAGTAAAAAAAGCTTCTACATTCATATTGTATTCATTTAGAGATGAAACATACTTCAAAAGTACAGATTTATCCTTGTCGGGAAGTTCTATTCGGGTTTTAGTTCAGTGCAGGGAAGTGTGTTTTGAACAGGAGCCTTCCGGATAATTGAAGTCCTTGCTTTGATGCGAATAAAATTCATAATTTTGCCCCACATCATTTTGCTATGCTGATCGTCTCAATCGTTATATTATTTATTCTCTCTTTTCAGGTTACACCCGTAGCATTAGGCATCGACCTCCGGCAGAAAAAACCGTTTGTTATCTTATCGGGCATTCTGTTTCTGACCCTGAGTCAGGTGTTGTTGTTTTTGCTGGGCATCTGGCTGGGCAACCGGTTCATGCACCTCATGGATAAAATCCAGCACTTTGTTTTGTTCGTGGGCTTTACCCTGATTGCCGTCCGTTTTGTGATGGAGGCTTTTGCGGTTCGAAAAGGAGAACGAACCTATCAGATTGACAAACCAACCCTGTTTATTTTCCCCTCCATAGCCCAGGCCATCAATACTTTTCTGGCCGGTATACTGTTCTTCTTTTTACCGGTAACCTTATTCCGCGACATCGTATATCTGGCCCTGTTTTCCTTCGTTCTGACCCTGTTGTTTTTGTTTGTCAGAACCGAAAAAGCGGCGCTGTCGGCCATATCGCTGATGTATCTGGCCGGAGGTGTTTTTATGGGGATTCTTTCGTTTTATTTCCTGTTTATGTGAAAACCAAATAGCACGTATGAAAAAAATTTTACTCTATTTTTTACTGATTCTGCCTGTTGTTTTACAGGCTCAAATTCCGGATGGATATTACAATGCGGCTCAGGGGAAAACGGGTGCGGCTTTAAAAACAGCACTGTTTAACATCATTCATACCCATACCGAAAGAACCTATACTCAATTGTGGACTGATTTTCAATCGACAGATAAAAAGGCTAATGGCAAGGTGTGGGATATCTACAGCGATGTTCCCGGAGGCAATCCGGATTATGAATATACTTTTATCAGCGACCAATGCGGTAATTATTCCGGAGAAGGCTCTTGTTACAACCGGGAACACAGTTTTCCGAAAAGCTGGTTCAACGACGCCGAACCGATGTATACCGATCTTTTTCACATTTATCCAACCGATGGATATGTTAATGGAAAACGAGGCAACTATCCCTACGGAGAGGTAACCAGTCCAAACTGGACATCCACCAACGGTTCCAAGTTGGGCCCCAGTGCTACAGCAGGATATACCGGTACCGTATTTGAACCGATTGACGAATACAAAGGCGATCTGGCCCGCACCTACTTTTATATGGTTACCTGCTACGAAAATGTCGTTACCCAATGGAACAGCGATGTTTTAAGCGGCGATACCTATCCGGCTTTCAGTCAATGGACGCTTACCTTATTGCTCAAATGGAACGACGAAGACCCGGTAAGCCAAAAAGAAATCGACCGAAACAATGCCATTTACAGCATTCAGCACAACCGCAACCCGTATATCGATCATCCCGAATATGTGGATGAAGTATGGGGAACAGCTTCTGCCGTTCCAAACAAACAGGAACTTTCTGTTTCTGCTTATCCCAATCCCGCACACCGGACAATCCATGTGCAAAACGGACTCCTGCATTCAGCATCCTATACGCTGTACAACGAGATGGGACAAGTAATCAGCAGGGGAACACTGGACAACGGAACCAACGGAATCGACATCAGCAACTTCACCAAAGGGTTGCTTTTGCTGCGCATTAACGACCCGCAGAGTCACCGGACCAAACAGTACAAAATACTCAAAATGTAAATCATGAGCACACAGAGTATCATTCGCATTACGAAAGAATTCAAATTTGAAGCCGCCCACGCACTGAAAGACTACGACGGGTTGTGCCGCAACATTCACGGTCATTCCTACGAGCTGAAAGTAACCGTTTCGGGAACGGCCATCCGGGATGAAAACAGTCCCAAACTGGGCATGGTAATGGATTTCGGTGATTTAAAAAAAATTGTCCGCGAAGAAATTGTGGGTCAGTTCGACCACTCGGTAATCCTGTACAAAAAAATGCCCGCCAAACTCATCAGCGACCTGAAGGATCAGTTTGAACGCATCATCATCACCGACTACAATCCCACCAGCGAGGAAATGCTCGTGGATTTTGCCCGAAGGATAAAGGCAAGACTCCCCGAAAACATCGAACTCCAATACATGCTGCTGCGCGAAACCGTTACTTCTTATGCCGAATGGTATGCAGAAGACCAAACGGATTAATCTTTCTTTGTTGAATAACGAACCATTCCGGCACGTTCAGTTCTGAAGCCGTCCACTGAGTCGTTTCATGACTTTCTATTTTTATCGCTTCTAAATATTCCCAACCCATGTTAATTAATTAACACTAGTGCTATATTTGCCTTCCATAAAACAACTGATCCGGGGGTGCCGGATCGTGGATTCGGCCCTCAGTAGTAACCTTAAAACAAAGCGATGAAGAAACATTTTTTGATGCTGGCATTTATTTTCTGTGTAGGGATTTTGCCGGCTGCAGCCCAAAGCCTGCAACCTTTTTATCAGGTAACCACATTCGATGAACCTGTCCAAAGCGCAGAACAAAAAATAGCGAACCTTTTATCCGACAACGGGTATCAGGTCTTAGGAACCTATCATCCCGGCAACAACGACAACTGGACCGTTTTAACGTTTACGAGTGACGCCCTTAAAAACCTGAGCTTGCAATTCAAAGACCGGGGTGCCCTGGCAGCCGTATTGAGAGTCGGTCTGCTGCAGACGGGCGGCAAAACAACCCTCACCATCCAAAACCCGGAATACATGTTTCTGGCCTACTGGGGCAAACAATTGAACGGGCAGGAGGCGCAACTGAACGCTCTTTCGCAGCAAGTAACCAAACTCTTTTCAACACTGGGTACTCTGGAGCCCTTTGGCGGAGAAGTTAAAAAGGAAACGTTGCCCAAGTATCATTACAAAATCATGATGCCGTATTTTGACGATCCGGATAATCTGGCAGAATTTTCCTCGTTCGAAGAGGGGGTTAAAGTCATCAGCCAAAACCTGAAATCCGGAAAAGGAGACACCAAAGAAGTATATACACTGATCTTTCCCGATCAAAAAATTGCCGTGTTTGGCGTGGGACTGATGAACGCCGAAGAAGGATCGGCTCATTTCCTGCCCATTATCGGAGAAAGCCATCTGGCGGCGATGCCTTACCAGATTATTTTGCAGGGAACCGAAGCCACTGCTTTACCCGGCAGGTACCGTCTGGCCCTCTTTTGGCCCGATCTGACCATGGGTACTTTTATGAAAATCATGTCTACTCCGGGCGATATCAAAGATGTATTGAAAGGATTAACCCAACAGTAATATTTATTTTGTATCATTCTTCCGCGGCTCATGAACATGAGCCGCGGATTTTTTATTTCTGAATGTCAGTCTGTTTGCGCTTTTCTGAAACAAAATGAAAGGCGCTGTGAAATTTTGCTACTTTTATCCCGTTGATTCATAAACGGAATTTTATGTCTAAAAAAGTATTCTTTCTGATATCCAGTTTGCTCTTTTTCAGCCATTTTTCATTTGCACAAAACCAGGTTTCCACCAACGAATTCAGACTTAATCAACTGAAAACATTGATGGATTATCGATTTGTCGGCGGTTATTATGGTTTTGAAAGTATGTTTCTCAAGTCGGTAAAATACACCGATGAAGCCCGGCAAAACTGTATTGTTGGCATTGTGATTGCTTCCTTTGATGTGAACTGCAAGGGGGTCATTACGAACATCAAGCTTCGAAACCCGTTGGGCTATAAAATGGACGATCAGATTTCTGCTTTCCTGAAGAGTACCAAGGGACACTGGAATCCGTGTCAGGATCAAAAATACACTCATTTTGAGGTGCCGTTTATGTTTAACCTGAAAAATACCCGGACCAACACAGCCGATGCGGCTTTTGTATACGTGGGTGATAATCCGGGATACGCCTGCCTTTCGGATGCCTATTACATGAAAAAGATAAAAGCAGCGCTTAAAAAGAAAAAAGGAAACAAGGCTAAGGATTTTCTTGAAATCTTAATTCACAGAGATCCTTACAATACCGAATATTATCAATTACTGGACCAATCCATTAAATTAACGGGGAAGGATAAAGACAAGAAAAACGATAACAAAAAAGAAAAATAATGTCTGAACTCATTCACCTGGATCAGCAGCTGCTGCTTTTCATCAACAGTCACCACAGTCCCTTTTTTGACTCCTTTATGGTAGACGTCAGTGCCCGGTTTTTATGGGCTCCTTTCTATGCCCTGCTGATTTTTTTCATTTTTAAGGAAAAGAAATGGTACGGTTTTCTGGTATTGGTTTTTGTGGCTCTGACCATCACCGCTGGCGATCAGATTTCTGTCCACCTGTTTAAAAATGTTTTCCATCGGTTACGCCCCACTCATCAGCCGGGGATAGAAAACCTGGTTCATGTTGTAAACGGTTATCGGGGCGGTTTGTATGGATTTATCTCTTCCCATGCCACCAACAGTTTCTCAGTGCTGGCATTACTGACTCATTTATTCCGAAATAAGTACAAATGGATTCACTGGTCCCTCTGGATCTGGGCCTTACTGATCATCTACAGCCGAATGTATTTAGGCGTACATTATCCGGGAGACATCCTGGGTGGAGTTATTGTGGGTTATCTGATTGGAACCGGGCTCTATTATTTATACCGGTATACAGAAAATCTGATTAAAAACCGGAAGACGAGCTTAGCTTAAGGTTGGGTCGTTGGGTCGTTTCAATTTCTTCCTGTAACAGAACGGTAATGGGATCGTTGAGGCTAATGCCCAGAAGCGAGGCCGCATTGGCTTTGTTCAGTGCCACCTGCAACAGGTCGTTGCTGCCAAACAAACACAGGATTTCGCTTTCGGGAACATCGGAATAACCCTCGCTTACTTCGGAACACGCATAACCTTTCAATGCCAGCCGGAAGGGTTTGGTTCCAATAACTTCATCAAACAACGACCGGGGAATATTGGTGATCAGGTTCTCATAGGTGTCAATATGAATGACCATACCCCGAATGCCCTGCTGGTTGGATGCCGGCTCGAAAGAAAGCTTTTGAACCAGTTCAGCTTCGGATCTTCCCAGTTCGTCCAGCGAAGCTCCTTTGGCCAGCAAAACAGCTGCTCCCACAAACCGGTCACGGGTGGAAAAAGTATGGGAAGAACCTTCGTGGGGCGTTTCCAGATAAACAGCCTTTTCCGGCTTTTGCTTAAAGATAAGCGAAAAAATACCGTCGTCGGCACCGATGAAATAATGTCCGTCGTACAACACACAAACATGGGAAACCCGGTCGGTTTCTTCTGTATTGATGCCGATCAGATGAACGGTACCTTTGGGAAAATGCGAATATACATGGCGCAAAAGATACGCTGCTTCCGTACTGTCAAACGGACGAACCTTGTGGGATACATCCACTATGGTCGCTTCGGGCATCTCCTGCAGAATACGCCCTTTGGCAGCAGCCACATAATAGTCCCTGTCTCCCCAATCCGTTGTTAATGTAATGATCGCCATGCTTTTCTTTTCCGGTTTCTTCGGTTTATTTCGAAAAAATAAACTTCTCAAAATTAAGTATTTTCAACCTTTTATTTCATTCAATTTTTAATATTTTTGTTCCGCAAACAAAAGGTTCACTCTTAAGGCCTATGAGCGAAAGCATTATTCAGCTGGATGTGGAGAACCCGATAGAACTTTTCGGGCCGGGAGACAAACATCTGAACCTGATCAAAGACCTCTTCCCAAAACTGAAAATCATTGCCCGGGGCAATATGATCAAACTGATGGGCGATCCCGATGAAATTCGCACGTTTGAGCAGCGTTTCGAACTGTTGCAGGCCTATTTCGACCGGTTCGGGAAGATCACCGAACAGGAGATCAGTCAGATTATGGACCGGGAGGAAATGCCGGCGGAAGAAAAACACAGCGGCAATGATCCGGTACTGGTGTATGGAAGACACGGCAAGATCATTAAAGCCCAAACCGTAAACCAGAAAAAAATGGTGGAAAGCATCGATAAGAAAGACATGCTTTTCGCCATAGGACCTGCCGGTACGGGTAAAACCTATACCGCCGTTGCCCTGGCTGTGCGCGCCCTGAAAAACAAAGAAGTCCGCAAAATTATTCTGACCCGTCCTGCCGTGGAAGCCGGCGAAAGTCTGGGGTTCCTTCCCGGTGATATGAAAGAAAAACTGGATCCTTACCTGCAACCGTTGTACGACGCTTTGCGCGACATGCTGCCTACCCAGAAGCTTATTTCCTATCTGGAAGATGAAACCATCGAAGTGGCTCCGTTGGCGTACATGCGCGGCCGTACACTGGGCAATGTTTTTGCCATTCTCGACGAAGCCCAGAACGCTTCCGAAAGCCAGCTGAAAATGTTTCTCACCCGAATGGGAAAAGATTCCAAATTCATCATTACCGGCGACATTACCCAAATCGATTTACCCCGAAACAAACGATCGGGATTGTTGCAGGCAAAAGAAATACTCAGCGATATCAAAGAAATTGACTTTATCTTTTTGAATGACAAAGACATTGTCCGGCATAAGCTGGTATCCAAAATCGTAAACGCCTATCAAAAACACCTAAATCAGTAAACTTATGCTTGCCGAATCTGTCATCAGAACCGACTTTTCCTTTCCCGGGCAGAAAAGTGTTTACCACGGAAAAGTACGCGATGTATATAACATCAACGACCAATACCTGGTGATGGTTGCTACGGACCGCATTTCGGCCTTCGATGTAGTCCTTTCCCGGGGCATTCCCTACAAAGGACAGGTGCTGAACCAGATTGCATCCCAATTTCTGGATGCCACCCGCGACCTTGTACCCAACTGGAAAATTGCTACCATTGACCCTATGGTGACCGTGGGAAAAAAATGTGAACCTTTTCCCGTGGAAATGATCATCCGCGGCTATCTGACCGGCAGTTCCTGGCGAACCTATAAATCAGGTGCCCGTACCCTCTGCGGCGTTCCCATTCCCAACGGTATGCGCGAACACGAACGGTTCCCTGAACCCATCATCACACCCACTACCAAAGCCTCCGAGGGACATGATGAAGACATCTCCGGAGCAGAAATCATCCGCAGCGGACTGGTTTCAGCCGAAGACTATGAACAAATGGAAAACATCACGCGCAAGCTTTTTGAAAGAGGCAGCCAGATGGCTTCAGAAAAAGGATTGATCCTGGTGGATACGAAATATGAATTCGGAAAAATCGGTGATCAGATTTATCTGATCGATGAAATTCACACCCCCGATTCTTCGCGTTATTTCTATGCCGACACTTATGAAAATCACTTTGCCAAGGGCTTGCCGCAACGACAGCTTTCCAAAGAATTTGTTCGGGAATGGCTCATGGAAAACGGTTTCCAGGGCAAAGAAGGACAAACCCAACCGGAAATGACGGATCAGAAAGTACAAGAAATATCCCAGCGATACATCGAGTTGTATGAGCATATAACCGGTAAACCTTTTGAATATGCCGATCCGAAAAACGTTCTTGACCGGGTACGGAAAAACATCGAAATCTTCCTGAAAGAACAGGGATAAAGGATTGTCAGACGATCGTGAAATCATTGTTCTTGTTTGACAATCGTTTGACCACTCTCTACTCCAGTGCTTTCAACAAGTGCTTCAGGGCCTCTGCTTTTTTGCTTTTGCCGTTGTTTTGCTGGCTCACGGCCATTTCAACAATCAACCGACGGATGGTGTCCACATTGTCTACCGGAAGGTAGAATTCTTCGGAGGCTTTTATTTTTAACTGTTTGAGAAAAAGATCGATTTCGCTTTGCTTGAACACAACTCCCTTGTTAAACGGGTTCAGATAAAACAGAATTTCACTTTCCCGGTATTCGGCAGCCTTTTTCAAGGGTTTGGTGTCGTCCATATAGGCCAGAATGAAATGATAGGGCAGGTTCACACCAAAAACCGGCAGCCCCGTATGCTGTGCAATGATCAGATACAGCAGGGCCAGCGACAACGGATTGCCTTTCTGAACACGCAACACATTGCTGATTAAATAGGACAGCGGACTGACTTTTTTATCTTTCAGTTCCCTGAACCCATACACGGTATAAAAAATATGGTTCATCACCCGTACCTTTTCCAGCGCAGTGAGTTCCTCGTTCATTTCCAGCCACACATCCCGGTAAATCTTTTCCACCGATTTGCGGTGGTCTTCGTAGGAGAAATCCGGTTCCTGAAAAGCCGATAACAGCAGGTAGGCTTCCAGCAAATCGTGTTTTTCTTGTTGCTTCCAGGCTTTCAGTTTTTCGAAGGTATCGTTCAGGTAAATTTCATCCATAACGTCTTCGATCCGCTCCAGTTCTCCTTTATCCGCCAGTTTCATCCAGGCGGCTTCCAGATAAGGAATGGCCTCCGTGCCGTACTCCAGTACCCGCTGTCGTATTCGGTCAAAGACCTCCCGGTCCGGTTCGTCCATTAACCGTACCAATGCTTCCAGCTCTTTTTTATCCTCTTCGGCCATTCAATCCAATTTACCCGTTTTGATCAGCTCCCATAGGGCAACCGATCGAAAACAGAAGTGTTTTCGATAAAATTAAGCATTCACAAAAGTCAATGAGAGCAGGCGGGCAAAAGTTTTAAACAATTTTTACCAGATAATAATTCTTCTTCCCTTTTTGAACCAGGATGTATTTGTCGTTGAGCAAATCATTCGCACTAAGGGCATAATTTTCATCAATCTTTGATTTGTTTATCTGAACGGCATTGTCTTTCAGCATGCGGCGGGCTTCGCCGTTGGATTTAAAAACACCGGTTTTTTCCGCCAGGAAATCCAGCAAGCCCACCCCATCTTCCAGCTCCTTACGGGAAACTTCCGGTTGGGGAACTCCGTTGAAAACACTCAGCAGGACCTTTTCGTTCAGTTTCCTCAGTGTATCGGTGGTTCCCTTTCCAAAAAGGATTTGTGATGCTTCTTCAGCAGCCGTGAGATCTTCCGCTGAATGGACTAATGTGGTGATTTCAGAGGCCAATCGTTTTTGAAGTACACGCAAGTGAGGTGCCTGACGATGTTCTTCGACCAATGCATCCACTTCGCCTTCAGAGAGCAACGTGAAAATCTTGATGTATTTTTCAGCATCTTCGTCGGATACATTCATCCAGAACTGGTAAAACTCATAGGGCGTAGTGCGTTCCGGGTCGAGCCACACATTGCCGCTTTCCGTTTTTCCGAATTTGCCCCCGTCGGCTTTGGTGATCAGCGGACAGGTCAGGGCAAACGCTTCTTCCTCATGCCCCAGTTTACGACGAATGAGTTCTGTTCCGGTAACAATATTTCCCCACTGATCGGCACCACCCATCTGCAACTTGCAGTTTTTGTTTTGGTAGAGATACAAAAAGTCGTAACCCTGCACCAGTTGGTAAGAAAATTCAGTAAACGACATGCCCGATTTACTGTCGGAGCCGATGCGTTTTTTTACCGAATCTTTGGCCATCATATAATTTACGGTGAGGTGTTTGCCGATATCGCGGATGAATTCCAGAAAGCTGAAATTTTTCATCCAGTCATAATTGTTGACCAGAAGGGCTTTATTCTCAGCATGACTTTCAAAATCCAGAAACTTGGCCAATTGTTTTTTAATGGCAGCTTCATTTTCGCGCAGTGTTTTTTCGTCCAGTAAATTGCGTTCCTGCGATTTTCCCGAAGGATCACCAATCATCCCCGTGGCGCCTCCCACAAGAGCAATCGGCCTGTGACCGGCCAGTTGCAAATGCTTCAGCATCATCACACCAACCAGGTGACCAATGTGCAGTGAATCGGCGGTGGGATCAATCCCCACATAACCAGAGGTCATTTGTTTGTTTAACTGTTCCTCGGTTCCGGGCATCACATCATGGATCATGCCCCGCCAGCGTAATTCTGCTACAAAATTCTTTAATTCACTCACCTCTTAAAATTTTAGCTTGTTTTTCGTGGACAAAGATAGGGAATTGATTCCTGAATCATAAAGGTGATCTTTCGAAATAAAATTCAAAGACGAAAACCGTTTTTTCAAAGAATTTCTTAGATTTGTGGGTTATATCGTTCATTCTAAGTTCATTGTTCTGTTGCAAATTAATGATTATGAAAAAAAATATACTTCATTCACTATTGTTGTTTGCCTTTCTCTTATCGGCCCTGTTCTCCACAGGACAAACCGTGCAACTCACTTACAAAACCAAAGGTAAGACCGCCGATCGAGTAAACATCAGCCTTTCTGACAGCCAGGGAAAGGAAGGGATTAGTCCCGCTGATTTTCAAAAAAGCAACAACCTGTACTTCGCTATCACGGCCCTGTCTTCGGCCAGAAAAGAATATTTTAAAGAAAACGACATTGCTGATTACTTTGCCGGAATCACCCTCCAACAGGGTGATGAAAAGATCAAACAAAACGGATTGCCCTTATCTTTCTCCGACGAAAAGGGAAAATTCAACCGAATCATTATTTCCTTCGAAAAGGATCAGGTAAAACTGTACGAGCCTTTTTCTTTTGTCAACAACATCGGCGAATCGGAAAAAATCCGGATCAAGGAAAACTTTCTGCCTTCATATGATGAATATGCCAACATTTTCAAAAAAGGAACATCTTTGCTCAATGACAAACAATACACTGAGGCTTTTAAAACATTCTTAAAAATCACAACCGGAGCCAAAGAAAATCCTGAAATCAGTTCTTTTTCTTTTTACAAAAAATCCATTCCTGAATTTACCGAAAAGGCTATCAAAGGGTATCTGGACAGTTTGACAACCGCTTATAACGAAAAGCAAAAACAGTTTTCCGAAACAAAATCCAAAGCAGCTTTAGACGATTGCGAAATGGTTATGAATGCTTTTAAAAACAGGGCGCCGATGTTTGTGTCTTATTTGCAATCGGCCTTACCGGATTCCAAACAACAAAAGGAACATTTCGAAAAAATAAGCCAGGAAATCAACAACAAATACCTTTCCGACCTGCAAACCTTTAAAAAGGAAAATCTGGCGCTGCTGGAACACGGAACCTATTCTACCTACAAATTTTATTTGTTTGTGGATGTTCTCAGCCGCATGCTCTGTCATACCGATTCGTTACAGATCATTCAGGGAAAAGAACCGTTGGATATGAGCACGCTGGATGATTTGCCACAGAAAAAAAACGAATTGATCAATACGGGATGGATGGATCAGTTTAAAACGCTCACCGAGCTGCTGAACGATAATATTGACAAGAAAAAAACAATTTTTGACGCTTCGGTTTTGGCCAATTTAAAAGCTCAGGACAGCCTAGAACGTCAACCGTATTATGAAATTTTTACTGCTTTCAATAATTTGGGAAACAATCCGGGGGCTTTTTACAATTCACTGAACAAAGCTCTGATAAAATGCAGCGACGACGTACTGTTAAACGATATCGATCTGTGGCTGGTTTCCTACAAAATGACCAAAGAAGGACTGAATGAAAATAATGTATCCAGCATCAACAAAGGAATTATTGCCATAAAAAACGGACAGTGGAATGAAGCCGAAAGTATTTTCAACATCCTGAAAAGACAATCCAACGACAATCCGGTTCCCTGGTTTTATTCAGCAACGATACAATACCACCAAAATCAGGTTTTCTCTGCCCAGGCACAATTCTCGAGAGCACTGGAATTGTATCCCTATTATTTGGCGCCGCATCAGTTTATTTTCGATATCCTTCTGGCTCAAAAGCAATACACCGAGTTGCTGGCTCATGCCGACAAGGCGATTGCCACGTTCAATATCTGGTATTACCATTACATGAAAGCCATGGCGTTGGTGAACCTTCAGAAAACAAACGACGCCATCAATGAAATCCAGAACCAGTGCATCCCCCTGAACAAATGGGATACGAAACAATACTATTTGCTGGGAGATGCTTATCTGAAACAAAATAATTTTGACAAAGCCCGGGCTGCTTACGCTATGACCCGTGAAATTGATCCCTTTTCCGAATCAAAAATGTTTGATGATAAAATGAGAACCCTGATCAAACAGCAGCAGGATTATGTTCAAAAACAACAGGAAGCCGCGCTGAAAAAACAACAAGACGCACTTCAAAAGCAACAGCAGGAGCAAATCAAGAAACAAAACGATACGACGAACCAGCAGGGGGGGTTATGACTTTTTCAGGGCGATTTGTTCCACCAACCAGAACAAAACAGCCAGCAGGGAAAAACCCATCCCCAGGTACGTGACACCGGTCCATCCGTGAGCCTGATAGACGGCTGCTGAAGCGGCGGAACCCACGGCTCCGCCAAAAAAATAAGTGGCCATGTAGGCTGTGGTTATGCGGCTCCGGGCATCAGGCCTTACTTTGTAAATCTCGCTTTGATTGGTAATGTGGGTTCCCTGAACCCCGGCATCCAAGAGGATGATCCCAACGATCAGGGGAAGAATGTTACCGGTTCCAAACCACATCAAACCAAAAGCCAACAAATTGATCAGCTGAAAAGCAAGGGTTGTTTTATTCGACCATCCTTTGTCGGCCCATCGTCCCGAAAGATTTGCACTCACAGCGCCCGCAGCACCCACCAGACCGAACAGCCCGATGATGGCATCTGAAAACCCATAATACGGACCTGCCAGCAAAAAAGTCAGACTGGTCCACAGTACGCTGAAATTAGCAAAGACCAACGCGCCATAAACCGAACGGATTCGTATCACACTTTCCGACCGGACCAGATGCCAGATAGAAACCAGCAAACCCCAATAGGTAATTTTTAATTCGGGCTTGTGCACCGGCAGTGCCCGGGCCAGAATCACCGCCTGAAGGATCATCAGTACGGCTGCCAGACCAAATACCGTTCGCCAACCGGCATATTCGGAAATAAATCCGGCTACCGTCCGGGCCAACAGAATCCCGATCAGCAATCCGCTCATCACTTGCCCCACTACTTTCCCCCGCTCGTGCTCTTTGGCCAGCGTGGCAGCAAAAGGCACCAAAATCTGGGCAACCACTGAAGTAATACCGATGATCAGCGAAGCCACCATGAAAAGAGACAATGTAGGAGTGATGGCTGCTATTACCAGCGAAAGTGCTGTCAAAAACATAATCGATACGATGAGCTTCTTTCGCTCAAATAAATCGCCCAACGGCACCAGAAAAACCAGCCCGGCAGCATACCCGATCTGAGTAATGGTAATGATCATCCCGGCTGCCGTGGTATTGGAATGAAAAACCCGGGCAATGGTATCCAACAACGGTTGTGCCCAGTAAAGGTTTGCTACAGCAAGACCGGTAGCCACGGCCAGAATAAAAACAAGCCGGGGATTCAGTACTTCCTGTTTGTTTTTCCCGGACACATAAATTTTTTGATTGGATGCCTTCATGTGCATTTTAAATGTAAATCCCCGTAAAACAATGAAAAGTTAATCGTTGGACTGAACAAAGCGGATTACTTCTGAACCAGATTCGGAACATTTTTGTCCGCCGGAATGACTTTGTACACTTTATCGTTTCGTCGTACAACTTCTTTCACCGGAACCGAACAGACCGAACCTTTTTTCACTTCCTCCACAGGTTCCAGTTCCAGGCGCACTTCAGCAACCGTATCTTCATATACACCGGTGGTGGAACCGATCACCATAATGTGATCCCCCTTTTTCAGGTTGTTGGTTTCAATTTTTAATTCCGCTACCCCAATGTTGGAGAAATAGTTGGTGATTTTGCCAATATACATTTTGCGTTCGGTGGCCTGATTACCGTATTCTTCAGTCCATTCACCCGTTTTCTGCCCCATATAATAACCTTCCCAGAATCCACGGTTATACACACCGGCCAAAATTTCGTTCCATCGATCAATGTTTTCCCGGGTGTAGGTTCCGTCAAAAACGGCATTCACCGCTTCACGGTAGACCCGGGCAATGCGTTGGACGTACTCGGGAGAACGTCCGCGCCCTTCCAGTTTCAACACCCGGACTCCGGCATCCAAAATTTTATCCAGAATGGCTATGGTATTCAAATCTTTGGGAGACATAATGTATTTGCCATCCACTTCCAGCTCCAGATCCGATTCGGTATCTTTCACCGTGTATTTCCTGCGGCAGGGTTGCAGGCAGGCACCTCTGTTGGCTGAAGAGTTCAGATTATCCAGACTCAGATAACATTTCCCGGAAACAGCCATACACAAAGCCCCGTGGGCGAAAATCTCAATCTGGATCGGTTCTCCCTTCGGACCTCGGATGTCCTGTTCTTTTATCGCTTCAGTGATCGCTTTCACCTGATCGATCCGCAGTTCGCGGGCGGTAACCATTACATCAGCAAAATGGCTGTAAAATTTTACCGCTTCAATATTACAAATGTTGGCCTGGGTCGACATGTGAATTTCCACGCCTTTGCTGTGCGCATATTGAATCACCGACTGATCGGAGGCAATCACAGCAGTAATGTCATTGGCTTTGGCCGCATCCACAATGTCGCGCATCAAATCCAGTTCATCGTCGTAAATTTCCGTATTCAGTGTTATGTATGAACGAATGCCGTGCTCCTTACAAATGGAAGAGATCTTCACAAGATCGTCCAGTGTAAAATTTTTAGACGACCGGGAACGCATATTCAGCTTGTCAATGCCAAAGTAAACCGAGTCAGCGCCACCCTGTATGGCTGCCATTAACGATTCATACGAACCTACAGGAGCCATTATTTCCACCTCTTTTGCTGTCATAGTTCTTTTGTTATGGGTTGCAAAATTAATAAAACTAACCGCAGTCTGTTCACAATCGATTACGCTGTAGTCTGAACGGGTTTCGAAACAGAACCCGGAAGGAAGAAATTTTTCATGAAACAGTTTTTACTGAAAGTTTCGTTTCGAATAATTGATAGCTTTGTCCGCTTAACCATATAAGGAATAGGAGAATACGAGCTATGTGTTCAATTTTGGGAATTATGGATGTGACCACCGGAACCGCCTCCATTAGAGAAGAAGCGCTGGAAATGTCAAAAACCATGCAACACCGCGGTCCCGACTGGTCGGGAATTTACGTGAACGATCGGGCCATTCTGGTGCACGAACGCTTGTCGATTGTGGATGTGGAACACGGTGCCCAACCGCTGATGAGCGCCGACGGAAGGCTGGCCCTGGCCGTGAACGGCGAAATTTATAACCACCGGGAACTGGAAAAAAATCTCAATATTAAATACGACTTTCAAACCAAATCCGACTGTGAAGTCATCAATGCCCTGTACCTGGAAAAGGGAACGGATTTTCTGGATGATTTGAACGGTATCTTTGCTTTTGTTCTGTATGACAACCAGGATCATTCGTACCTGGTCGGCCGCGACCCCATTGGTATTATTCCGTTGTATTACGGATATGATGAACTGGGCGTGTTTTATGTAGCTTCAGAAATGAAAGCGTTGACCAAGCGTTGTACGCAGATCAATGTGTTTCCTCCGGGACATTATTACAGCAGTAAAACCAAAGAATTTGTTCGCTACTATCGTCGCGATTGGGAACAATTTGACGCTGTCAAAAATGCCGTGAGTGATAAAAAGTTACTGAAAGAAGCGTTGGAACAAGCGGTGCATCGTCAGTTGATGTCCGATGTGCCTTACGGTGTGCTGCTCTCGGGTGGTTTGGACTCGTCGGTGATTGCTGCCATCGTGAGCAAATATGCCCAACGACGCGTGGAATCTTCCGACCTGAAAGAAGCCTGGTGGCCACGGGTTCATTCCTTTGCCATCGGATTGGAAGGTTCGCCCGATTTGAAAGCCGCGAAAAGAGTTGCCGAACACATCGATTCGGTACACCATGAATTTGTTTATACGATCCAGGAAGGACTGGATGCTGTGAAAGATGTTATTTATCACCTGGAAACCTATGATGTTACAACCATTCGAGCGTCTACCCCTATGTATCTTATGGCCCGTAAGATCAAATCCATCGGGGTGAAAATGGTGTTATCCGGCGAAGGTTCTGATGAAATATTCGGGGGTTATCTTTATTTCCATAAGGCACCCGATGCCCGGGCGTTGCATGAAGAAACAGTTCGTAAAATTTCAACTCTTCATTTGTTCGACTGTCTGCGGGCCAATAAATCCATGGCAGCCTGGGGTGTGGAAGCCCGGGTTCCGTTCCTGGACAAGGAATTTATGGATGTGGCCATGCGACTCAACCCGGAAGACAAATTAATCAAAGAGGGAAAAATGGAAAAACACATTCTTCGTGAAATCTTCAGCGATTATCTGCCCGAAGAGGTAATCTGGAGACAGAAGGAACAGTTTTCCGACGGCGTAGGCTACAACTGGATCGACACCTTAAAAGCAGTAACCGAAGAGCAGGTATCGGATCTGGAGCTGGAAAAGGCAACCTACCGGTTCCCCATCAATACACCCACGACCAAGGAAGCTTACTATTACCGCACTCTTTTTGAAAAATTTTTCCCCGGTGACCAGACAGCCGGAACCGTTCCGGGAGGCAAATCGGTGGCCTGCAGTACACCCGAAGCACTGGCCTGGGATACTTCGTTGAATGATGTCATCGACCCGTCAGGAAGAGCTGTTCAAAACGTGCACAGAGAATCATATTAAAATGAAACTTTAGAAAATTTTGAGGCCGGCAACCGTGAGTTGCCGGCCTTTTTTTGAGTTTTCTTAATTACATTCCAGTATAAAAACAGAGGAACAACCTTATTGCAAACGTTTGATTAAAAAAATGTTATAAAATTTCAATTCCCGGTAATCAGACCATGAAAAGACATAATTTTGTTGAATGCCGGAATAGGGACCGTTGCTTTTTCTCGAGAAAGATTGTTTCGGAGGACACATCAAAGAAATCATATAAACAGTAAATCATGAGACAACTGAGCAAATCAAAACTGAACCTGGGAGACGATGCGTTGGATTTTATTGATCTGTATCTGTCACTGAAACCGAAAGCTGAAAACCTGCTGCCTGCCCATTTTGTGGGAATGTTAAAGAATTTTTATCAGTTATGTTATCAGGAGCCTGATGATCCGGTGTATCAGCAAAAGGAGATCAGTCGCCGGTTGCTGGAATTGAAAGAAGCTTTTCCCGCCTATGTGGACGTTTCGCTCATGTTGTTTCCTCACGAGGAATCCAAGGCGTTCCAATATCGTTCGCGATTGAATAAATTCCGCAACCGGCTGGTCCATCTGATGGATACCGAACTCATCAACGATGATCAGCAGGAAGAAGCCCGTCAGGTATTGCAGTTTCATGATTTTTCCATGGGAACTCCTCCGTTTACCCAGGGGAATATTCAATTCAGATCAAATATCTTACTGGGAGAAGAGGCCGTTGTTTTGCGCCGCTTCCGCGAGATTCTGGGCATCAGCGAAGATGTGGAGAAATCTCAATGGAACTATTTGATGGATGTGCTGGAACAAATGGTGGGACAGAGTGCCCACTACACTACGGCCAACGAAAAAACCGATTTTCTGGAACGCATGTCCCAAAGTGTCCACCTGAAAGGACTGAACGGCTTTATTAAAACCGTGGTGAGCGGAAGTCCGGATACGGCCATCAACCTCATCAGGGATGAACTTTTCCATTCTTCTCAGGTGATTGAGCTGCCATTCAATACTGCCGACACCCTGTTCCAAAAGATTCAGGAAAATAAAACCGCTGTTTTTGTAATCAAGGTTCAGTCGCTGATTCACAATCCTTTCACCGACCACAGATGGTTTCCCTTCCTGAGCCGTATGATCTTTGTGGATGATACACCCATGGCTTTACGTACCAATACCTGTCTGGTGTTTTCGTTTCACAACAAAATCATTCAAACACTCAACAAGGTGCACACCAAAAAACTGGGCGCCCTGGCCAACAGCCAGTTGAATTTGAGACTCATTTTGGAAAAAGTCAGTCTGAAGAACCTGAATCAATTCAGGGAACGGGTTAGCGCCAAAATTGAGGACTACGAAACGGAACTCACCGAAATCAAAACCGAACAATTGGGAAGCGCGGACGATCCGGCAAAAAATCTCAGCCTGTTCAAATTCGATGAGTTTTACCGACAGCTCATTAAAGACAAATATACGCTGGAGAAACTGAACAGTTATCTGGACCTCATCATTCGCAGTGCAGACCCTTCGGAGCAGAAAAAGCTCAACATGGCGCTCATGGATGCCTTTGAGGAAAGAACGCTGAAGTACTTTTATTCGGGCACGAAAAAGATTCATATTGCCACTGTTGTAGAAGGGGGTGGGCGAAACCAGATCAAAACATACGGTGAGTTCTTGCTGCAACGTAAACTGATGCCCGTAAAAAAGGAAATCACTGAGCGCTGCCGCGTAATCCTGGATGTGTTCCCTGATACCTATCAGCGCACGCTGAAAAACCATTTCCATAAAAATTTCGGCATCAACCTGTTCCTTGAAAAATACAAACAACACATCATCAAGGCGGAAAACGAAGCCGACAACACCGGCCGGCTGAAAAACATGCTCATTGACCTGGGCATACTGGATAAATACAACACCCTGAGCGAGAAAGAAAAGAACATCATCCAGGAATTCATCAGCAACCTGACCAACCTGAAAAAAACCTCCATTTCAGACGATGTGCAGATGATCATCCGGGATGTGTTGTTCGGGAAAGAAGACAAGGTTCTGAAGCCGTATATTTTGTTCAATAAATACGCTTCCTGGGAATATCTGGACCTTTTCCCCACCGACCGGTTCGACATCAATCCGTTTGACCTGGAAATCGGAATGACCGAAGAAGGACGCATCGATTTTGAACGGCTTACCGACCGGCTGGAACGGATGAAAAACACGTTCCAAATCTTTGATGAAACCGGAAGTTTGTGGGATCGTTTCAGTGAAAACCTGACCATTGTCATCAACGATCCTTCCAATCCGTTTGGCTATTCCGACTTCAACAACGAAGCCATGTTGGAATTCCTGAAATTCATCAGTACCAGTAAAATCACTTTGTTCCTCGATGAAGCCTACAACGATACCGTGAAAATTGAGAATGATGCCGAGCCTAAATGGCGGACCATTTCACGGTATGTAATGAACAACCTCGATCAGAAATACAACCGGTTGAATCTGGTTTCTTCCATTTCGACCACCAAAAACCTGGGTGCTACCGGCGACCGGCTTGGGTCCTTGGTTGCTACACCCAGCAAAAAAGAAGTGATCGATTTTGCCCGGAAAAGAAACAACCGCGAATCGGGCAACACCAACTCGTTGTACATGCTGGTGAACATCCTGCAAACAGCACAACTGGCCAAGTCGATCAAAAACATTCTGGAAGAAAAACAAGCCCGTAATGCTTCCAGACACAAGTTTAAAGAGATTATTGAACAGTATATCATGGATACCTGCCGGGCCCAGCTCGTCAACAGGGAAAAGAAAAAAACGAATGAAATTCCTCTTTCCTTCGAAGGCAGTCCGCTGCACCTTTTTCTGCTCAACGAACTGGAAGCGCTGGATAAACTGGATATGCTGGAACTTCCCGACGATTTTAAATACAAGGGAGAGCCGTTCTTTGCTTATTACCAAAAGCAACTGGTTAGTTCCTTGAATGGATTCCGGGTCAATAAAAACTTCCGGAACGAATCGCTGACACGGTTGAATATTGCCAAAGAAACCGCTGCGGAGCTGTTGTCTGGAGAGGCAGGCGAACATGCCCGCCTGGTAGCTTCCGACGGATCTTTCCTGTTTAACATCCAGCTAAAGCATTTCTTTTCCTATCAGGATCTGGAAAAATTTGCCCAGAAACTGACCGAAGAACGCGGCGTGGCCGTGATACCCTATCAGAATGGATTCCTCCGGTTTTCTCTGGGCGGATATCTGGACGGAAGTACGGCTTCCTACGATGTGTTCGGCAAAGAAGTGAAAAACGCACTGGAAATCGTACTGAAATACTGGCAACGGTTTTACGAAGCCAAAAACAACGAAAAAAACAAAGGACGTACTACCGACGAATTGTTGAAAGAAATTTTCAGCCTGCCTTCGGAACAAGCTTTTATCGATCAGTTGCTGGAAGATTTTTATCTCATTCGTAAACTGAAGAAAAAAGGATTTAAAAGTCTGAACATCGACAACCAGTGGACCCTTTATCATGCTCCGCCACAATTGAGCGGTGTGAGTATTCATACCATTGATAATTCAACCAATGCGGTGATTGAGTTTTCCAGTGAAGTGGGGCGCTGTTCCACGCTGGATGAATTCATTCAAAGTGCCGCTTTTACTTCGCTGTATGAAAATCTGCTTCCCCAGGTTTATCAACGAATTCCTTCCATCAAGCACTTGCCTTTCGGCGAAGTTTTGGCCCGGTATGGAAAGTCGGAATTATTGAAATTCATCACCAACAAACTGGGTTATGAACCCAATGCCTATGTACTGGATGGTCCGGATGAGGATATCATCATGACGGAAATCCTCATGGAAATGGAACGCCTGCTCTTTTCTCCGGGGAAAACGAAAATCCTGGCGTTGAAAAGCAGCGGCGATCACCGTGCCGATGTGGCCCGCATGGAAGGGGTTAACCAAATGTTGCGGAAATTCATCAAAGAATTACTGCTTCACTTTAACCTTCCGTTCGACCACGATCCTTCCGCCCCTTCGTTGCATGAACTGATCAGTAAAACAGCCGAAGAGTTTGTTGAAGTGATTGGTGTGGATATGGAAAATCTGGACGTGGAACGGGCTGTAAATGTGTTTGGTGAAAAATTATACAGTCAGTTTGATCAGCAAGCACTGGATTTGGGGAAAAAGCTCTTTGGCGACATTACACAAAAGATCCGGCAACGGGTATTCAATTCAGAAACTTCAGCAGTAGAACGGATTGTATATCTATACCTATTGACCGAAAACAGTGATTTCAATAAGAACCTGAATCATATCTTGTCCGGTATTAATAAGGCATTGAAAGCATTGGATGACGCCGAAGCCGAAGGCTTCATTGGTGATTTTCTGTACAAAAACCTGCCCGAACAGTGGAATCTGATCTGGGAAGAGGTGACCAATGCAGCTAAAAGAAAAGTAAAAACAACCGAGGTACACAGCGAAATACGGCGGTTTGTTTTGTTCCTGATCCGCTTATTGAACAACACCAAAGCGAACGAACATTACTATCCTTATGTGCACACCGTGATGAAGCGTTCGGAAGTTCACTTCCTGCGTCAGAATTCGGCCATCAACGAAATGATCCAGCACGGCATCAGTGTATACGAACATTTTGACACAAAAAAACACGTACTGTCGCAAAGTGAAAACGGTTCGCTGCAATGGATTCCCAATTTACTTTCGGAATGCGGAGTAATCGGCACCGAGCAAAATGTGCAAACCCATACACGGATTGCCACCGATTCGAAAAAACGGGAGTTCCCCTTCCACCGGCTCGACCGGGTTGAAAATTCACTAAAAAAAGGCAAACCGACATCCGGTGCACCCAACGAATACATCAAAGTGCTGGACACCCGGCCCATGCCTTCGTTCTTCCTGAACAGGCTGGAAAGCTATGTTTCCCGAATGGACAGTGGTGATTTCCGGTGTAAAATTTTCAATGGCGGACTGGTCAATGAACTTTTTGTTTTCCACAAATCGTACATGAAATACATGGCCGATAATTTCAGGCTCATGGAAAAACAGGAAACCTCCATGGAAGACATCCTGAATTTCGTTCCAGACACCATTTGCTTTTACGGTTTACCCGAAAAACTGATCTCTTTCCCGCAAATTGGATATTTCGATGTACCGGGTCCCAAAGGCAATATCAAAACCATCATCACCCCCTTGCGCAAAGAAGTGGACTACTTTGGTGACATCAAAAAGCCACGATTGACGGTGATGAATGAAAAGATCAAGGAAATGGGCGGGATTCCCGTTCATGGTTCCCTGTTCGCTGTGGAGGAAGATGACGGGGCTGTATTTGTGGTGCAAATTGCAGGCGACAGCGGGGTAGGAAAATCGGAAATGCTTGCCGCCATGATGTTGAAATGGATGAAACAAAACCTCACCGGTGTGCGTTCCCTGAAAATGATTGCCGGCGACATGTTGCATGTATTTCCTGATAAAGACGGTAATTTGTACGGAATAGGTACGGAAGAAGGCGATTTCAGCCGCGTTACCGACTTCGATCCCGAATACATCAAATATTATTACACCTTGTTCGAGAGTGCCTCCGATTCCAATGTGGAGGATTTGAACTCCAGAAGTACCATCAGCGGGCTTTGCGATGTGACCATGCCGTACAAAATTGACATCATGCTTACGGCCAGTAACTATGCGCGCGAAGAAGCGGGCATCACCCGGTACGAAAATCCGGAAAACTTCATCCTTTACAGAAATTCGCACGGCGAACGGAAAGAAAAGGCCACCAGCGGTGACAACCCTAATTTCCAACGTACGTTACAGCGGTACAGCGGAGATAAAAACATTGTTGAAGTGCTGGACCGTCACGGTGCTTATATTGACGAGGTACTGGACTGGGAATTCGATGATTACAACCGTAAATTCTACCTCTGTTCCTCATACAAGATGATGGAACTGATCAACCTGGAAGAAATCGTCAACAAGATTTTCTCCGAAAAGAAATTCACGGAAGATGGCGTGGAATGGTCCATCGAAAAAGTGGATTTCGACATCATTAAAAACCGGTTTGTTGCCCTATTGAAAGGCGAGGAAGAAGAAAAACAACAAATCATTGACCGAAGCCTGTTCAATACCCTGTTCGACTCATTGGCCAGTACTCCTGCCGGTCAGCCTTTCGTGGCGGAAGAAGGTGAGTTTGAAAGCAAAAAACACCTCATCAACTTCCTCAAAACCAGCGCTGCCAAAAAAATTCAGCTGGGAATTTTGTCCACCGATCTGGGCAGAAAAGGCAAGGAAATTACCGGTCCTCAAATTGCTGCTGAAGACATGCGGAAGCTGATCAGGGAAGTACGCAATGCCCGGCCTGATATCAATGAAAACAAGAACCGGATCAAAAACCTCGTTCAGGAAACCTATGCTGCATCACTCAATTCTTTCGGAAGCAATGCAGAAACGGACCGTTACAATTTCTGGTTGTGGCAGATGGAACAAATGCAGAAAGCAGAACTGGTTCGTATTGACAATCCGGAAGAGGTTATTGATCTTTCAAAAATGAAAAGGAAAATTGCTCCGGAAAGACCGTTTCAGCCTTTGTTGGTGACTCCCAACCTGAACCGTGAAATTTCGGGCATGAGCGAAACTTTTGAACAATTGCTGCATCTGCCCCACATGGAGCAGCTGACCCATGTTTTTGACAACTATGCCAGTCTTGTTTTTGTCGCTGATAACTATTCACAAGAAACGGTTGTTAACAACATAATTTTGCAATTGTTGCTGATGAACCGGGCGATCCTTTCGGAAGATCTGACCAAGGGTCAGCTGATGGAAAAAGTGGACAAAGAAACACTGGCTGCAGCCAAACATGTAGCGTTGAAAATTTTCATGAAAAAGAAATAAAAGACACATCCTCCTTTGGAAGGGATCTCATCTGCTTTGATGTTCAGGATGTTGTTTCTGGAAATTTTCATACTCCAGATCATGCTGCTGAATGTGTTCAAACCACCAGTAATGAAGAAACCGGATAATTTCTTCCGGTTTAGGCGGGTGATCGCTCAACAAATTGGAATTAAACATGGAAATCTTATAAATAAATTCCTTGTGGAGATTCTTGTGTTCTTCCGTTTTGGGATAACCCAGCTTTTCCATGTACTGTTCTTCCGTTTGAAAGTGCTTCAAACTATGATCCGCCAATTCGGAAAGAATTTCAGCCATTTCTTTCCGGGTTTTTCCCTGCTGGATAAAATCCACCAGCTTATTATGAATAGTGATGAGGGATTTATGTTCCGCATCGATCTTCTGGTTTCCGATACCAAATTCGGGTCCCCACTCAATCCTGTCAAATCGCTCCATATAAAATTCTAATCAGAAAACCGTATATCGTTAGTGTATCGCAATTGTTTCTATTTCAATCAGAACTCCCAAAGGAAGTTCTTTGACTGCAAATGCAGCCCGGGCCGGAGGGTTTTCTTTATAAACATAAGCATACACTTCGTTCATGGCTCCGAAATGGGTCATATCACTCAAAAAACAGGTCGATTTAACGACATCATTATAGGTATAGCCCGCTTCCTGTAGGATGGCACCAATATTTTTCAACACCTGTTCGGTTTGTTCTTTAATGCCGCCTTCCACCACTTTTCCGGTGGCCGGATCAACGGGTACCTGACCCGAAACAAACAACATTCCGTTGGCTTCCACAGCCTGGCTGTATGGCCCGATAGCGGCAGGAGCATTTGAAGTCTGAATTATCTTTTTCATTTCATTTGTTATAGCGAACCAAAGTTAGGAAAATTCCTTTCCAAAGCAAGAATTCCAAAAATCCATAGCACAGGCTTTTGTATCTTTGTTGATAAGAATAAATCGAGATTGACGGATTGAATGATCAACAAATTGACAAATCGTTTGAATAAAGGAAATTTTAGAACCTGCTAAACAATATCTTTTTGTACGGGGAGTTGTTACAATAAATTGAATAAACGTGAAATTGTATTCAAGAAAAATACGCTGGAAAATCATCCTGGCCATTGTGGGTATTTTGATTGTTGGCGCCTCCTTATTTTATACCAATTTACTGGTTAATCAGTTTGCTCAAACCGAACGTAACAATGTTCAACTATGGGCCAAAGCGGTGCACCGACGGATCAACATGGTCAATTACACCGATAAATTGTTCAAGCAATTACGCGAAACAGAACATCAGCGGGTCAAACTATTGGCCGATGTATACCGCCGGTTTCTGAACAACAACGATTCGCGAAATCTGGATTTCTACTACAAAATTGTGGAGCAAAACAACAACATTCCGGTTATTATCACCAATACCAAAGGCCGGATCACTGCTTCCCGTAATTTGTTTCCCGGTGAGGACACGGTAAAATACCTTCGGGGAAATCTGAAAGAATCCTTTTCGGTTTATCCGCCCATAACTATTCCCTATCTGAATTACAAACTCTATTATAAGAATTCCCTGTTCTACAATCAGTTGAATGATTTGCTCAATGGGTATGTTTCCACTTTCATGTCCGAAGTTACCACCAATGCGGCCAGTGTTCCGGTTATTATTACCGACAGTACAGAAAAGAATATTCTGCAGTTTGGGAACCTGAATGATATCCGGATGAGCAATCCGTCCTATGCCCGGAAAATGCTGGAACAAATGAAACACGAACACGACCCGATCGAAATTGATTTTGCAGACACCGGGAAAGCCTACATTTTCTATAAGAACTCCAACTTGCTCACCAAGATGAAATGGTTTCCTTTGATCCAGTTCCTGGCCATCATCTTCTTTATATTTATTTCCTATTTGGTCTTCAGTTCTTCGCGAAGGTCCGAACAAAACCGGGTTTGGGTTGGAATGGCTAAAGAAACGGCTCATCAGATTGGTACACCGCTCTCATCCATTTTGGCCTGGGTTGAATTATTGAAAATGGACGAAAAAAATCTGGATCAGGCAGCCGACGAAATCACTAAAGATGTGAAACGACTGGAAGTCATCACAGAACGTTTTTCCAAAATCGGTTCCACACCCGATCTGAATGAAGAGAATTTGATTCCCATTATCCATGATACTGTGGACTATCTGAAACTACGTTCTCCACGAAAAGTAGAGTACAATCTGGATTTAACCGATAAAAAAGAAATTCTGCTTCCTTTAAATAATTCGTTGTTTAGCTGGGTTTTAGAGAATTTATGTAAGAATGCCATTGATGCCATGAATGGGAAAGGTTCCATAAACCTGCACCTGACCGAAGACAGTAAACACGTTATTGTGGACGTTACCGACACCGGAAAAGGCATTCCGAAATCGGAACAAAAAAGAATTTTCAATCCGGGTTATACCAGTAAAAAGAGAGGATGGGGTCTGGGCCTTTCCCTTGCCAAACGCATTATTCACGAATACCACCGGGGTAAAATCTTTGTGAAACACTCTTCTCCCAAAGGAACCACATTCCGAATCATTCTAAAAAAAGAACGCTAATGGCGGGTATCTATTATCACATTCCCTTTTGCAGACAAAAATGTTACTACTGCAATTTTTATGTATTAGCATCCAACAAGTATAAGGATGTTTATACCGATGCATTGTTGCGCGAAATGGAGCTTCGGAAGGATTACCTGGAAGGACAACGGGTGGATACTCTCTATTTTGGCGGAGGAACCCCTTCTTCACTTCCTGTAAACGAAATTGTGACCATTTTAAAAAGGACCCACGAACTTTTTGAGGTAAACCCGGAAGCGGAAATAACCCTGGAAGCCAACCCCGAGGATCTGACCCCGGAATATTTACAGGAACTGAAACAATATACGCCTGTGAACCGCTTCAGTATTGGTATTCAGAGTTTTTTTGATGATGATCTGGAATACCTGCATCGCAACCACGACGGTGCCAAAGCCCGGAAAGTGCTGGAAAATGCCAAGAAAGCCGGTTTTAACAATCTGAATATGGATCTGATTTACGGGATCCCCACACTGACGGAAGAAAAGTGGAAACAAAACCTGGAAATTTTCTTTAGCTACGAACTTCCCCACCTTTCCTCCTATGCCCTGACAGTGGAACCCAAAACCACGCTGGAAGTCCTGATCGATCAGAAAAAGCGTCAAAACACGGATGATAGTCAGCAGGCAAATCATTTCGAAATCTTGTTGGAACAAACCGGAGCCCACGGTTATATGCACTACGAAATTTCCAATTTTGCCAAACCGGGACATTATTCCAAACACAATTCCATCTACTGGATGGGGGGTCATTACCTGGGACTCGGTCCATCGGCTCATTCCTTTAACGGTATTTCCAGACAGTGGAATGTTCAAAACATGAAATTGTATACTGAGTCGGATACCGTAGAAAAAATTGTGATGGAAAAGGAAATACTGACCCCTGAACAACGATACAATGAATATGTGATGACCTCACTGAGGACCAACTGGGGTTGCGACCTGGAACACATCCGAAACGGACTGGGAGAAAAATTTGTGAATTATTTTCTGAAACAGGTTCAAAAACCCATTCAAAAGGAACTGATCGTACAAAAAGGCAATACGTTTTTGATCACCCACAAAGGAAAATTCTTTTCCGATGGTATTGCCTCCGATTTATTTATGTTGGTTTCCTGATTATTAATTAAAGTTAAAGTCTTAATTTTCGACAAACCCTTCTTTGGAAAAGATTTAATTTTGAACGTTGAATTCAAAAAATAAAACATCATGGCAGAAATAACATTGAAAGGAAACAAAATACACACGCTGGGTAGTCTTCCCGCCAAAGGGGAAGAAGCCCCTGATTTCACATTGGTTAAAAACGATTTGAGTGAAGCCAAATTATCCGATTATAAAGGTAAAAAAGTGGTTCTGAACATTTTTCCCAGTCTGGATACAGCCACCTGCGCTGCGTCCGTTCGTCGTTTCAATACTGAAGCATCCAACCTTGAAAATACAGTGGTTCTGTGTATCTCCAAAGATTTACCGTTTGCTCAGGCCCGTTTTTGCGGTGCCGAAGGACTGGATAATGTGATCACTCTTTCCGATTTCAGAACCGGAGAGTTTGGTAAAAAATATCAGGTTGAACTGACCGACGGTCCATTGGCCGGTTTAGAATCCAGAGCGGTTGTTATTGTGGATGAGAACGGAAAAGTAATTTATACCCAACAGGTTCCTGAAATTGTGGATGAACCCGATTATGAATCCGCTTTAACAGCCTTGAAATAATTGAGTTATACTTATAAAAAAGGCGGATG
>JAFGYB010000008.1 GCA_016936355.1 Bacteroidales bacterium | reverse complement strand
GAGGTTGTGAGTGGGTTATGGTAATTGTTTTTCACAGTAAAGGACGGTTTTATTCGGTTCTGTAGCGTAAGGATTCCCGGAGGGCGTTACGGTTTAATTTCGATGTCGAGCTGGCGGCCTTCCTGCCCGGCTTTTTTATCCATTCCGGCGCCCACGCTCATGCCGATGACCATGCCCAGGGGGAGGCCGATGCCCAGGAACGCCATGTTGCCCAACGATGCGCCCAGTGCCACGCCGAGGGGAATGCCAAAAACAGCCATGCCCAGGGCCAGCCAGGTATTGCGGTAGTGGTTCCTGGGTACAATTTTCAGTTCTTTCTCCAGTAGCCGGATCAGGGCCGACTGTTTGTTCCGAATGCTTTTCCCCAGTTGTTTGTCTGTGTCGGACAGGGCATTCAGCTCCTCAATCTCGCGATTGATCTGTGCCACGATGGGGTCGGGCAACGTTTTCTTTTGCAGTTCCGCGATCAGTTGCCGCAGTTGGGCGTAGGCGCTGTAAAGCCCGGAGTTTTCAGGTATGCCGGGTCGTTGTTTGAGTTCGTTCATTTTTCTATGGTGCTACAGGTTTCTTTTGCCGGGTTTCATTCCGATGGTTACCAACGAATAAAGGTAGCAAAAGTTTTCATAAAAAAAGACCGTCGTAAAAGACGGCCTTTCATAAGCCCGGTTTTTTATCCGGAATATTTTGTGTTGGGGTTTTAGTCCTCTTCTTTTTGGCAACCGGAGTAATGGATCTGATAGATGTAGTGTTTGTAGTCCTGTTTCATGACTCCTTTTTCGTTCACATCGGGTTTCCACCAGGCTCCTGTGGCGCCGTCGATGGCAATACCCCAGGGCAACGGGATGGGCGTTCCGGGAACCATGCCGGTCCAGCATACCAGGGATCCTACAAACGACCACCCGCGGAAGGTTCTTTGTTTGAATTGGGACGTTTGCTCGGTACACCCTTTTTCTTTTACCGTTACCGATACTTTGTCGGCATCTTTTCTTTTGACCATAAATGAAGCTTCGCCGGTTCCCTGGTACACGCCGTTGTATTCGATTTTGGCATTGGGGTGATCCGGAACCTGAACCTTAGCCCAGTACTTGCTGCCTCCAAAAATGGTGGCACAACTGGAAAACGTGCTGATGAACAAGACCGTCATTAAAAGGTAAAACAAATTTTTCATACACTTGATTTTAAATGATTAATTGAAGATTGGGTTTCTAAGTACGTTGTTTCCGTGTCTTAATCAGTCTGGTTCCCGATACTGTTCACTAAACGGGTATAATCAGGACTTACTCCGTTTATTCCATCAGAACATCGACTGAAAAAATTGAGGACAACGGGTTTCAAATTGCGGAGTCAAAAGTAGGGAAATAGTAGCTAAGAATGCTTTTAAATTGCGCGTTTCCTGTCGTTCTGAAACAAAAAAGGCCGCCCCTTTCGGAACAGCCTTTCAGTATTGAGGATCGTTCGTTTAAATCATCTTGGCCGGATCGACCCACTCGTCGAATTCGGCTTCGGTGAGGAAACCCAGTTCCAACGCAGCGGCCCGCAAAGTAGTTCCTTCGGCGTGGGCCTTCTTGGCAATCTTGGCGGCTTTTTCGTACCCGATGTGGGTATTTAAAGCGGTGACCAGCATGAGTGAATTTTCCAGGTTGTGTTGGATGTTCTTTTCGTTGGCTTCGGCTCCGGCAATGGCGTTGTCGGCAAACGAAACACAGGCATCCCCCAGCAAACGGGCGGCCTGCAGCAGGTTGGCGATCATCACCGGTTTGAATACGTTCAGCTGGAAATGTCCCTGCATGCCCCCGGCAGTGATGGCGGCATCGTTGCCGATTACCTGGGCACATACCATGGTCAACGCTTCATTCTGAGTGGGGTTTACTTTTCCCGGCATAATGGACGAACCCGGTTCGTTGGCGGGCAGGTTTACCTCGCCAATGCTGCATCGGGGTCCGGAAGCCAGCATGCGCACGTTGTTGCCGATGTGCATCAAACTCACGGCCAGTTGTTTCAAAGCACCGGAAGTTTCCACAACGGCATCGTGGGCCGAGAGGGCTTCGAATTTGTTTTCGGCGGTGCGGAAGGGCAGACCGGTAAGTTCGGCAATTTTTGCCGCTACTTTCACATCGTAGCCTTTGGGTGTATTCAGTCCGGTTCCCACGGCGGTACCACCCAGGGCCAGTTCTTCCAGATGGGTCAGGGTGGCTTTCAACGCCTTCAACCCATGATCCAGCTGGGATACATAGCCCGAAAATTCCTGTCCCAGGGTGAGCGGTGTGGCATCCATCAGATGGGTACGACCGGTTTTTACAAAGTCTTTGAATGCTGCTGCCTTTTGGGCCAGCACATCCCGCAGGTGCTGCACGCCGGGGATGGTGGTTTCCACCACCATTTTGTATGCAGCAATGTGCATGGCGGTAGGGAAGGTGTCGTTGGACGATTGCGACTTGTTCACATCGTCGTTGGGGTGCAGGATTTTTTTGTCGTCCGTCAGCTGACCGCCTTTGATGACGTGAGCCCGGTTGGCCACCACTTCGTTCATGTTCATGTTCGACTGGGTACCGGAACCGGTTTGCCAGATTACCAGCGGGAAATGATCGTACAGTTTCCCGGCCAGTATTTCGTCGGCGACCTGACCGATCAAGTCGGCTTTTTCCTGCGATAATACGCCCAGATCGGCATTGGTCAATGCAGCCGCTTTCTTGAGGTAAGCAAAAGCATCGATGATTTCCCGGGGCATGGAAGCTTCGGGACCGATCTTAAAATTCATTCTCGACCGCTGGGTTTGGGCGCCCCAGTATTTGTCGGCCGGCACTTCCACGTTGCCCAATGTGTCGTGCTCTGTTCTGTATTCCATGATAACTTAAATTTATGTTTTAAAATAATTGTCCAATTTCTTCTGCCGGATCGCCCCACACGGCTTTGCTGCCTTTCACCACAATGGGGCGCTTGATGAGTTTCGGGTTTTCCACCATGATCTGAATCCATTCATCGTCATGAAAGTTCTTCCCCTTAAAGTTTTGTTTGTACATCGTTTCCTGGGTGCGGATCATCTCCTGCGGTTTTTTATTCAATCGCATCAGCAGGTCTTTCAGTTGGTCGAAGGTAAGCGGATCTTTCAGGTATTCCACTACTTTGAAATCGCTGGTTTTCTCCTGTAAATACTGCAAACCGGCTCTTGATTTTTTGCACCGGGGGTTGTGATAAATCGTGTACATGACGTCTGTTATTTTTTGGCAATCAAAGTTAAGGATTCCTGACAATTCTGATGTTATAAAATGTTATTTATACCCTGTTCTAATAAGTTGATTGTTACAGCGTATGAAAATAAAAAAGCGCATCCGATTTGAATGCGCTTCTCTTTGGCTCAAAACCGGGATTACCAGCCCAAAATCACTTTCAGATCGTATTCTTCCGGATTGTCCAGATATTCTTTGGCGGCTTCGTAATCACCCGGGTCGAGGAATTGCATGCCGTGTTCCATGATCAGTTTTTGTTTGGCACCGTGGATGTCTACCAGGCGGGGAATGATCTTTCCGTTTTCGTCGGAGACTTCTTCCATGTACAACGGTTTGATGATGCCGGTGGTGTAGTTGGCCGTTACCATACAGCCGGTCCGTCCTTCGTCGTACAACTGTTTCACCCCGTAACCCAGCAACGCGCAATACAGCATGTCGTAGGCGGTGGGCTGTACACAGCGGAGTTCGTACCCCAGTTCCACCGGACGGCTCTTTACCTTAATACCCAGGTCTTTCAGTTTCTGCTGCAGCAAAATGTTAAAGATGTGGGCTTTGCTCACGTTGCCCAGTTCCGGATGGCCGTGGTCGTCGTAGGTGAAGTTGATGTTGGAACTTTTAATTTCTTCGTCGGTCATGAAATGGAATACCCCTTCACTCACAATGGCCAGTCCGTAGCCAATGCCGAGGATTTTCCGTTTCACAATGGCAGAGATGATCATCCGGATGATGCGGTCAAAAGTAACCGTTACTTTGTTGAACATTTCCGGGATGATGATCATGGGCAGGTGGCTGGAAGCCCCGATCCCGAAAGCCAGGTGACCGGCTTCGCGTCCCATGGCCGAAACCACAAACCAGTTGCCGCTGGTGCGGGCATCTTCATAAATGGTTTGGGCAATGCGAACGCCTTCCTGTTTGGCCGACTGATAACCAAATGTGGGGGTGTCGCCGGGCAAGGGAAGGTCGTTGTCGATGGTCTTGGGCACGTGAATATTTTGAATGTTGATGTTTTTTTCCTGCAGGTAGTGGGAAATCCGGTTGGCCGTGGAAGCCGTGTCGTCCCCCCCGATGGTGACCAGCAGCTTCACGTTGTGCTGGATGAAAAAGCGGGTGTTGAAGTCTTCATTTTTGGGTTTAAAACGACTCATCACCAGGGCCGATCCTCCCCGTTTGTGGATGTCGTCGGCCATTTTAAAGTCGATTTCCACAAAGTCGGTGTTGTCCGAGAAAAGCCCTTTGTATCCCTCATGGATTCCCAAAACCCGGTACCCTCCGTCCAAAAAGGCTTTAGCCACGGAACTGATGACCGAGTTGATGCCCGGTGCCGGTCCGCCGCCGCAAAGAATGGCGATAGATTCTTTCATGATGTTCAGATTAATTTTTGTCCGATAATTTTTCAAATGCAAAGATAAAAAATGACCCTTGCACTTGAAAACGATTGCAAATTTATTCTGTGCTCAGCAACAGCTGGATAGTCGAGCGTGTTTTTTGGGTCAGGAAGATGTTTTTTCCCCGGCTTAGTTTTTCGAGCACTGCATCGTTGTAATGCCGGATGGTGATCAGCTCCAGTCCGGTGTTGTATTTCAAAACAAAATGCTCTTTCAGTTCTTCGATGACCTGATCCCTCTTGTGTTCCTGGGTATCGAAGATCACCGAAAAACTTACCGCCGAATTCTGCATCAGGTTGATGTGGAGCCGGTTCTGACTCAGCACCTGAAAAACCTTCATGAGCTTTTCCTCAGCCATAAACGAGAGGTCGCGGGAACTGATGCTCAGCAAGGTCTGGTTTTTCTTGACAATGATTTTGGGGATGGTGTTGTCGTCCGATTCGTCGCTGTTGATCCGTGTGGGTTCTGATGCGGGATCAAAAAAGGAGCATACTTTGAGCAGAATGCCCTTTTTCTTCAGCGGTTGAATGGTGCGGGGATGAATGACCGAGGCCCCGTAAAAGGCCAGTTCGATGGCTTCGTTGTAAGACACATGAGGCAGTTTCACGGCATCGGAAAACAGTTTCGGATCGCTGTTCATCAGTCCGGGTACGTCTTTCCAGATACAGACTTCGTCGGCTTCGAGCACATACGCCAGAATGGCGGCGGTGAAGTCGGAACCTTCCCGTCCCAGTGTGGTCGAATTTCCGTGTTCACACGCCCCGACAAAGCCCTGAATCACTACGGTTTGATGATTCTCCAGCACGGGAACTACCCGGGCCTGGATGGTTTTTTCCGTCATGGGCCAGTTGATGGCGGCCTGGGTGTGCCGGTTGTCAGTAAAAATAACCTGGGTGGCATCAATAAAATGCACCGGTACCGCAGCCTCTTTCAACACGGCTGAGACAATCCGCGTGGAAAACCTTTCGCCGAAGCTGACAATCTGATCGTACGCAAGATACGGATCCTCGTATTCCTGATTCAGGGCATCCCACAGGTTTCTGAACTCTTTTTCCACCTGCTCCATGAGTTGGGACTCGTTGCTCAGTTCCAGCGACTGGATGAGCTCCATGTGCTGGTGTTTCAGTGCAAAATAGTGTTGCTGCAGCCGTTGTTCGTCTTTGGCGGCAGCTATGCGCTGCAGTTCCTCCAGGGCATTGGTGGTTTTCCCAATAGCCGAAACCACCACCACCAGCGGTTCACACTGAAATTCGCTCACCAGTGAAGCCATCTTCCTGAGCCCTTCGGCATTTTTCAGTAAAATACCCCCGAATTTGAATATTCTTGGCATGTATACTTCGTTTAAAAACGTTCTTTAATCAGTCCGATCTTGTAGGCTGCCAGCAGCTTACTCAGGTCGCCAATCTGTGCCATGATGCTGTTCCCGATATCGGTTTCCCTTACTTTTTTCCTTTTGGCGTTGTTTTCAATGTAGATCTGTTTGGAAATAATGTCTTTTTCGTCGTTGATGGCCGTTAGCCTTGATTCAAAATATTCGTGTTCCACCAGTACCAGTCCGTAGGAATTGTAAATCAGCGTGTACCCCGAAACACCGGTAACCGAATGATAGGGTTTGGCCATGCCGCCGTCGATAACAAACAACTTGCCACCGGCTTTGATGGGGCTTTCTCCCTTTTTCACCTTAACGGGAACATGACCGTTGATGATGTGCGAGTTGGAGCCTCCCAGTCCGAATTCCTTTAATATGGCATCACAGTAAGTTTCGTTGTCGTACACGAGGTCGTAATACGGATTCTTTCCCTCGGAATGGGTTTCTTTTTCGGCAATAAAATAGCGTTCGAAGGTGGCCATTTTGGTTTTTCCGTACAAAGGCGACATAGGACCGCACCACAAATACCACAGGTAATCGGTGGTGGGAAGATAGCTTTTCTGGAACCGGTGCTGATGGGCTTTCCGGGCTACCCGGTCGAACTGGTCGCAAAGCTGTTTTCCGGAACAGGTGGTTCCTTCAATTTCAAAGGAACCGAAACGCCCCTTTTCGTCCATGGGAATGCAGCCGTGGTAGAGCAGATTGTCGTTGAATTTCAGGTACATGCTTCCGTGGGAAAACAAAAACCCGATGTGTTGTTGCAGCCGGGTGCTGTTTTTAATGCTGTTGGTCAGTTTTTCCATTACCTGTTCTTCCTCTTCGGAAAGCTGATAGGGATTTTGCGGGTCGATGGTAGGGAAGAGGGTGTCCTGTAGCTGATAGGTTTTTCCGCCGATGGTGATTGTCCCTTTGGTGTACTCAATTTTGTCCAGCAAAAGCCGGTCATCCATTGAAAAATGGGGGTTGCGCTGAACGATCTGACCTTCCAGTTTAAACTGTATAATGGAAATAGCTTTGTGCATTTTCTTGATCAGGTCTCTTTCTTTCCCGTCCACATCGGTTTTGGTATCGAACAGTTCGCAGGGATCGTTTTCGTATTGCCGGATGGCCATGGTAGCCAGCGGCATGAGGGTAATGCCGTACGCATCTTCGATGGTATCGAGGTTGTTGTACCGCAAGGAGATGCGGATCATGTTGGCAATGAGTGCCGGGTTCCCCGAAGCACTTCCCATCCACAAAATATCGTGGTTTCCCCATTGAACATCCACCGAATGGTAGTGCATCAGCCGGTCCATCACCTTTTCGGCAGACGGCCCCCGGTCGTAAATATCACCGATGATGTGCAGCTGGTCGATCAGCAGCCGCTGGATAAAATTACAAAGGGCAATAATGAAGGCTTCAGCCCGGTCGATCCGTATGATGGTACTGATGATGCTGTTCACGTATTCTTCCTTGGCTTCCCCGCTTTCATTTAATAGTTCGTCGATGATGTAACTAAAATCGGGAGTCATGGCTTTTCTAACCTTGGAACGGGTGTACTTGGACGCTGCTGCACGGGCAACCACCACCAGTCGTTGCAGGGTGATGGCAAACCATTCTTCGGGTTCGTCTTCTTCCTTGAGTACCCGGTCCATTTTTTCCTCGGGGTAGTAAATCAGGGTGGCCAGTCCCTTTTTGTCTTTTTGACGAAGGTTTTTCCCGAATACATCCTCAATTTTCTTACGGACTACTCCCGACGCGTTGGCCAGTACATGGCTGAATGTTTCGTATTCTCCGTGAATATCGCTCAGAAAATGTTCGGTACCTTTGGGCAGGTTCAGGATGGCTTCCAGGTTGATGACTTCCGTACTGGCGGCCTGTATGGTTTGAAACCGGTCCGAGAGCAACCGAAGGTATTTGATGTCCTTTTCCAGTTCTTCTTTAGTATAATTTCTGTGGTTGTAGTTGTCCATAGTTTCGATTTCCTGCAAAGGTAAAAAACACAGGAATTGTCAGAAAAGAATCGTCGTTTTTTTAAGAGAATGAGTCTTTGAACCCTGATCTCATGCCTCCGGATTGTCATTATCCGAACCGAATTTTTCATGGGTAATAACGATCTTTGGGTGGCTGGCAGCAAGGGTGATCAAACCGATGAGGGGGGTAAGGAAGACACAAATCAGTAAAATCTTCGAGAAACGAATATCGCGGGTATTGGAAAGAATAAGGACCCACACAGTCAGTAGGATATAGCCGAAGACAATAGAAAAAGACATGTAGAATTCCATGGTTGTTACAAGTCAATTCTTGTGCCGATATTTTTATATCGCAGAAGGTAAGTCAGTTAGGGTTATTTTGGTATAAAGTTGTATCCATAATTGGATACAATAAAGGATACTTTAGGGAATTTTATACTTTTGCAATTATGGTCAAACGCTTCATCATACCCATCACAATAGTTATTATTGCTGTTTTATTCTTTTCCTCTTGTGGTCCTAAAACAGAGAAGAAGGATCCGAAAGAGAAACCGTTGGATGTAGCGAACTTCATAGTGCCGTACTCTTCCATGGATAGTGCTGTCATTGCGCACCGCCGGGAACAACTGGAAAAGACTTTTGATCACCTGCAGCGACTGACCGGGTTTAACGGGGTGGTTTTGTATGCGGAAAAGGGGAGGATTATTTTTGAAAAGGCTTATGGTTACCGAAATGTTCGCAGACGCCGGGATCCGTTAAAGCTGAATGATGCCTTTCAACTGGCATCGGGTTCCAAGATGTTCTCAGCACTGGCCATTATGATTCTGAAACACCAGGGCAAAGTGGATTATGATGAAGACATCCGGAATTATCTGCCCGGTTTTCCTTACGAGGGCATCAGTTTGCGGATGGTCATGCACCATCGTTCAGGGATTCCCCGTTACATGAGCCTGGCGCAGAAATACTGGACAGACAAAAGGATTCCGCTGACCAACAACGATATGCTGAAGCTTTTTGAGAAGTACAAGCCTCATCCTTACTTCAAACCGGACAAGGGTTTTGATTACTGCAATTCCAACTATGCTTTACTGGCCAATGTGGTGGAGGCGGTTACCGGGGAACATTTTGAGGATTTTATTAAAAAGGAAATTTTTGAACCTCTGCGCATGGATTCTTCCTTTGTGTATACCATGCGAAAAGATAAGGAAGTCCCCCTGTATGTGGAAAAAGGGGTGCCCGGTTATTACCGAAGAGGCTGGCGCTGGCGCCGCATGACCAATGATTACCTGAACGGGGTACTGGGGGATAAAAATATTTATTGTTCGGTTCGCGACTTATACCGTTTCGACCGGTCGTGGGATGAGTTTACCCTGTTGCCCGATTCGGTGATCAGGGTAGCATTTGTTCCGGGAAGTCCCCACTACTGGCGTCGGAACGATAACTACGGATTTGGCTGGCGTATCCGCGGCGATATGGACAGTACCGTATATCATTTCGGTTGGTGGAAAGGGTTCCGCAGTTTCAACATGCGTGATATGAAACACCACAAAACACTGATCGTATTAACCAATACCGACAGAGGTCCCGGATCGGCTCCTTTCTGGCACATCATGAAAGCAGATACACTGCCCCTGGGAAATGCACAACCCGTGAATCCGTTTCGTCCGTTAAAGAAAAAATAATACGACTCCTACGCGTTTTCAGCGAACGATATTTTCTGTTTGGGAATTTTTACATACAAGATAAAGAGCCATCCCACCAGAGCCAGGATGCTGCCTGCGATGAGCGGGTTTTGGTAGCCCTTAGCCACATTCCCGACGTTCATCAGGAAACCACCTGCTAACGGGGCAATAGCCTGGGCAGCTGAAACCACTGACTGCCGGATACCCAGGATTTCCCCCTGTGAATGTTTTTCAGTGCTGTCGGAAAGGATGGCCGAGAAATTGGGTTGGGTGAATCCGGTGAAAATAGCCAGCACCGGCAAAAGGAAATACAGTATTGTTTTATCCACAAAGATGACGGTCATCAGTAAAATGGCTGTGGGAAGTAAAGTGATCTTCAGTATTTTATCTGCGGAAATTTTATGAGATACTTTCCTTACAATATACCCCTGTGAAAGGACAATCCAGAATCCCAAATAAACAAACAGGTATGCAATGTGTGAGGAAAGTAAATGAAACTTTCCGTACAGGAATACCTGGAAAAAGTATTCAAAAAGTACCCAGCCCAGATTCACCAGAAAGAGGGCTACAAATACTGTTTTCAGTTGTTTGAATGTAAAGGCCCTTTTGATGTTGACAAAGGTATAATTGATGGAAACTTTTCGGTGGGTTCTTTGGGTGTGCGTTTCGGGAAGGGCAAAGGCCACCATCACCAGGTTGATGAGTGAAACCACTGCAGCGGCAACAAACGGTGTAACGGTAGTGAAATAGGGTGAAATCGTTGTGTCGCTCAGAATACCCCCGATGGCCGGACCAATGATGAATCCCAGCCCGAAAGCAGCCCCGATCATTCCGAAGTTTCGCACCTTGGCTTTCTCGTCAGCACTGATGTCGGCAATGGAAGCCATGGCCACAGAGATATTCCCGCCTGTAAATCCGTCGACAATACGGCTTACAAACAGCAACGCAATGCTGGATTGATAAATTCCCCAGGCAAAGATCAAATACCCCAGCATACTTCCGAAAAGGGAAAGACTGAGGATTTTTTTACGTCCTACATTATCCGATATTCTCCCCAGTAAAGGAGCTCCGAAAAACTGGGCCAGCGGATAGGCTGCCAGCAGAAAACCCAAAATGATGTTGATGTGTTGTGCCGAATAACCGGGAGGAAAAAAGTTCTTCAGTTTGAAAATAATGGGAACAAAAGGGATGATGATTCCCAGTCCCACCATATTGATCAGTACCGTAAAGAATAAAAGGGTCAGCGTTTTTCTGTTCATACACCTGAATTTCAAAATAATCGCCAAAAATAGCCAAATTGAACAGCTTAGAAAAACGGCGTTCGGTTAAAATATCCTAAATATGACCCGCTTCTGTTGGGAAGGGAAAGCAGAAATTCAGTGATGAGCCATCGTTTTAAGACCTTTTCCTAAGAGAGAATAGAATCTTCAACGAAAAATAGGATGATTGTTTTCTCTGCTTTTCTTGAAAATCACAAAAACAAGTTTACCTTTGTTCTGCCAACGAATGAAATTATTCATTGCGTTGGTAATTATTAACCTTTTAACCTTATCATTATGAAAAAATTTACCGCGTTAGCTATTCTTTTATCCTTTATCATGGTTGGATTTATGGCCTGTTCCAAAAGTTCGGGTTCTACTACTACGAATCTGGATACCGGATCAAAGCAAGCCCAATCCGCCATGACCATTAATTTTACGGCTACGCAAACAGGGGATGGTTCCATCACAACATTAACCTATACGGTGGGATCTACGACGCAGACCGTAAGCAATCCGAGCTTGCCCTGGTCAAAATCTGTTGATGCCTCCTCAGGTGACTATGTATCCATTAAGGCTACTGCCGTTACCACTAACGGAAGTGTGACCATAACCTATGACGGGCAAAACAGCACCGATCATATTTCCGGGAAGGATTCTGTTTCAACTTCTTCCACAAAATAATACCCATCGAAAATGATTTGATAAAAGGCAGAACTTTTTTGGTTCTGCCTTTTTTATGTGTTTTGGAATAGTTACCCGGAAACAGGAAGGTTTAAATGTATTCCTTTACGGTTACCTCTTCCTTTAAAATTCCCAGTCCGTAACTGGCCAGGGCTTCCAGGTCGTTTACCGAAGGATACAGGGTAATGGGAGCGAGACCGCCTACACGTTTTTTTACATCTTCAAGGAAAAGTTCACTGTCGAAAATCAGGCCGGTAAGGATGATGGCATCCACATTTCCTTCCAGGGTTGCATAATGGGAAGCAATTTCCTTGGAAACGGCGTAGGCCAGTGCCATGGAAATAAAACGGGCTTTTTCATCACCGTCAGCGATCATCCGGTTGATGGCCTCCACGTTATCGGTTCCCAGGTAAGCGGAATACCCGCCTTTGGATGTAATCATTTCCATGATTTCTTTTTCGGTGTAATCTCCGCTGAAGCAAAGCTGAACCAGTTGTCCTACCGGTAAGGTTCCCGTTCTGCGGATGGAAAAGGGGCCGCCGCCGTCAAATGCCTGGTTCACATCTACCACCCGACCCTGATGGTGAGCCCCTACCGACACACCGCCACTGCCCACATGGCAGATGATCAGGTTCAGTTCTGTATATTTTTTATGCACCGATTTGGCATACTTACAAGCCACGTGTTTGTGGTTCAGGGCATGGAAAATGGATTTTCGCTCAAACAGGGGGTGACCAGTCACCCGAGCCAGGTCGCTGAGTTCATCTACTACCACAGGATTTGCCATGTATGCTTTGGCACCCCAATCTTTGGCCAGATCGTAAGCAATGAGTCCACCCAGGTTGGTTTCGTGCATCCCCATTACCCCGACGGTCAGGTCCCGGATCATGGTTTCGTTGATTTCATAAACTCCTTGAGAAACGGGTTTCACCATGCCGCTTCTGCCCATAACAACAGCAATGTTCTCCAGGTTTAGCTCGTTGCGATTCAGTTCTTTGAGGATGGCTTCCTTACGAAAATCCTTTTGATCAGGGATCGTAGAAAACGGTGCCAAATCTTCATCACTGTGACGGATGGTTTTCATAAAAACCGGGTCCATATTCCGGTAAATGCCGATCCGGGTCTCGTGCACTTCAGGATAGATGATGAGAATGCATTTATTGATCATAGCGAAAGTTTTAGTACCGTAAAGGTAGTAAATGAAAACAAAATCGCTACATGTTTCTGCGATATTGTCCGCCCACGTGGAACAATGCATTGGTGATTTGTCCGATGGAAGCATATTTACCTGCTTCCATTAATTGTTCAAACAAATTCTCGTTGTGGATGGCGGCCTGTTGCAGTTTATGCAGCTGTTCGGTGGTTTCGTTTTCCCAGGTTTTGTGCAGTTGTTCCAGCATGTGGATCTGATATTCTTTTTCCTCCTTCGTGGCACGGATTACTTCACCGGGAATCTGGGTATGCGAAGTTTCTCCGGTCAGGAACGTATTGACTCCCACAATGGGTAACTTTCCGCTGTGTTTCAAAGTTTCGTAATACAGCGATTCTTCCTGGATTTTGCTGCGCTGGTACATGGTTTCCATGGCTCCCAGCACACCACCGCGTTCGGTTATCCGGTCAAATTCGGGCAATATGGCTTCTTCCACCAGTTTGGTGAGTTCTTCAATGATGAAGGAACCCTGCAAAGGATTCTGATTCTTGGCCAGTCCCAGTTCCTGATTAATGATGAGCTGAATGGCAATGGCACGACGTACTGATTCTTCGGTAGGCGTGGTGATGGCCTCGTCGTAAGCGTTGGTATGTAATGAATTACAGTTGTCGTAAATGGCGTACAGGGCCTGCAGCGTGGTACGGATGTCGTTGAATTCAATATCCTGGGCATGCAGTGAACGACCTGAGGTTTGAATGTGGTATTTCAGTTTCTGAGCCCGTTCGTTGGCATGGTATTTCAACTTCATGGCTTTGGCCCAGATAAGCCTTGCCACGCGTCCGATAACGGCATATTCGGGATCTTCGCCGTTGGAGAAGAAGAAGGAAAGATTGGGTGCAAATTTGTTTACATCCATACCCCGGGCCAAATAATATTCCACGTAAGTGAATCCGTTGGCCAAAGTGAAGGCCAGTTGTGAAATGGGATTGGCACCGGCTTCGGCAATGTGGTAGCCCGAGATGGAGACACTGTAAAAATTGCGGACGTCCTTTTCAATAAAATATTCCTGAATGTCACCCATGAGTTTCAGCGAGAAATCGGTGGAGAAAATACAGGTGTTCTGTGCCTGGTCTTCTTTCAGGATGTCGGCTTGCACTGTGCCTCTGACTTTTCTCAGGGTTTCTTTTTTGATCCGTTCGTAAATGTCTGCAGGCAATACCATGTCGCCGGTGACCCCCAGCAACAACAGACCGAGTCCGTCGTTGCCTTCGGGTAATTTTCCCTGATATCTGGGGCGTTCGGTACCTTTTTCCCTGTAAATCTTTTCGATGATCAGTTCCACTTCTTCCACCAGTCCGTTTTCACGGATGTACAACTCACATTGCTGATCGATGGCAGCGTTCATAAAGTAAGCCACGAGGGTAGGGGCAGGACCATTGATGGTCATGGAAACGGATGTTTTGGCATCCGCCAGATTGAATCCGGAATACAGTTTCTTGGCATCGTCGAGGCAGGCAATGGAGACGCCGGAGTTTCCGATCTTACCATAAATATCGGGTCTGCGATCCGGGTCTTCGCCGTATAACGTTACCGAGTCAAAAGCAGTGGAAAGCCGCTTGGCAGGCATTCCTTTTGAAACATAGTGAAAACGGCGGTTGGTCCGTTCAGGACCCCCTTCTCCGGCAAACATGCGTGTGGGATCTTCGCCTTCGCGTTTGAAGGAAAAAACACCGGCAGCATAAGGAAATTCTCCCGGTACATTTTCTGTGAGCACCCATTTTAATATCTCTCCCCAGCTTTTGAATTTGGGCAGACTGATCTTGGGTACTTTGGTGTGCGACAGTGTTTCGATCTGAGTTTCTGTCCGGATGTCTTTATCTCTGACCTGGGTATGATAGATTTCTGAAGCATAGGCCTGCTTTTTATCGTCCCATGTTTTCAGAATCTGTAGGTTTTTCGGATCCAGTTCCTGCACCACTTTTTCATAGGCGGCTTTCAAACGTTCCTCGGTTTCGTTGTCACCTGCCCGCTTCATTTCATCAATGGACTGTTGCAGACTATAGAGTCGCTGCGCGATGTCGGACTGATCTTCGGCCCACTGGTTGTACTGACGTATTGTGTCGGAAATTTCAGAAAGGTACCGTACCCGATGCGGGGGAATGATGTGTATTTTTTCGGTGATGTCCTGTTCGTGCCCTTCCGGGTTAAAAGAAACACCTGTAATTTCTTTAATCTTATGGAGTAGCGCTATGTAGAGCTCGTTGGTTCCCAGATCGTTGAATTGCGAGGCCGTGGTTCCGTAAACCGGCATGTCGTCCACCTCACTGTCAAACAACAAGTGGTTACGCTGGAACTGTTTTTTCACATCGCGCAAAGCATCCTGGGCTCCTCGTTTGTCGAATTTATTCAGCGCAATGATGTCGGCGTAATCCAACATGTCGATTTTCTCCAACTGACTGGCTGCGCCGTATTCGGGTGTCATCACATACATGGACAGATCGCTGTGGTCCACAATAGCTGTGTCGGACTGGCCGATACCGGAAGTCTCCAAAATAATCAGATCAAATCCGGCCGCTTGAACAATGATTTCCGCATCTTTTACATATCTGGAAATGGAAAGATTGGATTCTCGCGTGGCCAGCGAACGCATGTACACGTTGGGATGATCGATGGAATTCATACGAATACGGTCTCCCAGCAAGGCACCGCCCGATTTGCGTTTGGACGGGTCGACCGAAACAATGGCAATGGTTTTGTCGGGGAAATCATTCAGAAAACGGCGAACGATTTCGTCCACCAAAGAAGATTTTCCTGCACCGCCGGTTCCGGTAATCCCCAAAACAGGAGTATGTGATTTTTCTTTTACTTCGGCACATTGGTCGATGAGTTCGCTTACCTGATCCCGGTAATTTTCGGCTGCAGAGATCAAACGGGAAATAGCCCCGAAGTTTTTGTTTTTGATATCGTCGAAAGTAACCTGAAGCTCTTTTCCTGTCGGGAAATCTGATTTCTCCATCAGATCGTTGATCATGCCCTGCAGTCCCATTTCCATACCGTCGTCGGGCGAATAAATTCGGGTAATGCCGTATTCGTGAAGTTCTTTTACTTCTTCCGGCAGAATGACACCGCCCCCACCGCCAAAAATCCTGATGTGACCGAAGCCCTTTTCCTGCAGCATATCATACATATACTTGAAAAATTCCATATGCCCCCCCTGATAGGAGGTGATGGCTATGGCTTGCACATCTTCCTGGATGGCTGTGTTCACGATCTCGTGAACGGAACGGTTGTGTCCCAGATGAATTACTTCGGCACCGGTATTCTGGATTATTCTTCGCATTACATTGATGGCTGCATCATGTCCGTCGAAAAGAGATGCCGCTGTTACGATTCTGATATGATTCTCAGGATGATATATTTTCGGAACCTGCATATGGCAATTTTTAAGATGCGCAAATATAGTTAAAAGTTGTTACTAATAGGTGTTTAAATAGCTTCGAGGTTGCTTCGGTATACCTTATTTAAAAGGTTTGCGCCCGAACTTGAACTGTTAATAAAAATATTACGCTTGCGTAATATTTTTATTCGTTCTTAACAAAATTTTGATTAAAATTGTATCATCAATTTTTTTGAATCCAAATAAAAACACCATGATAAAGCAAATCGTCTTTTCAATCGCTCTGCTGATCACACTGGGCATTTTTGCTTACAGCATTCAGCGTTACTTTAAGTATTTCAAATTTACCAGGAAAAAATCATTGGGCAGCATCGGCAAAAGACTCTGGAAAACACTGGATGTCGCCGGATTTCAGGTTAAGATTTTTCGACGTCCTCTGATCGGGTTGGTTCATGCCCTGGTTTTCTGGGGGTTTATGATTATTTTATTCGGGAGTATTGAAATGGTGGTTGACGGTCTTTTTCGTACCGAGAAAGTCTTTAGTGTTCTGGGAGGGGTCTATACCTTTCTGATGGCCTTCGGGGATGTCTTCGCCCTGATTATACTGGTGGCCATGATCATCTTTTTAACCCGGAGACTTATTCTGCATGTCAAACGTTTTTCCGGTGTGGAGATGAAACCGGTATCTGAATACGATGCCGTGCTGGCACTGACCATCATCTTTGTATTGATGGTTTCCCTGTTGGGAATGAACACCTTTTATCTGAAATGGGCCGCTTTGACCGGTGCTGTGGTTGAGGGGGCTTATCCGGTAAGTCATTATCTGATGAGCTGGTTTCCACATATGACTGCCAACGAAGCCTGGACGCTTTATCAGGTTAACTGGTGGACTCATATTTTGCTCATTTTTATCTTTGCTAATATTCTTCCTTATTCCAAACACTTCCATGTCTTTATGTCGGTTCCCAATGTGTTTGTAAGTAAGGTTGACCCTCTGGGGTATGTGGAGAACATGGAGAGCATCACCAAAGAAGTAAAACTGATGCTGGATCCCAATGCCACTTTTGAGGAAGCTCCGGCTGAAGGCGCTCCCGAGCGATTTGGTGCGTTGGACGTGGAAGACCTGAATTGGGTCAATTATTTCAATTCTCTGGCCTGCACCGAATGTGGGCGCTGTACTTCGGTTTGTCCTGCCAACATTACCGGAAAGCTCCTATCGCCTCGTAAGGTGATGATGGATACCCGGGCACGTATGAAAGAAAAAGGTCCCGGACTGGTGAAAGAGGGTAAGGGCTTCGACGATGGAAAACATCTGGTGATGGATTATCTTACCGAGGAAGAATTGTGGGCGTGTACCATGTGTAATGCCTGTGCCCAGGAATGTCCGATTAACATCAACCAGCCATCCATTATTCTGGAAGCCCGCCGTTATCTCGTAATGGAGCAATCGAAAGCTCCGGCCGAACTGAACACGATGTTCGCTAACATTGAAAACAACGGGGCACCCTGGCAATATTCGCAACAGGACCGTATGTTGTGGGCCGAAGGACTGGAGGTACCCCTGATGGCCAATAAATTTGCCAACAATGAAAAGCCTGAATATTTAGTGTGGGTGGGATCTGCCGGCGCCATTGACGATCGCTATAAAAAAGTGATGCGTGAATTTGTGAAGATTCTCAATCACTTAAAAGTGGATTATGCAGTGCTGGGAACCGAGGAAAGCGACAGTGGGGATGTGGCCCGTCGTACGGGAAATGAAATGTTATTCCAGATGCAGGCACTCACCAATATTGAAATACTGAATGGTTATGAGGTGAAAAAGATAATTACCTGTGACCCGCATGATTTCAATACCCTGAAAAATGAATACGGCGATCTGGGGGGAAATTATGAAGTCAAACATCATACTCAGTTTTTGCAGGATGCCATTGCTGAAGGAAAACTAAGCCTTGACAGTGATAAATTTGCCGGGAAAAAGATCACTTACCACGATCCCTGTTATCTGGGTCGCGGCAACGGTGAATACGATGCCCCCCGGACTATTCTGAAAGCCATCCCTTCGGTAAAGGTTGAAATGGAAAAGAACCGCAGTTTTGCCATGTGTTGTGGTGCTGGTGGCGGACAAATGTTCAAAGAGGCCGAAAAAGGCGAAAAGGAAGTCTTCATCGAACGCACTGAACAGGCTTTGGAAACGGGAGCCAGTATCATCTGTACCGCCTGCCCGTTCTGTATGACCATGATGACAGATGGTATTAAGTATAAAAACAAGGAAGAAGAAGTGAAAAACTATGATATTGCCGAACTGGTTTCGATCAGCTTGGGATTGTAAACTTCTCTTGGAAAAATAAAAAACCGGGCTTTTGAGTCCGGTTTTTTTGTTTGAAAAGGTTTATTTTTTGTTCTTAAACTGCCTGTCAAAATTGAAATTATCGCTGAGGATCTGATAATGTACCAGTTGTCCCTGCTGGTTGTATGTTTTCACGAGTAGCACCTCTTTGTTGGTAACCAAATTGACGGCTTTCACACCTCCTTCAAGAAGTGCCAGTAAAAAGTGACCTTTTTTCTTTTCCGGTTTTCGGGAAGCCATAATCCCCCGATCGATCGGAGGGGACAGTACGTTTACAGGAATAATATTGGGACTTGCCTGTGAAATTAATTGCTTCTGCACAGATCGTTGTGGAAGCTGAGCAATCAATACAGGATTTCGTACATAAGCCGGTGTCTGATGGAGGCTACGGTATTTTTTCACCCGCGGAGCAGGCAACAAACTTGGTTCTGGTATCTTGTTTTGCCACATCATCGACTGAGGCTGCAGCACAAAAGCCACAACGTTTGGTCGTTTGTATTTAATGGGATTCCCCTTTTTGAAAAACAAACTCCATCCCAACAGGAGGATAAAAGCGGCAGCGATGGAACTGATCCACAGGGTAGGAGTGAGTGTGACCCTTTTCTTCAACTGTGCTTTGGAAGTGAATGCTATGGAAGTATCCGGAATCAGTTTGGTTTTTGAAAAGGCTTCCCGCTCGGTTTTCAGCTGAGGATTCCTTTCCAGAAACAGTTTTAAGCTGTTTTCTTCTTCCGCTGACAATTCACAATCCAGCGAAAGCAACAGGAATTCTTCATAGTTGTCTTCATTGATTCCGGCTATGCTACTAATTTCGGGCTTTTTCAGCTTTTCCTTGTCGGGATAACTAATGGCAGGAGCCTGTAAATGAGCTTGCGTCAGTTGATCGACCTTTTCTTTCAGTTCGGGATGTTCCTCCAGAAAATGCAACAGCAAAGCCTGCTCTTTCTCAGAGAGGTTTCCATCGAAATAATCGATGACATAAAGGCCGTAATTTTCTGTTGTTATGTTCATCCTATAGCACATAATCGGGATCCACAATGTATTTTTTCAGGAACAAGCGGGCCCTGAAAATATATACTTTCACCTGACTTTCGGTCAAACCGGTGATGTCCCCAATTTCCTTGTAAGAATATCCTTCGTAATCCCGAAGCATCAATACCGCTTTCTGATCTTCGGGCAGCAATTCCACTGCTTTTTCCAGCACTTCGCCTGCATCTGAATAACTGATCTGAACCGCTTTACTTTCATGTTTCTCGGTAAAAACTTCCATCCGGCTGAATTTTCTGATGTGGTCAATGGAAGCGTGGTACCCAACGGTGAATAAATAAGATTTGCTTTTTTGGGGATCAATGTCTTTTCTTCGCGTCCACAAGCGCAAAAAGGATTCCTGAACCAGGTCCTTAGCTACTTCCTCGTCTTTCAGGTTTTTTAGCAAAAACCGGTACAGACCGTCCGAATAATCATCCACACAACGGTTATATTCCCCAATGGTCATGAAGCGAAATGTTACTCATTTGTAAATATAACGCAGCGGACGCTTTATAGTTACAGAAGAAAACAAAAAAGTCAGAAAATTATTGAGTACAAAAATTACTCGTTCAGTTTCAGCACTACCAGAAACGCTTGTTGCGGTACTTCCACATTGCCTATCTGCCGCATCCGTTTTTTCCCTTTTTTCTGTTTTTCAAGCAATTTTCTTTTTCGGGAAATGTCACCCCCATAACATTTGGCCGTAACATCTTTTCGAACGGCTTTGATGGTTTCACGGGCGATGATCTTCGCACCAATGGCAGCCTGGACAGCGATATCGAACTGCTGACGGGGAATCAGATCTTTAAGCTTGACACAAATTCTTCTTCCAAAACTATAGGCATTGTCCTGATGAATTAGTGTGGACAGGGCATCAACAGGTTCTCCGTTGAGTAGAATATCCAGTTTCACCAGTTTGGCAGGCCGGTAGTTGTCGATATGGTAATCGAACGAAGCATATCCTTTGGAGATGCTTTTCAGTTTATCATAGAAATCGAATACAATCTCTCCCAAGGGCATGTCCATAGTCAGTTCTACCCGACCGGTAGTCAGGTACACCTGATTTTTCAACTCTCCGCGTTTGTCGAGGCAAAGCTTCATGATGGGGCCGATGTATTCGGATTGGGTGATGATCTGAGCCTTAATGAAAGGCTCTTCGATGTGGTCGATGTATTTTTGTTCGGGAAGTCCGGAAGGATTGTGGACTTCGATGCTTTCTTTTTTGTTGGTGATTACCCGGTACGATACGTTGGGCATGGTTGTGATCACGTTCATGTTGAACTCACGATCCAGCCGTTCCTGAATGATTTCCATGTGCAGCAGTCCGAGAAAACCGCAGCGGAATCCAAATCCCAGTGCCAGCGACGATTCGGGTTCAAACGTCAGGGAAGCGTCGTTCAGTTGCAGTTTTTCAATGGCCGCACGCAGTTCTTCGTAATCATCTGCATCCACAGGATAAATTCCGGCAAACACCATGGGCTTTACGTTTTCGAAACCTGCAATGGCGGTTTGACAAGGGCGTTCCACATGCGTGATGGTGTCACCGACTTTTACTTCTTTTGAAACCTTAATTCCCGAAATGATGTAACCGACATTCCCGGCACTCAGTGTGTTCTTTGCTTCCTGTTTTAACCGCAGTACTCCGATTTCGTCTGCGTTGTATTGCTTTCCTGTATTGACAAATTTGACCACATCCCCTTTCTTGATCTCTCCGTTGAAAATCCTGAAATAGGCAATGATTCCCCGGAAGGGATTAAAAACAGAGTCAAAGATCAGGGCCTGCAACGGTGCTTTGGGATCCCCTTTGGGAGCCGGTACTTTGTGCACAATGGCTTCCAGCACTTCGTCAACCCCATAGCCTGTTTTACCGCTGGCTTCCAGAATATCTTCGTAATCGCAGCCCAACAAATCCACAATCTGATCTTTCACGTCTTCGGGCATGGCATTATCCAGGTCAACTTTATTCAATACCGGAATGATTTCCAGATCGTGTTCGATGGCCTGGTACAAGTTGGAAATGGTTTGAGCCTGGATTCCCTGAGTGGCATCCACCACCAGCAGGGCGCCTTCACAGGCAGCGATGGAACGGGAAACTTCGTAGGAAAAGTCCACATGTCCGGGAGTATCGATCAGGTTCAAAACATAGTTCTGATTTTCCAGCTGATAATTCATCTGGATGGCGTGGCTTTTAATGGTGATGCCGCGTTCGCGTTCCAGATCCATATCATCTAAAACCTGAGCCTGCGCTTCCCGTTCAGTCACCGTACCGGTAAATTCAAGCAAGCGATCGGCCAGCGTACTTTTGCCGTGATCGATGTGGGCAATGATACAAAAGTTCCTGATGTGTTCCATAGGCGGCAAAAATACGATAAAAAACAGTCATTTTGTATCCCTGAAGAGCGACAACTAAAGGAAATTTTTTTACCGATTATAAGTGAAACTCAATGGGTTCTTCACCGGTCTCTATTTTGGTATGTCCCTTGTAAATATTGCCTAAATGACCGTCCAATGAGATTTTGTCACCAACACGATAGACATCCTTGTTGAGCTGACAGTATTTCTCTTTTTCATAAACCAGCAGGCCGGTGCAATTTACTACCGACGTTTTTCCGAGTCGTACGGCTGTAACCGCAGCATGTGATGTAGCGCCGCCTTTGGCTGTCAGCAGGGCGTCTGCCTCGAAAATCATACCGATGTCATCGGGAACGGTATCAGGACGGATCAGTACCACGGATTCATTCGGATATTTTTCATGCAGGAGTTCGATGTCGTGCATGTCGATGGCGACCCGACCGTTGAGGGCTCCGCCTCCAATACCAATGCCTCTTCCGGAAAGTTTCATTTTGTTCATGGGTTTTGCAAACCGGTGAGAGGTGTGAAAGGTTGCCATGTCCATGTCGCGGATTTGGAGTATGTACAGGTCTTCCGGATGTTCTGATTCAAAGGTGAATTCGATTTCCTGCGGGTTGTATCCCAGATCCTCGGTTAGCTCCACAGCAATTTCATAAAGCTGCTTGTACAGTTCCGGATACATTTCCTCCAAAGTCACCTGGTTTTTTTCGGCATCTGACAGTTGCGATCTGCTTACGGCATAGGGTTTAACCAAACCGGCAACAATGTCCTCACCCTGGCTCTGGAATGTGAAATCACCGTATAAATGAACGCTTTGCCGGGGATTTTTTGGATGTTGTGTAAACACCACTCCACTGCCCGAACTGCTTTTCATGTTTCCGAAAATCATCTGCTGTACGATGACAGCTGTTCCCCATTCATCGGCAATCTGCAGGTGTTCACGGTAAACGATGGCCCGTTTGGAAGACCACGATTCAATGACCAGATTGATAATGGTAATCAGTTGTTTGAATACATCTTCCTCAAAATAGATTTGTGCATCGGCCAGTTTTTGCTTGTAGGCAAAGGCCAGTTTTTTCATGGTGGCAGGTGTAAAGTTACCCTTTTGGTCCACCTTGTATTCCAGTTTGAAACGATTAATAATGGCATCAAATTCATCTCGCGTCAGACCATAGGCCATGCCCCAGCTTTGCAAAAGACGACGGTAGGAATCCCAGGCCGACCACTCAAATCCTTTCATCTTGCTGAGGCTTTCAGTGATTTCGTCGTTCATTCCTACATTCAGCAGGGTGTCCATGGCACCGGGCATGGAAATGGCAGTACCTGACCGAACCGAAAGCAACAGCGGATTTTTCGGATTGCCGAATTCCTTGTGGGTCACTTTTTCAACCAAAGTAAGGTGATCGCGGATCATGCGGTACATTTCCTTTCGCAGCTCCTCGTGGCCTGTAATGGCCTGATGTCGTCGGAACGCTTCAGTGGTGAGCACAAAACCGGGGGGCACCGGAAATCCCGCCATGCGCAGAATTTTCAGGTGGTAGGCCTTGGATCCCAGAAATACCTGGTTATCCAGACTGGGATTGGCCCGGGCCAAACGGGCTATGATGAGGTCCGAATTGTACGACATGATCTCCTTGATCATCTCCTGGGGGAGGTGATCGGCCATCTGCCGCAACGATTCCACAATCTTTAAGATAAAGTTATCCAAGGGTTGCATCAGGAACGCTTCGGAAATAATTGTCCGGTAAAATTCTTCCGATTTTTTGTTGATGAGCTCGTGTTTCTGTTTTGGAGTCAGTTGATTTTCCTTATCAAAAAGTTGAGGGACAATAATTTTCAGCGGTACTTCATAGGTTTTCAGGAAGTACTTGATCAGCGTTTTCTTAACATCATCGGCAATAAACTGGAAAATATTGATGTACTGATCAAACGAAAAACTTTGCGACACCAAACTGTATTTCAGCATCAGCAGGTTGGAATTGAAGCTCTGGTTGGTGATCCCGTCCAGCTCCAGTCCTTCCCTGAAAAAATCCAGAATCCCGTAAATTTCTTTCAGTGTTTTTCCAGAAATGTAGTTGAGGTTGATATGCTGTACTACTTTTTCCATGAGCCGGGTGGCAACTTTTTCCAGTCTGAATGTCAGTCCCAGCGCCTCAAATTTGGGTTCACGGTACACGCCATACATGGAAGGAATTCCAATGGCAATGTGGCGTTTGTGGTAGATGTTTTCCCAAGCCTCACTTGATTTGCTGTCGAAAATTATTTCCTTCAGCTGATTCATGAAATGATAGATCAGCTTCAGTGATGCTTCGATGTCTTCTTTTTCCAACGCTGCTTCCAGTTTCACTATTTTATCATCGGGGATGTAAGAAAAACGCTTCAGCAAATGGATGATGTTTACCGTTTCAAAAGAGTATTTCTCTTTCAGGTAGGCATACAAATCCCGAATGTCACGCAGTCTTTCCCGGTCCTCGTTGTTGGCTTTTTTAAGCTGAGACAGGATGGCCTCGAAAGGTTCCGCATCCATGGCCAGCAGTCTATCCGATGACAAACCGGCTCTTTCCGTCATCTCCTTCACCATTTTGTGTACCGGAGCATACCAGCGTCCTTTCAGATCGATGCTGTCGTACACGTTTTTAGGAAGGATATCGCGCAGCTCTTCCAGATTTCCATTGTACCAGAAACGGAAAATCCTACGGGTCAGATCGATCAGTGTATTGTTGCTTTCGGTATGAACCTGTTTGCGCAGAAAGTGGATCAGTTTGTCTTCGCGTTTGGAGGTTTCATCCATGGTGGTGGTTACTTTCCGGATCTCTCCTTCGGCACCGATCTCATTGAAATATACCGGGAAAATCCGGGTCAGCTGTTTCACCTTTTTGTAAAAAGGAGCGATGTTCGAATTGAGGATTTTGGTGATCTCCCGCTGGAACAGGTCGGTGTCGCTGATGAAAATGCCCCCCAGCTTCAGGTTCACAATAAGAGCCGAAAGCAGTTTCTCCATTTCCGATTGTGAATATTCGATGAGCTCCAGCCACACCCGGATGTTCTTGATGTGGTTTTCGTTGATGTGCAGCTGCCAGTCTTCATTCACGTAAACAGTGCCGGGTGTTTCAAACCCGAATTCGATCAGTTTACTTTCGGTGTAGCGGACCAGTTTCTTTTTCTCACTGGGATCCAAATCAATGACCTTTTTGCCTACTGTCAGCAAAATGTCCAGAACCGAAGAAGCATGTTCTTTTCTCAGCCCTTCTGCATAATCAAACACATGATCAATAAATTCCTCCAGATTGTCTTCCTCTATTTCGTCCATGGTCTGAACCAGCATTTTGTTGAGAGTCCAGATGAGTCTTTCTTTGTGGTCGGCCATTCCGTCCAGTTGCAGCAGGTAAAAGGTGAAATAGAATTTCTCAATGAAACTGGGGAATAAATCAATGGCCCGGGAAAAATGCTCGGCAATGTCGTCGTAGTCCGGGACATTTTCCGTCAGTTGATCCCAGTTTTGTTGTTGTTGCAGCAGCTCGTTCAGTTGGTTGAAATAACCGTTGCCAATTTCCTGATCCAACACTTCGGGATCGGCTTTCAGGATGGATTTTTTCTGTTTCATCCATTGATCTGTATGGGTCGAGTGTTCCCAGAATTCGATGGATGCGGCATAAATATTTCGGGTCAGTTCAAACGCATTGGCAGCAAACTGTGAAGAATCCGATATATCTTTCAGGTATTTCCTGAAATAACGGGATGCCTGAATATAGCTCACCTTGTTTTGTTCCAGCCCGTTTTTCATCACACGACAGCACCGCAGAATGGTATCGGTATAGTCTTTTTTTTCTTTGAACAAGGTGTGTGTAAATTCAAGCAAAGTATTGAGAATGAATACCTTTAATGCTTTTTCGGTTTTGCTGTCAGCCAGCAGGTTCTGCAACAGCGACACCGGTATGGCGAAAGCCTTATCGGGGAATTCCAGTCCGATATAAAACCAATAATCGGCAATCAAAATCTTCCGCAACTCCTCCACCACAAATTTTTTATTGGAAAAAGGGTGCTGATATTCTATTATGCAATCGTTTGCGCGTTTGTGAATTCCGTAGTACTTTTTAGACAGATTTATAAACTCCTGAAAATCAGGGGGTATTTTAATGTCTTTATATCGTGTTTCCGCCAGGTTGGCTTCGAGTGCTTTCGATTGGAATTTTTTGTCCATGGGCCCCTCCGCGTTCGGTATTTTCAAATTTTTTTATCAGTATTTTTGCCTATTCAATGCAATGAATACAAAGTTAGTGCTTAAACTGAAATAGAGTACTTGAAAATAAATTAAAACACAGTATCATGTCAAAAATCAAAATTGGAATCAACGGATTTGGCCGCATTGGCCGAAACGTGTTCAAAATTGCTCTTGAAAGAAACAACCTGGAAGTAGTGGGTATCAACGACCTGACCGATACCAAAACCCTGGCTCACTTACTCAAATACGACTCAACACAGGGAAAATTCAACGGAACCGTTGATTATGATGAAAACAGTATTATTGTGAATGGTGTAGCTATTCCGATCACTGCCGAACGTTCACCCATCGACATCAAGTGGGCTCAGACCCCTGATGTAGTGGTTGAATCTACCGGTATTTTCCGTTCCCGCGAAAGCAACAAAGGGGGATACGGCGATCACCTGAAAAATGGTGCCAAGAAAGTGATTCTGACCGTTCCCGCCAAGGATCAGATTGACAATATGATTGTTTTGGGTGTAAACGACGACATGCTTCGTGATGAAGACCAGTGTGTTTCCAACGCTAGTTGTACCACCAACTGTCTGGCACCCATTGCCAAGGTGCTGAACGATCATTTCGGTATTGAAAACGGTTTGATGACCACGGTTCACTCATATACCAACGACCAGAGCATTCTGGATGCACCTCATTCGGATTTACGCCGGGCCCGTTCTGCAGCCGTCTCACAGATTCCTACCACTACCGGTGCTGCCAAGGCTGTAGGTAAAGTGATTCCCGAACTGAACGGTCGTTTGGACGGTATGGCCATCCGTGTTCCTACCCCCACCGGATCACTGGTTGACCTGGTGGTAAACCTGAAACGCGAAGTCACCAAAGACGAAGTAAACAAAGCCATGAAAGAAGCAGCTGAAGGCCCCATGAAAGGCATTCTGGAATACTGCGAAGATCCCATCGTTTCGGTTGATGTGATCCACAACAATCACTCTTCTATTTACGATGCCGATGCTCTGATGGTTCAGGGAAAAACCGTAAAAGTTCTTTCCTGGTACGACAACGAATGGGGTTATTCTACCCGCGTGGTCGACCTGATGGAAAAAATGTTAGGATAAAATGCAATTATCGTAGAGGTTAATATTGGTTAATTTGTTGAAGCCGGTCCTTTGGGGCCGGCTTTTTTTTTGTAGAAAATTCCGATTTTCGTTTTCCATTTTATATTCCGGAAAAGAATAAAATTTGTAACTTCACTGCTGTTTCCTACAGAAATGTATGGATAAAATGCCTGCATAGTAAGGTATGCGGGCTAAATGCTGAACAAAGATTTAAGGGTACTTTCAAATTATTCGGATATGAACTCGTGGCAACTCACCCCTGTTTTTCCTGTTTACCTGCTGGCCATTCTGATCGCCTTCTTGGTTGCTGTACTTGGATGGAGAATGCGTCCGGCACGAGGCGCAACCTATTTTAGTTTGATGTCTGTAGGGATTAGTATCTGGTCATTGGGATACCTGTTGGGCTTCTTCAACACGGATCTGGAGTGGAAGCTGGTGATGGTCCGGGTTGAGTATTTGGGGGGCATGCTGGCTGTTTATTTCTGGCTGCCGTTCGTGATCTCATTTATTCAAAACGAACGCTGGCTGTCAAAGCGAACAATGCTGCTGCTGGCGATCATGCCCGTGATCACCTATGTTCAGATATTGTTACTCAAACAACACGGTTTCTTTTACCAATCTTACCATCTTACTGAATTGAACGGCCTGATCCGGTTTTCCAAAGTTTACAACATTGGGTTTTATATGTGGGTTTTATACACATATCTCAACCTGATAATCGGTTCGGTCATGCTTCTATGGGGCATATTCTATCGACCGAAACTTTTTCGGATGCAGAATTTTCTGATCGTTTTACTGGTGGTCATTATTTTGTTACCCAACGCACTGTATGTTGCAGGACTGAAACCTTTGGGGCCTTACGATCCGACACCGCTTACGTTTGTTTTGGCGGGCATTATTTCCTTAATACTTCTATGGCGGTATAAGTTATTTGATATCGTTCCCATAGCCCATCACCTTGTATTTAAGAATGTGAGAATCGGGGTATTCATTATTGACAATAAAATGCGGATTCTGGAAATGAATCCTGCTTCGGAAAACATCCTTGGCAAAACCCAGAATGAAATAATGGGCGCAACAGTTTCTGAAGTCCTTCCTGATCTGAATGATTTTTTGGCAGAGCAATCTAAGAAAGCCGAAATGAAATCTGAACTGATCATAGAACCCGGAAAACGAATTTTTGAGATTCAAAAAACACCGTTGGTAAACAGTAGTAATAAAACCATCGGAAACATTGTCATGCTGTATGAGATAACGGAACTAAAACAAACACTGGATGAACTGAATGCGTTTGCCCATAGTGTGGCCCATGATTTAAAAAGTCCGTTGGCCGGGCAATGGACCCGCATTGAACTGTTGAAGAACAGCGATCTTTCGGGAGATGAAATGATGAAAGCTTATCAGGATATTAGTCAGGCGGCTGAAAAGATGATGAGCATTGTGGATGCCTTGTTGTTGTTATCTGATGTTCGGAGCAGAAAAAATGTTCCCTGCCGGCCCCTGAATATGGGTGAGGTCATTGATAATGTTTTGGAGCGAATGGATAACTTCATTACTGAATACAATGCCAAAATCATATTGCCTCAACAGTGGCCGGAGGCTCTGGGCTATGCCCCCTGGATTGAAGAGGTCTGGGTTAATTACATCAACAATGGAGTAAAATATGGAGGAAAGCCGCCGGTTGTAGAAGTCGGAGCCGACCAACAGGAGAAGGATCGTATTCGTTTTTGGGTAAAGGATAATGGTGAAGGCCTGGGACAGGAAGAAATGGATTCTCTTTTTAAGGAGTTCCTGCGCCTGGAGAGACATGCCCAAAATACTTCAGGACACGGGCTCGGACTTTCTATCGTCAGTCGTATCATGAATAAGCTGGGGGGTGAGGTTGGTGTAAACAGTGATGGGAAAACAGGTTGTACTTTTTATTTTACCTTGAAAAAAGAATAATAAAATCTTGTTGCCGATAAAAAAAAAGAGGCTCCTTTTTGGGAGCCTCTTTTTTTAATATTGAGATCATTATTTTTTTCGTGAAACTTCCACTTCCTCAAAGCCTTCGATGTAGTCACCCACTTTGATGTCGTTGAAGTTTTCGATGTTCAGTCCGCATTCGTAACCGGAAGCCACTTCTTTCACGTCGTCCTTGAATCGTTTCAGTGATCCCAGCATTCCGGTGTAGATCACAATACCGTCACGAATCAGGCGAACTTTGGTATTGCGGTTGATCTTGCCATCCAATACGTAACATCCGGCAATGGTTCCCACCTTGGTAATCTTAAAGGTCTCTCTGATTTCCAGGTTACAGGTGATCTTTTCTTCCATTTTCGGTGCCAGCATCCCTTCAATGGCGGCTTCAATTTCTTCGGTCGCCTGATAGATGATGGAATACAGACGGATGTCGATTTGTTCTTTTTCGGCCAGCTTACGAGCCTGCGGTACAGGCCGTACCTGGAACCCAACGATAATAGCGTCGGAAGCGGAGGCCAGCAGGATGTCAGATTCGGTGATGGCACCCACAGCTTTGTGGATGATGTTCACCTGAACTTCTTCGGTGGAAAGTTTCAGTAAAGCATCGCTCAATGCTTCTACCGAGCCGTCCACATCTCCTTTTACAATAATGTTCAGTTCCTTGAAGTCGCCAATGGCAATCCTTCGGCCGATTTCATCCAGCGTAATGTGTTTCTGCGAACGAATACTCTGTTCGCGCATCAGCTGTTGCCGTTTGGCGATGATGGGTTTGGCTTCCTTTTCGTCTTTCATTACCTGGAAGGTGTCCCCGGCCTGCGGAGCTCCGGTAAGACCGAGCAACAATACAGGTGTGCTGGGACCGGCACTATCGATCTGTTTGGCGCGTTCGTTGAACATGGCTTTAACACGTCCGGAAATAGGACCTGCTACCACAACATCACCTTTCTTCAAAGTCCCGGTTTGAACCAGGATCTGAGTCAAATAACCACGACCTTTATCCAAACTGGCTTCAATTACAGTTCCTTTGGCAAACTTATTGGGATTTGCTTTCAGTTCCAGAATTTCAGCTTCAAGCAAAACTTTATCTAACAGTTCAGAAATTCCCTGTCCGGTGATGGCAGAGATGTCCTGAGATTGGAATTTACCACCCCAGTCCTCCACCAGAATATTCATATTGGCCAGTTGTTCCTTGATCTTGTCAGGGTTGGCCGTAGGTTTATCCACTTTGTTAATGGCAAATACAATGGGTACACCGGCAGCCTGGGCATGGTTGATCGCCTCTTTGGTCTGCGGCATCACACTGTCGTCAGCAGCAATCACAATAATGGCAACGTCGGTAATCTTGGCACCACGGGCACGCATGGCTGTAAAAGCTTCGTGGCCCGGTGTGTCGAGGAAGGTGATCTTTTTCCCGGCTTCCGTAGCTACTTCATAAGCACCAATGTGCTGGGTAATACCCCCGGCTTCACCGGCCACCACATTGGCTTTACGAATGTAGTCGAGCAACTTGGTTTTACCGTGGTCAACGTGTCCCATCACCGTTACGATAGGAGCTCTGTCAACCAGGTCTGCCGGATCGTCTTCTTCTTCCACTTCCTGTTCTTCCTGTTCGTCTACATCCACAAATTTTACCGTGAAACCATATTCATCGGCCAGGAACGAAATGGTCTCGGCATCCAGTCTTTGGTTGATGGATACGAACAATCCCAGTTGCATACAGGTCTTGATGATATCGTTCACGCTGATATTCATCATATTGGCCAGTTCATTGGCTGTAAGGAATTCGGTAACTTTCAGGATGGATTTTTCCTGTTCCTGCTGTTTCAGTTCTTCCTCGTGAGCCTGTGAAATATTATCTCTTTTTTGTCTCCTGTATTTGGAGGCTTTTGATTTTCCGGTGGGAGCAGACAAACGAGCCAGTGTTTCCTTGATTTGTTTCTGGATTTCTTCCTCTGATGGCTCCTGTTTGATGGGTTGTCTTTTGTTGTGTCTTTTTCTGTCTTTTACATTGCCATCGTGTTTGCCTCCTGCTGTATTTTCAGGGGTCTTTTTATCGGGATGAATTCTTTTCCGTTTCTTTTTGTTTTTAACGGCACTGGATGAGGAAGCCACCGGTTTTTTCTTTTTCTCATTATCAGGCAGTTCAATTTTGTCAAGAATTCTTGGTCCGGAAAGTTTTTCCACTTTAGTGGGAATAAAATTATCGTCTTTCTTTTGTTCTTTTTTAGCTTCCGGTGGAGTTTCCTGTACTTTGGGAGGTTCTTCTTTGGCCGTTTCTTTGGTTACTGGTTTTTCCTCCGTCTTTTTAACCTCTTCTTTTTTGTTTTGTTGCTTTTTGGCTTCTTTTTCTTTTTTCTTTTCTTCTTTACTTTTTCTGCTGGGCCTGGTTTTCATATTCATGCTGTCCAGGTCAATATTGCCTACAATTCTCAGCCCACCTTCTTTTGTTGCTTCTTCTTCAGGAGTTTCGGTAGTTTCCTCTTTGGCTTCCGGAGCTTTGGGTTGTTCTTCCGGTTTGGGTTCCGGTTTTTTCTCTTCAACCTTGGGTTTCTCTTCAGCTACTGGTTCTTCCTTTTTTTCTTCTTTAACCGGAATCTCTTTTTTGGGTTCTTCGGGTTCAGGTTCAGGTTCTGTTACTTGTTCGGCAGGCTTTTCCTGTTTCTTTTCAGGGAAATGGACGGTGCTGGATTTGATGATCAGTTCGTCAACATTTTCAAAATCTTCTTCGGGTTCTTCTTCTTTTTCAACCTTTTTGTCTTCAATACTGATGGTTTCCTTGCCCACAAATTCCAATCCTTTTTTATGGGCAATTTCCTTCACCTTCTTTTCGTTCTGGAACTCATTGATCAGGAGCTCATACATTTCAGGTTCAAGCTTTGTGTTTGGCTTGGCCTCAAGAGTATAGCCTTTCTTTGTCAGAAATTCAATAATCGTATTCATACTGATATTGAATTCCCGGGCAGCTTTACTTAATCTTGTTGTTTCTGTTGATCCAGCCATAAAAAGTATCCTTTTGTTTTTCTGTTTCTAAAATCTAATTCTTGATCCGAAAGTGAACGAATTTCTGATTATACAAAGGTAAAGTTATTCAAATTCAGCTCTCAGTATACTGATGACGTCCCGGATGGTTTCTTCTTCGAGATCGGTCCGGTTCACCAGCTCATCAATTTCCAGATCCAATACACTTTTTGCAGTATCGCAACCGATATTTTTAAATTCATCGATGATCCACTGTTCGATTTCATCGGAGAATTCCTGCAGATCCACGTCGTCGTTGTCGCTTTCTGAGTCGCGGTAGACATCAATTTCGTAACCGGTCAGCTTCCCGGCCAGTCTGATGTTAAAGCCTCCCTTGCCAATGGCCAGTGAAACCTGATCGGGTTTCATGTATACATCGGCCGTGTGTTTTTCCTCATTTAAGTTGATGGAGGAAACTTTGGCGGGGGAGAGGGCCCGTTGAATGAACAGACTGTCATTGGCCGTGTAATTGATCACGTCAATGTTTTCGTTTCTCAGTTCGCGGACAATTCCGTGAATTCTGGAACCTTTCATCCCCACACAGGCGCCCACGGGATCAATGCGGTCGTCGTATGATTCCACAGCCACTTTGGCTCTTTCGCCCGGCACCCGAACAATTTTCTTAATAGTGATCAACCCGTCGTAAATTTCCGGTACTTCCGATTCGAACAGTCTTTCAAGGAAGACTTCGGCAGTACGGGAAAGAATAATCACCGGATTGCTGTTGCGCATGTCCACTTTCAGTACAACGGCGCGGATGGTGTCACCTTTCTTGAAATAGTCGGAAGGAATCTGTTCCGATTTGGGAAGAATCAGTTCAATACCTTCATCGTCCAGTACCAGAATCTCTTTCTTCCATACCTGGTATACTTCACCGGTAACGACTTCCCCGACTTTTTCTTTGTATTTTTTATAGATGTTGTCTTTTTCGTAATCCATGATTTTGGACACCAGGTTTTGCCGGATGGCCAAAATCTCTCTGCGGCCAAAGTCAGCCAAAAAGATCTGCTCTGAAAATTCTTCACCCACTTCAAAGTCGGGTTCCACTTTGATGGCATCAGAAAAGGCAATCTGAATGTTGGGGTCCTCAACGGCACCGTCTTCCACGATTTCACGGTAGTGCCAGATTTCCAGGTCTCCCCGGTCAATGTTTACGATTACATCGAAATTACTTTCTTCGCCGTATTTTTTTGTGAGCATACTCCGGAAAACATCTTCGATGATGCGCATCATGGTTTCCCGGTCGATGTTTTTAAACTCTTTAAACTCCGAAAAAGTTTCGACTAAATTGATATTATCCATTTTCAAAGCATTTTTTAGTTAAAGTTAATAACAGCTTTGGCCTGTTTGATTTCTGACAAGGGAATATGAACCGTTTCTCCTGCCTTTTTAATCACTCTCTTTTTTTGTTTTACTTCCTTCTCTTCCTGTAAGACGATGTGTGTTTCTTCCACTTCAAGCAATTTTCCCTGCAGTTTTTTATCGTTCTGCATCACAACCTGAATGGATTTCCCTACAAACTTTTTATATTGACGCAACAAATGAAAGGGATGATCCAAACCGCTGGACATGACGTTCAGCTCGAAATCTTCCTTTTCCCTGTCCAGTTTGCCTTCCACAAACCGGCTCACACTGATGCAATGCTCAATGTTTACGGCGCTGTCACTGTCAATGATAATGTGAATCACATTATCCGTACTGACCCTGACTTCCACCAGAAAACGATCGCTTTCCTGCAGTGCTTCCTGAACCAGAGATTCTATGTGTTTTTTGTCCATCATAAGCTAAAAAAAGAGGGGACCTGCGTCCCCCACTAATTCCCTACGTCTTTTTCGTGTTGTCCGACCAGGATTCGAACCTGGACAGGCAGAACCAAAATCTGCAGTGCTACCTTTACACCATCGGACAATCGGGGTGCAAATGTACAAACTTTTTTTAAAATCCTATGATCCCGGCCTAAAATTACACAACAATTATAGGTTGTGCTTAATTTTTTTATTTTCGTATAATTATGATAATGAATTACAACTGACATTATGAAGAATTTTAAGAAGGTAAATAACGGATTGGGCTGGCTTGCTTTTGCTATTGCCGCTACGGTATATTTGTTGACAATACCGCCTACAGCGAGCTGGTGGGATTGCGGGGAATACATCGCTACGGCTTATAAATTACAAGTAGGACATCCTCCGGGAGCTCCTTTGTTTCAAATGCTTGGTCGCTTTTTTTCCCTGTTTGCTTTTGGTAATCCGGAGCATGTAGCAGTCATGGTGAACATTATGTCGGCATTATCCAGTGCGCTGACCATTATGTTTCTGTTTTGGACCATCACGCTGCTGGCCCGAAAACTCTTGGCTAAAAAAGAGGGGGCATCCATGACCAAAGGCGAATCCTGGGCTGTGCTGGGAGCAGGTTTTGTGGGGGCAATGACGTTTACTTTTGCTGATTCCTTTTGGTTTTCTGCCGTGGAGGCGGAAGTGTATGGAATGTCCGCCTTCTTTACGTCGGTTACCTTCTGGGCTATTCTTCGCTGGGAACAGGTGGCTGATGAACGCCACGGGTACCGCTGGATCCTGTTGATCGCCTATTTATCTGGATTGGCCATTGGCGTTCACCTGTTGAATCTGTTGACCATTCCTGCCATAGTATACGTGTATTATTTTAAAAAGTATCGATTTTCCTGGAAAGGTTTTATTGTTGCCGGTCTGGTAGCGGTTGGCTTACTGGGGGCAATGATGTATGTTATTATTCCGCAGGTAGTAAATCTGGCCGGAAAGACAGAATTGTTTTTTGTCAATGTTTTGGGATTACCGTTTAACTCAGGAACGATCTTCTATTTTTTACTATTGATTGGTTTGTTGGTCTGGGGGATCTCTTATTCCCGCAAACGGGGTAAGATGATTTTGAATACAGCCATATTGGCTTTAAGCTTTGTTTTAATAGGTTATTCTTCTTTTTTGATGTTGGTGATCCGGGCCAATGCCGATACCCCAATTAACGAAAACAATCCCAAGGATGCGGTGAGCTTGCTGGCTTATCTGAACCGGGAACAATACGGAAGCTGGCCCTTGTTGTATGGTCAGTATTATAATGCTCCTGTGACGGATTATAAAGACGGAACCCCGGTTTATAAAAGAGATGATCAGAGCGGTAAGTACATTGTGATTGATGATAGGAAAAGGACCGTCCCTGTATTTGACCCTCGATTTGAAACTGTTTTTCCAAGAATGTGGAGTAGTGATCCGTCGAAACCGGGACAGATTCAGATTTATCAAAGCCCGGCATACGGTGGAAAAGAAGGGACACCGATTAAAGTACAAGACAGAGACGGTAAAACGAAAACGCTCATCAAACCCAGTTTTCTGGTTAACCTGAAGTTTTTCTTTACCTATCAGTTGGATCATATGTTCTGGAGGTATTTTCTGTGGAACTTCGCGGGAAGGCAAAACGACATTGAAGGGCAGGGAGAAATTCAACACGGAAACTGGATCAGCGGGATCCATTTCATCGACAACTGGCGCCTGGGAAACCAGAAGGACCTGCCGCCCAGTATGCAAAACACTGCCCGTACCCGGTTTTACTTTCTTCCGCTCATCCTAGGCATCCTTGGACTTTTGTATCAACTATCCAAAAACAAAAAAGATACCTGGGTTGTGTTTGTGTTGTTCTTTATGACAGGTATTGCAATCATTATTTATTTGAACCAATGGCCTATACAGCCCCGTGAAAGGGATTATTCCTTTGCAGGTGCCTTTTATGCTTTTGCCATTTGGATCGGAATGGGTGTGTTGTGGTTGTACGACAAGTTAAAGCACTATGCAAAAGCAAAACAGGTGATGGCACTGGCTGTTACCCTTGTCACTTTGCTTCTGGTTCCGGCCAATATGGCCATAGAAGGTTGGCGTGCACACGATCGTTCGGGACGCTATGCCATGCGAGATTTTGCGGTGATGTATCTGGAAGCCTGTGCTCCGAATGCCATCTTAATCACACATGGAGACAACGATACATTCCCCTTGTGGTATGCGCAGGAAGTGGAAGGCATCCGAACAGATGTACGGGTGGTGAATTTAATGCTTGCATCCGGATCTTGGTATGTGGATCAGCTGTTCAAACAGGAATACAACTCGGCACCACTTCCTCTTTCCATTCCCTCTTCAAAATACGACAGGGGCGATATGAATGCCATTTATGTCTATCCGATGGTGAAAGGAAAAGCTTCATTAAAAGATGCTATTGGTTTTATCAAAAGCGATGATCCCAGAACAAAGCTCCCGCTCAGCAATGGAGTGAAAGACGACTTTATGCCTACTGACGAATTGTATTTGAACGTGGATGCTGATGCAGTGGTGAATTCGGGAACGGTTCCGAAAACCGAAGCCGGAAAAATAGTCAACGAAATTCACTGGAAATTACGGCAGAGCTATTTGTACCGCAGTGATGTTATGTTGCTGGACCTGATAGCTACCAATAACTGGAAAAGACCGATTTACTTTGCCAACCCGACCGCCGTCAGCAGGGTGCTGGATGTATCGCAATATTGCCATATGGAAGGGGTGGTATACCGCTTTATACCCATAAAGGCAGCCAATTACCTCCAGGGGCTGGGAGGTGTGGATATGGATGGATCGTATAAGATTTTAATGAATCCGAAAAACAGATGGGGCAGGCTGAACAAACCAGACGTAACAGTTGACAGGGAAAGTTACCGGGATGCTACCATGATGGCGCGTCCCTCTTATCTGCGTACAGCTCAGGCACTGGTCGAAGCACATCGTTATGATTCAGCCGTTCGGGTGCTGGACAAAGGAATTTATTTCTTCCCCAATTCGAAGTTTCCTTTTGATTATTTTACTGTTCAGTGGGCTGACTTGTATTATCAATCCGGAGCAACTGAAAAAGGGAGCAAACTGATTAATGAGATTTATACCCGGTATCTTCAGGATCTGAAATATTATGACAAACTGCAAGCAAAGTTTGTTGCTTCTTATTCCAATGAAATCAGAATGGCTCTGGCTTCGCTGCAACGCATGGTCGAAGTTACCAAAAAGTACAACCAGAATCAGCTGTCTGCGCAAATCAATCAATCGCTTTATGAGGAAGTGAAATTGCTTCAGGACAAGATCGATTTACAATAACAGATAGAAATGTTACTATTGTAGTGCCTGTCATTCCAAGACGGGCACTTTTTCTTTTGCACTGACCTGGTTTATTGTCTCAGAATTATTTAAAATTCCTTAAAATTTAAGTCGATACTTCAAAATTTCTAATTTCGCATCTGAAAAATTCCCGTTTAATAAACCAAGAGTAAGAATGAATAATTTTAAAAAGGTAAACAACTGGTTAGGATGGCTGGCTTTTGCCGTTGCAGCCGTAACTTATTTGTCTACCATCCAGCCGACGGCGAGTTGGTGGGATTGTGGTGAATATATTTCAACGGCCTATAAATTACAAGTTGGGCATCCCCCCGGAGCTCCGTTGTTCCAGATGCTGGGACGTTTTTTCTCCCTGTTTTCTTTTGGCGATAGAGCTCATGTGGCCATCATGGTGAATATCATGTCGGCGCTGGCCAGTGCTTTAACCATTATGTTTCTGTTCTGGACCATTACTTTACTGGCCAAAAAACTTTTTGTGAAGAAAGACGGGTCAGCGATGACCAAAGGCGAAGCCTGGGCTGTACTGGGTGCCGGTTTTGTTGGGGCTATGACCTTTACTTATGTTGATTCCTTTTGGTTTTCTGCTGTTGAAGCAGAAGTGTACGGGATGTCAGCCTTTTTTACTTCGGTAACGTTTTGGTCTATTCTGCGTTGGGAAGAGGTAGCCGATCAACGGAACGGATATCGCTGGATTGTATTGATTGCTTATTTGTCGGGTCTGGCCATCGGGGTTCACCTGTTGAACTTGTTGACGATTCCGGCTATCGTATATGTATATTACTTTAAGAAATATAAGTTTTCCTGGAAAGGTTTTATTATTTCCGGTGTCGTAGCCGTCGGTTTGCTGGCCACCATGATGTACATCATCATCCCTCAGGTGGTTAACCTTGCCGGAAAAACCGAGTTGTTTTTTGTGAACAGTCTGGGATTCCCTTTCAATACAGGAACGATATTTTATTTTGCTGTTTTGATCGGTTTGCTGGTATTTGGGCTATACTATTCACGGAAACACGGAAAACTGGTATTGAATACGGCCATACTGGCCCTCACATTTATCCTGATCGGGTATTCTTCGTTTGTAATGCTGGTGATTCGGGCCAATGCCGATACCCCGATCAATGAAAACGATCCGAAAGAAGCGGTAAGCTTGCTGGCCTATTTGAATCGTGAGCAATATGGTACCTGGCCTTTGTTATACGGACAATACTACAATGCACCGGAAGTAGGCCGAAAAGATGGTACCCCCGTTTACAAACGGGAAGATAAAGTGGGAAAATATGTAGTGATTGACGACAGAAAAGGGACGGTTCCGGTGTATGATCCCCGGTTTGAAACCATTTTTCCCCGGATGTGGAGCAATACCAAACCCATTTACAAACAATTTTACCAGAGTCAGGAATATGGCGGTACGGGCGGTACACCGATTACTGTTGACGATGGCAATGGTAAAACAAAGACATTGATAAAACCCAGTTTTCTGACCAATCTGAAGTTCTTCTTTACCTATCAGATGGATCACATGTTCTGGCGATATTTCCTGTGGAATTTTGTGGGACGTCAGGATCATATAGAAGGTCAGGGTGAAATTCAGCACGGAAACTGGCTCAGCGGGATCAACTTCCTCGACAGTATGCGTCTGGGCAATCAGGCAGATCTGCCCCCAAGCATGCAGAAAGGAGGCCGGGCAACCTTTTATTTCCTGCCGCTTATTCTTGGGATTCTTGGTCTTTTGTATCAATTGTCCAAAAGCAAAAAAGACACGTGGGTAGTTTTTGTATTGTTCTTTATGACCGGTGTTGCCATTATCATTTACCTGAACCAAACGCCAGTTCAACCGCGTGAACGTGACTATTCCTATGCGGGTGCTTTCTATGCTTTTTCCATCTGGGTCGGAATGGGAGTACTTTTTCTCTACGACTGGCTGAATAAGTACGTTAAGAAAAAACACCTTGCTGCCCTGGCTATTACCCTGGTGAGTTTGATTCTGGTTCCGGCCAATATGGCTAAAGAAGGCTGGTATTCGCACAACCGTTCGGGACGCTATGCCATGCGCGATTTTGCGGTGATGTACCTGAAATCATGTGCGCCCAATGCCATATTGATCACCAATGGAGACAACGATACATTCCCCCTATGGTATGCCCAGGAAGTGGAAGGCATCCGTACGGATGTCCGGGTAGTGAATTACATGCTGGCTTCAGGCGCCTGGTATGTGGATCAGTTGTTTAAACAGGAATACAATTCTGCCCCCTTGCCGCTTTCTATTCCCTCCTCGAAATATGACAGGGGGGAAATGAACGCTATTTTTGTTTACCCCATGGTAAAGGGAGAAGCTTCATTGAAAGATGTGGTTGATTTTATTAAGGATGATGATCCAAGAACAAAGCTGCCGATTCAAAGTGGAGAAAAAGTGGATTTTATGCCCACAAAGGATCTTTATATGAAGGTGGATTCAGCAGCGGCAGTGAATTCGGGAACAGTTCCCCTGGCCGATGCCGGTAAAATTGTTAAGGAAATTCATTGGAAACTGAAACAAAATTATCTCTATCGCAGTGATGTTATGCTGCTGGATTTGGTAGCCACCAATAACTGGAAAAGACCTATTTATTTTGCCAATCCTTCCAGCGTAAGTAAGGTGTTGGATGTTACAAAGTATTGCCATATGGAAGGGATTGTTTATCGTTTTGAACCCACTCCGGCTCCTGATTATCTTCCGGGCCTGGGTGGTGTAGATGTGGACGATTCCTATAAGATACTGATGAATCCTAAAGTAAGGTGGGGAAGATTGAACAAACCCGACGTCTATTCGGATCCGGTTAGTTATCGCAGTGCCACATTGATGGCCAGACCTTCCTATCTGCGGACAGCTCAGGCACTGGTCGATGTGCACCGGTACGATTCGGCTGTTCAGGTACTGGACAGAGGTCTCTACTTTTTCCCCAACAACAAATTCCCGTTTGATTATTATACGGTTCAGTGGGCTGATCTCTATTATCAGTCCGGTGCGGTTGACAAAGCCAATAAAGTGATCAACGAGATCTATACCCGCTATATGCAGGATCTGGATTATTACAACAAACTGAAGCCGCGATTTATTGATTCCTATACCAACGAAATCAGAATGGCTCTGGCTTCTTTGCAGCGTATGGCTGAGGTTACCAAAAAGTACAAGCAGGATGCGTTATCGAAAAAGATCAACAAATCCTTGTATGATGAAGTGAATTTGCTTCAGGGAAAGCAAGTTAAGCTCTAAAACAGGTTTCAAGTCTTTGAAAAGCGATTCTTACATTGTAAGAGTCGCTTTTTTTATGGCCCCTCATGCATCGCATCGCTCAATCTGTTTGTAGCAGATTATCATTCAATTATATACACAGTTATCTCATCTTTAAGTTTATGTTAACTTTTGGTTCTTAACAGGTTACGGCGTCGCAAAACCAAAATAAACTTCTACTTTTGGGCACTCGAAAAAAGCGCGTAATGCACAAACGAACTGCAACAAAAAATCAAAGTCAAGTTAACCTGAAAACAGCCGACAACATGGGTTGCCGGTTTCCAAATTTTATTTCCTAAAATCTTTTTTATTGAAGAAACTTCTACCCTTAAAATTAATTGTGTTTGCAGGAATCATTTCCTGATTGAAAATTTAAGTACAAATCATGTTTGGAATACATTTCAAACGTAAATGGTAAACCATGAAAAAAGTAGAAGATTATTTAGACAACGCCGAATTGGGAAGGCATCATTTTAAAGCTATGTTTGTTTCGGGGATGGGCTTTTTCACCGATGCGTATGATCTTTTTATAATAGGTGTCGCTATATCTGTTATCGCCCCCATTTGGCACTTAACCAGTGTGGAAACCGGTTTGCTGGGCAGTGTTTCGCTGATCTCGGCTTTGTTGGGCTCGGTTGTCTTTGGTCGTATTGCCGACAAAATGGGACGGAAAAGAGTTTATGGAATTGAGGCAATGATAATGACCATAGGTGCCCTGCTTTCAGCCGTATCTCCTAATTTTATATGGTTGCTCCTTTCCCGGTTCTTTCTGGGCGTGGGTATTGGGGGTGATTATCCGGTAAGTGCCGTGATTATGAGTGAATATGCCAACAAAAAAGACCGGGGTAAACTGGTAGGACTGGTTTTCTCCATGCAGGCTTTAGGGCTTATTGCCGGTCCATTGGTAGCTTTGGGATTGCTGGTAGGACTGAATGTTCCACACGATATGGCCTGGCGATTGATGCTGGGTCTGGGAGCGATTCCTTCCCTCATGGTGATTTATCTGAGAAGAAAGTTGCCTGAATCGCCCCGGTATACCTCACAGGTGATGGGAGATACCCAAAGAGCAGCCAAGGATGCCGGTCGGTTTATGAATGAAAAGGTGTCACTGGAAACCAATACGGTCAATAAAAAGAAAAGCAGTTTGGCCAACTTCTTCAAAAACAAAAAACTTGTCCTGACTTTGATCGGTACAGCAGGAAGCTGGTTCCTCATGGACTATGCCTATTACGGCAATACTATTTCTACACCCATTCTTCTGAATTCGCTGACAGCACACCTGACTCTGGAAACCAAACTGTTGTATACGTTGTTGATTTTCACCGTTTTTGCACTGCCAGGTTATATCATGTCTATTTTGCTCATTGATAAGATTGGCAGGAAGACCATACAGACCACCGGATTTATCATGATGGGGTTGTCGTTTCTGGTACTGGGTATCTTTCCCGAAATTTTAAAACAGACCACATTGTTTTTTATGATTTACGGGATGAGTTATTTGTTTACCGAATTTGGTCCCAATACCACAACATTTATTCTGCCTTCTGAATTATTTCCCACAGAGTACCGTACAACAGGTCATGGTTTTTCAGCCGGTATCGGTAAAGTGGGTGCCTTTATTGGAACCTTGTTGTTCCCGTTGGTTATTACTACGGTAGGGTTCAATATTACTTTTGTGATCATTTCACTGATCTCGTTTGCCGGAGTCATTACCACTTCTGTATTGACGGAACCCAAAGGTGAAAGCCTGGAAAATATTGCGGAGTTGTCGCAAAGCAGCCAGCGCTTGGTTGGTGAATCAGTTGCCTGATTTATCCGGTGTAAACCAGTGAGGGAGAATACACCGGGATGACCGGTGTTTCAATACTTCTGAGAAGTTATTCAGACTCTGTTTCATGACTTTGGAGTTTTCCTTGTGACAACTCAAACAAGCGCCCACAAGTAGTATCTTCTGCTGCTCCTCAATGGTGAATGGTTTGACATTGGTGCGCGTGGATACCATCCCGGTTCTGGTTTGCATGAACCCGATCCAGGCATCTTCCGGAAGGTTGTCATTTTTATTGTTCTCGTACACAGGATCAAAAACAAACGATCCGGTGTTTCCTTTAATCACGTAAGTAAGCTTCCCTGATCCGTATCCCAGCGCCGAAGGATTGTTGTGGCAAGATTTGCAATCGCGGCCTTCTTTGGCGGTTGTATGGGGTGCGATGGGAGCGTACAGTCTGCGGAACAACAGTGAATCATGCAGTTTTTTGTTGAAACTTCCCAGGTCAATGCTCAGGATCATGCCCTGAATAACCGGGATCACTTCTTTTTTGCCATTTTCAATGCGCATCCCCAGCGAAGGGAGTTGGGCCAGATAACTGCCGGTATATTCAACCCAGGAACCCTTAACTTCTTTATTCTTCAGCATATCATAACCGGGTTCATTGGGATCGTATTGGTTGTGGCAGCCGATACAGGTTGGGGCCCAGGAGCTGTGGCAGGCAGAGCAGGAAATATTTTCGTGGGCTTTGTCCCGTGTACATTCCTTATCCGGCGCCTTCATGGCAAAGACCTTTTTTGTGTTTTTGGTGATCAGAAAAGCCGTATCGTTCTGATACCAGGTATTGATCAGCGCCTGATGGCGTTTTTCGGTAGTCAGGTATTTTTTTCCGGTAATGGAGCCGAATCGCAGTGAACTGATGATGGCGGATTCATCGGTCAATTTACTGGCCGGTGTTAACAGAGGTTTCCCTGAAAAGTGACAATCTTTACACTGAACCACTTCTTGGTTTTCCTCGTGAGCATAATGTTTGCCGTCGCCCATTAATTCATAGGAGGTGTGACAGTCGATGCACAGTAAGCCCAGGGTATGATGTACGTCGGTAGGCTCTTTTTTGAACACGCGGGTATGCTCCACCAACCGGTAATGAATGCTGTCGCGGGGCATCTCAGCTGTGGTTAGCGTGGTTTCATGCCAGCCCTGATAGCTGGTGGAAATTCTTGCTGACCGGCTGTGGCAACCAAAACAATGATTGTCTGTCACCTGCAGGCTGATGGTTGCGTGATAGTTTAGATATGTGGTGTCATTTTGATCGATTTGGTGCCTTTTCCAGGCGCTGTCGGCTTTCGCATCGTAGTTCAGATGACAGGCCAGGCACCCTCCTCCGCGACTCTCTTCCGTAACCGGTCCGGTTTCTGTTTTGGGATTCCCCAGATGACAACGAACACAGAGATTTTTTAAATGGACATCGGCGGCGGAATGTCCAGTCAGCTGGTTGACATTGGTGAGCGTGTTGGGTGATTTCTGTTCCCCAAACACATATTTATCCACGCTGATCATTCCACTCAAAGTAGACATGAGCGAGGTGGGAACGCGATCAACAATATTGGGATGACACTGTGTGGTGCCACAACTTTGTCGCGAATTATCAAGATTTCCGGGAATCAGAATCATCTCCTCATGAGCCTGGGCTTTGGAAGTGGCAAAAGGATTGCCTCCATGGCATGAAAAACAACCGATGGCTTTCGGATTGTGTGCATCGGTGAAACCATGTGTTTGGGTGTGACAGATCACGCAGCTTTCCTTACGATCCAGTATGACGGCTGCTTTTTGTGCTTCTGCTTGGGTAAAAGCAGGGGAAAAATCAACAGATTCGGTCTTGAAATTGTTCAATACGGTGTAATTGTAATCCTTTGTTCCCGGAAACGACCATTGCCAGTTTTCGCCTCTGAAAAAGAGACCAATCAAGGTCAGTAGCCCGTAAAGAATACTGAAAATGAGCAAGCTTCTTTTGCTGAAAAACATGGCCTTTCCTTTGGCTGAATTGACGATGTAGAGCAGGAGCACCAGCAAAGCGATGAAGAGAATGGACCATTCGGGATGGGACAACCAGTGCAGAATTTCCTGGAAGCCCACGAAATACCACGGCCCTTTCACAGTCGGGTTCAGGTTGTCGTGCAGTGGGGCACTCCAGAAGTAAGATAAGGTTACCAGGATCAGGAAAGCAATGATAAAATCCAGTGCGGAAGGCCAGATCCTTTTGGCGTGTTCAATAATAATAATGGTGAGAAAAATGGTGAAAGTGGCGATGTGATGCACATAAATCAATTCAAAACTGCCTGCTTTGCCCAGCAGGGAGAAAGCCAGTATTTTCCCGATGAGCGGGATTCTTTCGGTCAACGTGAATAAAATTTGCCGGGCCTGTAAACTGTCGGCATCGGCTTTCAGCAGAAAACCCGTAATCATGGCCAGGAAGATGATCAGTACACCCAAAGCCAGCCTGAAAGCCAGTGCCTTTTTCAGGCCGATCTGACTTTTTTTGTGGAAATGATCGTAAAAATGCAGCAGACTGAAGATCAGAAACAACTGAGAACTCCAGTAGTGCAGATTTCTGGTAAAGGAGGCCCAGGGGTTCATAACCACCAACTCACTGATGCTGGTATACGCTTTGTCAACATTGAAAGGAATGGCCAGCAAAATACCGGAAAGCAACACAAAAGAAAAGAAAGCCAGCGACAAAGAACCGTAGGTGGATCGGGGAGGCAGTATTTTGATGTTGGCTTTCACAGATCAGGTTTTTAGGGTGATTTGTTTGTGGTCGGAAGAAAGAGTCGCCTGATACTTCTTCAGCGGTTTGTAAGCCGGGCCTTTCACCGGGTCGCCCTCCAGGTTGTATTCGGAACCGTGGCACGGACAGATCAGCTTACCGTTTTGTTCTTTGTTGATAATGCATCCCAAGTGGGTACAGTGAGCCGAAAAGGCAGTGATCTCCTCGTCGTTATTCCGGATAATATAGTCGTCAACAAAGGAAATCTCCTTATTGGGATTGAAGGGGAAAGTCACACTTCGCTTATTCAGCAGGGACATTTGGTTTTTGGTCAGTTCCCCCCAGGCTCCCACTGCGGTCAGGCCAATGAGTCCGCCGGCAATTTTCAGAAAGTTTCTGCGTGTGTGTTTGTTTCCCGACATAAAAATTAATTTCCAAAACAAAAATACAAAGTTGGACTGTGGAAATTGTTCCTAATCCTTAAAAACGCAGTGAAAACCACCTATTTATAATCTGTTTAAAAAACGTATGGTAGATGAGTGAATGTTTTTCGGCCATTACCTGGAAAGTATTTGGAATGGAAACAAATTAGTGGTCTTTGTTACAGTAACTCCATACTTAAATAGATAGACATGTTTACATGTTACATATTTAATTAAGTGTAATATAATATGTTACGCATGCGTAATAAATGAATATATGAAACTTATTTAAATATAATATAAATAACTGATAACGTTTATTTTAAAATACTATATTCTAAATTTGAAAGTGTAAAAAGTTTCGTTTTATGAAAAAGTTTATTGAAATCGTTTCCATCATAATCGTCCCTTGGATCATCATATTCTGGATTGTGTTCACGTTTAACGGTGATAGGGATTCGCAGTATTTTTCCAAGGATCATATCGTGGTTCAGCACAAGAAAGCGGCTGTGGACCATTCCAAATTTCCGGCATTACAGAAAATGTTTAAAACACCTCAGGAAATGACGGCGGCCTGTCTCAGTTGCCACAACAAAACGGGGCAGGAGTTTATGAAAACACCTCACTGGCAATGGAAGCAGCTGGATACCATTCCCGGTAGGGGTGTTCATGATCTGGGAAAGATCAACCTTTTGAATAATTTTTGCATCGGCGTGAACTCCAACGAGTTTATGTGTTCCATGTGTCATGCAGGTTACGGATATGATCGCAAAGGCTTTGATTTCCATGCCCAAGACAATATTGATTGTGTGGTCTGTCACGACAATACGGGGACCTATCAAAAATCGAATCCCGGCAAGGGAAAAATGCTTCCCGGTGCGGGTTATCCTGCTCCGGGTACCGATTTGAACAAAGTGGCTCAGCATGTGGGGAATCCTCAGAAAAGCAATTGCGGTTCCTGCCATTTCGTAGGCGGCGGTGGAAATAATGTAAAACACGGCGATTTGGAAAAAGCGCAACTCAGCTGCACCAGGGATTTGGATGTACACATGGCTTCCAAAGGAAAAGATGCTCCCAATCTGGACTGTCAGGACTGCCACAAAACCGAACACCACAACATTACCGGACATTTGTACACCGTGGCATCCTCGGCTTCAAACCGATCCACCTGCGTGCAATGTCATACGGATAAGCCTCATGAAAGTAAGCTGCTGAACGATCATTTCAAAACCATCGCTTGCCAGACTTGCCACATTCCGGTATATGCTAAAGGAGCAGCCACAAAGATCATCTGGGACTGGTCCTCGGCACTCCGTATGGATAAAAACGGAAAACCCATTCCCGGAGAAACTTTGCCGGGAAACACCTATACATTTGATGGAAAAACCTTTTGCAATGTGACCATTCATTATGATAGTAAACACGGGACAGCCGTCTTTCAGAAAAACGTGGAACCCGAATATGTTTGGTTTAATGGCACGGCAAATCACCATTTGCTTCATGACAAAATAGGGGATACTGCATCACCACTGACGCTCAATCCTCTGTTTGGTTCCTATCAGGATCGGGTTAGTCCTGCCAACCCGGAAAATCCGTCCAAGATATGGCCTGTAAAAGTAATGCGTGGAAAACAGCCTTATGATCCGGTCAATAGGTTGCTGATTAATCCCAAGCTTTTCTCAAGAGAAAAAGGAAAAGGGGCTTTGTGGGTTGATTTTGACTGGAATGTTTCAGCCAAAGCCGGGATGGAATATGTTGGGTTGCCTTACAGCGGACAGTTGGCGTTTATGAAAACCCAGTCCATGTGGCTGTTGAACCATGAAGTAGCGCCGGCCGACCAGGCATTGCAATGTACGGCATGTCATACTAATACGAATAGTAAACTGAAGAACCTTTCCGGCTTTTACCTCCCGGGTCGCGATAACAGTAATTTACTGGACAATGCCGGGCTGGTATTTATCATTCTTGTTTTGATAGGAGTGAGTGTCCACGGAATATTGAGAATAGTAAGCAGAAAACATTAGGAATAGAATTCCTTTACTGTAAGAAATAATAATATCATGAAGAGAGTATTGATTTATAAAAAATATGAGCGTTTCTGGCATTGGACCCAGGCTGCGTTGATTTTATTACTGGCATTAACCGGATTTGAAGTACACAGTAACTTTACCGTTTTCGGTTACGAACAGGCTGTTTTCTTGCACAGAAATCTGGCCTGGGCTTTCATGATCCTGATCGTGTTCACCCAGTTCTGGAATTTCACCACCGGGGAATGGCGGCAGTATCTTCCGTCCACCAAAATGCTGAAAGCACAGATTGAGTATTACATCACCGGAATTTTTCGTCATGCGGCACACCCTACTAGAAAAACGGTGTATAATAAATTCAATCCACTGCAGCGTCTGACTTATCTGGGGCTGCGTGTGCTGATCATTCCCGTGGTGGTGTTGAGTGGTATTGTATATATGTATTACGACTACCTGATTGATAACGGCATATTCCATAATCTGAGTGTGATTGCCTATATCCATGTGGCCGGAGCTTTCCTGCTGCTGGGGTTTGTGATCGGGCATATTTATCTGACCACCACCGGCCACAAACCTTTGTCAGCCATCAAGGCCATGGTAACCGGCTGGGAGGAAATGTCGGATGAAGATGCTGAAATTGCTTTACAGGAAAATCTGAAGGTAGCGCTGGTAGAAAGCAGGAAAGGGATCAGTGGCAAAGGGAGTATCGAAAAAGATCATGTTTTTGAATCGGCCTTTGAAGAGGTGGTTGGTCGCCTGGGAATTGATACTGAATCTACTCGTCTGCGGGAACGCCTGATCCACTCCCATGTGGGGTATTTCAGGATCAATAGAGAAGGATATTATGAAGAGGTAAATGATGCCTGGCTGAATCTGTACAAATGTGTGGACCGGAAACAGGTAATCGGGTCGCACGTGTCCTTCGACAGGACTGAAGAAGGGAAGAAGCGAATTATAACCCTGGTGAACCAGGTGCTGACGGGAGAAGTGATCAGCGGAGAAAGAGTGGAGCGTGTTTGCAAAGACGGGAGTCTGGGCTATCATACGGTTTCAGCAGTACCCTATAAAGATGAAGCAGGAAATATTGCAGGACTGGAAGGTTTTATTATGGACATTACCGCACAGGTGATGGCTGAACAGGCTTTGGAAAAGAAAATTGCTGCCCGTCATGTGGAAAATAACTTTTATGCTTTGGTTTCAGCTTCCAAAGAGGTGGGTTATTTCCGGATCGATAAAGACGGCTTTTATCAGGATGTAAATGAAACCTGGCTGCAATTGTACAAATATGATTCTAAAGAGGAACTCATTGGGAAACATTATTCCTTGAGTCGGACCAGGGAAGACTTTTCAGCACTGGAAAAATCAGTGAAAAAAGTGTTGCTGGGTGAAACCATACCTTTTGGTATTACCCGCCGTTTTTGTAAAGACGGGAGTGTCGGTTACCATACCATTACCATGACTCCGGTTTATGAAGGAAAGGAAATTGTGGGATTTGAAGGGTATATTGTAGACAAGACCGATACCAAACTGGCAGAAGAGGAACTCAAAAACAGTCAGGTATAAAAGGAAAATTACTCTTTACTGATCTCAGTGAGTTTTTCAGGCTTCAGAATATTAAATTGTTTGCCAATAACTTTGATGATGCCCTCTTGGGTGAAATCCCTGATGGAGCGGGCAACACTTTCGCGGGTCGAACAAATCAGCGCTGCCATATCTCCACGAGTGAGCGGAATTTCGATGTTGTTACTCTGGTAGATCTTTTCTGAAAAATGCAGGATGAGGTCGGCCATACGGCCGTTGATGTTTTGTTGGTGGGTATTCACAAAACGTTCAAAATAGTTCAACTCTTCGCGACAAACAAAGGACAGTAATTCGTTGGCAAATTCCGTATTGCGTTTGATCAATTCTTTGAATGACTGGTTGTCCATGAAGCAGACCACTGATTTTTCCAGTGCCATCACCGAAAACTGGTTGACTTTTTCGAACAAAACCGTTTGTAAACCTACGTAATTACCTGGTTCTACAATCTTTAGTACCTGATCAATTCCTTTGCTGCCTTTTTTACTTACCATGGCCAGCCCTGATTTCAGATAGGCAATATGGGAAGAAAGGATCCCCTCTTTCATAATGCTTTCCCTGGGACTGAATGTGGTTTCGGCACAACTTCCCATCAGGATGTTCAGCTCTTTCGGGTTCAGTGTATTGACCGCTTTGGAACGAATGATACAGGTTTTACAATTTTGCATAATACAAATGTAACGGATTTGAATACATCTGATTTAGTTGATATGTGATATACATCACATATTTACAGAAAGAATATCAAAAAGGCATGGTCGGAAATTGGAATGTTAATAAGGTATTAATCACGTGTTAACTTGTTTACAATCACTCATATATATATTCTTTTTCGCTGTATGTGTCGTATCTTTACAATACAAAAATTAAAGTCATGGAAACTAAATTAAAACTGGTTGTAAGTGAAGTGCTGATCCTTGCACTGATTGGGTTTATCGGATTTCTGCTGGTACTGGCCAGTGGTTTTGTCGGACATCATATTGGAATGAGTAAGGATGTATTTGAATATGTTTTGTTCAGTTTGACAGGCCTTGGCGCAGTTGCTTTTGCAATTTGTTCCTACCGAAACTGTTTCCGCAGGAAATAGTAAAACCAAACGTGGAACTGTCGGGAATGTTCTTTGTTCCCCTTACCCCTTTTCACTAATCGTCTGCAGTCTTTCGGTGTCCAGAATGCGAATATGTTTCCCGTTTACTTCAATGATTTCTTCCTGAGTCAGATCGGCCAGCAGGCGGCTGACTGTTTCCCGGCTGGTGCACACCAGGTCAGCCAGATCGTTTCGGTTTAAAGGCAGGTCGTATTCATTGGAATTATAAATCTCTTCCGAAAAGATCAGCAGGTTCGTAGCCAGCCTTCCGTATACCTGGTTCTGGACCAGTTTCACACACCGCTGATATTGTTCCAATTCGTTCCGGCACAGTTCCAGCATAATTTCATAGGAAAAAGCCGGATTAACCTTGAGCAATTCTTTAAAAGTATTGATGTCGATGAAACAGGCAGAAGACCTTTCCACGGCAACGGCTGAATAATGATTGATTTTATCTCCCATTGTTGTGGGTACGCCCAGATACGAGGGCGCTTTTTTCAGTCGCATGATTTGTACCCGGTGAGGTCCTTTAATGGTCAGCTTTACCAATCCTGTTTGCAGATAAATGATGTTGGACGACAGGGCACCCTGTTTAAAAATGGTTTCCCCCGGTTCAAAAATGGCTTGCACACAGCTTTCCCCCAATAGATCCAGTTCTGAATTTTGCAAATTCTTCACTGCCTTAGATTTGAGCAGGCATACCGAACAGAAGTTATTACTCATATCTTTTGCTTTCCTACAAATTTACTAAAAATGTGATATAAATCACAAAAATCAGGTATTAAGTTCACGTGAGATTTCTTGTTGCACGTAATGTAGTGTCTTACTTTTGTTTTTGTTAAATAAATAACAATTAAAATAGGAGACTTAAAAATGGCAAACAAAAAATTAACATTGGCATTATTTTCCGGTAGTGTGGACAAACTGACCGCTGCCGGTGTGATCTTAGGCGGTGCTGCTGCTGAAGACATGGACGTGGATATTTTCGTTTTGTTACAAGCGGCTTTTGCCTTTAAAAAAGAAAACGCATTAACCAATGATCGGGTCGCCGAGCTTACCGATAATAAAGATGAGTTTCTGGCTTCACTTAAACGGCTGGATACACCCCATTGGACTCAGGCATTCCGTACAGCCAAGGAAATGACCAACGTCAATATCCACATTTGCGGCTTTGCCGGAAAAGTGTGGAACGGCTACAAGCTGGACGATTTCATTGACCTGGCAGATGATATTTGCGGAATAGGGGAATATATTTCTTCGGCCGAAACAGCTGATGTGAATTTATTTATTTAGAACATCTGATCACAACTATCATGTCTGAAATCAGCTTAGAACAAAGAGTTGAAACACTGGAGAAACAACTCCGGGAATTAAAAGACCAGAGAAAGGATTGTCTTTCTATGGTTGTGTTCTCCAACGATCTGGATAAAATACTGGCTGCGTTAATCATTTCGGTTGGCGCTGCTGCAATGGATACGGAAGTAAGGCTCTTTTTCACTTTTTGGGCTATCAGCGCTTTGAGGGATAAGAATAAGAAAATAAAGGGTAAAGACATGAAATCAAGAATGTTTGGATCTATGCTTCCTCATGGTACAGAGCAGTTGAAACTTTCCAAAATGAATATGGAGGGAATCGGCAGAGACATGATAAGAGGATTAATGAAAGAAAAAAATGTCACATCGCCTGAAGAATTGCTATCCACAGCAGCTGAATTGGGTGTGAAGATCAATATCTGCGAAATGTCCATGGATTTAATGGGTTTCAAAAAAGAGGAAATGATTGATTATCCCGATCTGAGTTATTGCGGTGTGGCTACTTTTCTGGCAGATGCAGGAGAAAGCAGTATTCAATTATTTATTTAAAAAACAGTTTTTTTCAAATTTTAAAAGTCAAAATCATGATGACAGAAGATTTAACAAACATCAAAGTGGACAAATCGGTCGATGCACGCGGTACCTCTTGTCCGGGACCTCTGTTGGCTGCGAAAAAAGCCATTGGAGAAATTGAAAACGGTCAGGTGATGGAAGTGCTTTCAGCCGATGAAGGGACCCGTCGCGACATTCCCAAATGGTGTACCAAAAAAGGGTACGAATATCTGGGAACTCTTGAAGAAGCCGGTTATTACAAAATCTTTTTAAGAAAGTAACATGGCTTTGGGAAACGTAACTAGCAGCCCTAAGATCCTGGTTTTTTCCACGGAAAAAATCTCCGATCCGGCCATTGACATGGCGGGGTTGTTAAAATTACATTATCCGCCTACGGTGTATACGCTCCCGGTACCTTGTTCCAGTGCCATCAAACCCCGCTGGATACTGCATGCGCTGGAACAGGGTTTCGACGGAGTGTTTATCGCCGCCGACGGTACTGACTGTCCTTACGGAGAATCGTGTACCGAAAAAACGGGGGCCATTGTCAGTATGACCCAGCAAATGATGAAAGAAAAAGGGATGGACCCGGCCCGTTTGAAAATGGCTGCGATCTGTTCCGTTTGCAGCGAGCCTTTTGTAAGACATGTAAAAAGTTTTACTGAATATTTAAGTAAACCTTCAAATTAATGATTATGGAGGAAACCAAGAAGAAAATACTGGAATACGATGCACTGGTTGTAGGAGGAGGAATCGCCGGTGGTGAATCGGCCCTGAACCTGGCGAACCTGGGTTATCAGGTGTTGCTGGTGGAAAAAGATCTGACCATCGGTGGGAAAATGATCATGCTGAGCAAAGTTTTCCCAACCCTCGATTGTGCGGCCTGTATTACCACTCCAAAGGTTTCGGAAATTGCCCGGCACAAGAACATCACCATTTTAACCGGTGCGGAAGTAAAAAAGATCAACAAACTGGGCGAACACCGGTTTGAGGTGGATGTGCTGCAAAAGCCCCGTTATGTGCATGTGGCTGATTGTACCGGTTGTCAGCTGTGTGAAGATGTGTGTCCGGTGAGTGTTTCAGATCAATATCAGTACGGTATGGTGGGCAGAAAAGCTGCGTATATCCCTTTCAGTATTGCCAGCCCGAGGGCTGCTGCCATTGACATTGAAAACTGTACTTTGTGCGGAGCCTGCGAACGGGCCTGTCCTACCAAGTGTATCGATTTTACCCAAACGGAAGAGGAATACCTGGTGAAAGCCAGGTCGGTGGTGGTGGCTACAGGATTCAATTTGTTTGATCCGTTGAAGATTCCACGATACGGGTACGGAAGGTTTAAAAACATCATCACTTCCATGCAGATGGAACGACAACTGGCACCCACCCGGCCGTTCAATACGATCCTGCGACCCGGCGACGGGAAATTGCCCGATAACATTGCCTATGTGTTGTGTACCGGATCACGGGACAAATCGGTGGGCAATCCCATTTGTTCGCAGGTGTGCTGCATGTATTCCATCAAACAGGCCCAGTTGCTGATGGGTGCCTTGCCCATGGCGGATATTACCATTTATTATTTACACATCCGTGCTTTTGGAAAAGGATTTAATGAGTTTTATGCCCAGGCACAGGATATGGGGGTGGAATTCATCAAGGGAAAAGTGGGGAAAATTTCGGAAAAAGAAAACGGCAATTTGATTCTGCGGTACGAAGATATTGAAGCCGGAGTGGTGAAAGAAGCCGAACACGATATGGTAGTGCTTTCGGTGGGTATTTTGCCCAACCAGGGGATTGCCGATGTATTTGAAAATGAAAAACTGGAACTGGACCCGTTCAACTTTGTTCAACAGTCGGATATGCTGGCCAGCCCGGCAAAAACCAGTATCGACGGGGTTTTTGTAGCCGGAACAGCTTCGGGACCCATGGATATTCCCGATTCCATTTTGTCGGGAGGAGCTGCTTCAGCTGAAACCACCAGTTATTTAAGGAGGGGCACATTATGAACAAAAAAATAGGGGTATATATTTGCCACTGCGGTGGTAATATCTCCGACTACGTGGATGTGGAAAAAGTGCGGCAGTCGGTGGAAAGTGAAGCGGGAGTATTGCTGTCGAAAACTACCCTGTTTGCCTGTGCCGACTCCAACCAGCAGGAAATGGTGGACGACATCAAAGACCAGCATCTGGATGGAATTGTGGTGGCTTCCTGTTCTCCCAAGTTGCATCTGCTCACGTTCAGGGCGGTAGCCGAACGTGCCGGACTGAACAAGTACAATTATGTACATGCCAACATCCGGGAACAGGGTTCCTGGGCCCATTCTGATAATAAACCGGGGGCTACCGAGAAGGCTATTAAGCTTGTGAAGTCGGCCATTGCCAAGGTTCGGAATGCCGAGGCGCTGGAACCGGTAAAGGTTGAGTCAGTAAAAGCGGTGGCTGTCATCGGTGCCGGGGTGGCCGGAATGCGGGCGGCCATTGAGCTGGCTGAAGCCGGATCGGAAGTCTTTCTGATTGAACGCGAATTTTTTGTGGGGGGACGTGTTTCGCAATGGGATGACCTTTGTATTACTCCCGAAACCGGGAAAGAACTGGTGACCCGTTTGTATGACGAGGTAATGAAACACAAACATGTGACCCTGTTTACCGGAGCAGAATTGGCCGAATACAGCGGAAGTGTGGGGAACTTTTCACTGAAAGTGAAAGTTACGCCACGTCATTTCAAACTACAGTGCGATCCGGGTGCGTTGAAAAAGGCCATTGAGGTTTGTCCGGTGGAGGTTCCCGATGAGTTCAATTTCAATATTACCATGCGGAAAGCCATTTACCATAACTATCCCAGCGAATATCCGCAGTTGCCGGCCATCGACATGAAAAACTGTACCCGTTGCGGTGCATGTGAAAAAGTATGTGATAGCATCGACTTGAGTCAGAAAGAAGAAATCATCAATTTAAAGGTGGGTTCTGTTTTAGTGGCTACCGGTTTCGATCCCTATGAACCCAAACCGGGTGAATTTGGTTATGGTGAAATGGATAATGTGGTCACGTTACCTCAATTCAAACGGATCGTACATTATTGTGTTGATAAACTCACTTACAAAGGCAAAGAAATAAAAAACATTGCCTACATCTACTGTGTGGGCAGCCGTCAGGTGGACGGGGAGAATAAATATTGCTCAAGATACTGTTGTACTTCCAACATCCACACGGCCATCACGGTAAAGAAGAAATACAAAAACATCCACAACTTCCATTTCAACCGGGGTATCCGTACCTATGGCAAAGCGGAAGTGTGGTACGACGAATCTTCCCGTCTGGGGGATATATACCTCCAGTCGTTTGAACACGATCCTCCGGTTGTGGAAAACCGAAACGGGCAAACGATTGTGAAAATCAAAGATGTGCTGACGGCGGATAAGGAGCTGGAAGTGGTGGCTGATCTGGTGGTTCTGGTAACAGGTATGGTTCCCAGAAAAGACAATTCCATCGGAAGTTTGCTGAAGATCCCCCGCGGTCGTGATAAGTTCTTCAATGAAATCCATATGAAGCTGCGTCCGGTGGAAACCGTCATCGACGGGGTGACCATTGCCGGAGCCGGTCAGGGACCCAAGAACATCATGGAGTCCATGAACTCAGCACTGGCAGCGGCTACCAAGTCGTTTTCGCTGGTGGCTTCCGGAGCACTGGAACTGGAACCTACGGTAGCCAAAGTAGATACAAGTGCCTGTAGCTGGTGTGGAAAATGTGAAGAAGCCTGTCCGTTCAGTGCCATCGATCGGGTGGGACAAAACGGAAACTCCATTGCTCATGTGAATGCCTCGGTTTGCAAAGGCTGCGGGATGTGTTTGCCTGTTTGCCCAGAGAATGCCCTGGATCTGATCGGCTTGTCCGATGTGGATATGGAAAGTATGATTGATGCATTGATACCCAATATTTAAAACGACGATCATGGAAATAGAAAAAGGGAAGACGGCAAAATACCTGAAGGAAAAGCGACCGGTTCCCAAAGAAGTGACGGAACAGTTGAAAAGCTTTACCAAGACAAAAAAAGCAATTTTAAATGCTTTAAAAGAAGTACACAAAACCATTCCCGAACTGGCTATGGAACTGAATATGCCCAAAGAGGACGTGGTGTATCAACTGATGAGTCTGGTGAAATACGGGCAGGTAGCACCCGATGATATTGACGATATGGACGAGTATTTTTATTACAAAATCAAGAGCAATGGCAAGAATTAATCCTGAGTTTAGCGACGAGCTGAAAAAATACGGTGCTTTTGACGCCAATGCCTGTTACAATTGCGGGAACTGCACGGCAGTATGTACCCTGTCCGATGAAGACAATTCGTTTCCCCGGAAAATGGTGCGCTACAGTGTACTGGGCCTGGAAGGTGAAATTCAGGCTTCGCTGGATCCCTGGCTGTGTTATTACTGCGGCGAATGCAGCACTACTTGTCCCCGCGAAGCCAATCCCGGCGAGTTGATGATGTCGTTGCGGCGCTGGCTGACGGCCCAATACGACTGGACCGGTTTCTCCGGTTTGTTGTACAAATCGCTGGGAGCCTCTGTTACCGGGTTTCTCGTGTTGGCTTTGGCTGTGATCGCCTTTGGTTTTTCCATGGACTTTCGCATGGCCGACCTGTTGCATTACGGTCATTACTTTGAGATGGGTGCCATCGCCCTGGTGGCCTCGGTGATCTTGTTGCCGAATATCATTCATATGTGGTATCAAACGGTCAGGAAACCGGGAACGGAGGCCGGATTGAAAACGTACTTTACCTGTTTACGGGATTTGCTGGTGCATATGTTTACCCAAAAGAGGGCCTTGGGTTGCGACGACAACCAATTTCGCTGGTTCGAACATTTCATCCTGGTGCTGGGCTATCTGAGCCTGCTGTTTACCACGGTATTTCTGGACTGGTTTTCCACCCAAAGCATGTTTATCATCGTGTTGGGCTATTTCGAGAGTGCCGTTATTTTTGTGGTGACTTTCGATTTTGTCCGTCGGAGAATTCAAAAGGACCATGAAATCAGTAAACATTCCCATTCCAGCGACTGGTTCTTTGTGGTCTGGTTGTTTTTGATGGGGCTGTTTTCTTTCCTGGTGCGGTTGTTTATTGATCTGAATGTGCTGCAACAAAACATGTGGCTCTTTATGCTGCAGTTGATCGTGCTGGTTCAGTGGGCCCTGCTGATTGTGCCTTTCGGGAAGTGGACCCATTTTCTCTACCGCTCGTTTGCCATGTATTTTCAAGAAATCAAGTTGGCTGCCAACTGATATTTTCTGCTTAGTTAGGTTTTTGGATCCGGTGTCCTTCGGGGTGCCGGATTCTTTGTGGAGTTTGGCAGGCGAAGATCGCATTTTTTAAGTGGTTCATACATCCGGGAAACCTTATTTTTTAATTCATTATCCATGATCATTCTCTTCCTGATGAAGGGCAAATTTGATTTACATTGTTATCCTTTGTTTGTTTCGTTTTTTTGATAAAAAAACATGAAAAATGATTGAGATAATGAACAATAGTTCATTATATTTGTAGGAAACTGTTACATCATGTATCAGGTGCCGGAATTGGATGGGGATGGTATCAGGGAAAAGAAGGACAAAGTTATGGGTGGCATTCAACCGGGATGAAATAATTGGAATAGAATCAATTGTAGCTATAATTTGTGTTAGAAACTATAAGATAAAGAAATGGAAAAAATAAAAATTGGAATTATCATATGCGACCGCTATCGTACTTGTGCCGGCGGAAAGTGTTTTAGGGCACTTCAAAAGCGGGAAGGAGCTTTTGAACGGTATCAAAATAAAGAAGTGGAACTGGCCGGGTACACGACATGCGGCGGTTGTCCGGGAGGCAATATTGAATATGCGCCTGAGGAAATGAAAAAAAACGGGGTAACCCATGTGCATTTTGCCACCGGTTTTTTGGTGGGTTATCCGCCCTGTCCTTATATGGAACACTTTGCAAAATTTATTCCTGAGAACTATGGAATGCAGGTTGTTTTCGGAACGCATCCGATTCCTCAAAAATATTTTTTGACTCATCAAAAACTGGATACCTGGAACACAGCTTTCTTACAGGAATCCATACAGCCAACGTTAACCGATAAGAAAACAAGGCTTCGGTACGACTGATCTATCTCTGCTCTGTTGGTTTTTTTGATCCGGGACAATGCGTCCCGGATTTTTTTTTGAGGCTGTTAATATCAAAATTGGATGTCCGGTTTTGCTACGAAATGGATTTTTTCTGAATAACGTCTTTTTTTCATGAAAAACACCTTCTTTTTTGGTCCTGAAGGGGGTGTCGTAAAAAAATATTCTACGACGGAAAGAATGAGTCTAAATAGTTGCAAATCAAAAAATTATTCTTCGATTTTTGATTGAAAAAATAGGGATAATTAGTATCTTTGAAAGGAAGCAAAGTGAGGTGGATTTAGTGGTGTTTGTTAGCATTTTTAAATAAAAAATTTAGGGACATGAAATCAGTGAATTACAATCCTTTCCACGTGGCGCAAGCCCAGTTTGACAGTGCCGCAGATTTGCTCGGCCTGGATGACGCGACCAGAGCATTGCTCAGAAATCCCATCAGAGAGTTCCATTTTTTAATTCCTGTCAAAATGGACAATGGAAAAATACAGGTGTTTAAAGGTTTCCGCATTCAGCATAATGATGCCCGCGGTCCTGCCAAAGGCGGGTTGCGTTTTCACCCCCAGGAAACGGTGGATACTGTCAGGGCGTTGTCGATGTGGATGACCTGGAAGACGGCGGTGGCTGATATTCCGCTGGGTGGTGGAAAAGGCGGTGTGGTTTGCGATCCGCACAATCTGAGTGGCGATGAACAGGAAAGGCTGTGCCGGGGCTGGGTCAGGCAGGTGTATAAAAACATCGGCCCGAACATGGATATTCCGGCGCCTGATGTGATGACCAACGCGCAACATATGTTGTGGATGCTGGACGAATACGAAACGCTGACCGGCGGAAGATATCCCGGTGCCATCACCGGCAAGCCGGTGGGTATGGGGGGTTCGCTGGGACGTACCGAAGCTACCGGTTATGGTGCGATCATTACCCTCAGGGAAGCGCTGAAGGAACTGAATATGGACCCGGGCAACACCACGGCCAGTGTGCAGGGTTTTGGCAACGTGTCGCAATATGCCATCGAATTGTATTTGCAATTAGGCGGAACGGTGGTTTGTGTTTCTGCCTGGGATCAAAAAGACCAAACATCCTATGCTTTCGCGAAAAAAGAAGGGGTGAACCTGGAGGAGTTGCGTTCCATTTCCAATTCGTTCGGGGGGATTGACAAAAGCAAAGCGGCCGACTTGGGTTATTCGGTACTGCCCGGAGAGCAATGGCTCGAACAGGAGGTGGATATTCTGATTCCTGCCGCGCTGGAAAATCAAATCAACGAAGAAAATGTAAACCAAATCAGTAAACAGGTAAAGATTGTGGTGGAAGGGGCCAACGGTCCTACCACTCCTGAAGCATCGGCCGTTTTTGAAAAAAACGGCGTATTCATCATTCCCGATTTCCTGGCCAATGCAGGCGGTGTGACGTGCAGTTACTTTGAACAGGTTCAGAGCAATATGAATTATTTTTGGACGAAAGAGGAAGTTTTAAGTAAATTAGATACCAAAATGACCAATGCCTTTCTGTCGGTGAGCAATTTTGCCATGGAAAACAATTTATCCATGCGCAGCGCTGCCTATGCCATTTCGGTTGACCGGGTGGCGCGGGCCTGCCACGACAGGGGCTGGGTATAATCTGTAAAGCAACAGTGACAGTTTCCGGTGCAAAGCCGGAGACTGTCATTTAACTCGAACGCCATGGAAAAGTATTCGGAATTTCTGCTGCCCTTTAAAAGGAGTTCTTTTTATAACGAAGAGAACAAGCTGACCTTTATCGGTTCGGGCGAAATTGGTGGTAAAGCCAGTGGATTGATGAGGGTAAACGAAATGCTCAGGAAAAATTTCGATCCCGGTCAGTTCAGTGAGTTTGAAGTGACGGTTCCGAATTTGTGTGTCATCAGAACCGGCGTTTTTGATGCCTTCATGAAAAGGAACGATTTATACAAAACAGCCCTTTCTTCTTTGCCCGATGACCGGATTGCCCATGCTTTTCAAAAGGCGGAACTTCCTTTTGAAGTTCTGGGAGATCTGCGATCGCTGATTGCGCAGGTCCATACACCCCTGGCCATCCGATCGTCGAGCCTGCTGGAAGATGCCCGCGAAAGGCCTTTTGCCGGTATCTATGAAACCAAAATGATCCCGAACAATCAGTCCGATGTTGCCACCCGTTTCAACAAACTGGTGGAAGCCATTAAGTTTGTGTATGCCTCCACCTTTTTTAAAGTGGCCAAAGATTATATGAAAGCCGTCCCGGAAGCTTCCTCGGAGGATGAAAAAATGGCGGTCATCATTCAGGAAGTGGTAGGTGACCGGCATGAGGATGTCTTCTATCCGCATCTTTCGGGGGTGGCCCGGTCGTACAATTATTACGCTTTCGGCAACAGTAAACCCGATGAAGGCGTGGTAAACCTGGCGCTGGGACTGGGAAAAACCATTGTCGAAAACGAACCGACCTGGTTTTTTTCCCCCACAGCTCCCAAAGTAGCCCCACCGTTCAATAATGTGCAGGACATGCTGAAAAGTACCCAGGTCAATTTCTGGGCCGTGAACATGTCGGGCAACATCAGTTATGATCCGGTGAAGGAAACAGAGTTTCTGGTCAGGGAGGATATTTTTACGGCAGAGAAACAGGGGGTACTGAAACAACTGGTTTCCACCTACGATGATACTTCGGGGAATGTATTAATGGGTATGGGCAAAAAAGGCCCCAGGATACTCACTTTTGCTCCGTTACTGCGACTGGGGGAAATCCGTTTGCCGGAACTGATCATCAATTTACTGAAGCTCGGTGAGGAGTTGACCAAAAATCCTGTTGAAATTGAATTCGCGATTACGCTGACGGAAAATAATGTGCACCGGTTTGGTTTTCTGCAGGTGCGACCCATGAATATTTCCAATGAAAAGGTTACGGTGTCGGATGAAGACCTTTTCCGGGAAGAAAATCTGTGTTCTTCGACCACCATTCTCGGCAACGGCACCAATGAAAGCATTACCGATATTATTTACCTGAAAAACGCGGTGTTTCATCCGGCAACGGCTTATCAGATTGCTTCGGAAATAGAGTTCCTGAACAATCAGTACAGGGAAAAACAGCAGTATTATGCGTTGTTTGGCTACGGGCGCTGGGGCACTTCCGATGAATGGGCCGGTATTCCGGTAACTTTTGGCCAGGTTTCCCGGGCGGGTGTCATTGTGGAAGCGGCCGTGGAGAGCATGAATTCGGAACTGAGTCAGGGCTCCCACTTTTTCCACAACCTGATGGCCTTCAATGTGCTGTATTTTTCCATCCCCTTTTCAGGGCGCCATACGGTGGACTGGGAATGGCTGAAAACCCTCACCCCGGTTTATGAAACCGAGCACATTGCCCAGGTCCGGTTGGAACGCCCCCTGACCATTAAGGTGGATGGTGAAAGCGGAAAAGGATTTATAAAACGAAACCCATGAAACAGGATAAATTAGTTGAACAGATTTTTGATGAACTGAAGGAGCGGGCCAAAGAGCTGAGTTGTCTTTATGAAGTTCAGGAGATTCTTCATGACCAGGAAAAACTGACCGGTGAGGTGATTCAAAAAATTGTTGATGCCATTCCGCCTGGTTTTCAGTATCCCGAAATTACTGTTTCCCGGATTAACTGCCCTTTGGGGACTTACACTTCTCCTGATTTTGAAGAAACGAAATGGGAAATCAAGGTTGATATTGTGATCCAAAACACTGCTATTGGAAACATCAGTGTGTTTTACACCAAAGAAATGCCCGTTTTTGATGAAGGACCTTTTTTGAAAGAAGAAAGGCGCCTGCTGAAGAGTATTGCCGAAAGGATCGGTTTGCAGATTTATCACGAGCAACTTCACTCTGCTTCACAGCTGGAAGATATTCATGGTTATAAAGCCGAATGGGCGATCATACTGGACATGCTGGCACAAACCAATCCCAAGTTGCTGATTAAACTTTCGCGGAAGATGGTGAATCATTTGTGCTGGATCGGCATTGCGGAGGCGGAGAAGCTTATGGAAGCGTTCAGTCCGGTATTTGACGGTAGTGTTGAGCCAACCAGCGAAACGAACAAGCCTTTTCAGAAGTACGAAAACGGGGATATGATCAAGCTGGCCTATCAGGTTTTTGATTTGGCAGGGAATAATATTTCGAAAAATGAAGTCCTGGAATATATTCAGAAATGGACACGTGAAGACCGTTCGGGGTTTTTATCCGAAATATTGGAGAATTCCGGTTCATCATTGGCCAAAATCAGCATGTCGCTTGAACGGTATTATCACATGGATCATGAAATGATAGAGCTTTCAGCACCCAGAAGAAAGAGTTTTATCATTTCTCTGATCAAACGCATGCTGACCAGCCAGAAAAGCCTGGTGAATGTGGCCAAAGGCATATTAACCATCAATGATTTTCACAAACTGATGGACCATATCATTTCGCCAATGGAAAGTTATGGGCGCATCGGAGGAAAAAGCGCCGGTTTGTTCATCGCGGAAGCATTGCTTACCAAAGAAGCGAAACAAAATGAGCTGATTGCTGATGTGAAGATTCCCAAAACATGGTATATCATTTCTGACGGGTTGCTCAACTTCATGAAGTATAACGATATTGATGAGGTGATCGAGCAGAAATATAAGGAATTGGGACAGGTGCGCCAGGAATATCCTTATGTGATCCAGCTGTTTAAGAACTCTATTCATTCGCCGGAAATCATTAAAGGACTTATGATGGCCCTGGATGATTTTGGTGATGTGCCTTTGATTGTGCGGAGTTCCAGCCTGCTTGAGGATAGCGTGGGGGCTGCCTTTGCCGGAAAATACAAAAGTTTGTTTATTGCCAATCAGGGTTCCAAAGAGAAACGACTCAATGAATTAACCGATGCCATTTCAGAAGTGTATGCTTCTACTTTTGGTCCCGACCCGATTGAATATCGGACAAAAAACGATTTGCTCGATTTTCATGAAGAAATGGGAATTATGATTCAGCAAGTGGTTGGAACCCGGGTGGGTGATTATTATTTGCCTGCTTTTGCAGGTGTTGCCTTTAGTAGGAATGAATTCCGCTGGTCCAGCAGAATTAAGCCTGAAGACGGATTGGTACGGCTGGTGCCCGGTCTGGGGACACGGGCCGTGGATCGGCTGAGTGATGACTATCCGGTATTGATTTCTCCCGGACAACCTAATCTGCGGGTGAATGTTTCTATCGATGAGATCATACGCTATTCTCCTCAGTTTATCGATGTGATCAACCTTAAAGAGGAAACTTTTGAAACCGTACCCCTCGAAAAATTGTTGCGCGACCATGGGAAACAATTTCCTATGTTTAATCAGGTAGCATCGGTTATCAAACAGGATTTCATTCGTCCGGCTACACTTTTGGGTACTGATTTTGCCAACGATAGTTTTGTTGTCAATTTTGACGGCTTGACAAAAAGAACCACATTTCTTGAAAAAATTAAGGAAGTAATGTCATTGTTGGAGAAAAGCTATGGGCATCCGGTTGATATTGAGTTTGCTCATAATGGCACCGATTTCTATTTATTACAATGTCGTTCACAAAGCTATCATCATGATAGTAAACCCGCTGTTATACCTGATAATATTGAACCTGAGAAGACCATTTTTTCGGCAAATAAATATGTGTCGAACGGACTGGTTTCAGGAATTAAATACATCGTGTATGTGAATCCTGATGCCTATTCTTCACTGAAAGATTACCAGAGTCTGGTTTCGGTAGGAAAAGCGATTAGTCTTCTGAACCAGTTATTACCCAGGCAACAGTTTATTTTAATGGGACCGGGAAGATGGGGCAGCCGGGGTGATATTAAACTGGGAGTCAGCGTTACATATTCTGACATCAACAATACGGCACTGTTGATTGAAATAGCCCGCCGGAAAAATGAATATGTGCCTGATGTTTCTTTCGGAACACATTTTTTCCAGGATCTGGTGGAGGCCAATATTAAGTATTTGCCTTTGTATCCTGATGAAAGAGACGTCGTGTTTAATGAGGAATTTCTAAATGCATCGAATATTCTGGTAAGCCTCATCCCTGAAATGAAGCAGCTTGAAAATGTAATCCGGGTGATTGATGTACAGGAAGTTTTTGAGGATCATGAATTGAATGTATGCATGAACTCGGAACAGGAAAAGGCAGTGGGGGTTGTTGTGAAACAAAAAGACCCGGTGGAAGTGAAAATCATGCCCGGGAAAACACCGGATGAAATTGACCGAAACATTCACTGGCAATGGCGGTTGAGGAATGTGGAAAAAATTGCTGCCAAAACGAATCCTGAACGGTTCGGTGTCGTGGGATTTTATGTATTTGGCAGTACCAAGAATGGTACAGCCCGCGAGGAAAGTGATATAGATGTTCTCATCCACTTCAGGGGGACTGAAGAACAGCGAAAGGATTTGCTCACCTGGCTCGAAGGCTGGAGTTTGAGTTTGTCGCAGGTAAATTATGAACGCACGGGGCGGAGGACTTCCGGTTTGCTGGATGTGCATCTTGTGACCGATGAAGACATCGAAGCCCGGACGAGTTATGCCGTTAAAATTGGTGCTGTAACCGATGCTGCCAGGCCCTTGCGTATGGGGACAGACCTTGAGAATTAGTGTGAAACTAGTTCCCTGGTAGCCTTTTCAGGATCCTCAGGATCAAAACGGATTAAGGCCAGTTCGGGACCGTTGTGAGCGGCATTTAGGGCAATGGTTTTGCCTATTTTTTGTTTCCAGTGCCCTGTAATTGAGGTGGATTCGTGTACATGACCGTGAAGGGTCAGTTTGGGATGACGCTCTTCAATAAATCGTTTAATGGCAATACTGCCAATGTGCACATCCAATGGTACGTGGTCTATCATTTTTCCGTCCAATGCAGCCCGGTCGAGGTAGGTTTCGTGTGGTGGGCTGTGAAAAAGGAAAATGGAACGGCTGAGATCATCGTTTTGTGCCAGTTTTTCCAAGTCTTTCTGAATGGTTTCAAACTGAATTTTTTTCCGGTCAACCGGGTGAGAAAAACTGCCTTCCTCGATGGGGACACAGTTGGGGCATACGTATCGTGAAACATCGTAACGTTCCCAGTCTTTGAGTTGAAAAGGGGTGGGCGGAACGTATGCATAGCCATATACGGCAAAGTTGCCGATGGTGAACTTATTCCCATGAATGTAATGCCACAAACCTGATTCCTGGGCTTTGATAAAATCCTTTTCCTCAGATTTTCCATCGTCGTTTCCTAAGATCAAAAACACTTCCGGATAATTCTTTCCCAGTTTTTTCTTTAAGTCGTGGAATCCTTTTTCTATCACGTTTTTAAAAAAATCAGCCGATGTATCGGGCCGGGAAGAAAAAGCAAACAGACCGGAGGGTAGCAAGTCTCCACCGAGAAAAACCATGGACGGAAGTTCTTTTTCTATTCGTTTAAAAAGCGTTGTGTATCTGTGTGTATTACCGTGAAGATCTGAAACAAAAAAGGCCGGTATTCTCATTCTATACTGTTTGAACTTACGTTATTCGGATAATGACTTGTTTTGCCTTGTCTTGCATAGAAAATCTATACTATGCTAAGGTACAAACTTTTTCCCTTGCCCTCAGATTATCGGTGTTTTACATGGCAGGAGGATGCCTTGGAATTTTTCTGCTAACCTTTTATAAAAGAATCTGTTTCGGGTTGTAATTTATTGTGTTTATAAATAAATATATTAATACGTTGTATTTCAGATAATTGTATTTTAATATGATTATTATCATAGATTTAACATTCGTTAATAAATTCCACAGAATCAGGTATTAGGAATCTTATTTTTAAAGTATTCAAATAGTTACATGTTTATAGTTGTTCCTTTAAATCATTATATATTTGTTTCTCAATATCTAATGATTAGCATACTTATACAATAAAATTCATAAAATAAAAATCCATCCGGATGAAAACAAGACGACAATTCATTAAAATTTCGACAGCCGGTGTAGGAGCTGCAGCGTTAGGGCTACAGGCGTTAAATATGACGGGAGCCAATTTGTTTCCTGATCAGTTTTCGGGAGATCCGGTCAGTGATGAGGATCTGACTCCGTATCCTACCTACTGCGAAGTTTGCTTCTGGAAATGTGCGGCCTGGTCATATGTGGATAAGAAGGGAAAGATCAGAAAAGTGGTAGGTAATGCCAATGATCCGAACAGCAACGGGAGGTTGTGTCCCAGAGGGACCGGCGGAATCGGAATGTATTATGATGAGGATCGGTTAAAAACCCCTTTGATCAGGGAAACCAAGAAAGACGGAACCCACTATTTCAGAAAAGCAAGCTGGGATGAAGCGTTGGGTTTGGTTGCCAGCAAAATGAAAGAGATCAAGGAGAAATACGGACCGGAAGCTTTTGGCTATTTTAATCACGGGAATCCGGGAACACATCTGGAGCATCTGATGCGTGCCTACGGGAGTGAAACCAATGCCGAACCTGCCTATGCTCAATGTCGCGGACCCCGTTCGGCAGCCTATTATGCCACCTATGGAGCGTATATCGGATCACCGGAAAATACGGATATCAGAGATACCCGCTGTCTGGTTCTGATCGGTTCACACATCGGGGAAAACATGCACAACACCCAGGTGCAGGAAATGTCGATGGCCATCGACCAGAAAGCAACAATTATTACCGTTGATCCCCGCTTCAGTACTCCGGCAGCCAAATCAAAATACTGGCTGCCCATCAAGCCGGCTACTGACATAGCCTTGCTCATGGCCTGGATCCATGTGTTAATTTATGAAGAACTGTACAACAAGGATTTTGTCAAGAAATATACGTTTGGTTTTGATCAGCTGAAGAAACATGTGAAAAACATGACTCCGGAATGGGCTTATGGTATTACCACCATTTCGCCCGATCTGATCCGTCGTACCGCTCGTGAGATGGCAGGTCATGCCCCTTCGGTAGTGATCCATCCCGGTCGTCACGTTGTGTGGTACGGTGATGATACCCAACGCGAACGAGCCATGGCAATTTTGACAGCATTGCTGGGTGCCTGGGGAAAAAGGGGGAGTCTGTATCTGCCCGAAGCCAAACACTTGCCCCATTTCCCGCAACCCAAATATCCGGAACCCAAATGGATGTGGAAGGATGTCAACGAAGGTAAATATCCGTTGGCAACGATGGGGATCACCACGGAAATTATCAAGGCTTCTATCCCACGGTATAAAAACAAACATCAGGTGAAAGCCTGGTTCTCGGCAGGAACCAACCTGCCGTTGTCCATGCCCGATAAACGCTTATTCCAAGAGGCCGTTCAGTCCATCGAATTTTTTGCTGTAATGGATACCATGCCCATGGAAGTGACCGGTTATGCTGATGTGGTTTTGCCGGAAGCAACTTATCTGGAACGTTATGATTTGCTCAGGTCGGCTCAGGGAAGATACCCGTCCATCGCGTTGCGCATGCCCTCGGTGAAACCTAAATACGATTCCAAACCGGGCTGGTGGATCATGAAACAGATTGGTGAACGACTTGGACTGCACGATTATTACAATTACAATGATTACTCTGAAGTGATTGACTGGCAGCTGAAACAAGTTGGATCCTCCCTGGATGAAATGAAGAAAATAGGGGTGAAGAAATTTGAAAGAGAAACCGGGCCTCTGTATTTGGCCCACAACGAAGATTTTACGTTTAATACCAATACGGGGAAAGTCGAGTTGTATTCAACAGAATTTCAGGAAGCCGGTTTTGATCCTATGCCGGTGTATACACCCCATCCCGAACCACCGCAGAGTCATTACCGGCTCATTTACGGTCGCTCTCCGATGCATACTTTTTCCCGAACCCAAAACAACCATTATCTCTGGGATCTGCAGAAGCAAAACAGTGTTTGGGTTCATCCTTCGGTAGCCAGTTTGTGGAGCCTGAAACAGGGCGATAAAGTATGGCTGAAAAATCAGGATGATGCGGTGACCGATTTTCCGGTTGAAGTCAGGGTAACAGAACGAATCCGTTGGGATTCAGTATACATGGTGCATGGTTTTGGCCATTCCGACAAACACCTTTCACGGGCTTATGGACGTGGTGCCAGCGATGAAAAGATGATCACCCACTATGCCATGGATCCCATCATGGGCGGAACTGGAATGCGCATCAATTTTGTGACATTTTTAAAAGACAATCCCAATAAAAAGAAGGAGGATAAAGCATGAGATACGCAATGGCAATTGATACCAACAAATGTGTAGGATGCGCAGATTGTGTGGTGGCTTGTCAAACCGAGAATCTGGTTCCACACGGGTTCAGTCGCGACTGGATTGTGGAAAAAGTGGATGGAACCTATCCTAATCTCGATATGGCTTTCCAGTCGGAACGATGCAACCATTGTGAAAATGCACCGTGTGTCCGTTGTTGCCCTACCGGATCCAGTCATATTGCTGAAGGAGGTATCGTACTGGTAACCCACGACGAATGTATTGGCTGTGGGGCCTGTATCGAATCGTGCCCCTATGATGCACGTTATGTCCATCCCGATGGCTATGTGGATAAATGTACCTTCTGTATTCACCGGGTGGATAAGGGCGAAAACCCCGCCTGTGTGGATGTATGTCCGACTTACTGCCTGCATTTTGGCGATCTGGACGATCCCAACAGCGATGTGTCGAAGGCTCTGAAAGACAGAAACTGGTATGTGCTGGCTCCTGAAGCCGGAACCAAGCCTCAATTATATTTTTTACGATAACAATTTAAAAGGCTAACGATGAAAGAAGAATTAATTGTCAGTGGAAAACATCTTCCGGGAATTTATCCTGATCTCCATCTGTGGCATTGGGAAATTGCCCTTTACCTCTTTTTGGGAGGCCTGGCCGGTGGAATTATATTTTTCGCTTCCTACTTTGTGATCATGGGCAAGGAAAAGGAAATGCCTACAGCTGTGAAATGGGCTTCCATTATTGCTCCCCTTGCTTTGGTCATTGGTTTGGGTGCCTTGTTTCTTGACCTGAATCACAAACTCTATTTCTGGAGACTGTATACAACCATTCGTTTCCAGTCACCCATGTCGTGGGGCGCCTGGACGTTGTTGCTTATCACTCCGCTTTCCTTTATCTGGGTGGCCAGTTATCTGAAGGAAATGTTCCCCTCCTGGGATTGGAAATTTAACTTTTTGAATCAGTTTGAAAAGTTTGTGATCAAAAACAGAAAGGGCCTGGCCTGGATTCTGTTGATCCTGTCTCTGATTGTGGCCGTTTACACCGGAATTTTGTTGTCGGCCTTCAATGCACGACCCTTGTGGAACGTATCCATTCTAGGACCCTTGTTCCTCGTATCGGGTTATTCCAGCGGTTTAGCAGCTATTATGTGGATTAGTAAAAATGAAAGCGAACGAAAAGTGTTGAGTCGCATCGACCTGATTCTGATTGCCGTGGAACTATTCCTGATCGTGCACCTGTTCATGGGCTTTATGGCCGGAACCGCTGTAAAACAGGAAGCCTTTAACCTGTTCCTTGGTGGACCGTTTACGGTTAGTTTCTGGGTGTTTGTGGTGTTGCTCGGACTGGTTTTGCCCGGCGTACTGGAAATATTCGAACTGCGTGGGTATCATGTTCCCAAATGGGTTCCTGCCTTTCTCATTTTGTTTGGTGGTTTGGTGTTTCGGTTTGTGATGGTGGAAGCCGGTCAGATTACCCGATATTTATATTAATCAGCTAAAAACGTACACAATGGATACTATAAAAAAAGAAAACGCACCCCATTACATTAACCCCTATTTAGGAGGCGTTTTGCTGGGGATGTTGTTGTTGCTAACTATTTACATCACCGGTCGCGGACTGGGCGCCAGTGGCGCTGTGAAGAGTACGGTAGCTACGACAGCAAAGATTGTCACTCCTCAGGATGCCAAAGCCAATGCTTACATTGGCAGGTATATCACCGATGATCACTCGCCCATGTATACCTGGTTGGTTTTTGAATCGCTGGGGATCTTTTTTGGCGGGTTGCTTTCGGGTGTCATCTTTCGCAGGGTTGGGAAGCCCAGAATTGAGCACAGCTCTAAAATCTCGGGAAACAAACGACTGATTTTTGCTACCATCGGTGGGATCTTGTTCGGGATTGGAAGCCAGTTTGGACGGGGTTGTACCAGTGGCGCTGCGCTGAGCGGCAGCGGCACCTTTGCGGTGGGAGGCATCATTGTGATGTTTGCCATATTTGGTACCGGCTACGCCGTTGCGTGGTTGTTTAAAAAATTATGGATTTAATAAACTAAAAAAATAAGTTACAATGGGACCTCTAATTCCTAACGGTATTATTACAGGAGACTGGAACTTTGTGATTGCCATTCTGCTGGGTGTAGCCTTCGGATTCATTCTCGAAGCATCCGGATTTTCATCTTCCAGAAATATAGTGGGCGTATTTTACGGTTACAATTTTGTTGTACTCCGTGTGTTCTTCACCGCCCTGATTGTGACCATGGTCGGATTGATGTACTTCGATTATTTTGGCTGGCTTAACCTGTCTCAGATATTTATTCTTCCCACTTTCTGGCAACCCATGCTTGTTGGAGGTATTGTCATGGGCTTCGGATTTATAATGGGAGGTTTTTGTCCGGGAACCAGTTTCACCGCCATTGCTATCGGTAAGATTGATGCTTTGTTGTTTACCGTTGGTCTTTATGTCGGGATTGGGATTTTCTCGCTGGCATTCCCGCTGTTTGCCGACTTTTATAATTCGGGAAACCTGGGGAACATAACCGTTACCGACCTGACCGGTATCGACGCTTCATGGCTGGCCCTGGCCTTCACATTTATTGCCCTGGCAGCCTTCTGGATTACCATGCTGATTGAGAAAAAAATCAGAAAAAAGATCACCGATTATAAATTCTAAAGATCATGAACAGAAATTATATCATACTCACCTTTCTGATGCTTGCCCTGGCAGTGGGAACCTTGTTTCTTCACCTGCAAAAGGACACAAAGCAGATTCAACCTGAAGCACTGCTTTGGGATGTGTTGCAACCCACCCGATATGTTACCACAGATCAGGTTGCGAAAAGGCTGATTGAAAAAGATCCGTCGCTGATGCTGATCGATGTTCGCCCGGCTGCTGAGTACACTCAGTTTACCCTGCCCGGAGCCCTGAATGTTCCGTTGGACAGTTTGTATACTTCTGCGGCGTTGGCTAATTTTGGTATCCCCGGAGCTAAAGTTGTGCTCTTTGCCAACGATGCCATTGCAGCCGATGAAGCCTGGGTCATTTTACGACGCCTCAATTTCAAAAATAATTACGTGATGAAAGGCGGATTAAACGGATGGGTTGAGACCATTATTCGTCCCGTTGCTCCTGCTGAAACAGCACCCGAAACGGCCTTTGAACAATACAATTTCAGAAAAGCTGCCAGTATGTATTTTACCGGTGCAAAAATGGATGTCAATAAAGATCAGAAGGCCAAAGTAGTATTCAAAAAGAGAAAGAAAACTGTTGTGGCATCCGGTGGATGTTAATTTATAGCGATAATAAAACGAGAAAACATGCATGTTCACGATTTAAATCCGAAAAAAACGCTCTGGGCGGTCATCATTTTTGTTGTGTTGATCATCGTTGGGTTCATCACCATGAAGAGACCGACAATGACCTATGAGCAATCAGTGAAGCAAAGCGTTCAGATGCTGTCTGATACCAGTGCCTATTATTTTTATCCCTATCAACTGGTTGAAGTGTTGAATCATCAGAATAAAGATGTCGTACTCATCGATATCAGGAATAAATACGAATTCGGGCAGGGACATATTCCCGGAGCCAAAAGTATTCCCTCATTTGACTTGGCGAAAAAAGAAAACCTGAATATGCTGGAAAATTATAAGCAAAAGAAAATCCGGGTGGTTCTGTATGCAAACAATCAACTGGAAGCTACCGGAGCCTGGTTCTTTTTCCGGCAGGTTGGTTTTGAAAATATTTCTGTTTTACTGGGGGGGTATGATTTTTACGCTGCGCACCAAAAGGATCTGGAAGCAACGTATTACGATCAGAATGTGTACCTGAAGGGGGTGCCCCGATATGATTTTGCCAAAGTTGCTAAATCGGCGGTAACTGAGGCAGGTACTACACAAACTACCACTAAACCGGTGGTGTTCAAGAGAAGGAAAAAAGCAACTGTGGCAGCAGGTGGTTGTTAGCCACCTTTGTTAATGGCTAACAAACGGTCGTAATCCACAATTTTAATGGTCTTCCCATTCTGATCAATAATTCCGTCCTTTCGGAATTCAGAAAAGGTACGGATAGTATTTTCAGTCGTAATGGAAATTAATTCCCCCATCTCGCGACGGGTCAGCGGCAAAAGAAATTCATTTTTGTGGTACACATGATTGGCAAAATATAAGAGTAAATGGGCCACCCGGCCCTTTACTTGTTTCTGAGCCTGTTCAAATTGATTTTCAATGATTTCATCTGAAATCTGGCTCATTTTCTTGAACAAATGAAGGCTTAGGTTTCCGTTGGTGCTGATCAGGTGCTTTAAAACATCCAGCTTGACATTGCAAACCAGGGTTTCTTCCAACGCGGCAATACTGAACTTATAGGCTTCTTCAGAAAAGATACTCAGCAAACTGATGAAATCTCCCGGACGATTGATGCTCAGAATGTGATCCTTTCCATTGGAATCGGTTTTGTACAATTTTACGAGTCCTTTTCGCAGATACAAAAATGAGTCAACCGGCTCTCCTTCTTTTTTTATGACTTCACCACGACGAAACAGCATCTCTGTGCGCTCGTCGTTTACCAGTTTGTATTCAAAATCATTAAGGTCCTTGAATAACAACTGTCTGTAAACGCATGTTCTACAGCTCAGTATGTCGTTTTTTATTTTCATTCTAAAAAAATTTAAAAAGCAAAAATAGATGATTTATAGCATAGATAAAAAGAAATATTGAAGAATATATATATTTAGCTTTGCTACATGATTATCCGGGGCCGGTAAAGTACTGGTTTTTCGATCGTTTTTTGAAAGATTCTGGAAGAATATAAAGCAAAAAATCTGAAGCTATGAAAAAATTATTGATTTTGGGGGCGGGAACGGCCGGTACTATGATGGCGAATAAACTGAGGAAAAAACTCACCCGCGATGAGTGGGACATTACGATCGTGGATCAGTATAAAACCCATTATTACCAACCCGGATTTTTATTTATTCCTTTTGGAATGTATTCGGCACAGGATGTAATCAAACCGAAGAGTGATTTCTTTCCCATCGGTGTGAATGTGATCTATTCAAAAATTGAAAAGATTGTTCCTGCAGAAAACCAGGTGCAATTGGCAGAGGGAGTGGTGTTAAACTATGATTATCTGATCATTGCTACCGGCACCCGGACTGCTCCGGAAGAAACTCCGGGTCTGAAAGATAAGCTGTGGTACAAAGAGATCTTCGATTTTTATACCATCGAAGGTGCCGTGGCTTTGAACAATTTCTTCAAAACCTGGCAGGGTGGCGAACTGGTAGTGAATATTGCTGAGCTGCCTTACAAATGTCCGGTTGCCCCGTTGGAATTTGTGTTTTTTGCCGATGCCTTCTTCACCGAAAGAGGCCTGCGCGACAAAGTGAACATTACCTATGTAACCCCATTGCCGGGAGCCTTTACCAAACCCCGGGCTACCAAGATGCTGGGTGAATTGCTGAAATCCAAAAACATCAACATCATCCCCGATTTCAATGTAGCTGAAGTGAACAACGATGAAAAGAAAATTGTTGATTATGCCGGTAAGGAAGTGAAGTTTGACTGCCTGGTGAGCGTTCCTACCAACATGGGCGATGAAATGATTGAACGCAGCAACATGGGCGATGACATGAACTTTGTTCCTACCGACAAGCATACGCTCCAGGCTCGCGACTATAAAAATATTTTTGTAATTGGAGATGCAGCCAATCTGCCTACATCCAAGGCTGGGTCTGTTGCCCACTTTGCTTCCGAAATTCTGGAAGAAAACCTGATGTGTGCCATCGAAGGTCGTCCGTATACAGCCAGTTTCGACGGACATGCCAACTGTTACATTGAAACGGGCTACGGAAAAGGAACTTTGATCGATTTCAACTACGATACGGAACCGCTGGCCGGATCGTTCCCCTTCCCTGGTGTAGGTCCCTTTGGATTGCTGAAAGTGACCCGTACCAACCATTACGGAAAATTGATCTTTCGTTGGCTGTACTGGCATATCCTTTTGAAAGGTAAGGAAATGCCCATTGATTCTGAAATGCAAATGGCCGGCAAAAAGCTTTAAGCCAGGATTCACTAATAAAACTTAAAGCGATGGAAGAGAACATAAAGATACAGCAACAGATTGACGATATCAATCGGAAACTGGATATTGTGCTGGAGGAAGTGATGGCGCAAAAAGAAGTGCGTCAGACTGCTTCGGACCTGGTTGCTGATGTGTCTGTGATCGGAAATGATATGTTTAAAGCAGCAGTTACCGAACTGGACGGTGCAGGTGTGGAAATTGACGGAGAAGCTGTCAAAATACTGTTGCTGAAAGCAGCCCGCAATATTGATACGCTATATGAAGTGTTTGGATTGATGGAGAGTGGAGTGGACCTGTTCCATGATGTTTCGCCTATTTTGAGACAGATGGGACTTGATGGTATTAAGCTTCTGAACGAAATGGAATCCAAAGGGTACATCGACTTTCTGAAAGAATCGATGAACATTATGGATCACATTGTGGAGCATTTCTCCGTGGAAGATGTCCGGAGTCTGGCCGACAACATTGTCACGATTCTGGAAACAGTCAAAAACCTTACGCAGCCTGAAATGCTGGAAGCCATCAACAATGGGGTTGTGGTGTATAAGAGTATGAATGTGGAAAATATTCCGGAATATTCGCTGTTTAAAGCTGCCAGAGCCATGAATGCCCCCGAAATGAGAAAAGGAATCGGATTCATGATCACATTTCTGAAAAATATTGCAAAAGAATCCGAGAAGAATTCTTCAGAGAAAAAATAAGTATTCATCAAAAAAATAAAAACTATGTCAACAAAATCATTAGCAGGAGTAAACGTAGATGTAAACGAAGAAGGGTACCTGACCGATGCATCACAGTGGACCAAAGAAGTAGCGTTAGCCATTGCCAGCGAAGAAGGAATTGAACTTACCGATCAGCATTTTGAAGTGATTGATTATATCCGGAATAAAGTGGCCGGTGGTGAAGCGCTGACCATTCGCGGGATCAACAAATCAGGAGTAGTCGATGCGAAAACTTTCTATCAGCTGTTCCCCGGCGCACCGTTGAAAAAAGCGACCAAAATCGCGGGCGTACCCAAGCCTGTGTCTTGTATCTAACAAACACATAGTATCATGGAAAACGAAAAAAAGTATCCTTTGAAGAAGATCCTGCTGATCTGCTCAAAGGCCAATCTGGAAGATGTCTATGCCGCCCTGGTGATGGCCAATGGAGCGGTTATGGAAGGCATTGAAACCAAATTGTTTTTTACATTCTTCGGGCTGGATGCCATTACCACCAAACGAATGAACAAACTACACACTGCTACAGTCGGAAACCCGGGGATGCGTATGCCCGGAGGGTTACCCTTCCCGACGATGCTGGCTGGATTGCCCGGAGTTGAATCGGGAGTGACAGCTATGATGAAGAAAGAAATGGAAAAACTGGATATGCCTCCGGTTGACGAGTTTTTGGAACTGATCGAAGCCGGTGGCGGCGAGATTTATGCCTGTAAACTGGCTGCCGATATGTTCAAACTCGAAAAAGATGACATGCACCCCTCTGTTAAAGCCATAATTACAGTCGGGGATTTGTATGCCATGTGTGATGGAGAAGGTACACAAATTGTGTTTACCTGATTTAGCTTTCTATAGATGAAAAACCTCACCATTCGGTGAGGTTTTTTTTTACTTTTGAAAACTCAATATGGAAGAACAAACAACAAAAAATAACAACGAAGGGGAAGCCAAGGTAATGTCTTTCTGGGAACACCTGGAAGAACTCAGAGGCCATGTCATCCGCTCCCTCGTGGCGGTGGCTGTGCTGGCTGTGGCTGCTTTCCTCAACCGGCATCTGATCTTCGATACGATTATCCTGGCCCCGAGCAGTTCCCATTTTGTCACGTACCGGTGGTTGTGTGAGCTGGGGCAACTGATCCATGCCAAATCGTTGTGTTTTGGTGACCTGAACCTGAAGATCATTAACATCAAGATGTCGGGTCAGTTTCTTACCCATATGTATATATCTCTCGTGGCTGGTCTGATCCTTTCGTTCCCTTATGTTTTATGGGAAATCTGGCGTTTTGTGAGTCCGGCCATGTATCAGAATGAGCGGAAACACTCCCGGGGCGGTTTGTTCTTCAGTACCTTTTTATTCCTGATAGGGATTGTGTTCAGTTATTTTTTGATTGTTCCCATAACTGTGAATTTTCTGGGAACCTATTCTGTGAGCGAAAATGTGGTCAATCAGATCACACTGGGCTCCTACATTAATACGGTGGTTTCGCTCACCTTTGCGGTAGGTCTTGTTTTTGAATTACCGATTCTGGTTTATTTTTTAACCCGCATTGGGGTGATTACACCCGATTTTCTGAAAAAGAACAGGAAATATATGGTGATTATTTTGTTGGTGGTTTCAGCCATCATTACACCACCCGATGTGTTCAGTCAGATGATGGTATTCATTCCGCTCCTGACCTTATATGAATTCAGTATTCTGGTTTCAAAGCGTGTGTACAAAAAGGCACAACGTATGGCAGCTGCCTAATAATTATTTGAATGTGATCCGGGTAATGCCGGCTCCCCCCATGTCAATCGGGGCATCACCAAAGTGTTGGATTTCCTTTATCGAGAGTAAGTATTCACGCAGTGTTTCCCGTAATATTCCAAAACCTTTTCCGTGCAGGATGCTCACCTCCTTCATGCCCAGCATAATGGCGTCGTCGATGTATTTTTGCAGTAATTCAAGCGCTTCATCAACCCGTTTGCCCCTTAAATCCAGACTGAGTTTAAAATCATTGGCTCTATCGTTTAGCGATTGAACAAGGCCGGAATAGCTTCCTTTGGAACCGGTTTTCTTTGGCCTTTTTAAAGTCTTTTCCAGGTTTTTGGTGGCGATGGTGAGCCGCATACCGTTTACTTCCACCTGACTCTCTTTTTCCGAACCTTTTAACAAAACACCAATGGTTCCTGTATTTTTTATCTGAACGAAGTCACCGGCTTGGAGCGGTTCGGTTTTCAGTTCAGTCGCAACTGCCTTTCTGGAGCTCTTTTTTTCGGGTTTCCGGGGAAGGTCTTGTAGTTTGATTTTCTTTTCCAGTTGTTGTTTGGTATGTTCCAACTGTTCTCTGCTGGCTTTTGTTTTTTCTTTTTCGGCCTGTGCTTCTTTGATCTCCCGGATGGTTTTCTCCACATCCCGGTTGGCCTTTTTTACAATATCCAGCGCCTGTTCCTGAGCCTGCTGAATAATCGCTCTTTTTTGTTGCTGAATTTGATCTTTCAGCAAGTTATAGCGCTCCAGTAGTTGATTTAATTCCGCCTCCTTTTCGTCCACTTCTTTTTGTTGTTGCGAAAAGGATAGCTTGTCGGCCTCCAGTTGTTGCAGCTGGATATCGAAACGCAGGTGCTGACTGCCTGATTTTTTCCGGGCACGCTGAATCACCGATTTTGGGAAACCAATTTTCCGTGCAATTTCGAACGCAAAGGAACTGCCAGGCTGACCGATTTTCAACTGGTACAGTGGTTTGAGTTCTTCCACATCAAACAACATGGCACCGTTGATCAGTCCGTCTAACCGGTCGGCGGCAATTTTCAGGTTACTGTAGTGCGTTGTGATCACGCCGTAGGCTCCTTTACGGGAAAACTGCTCCAGTGTAGCCTCGGCAATGGCGCCCCCCAATTGCGGTTCGGTACCTGTTCCCAATTCGTCAATGAGCATCAGACTGTTGGCGTTTGCATTTTTAATGAATTGCTTCATGTTGAGCAAATGGGAACTATACGTACTCAAATCGTTTTCCAGCGACTGCTCATCTCCAATGTCTATAAAAATATGATCATACAACCGGAAAATACTGTCGGGTGAGGCCGGAACAGGAAGGCCACACTGTAACATATATTGCAACAAACCCACTGTTTTGAGGCACACCGATTTCCCTCCTGCATTGGGGCCTGAAATAATCACCATGCGCTGTTCTTCGTTGAGGGAGAGATTCAGGGGGACGATTTCTTTTCCTGTTTTTTTATGACTGAGATACAACAGCGGATGCATACCCTGTCGTAGCTCCAACACGTTTTCATCCGAAAGAACCGGCATATGGGCATTGATCTTAAGGGAAAAGACAGCTTTGGCGCGAATGAAATCAATCAAGCCCAGAAACCGGTACCCTTCGTATAAAGCATCCAGATGGGGTCGGAGTTCTTCAGTGAATGTTGTAAGGATTCGGATGATTTCCCGGTGTTCTTCGTTTTCCAGTTCCCGGATATCGTTGTTGATTTCAAAGGAAACCAACGGTTCAATAAACACGGTTTGCCCCGTAGCTGACTCATCGTGGATAACTCCCTGAAAGGCTCTTTTATCGGCTGCTTTCACAGGAATTACCCATCTTCCGTTGCGGATGGTGATTTCGGATTTGTCGGATGTCCACCCCGAATCTTTTGCCTGTTGAAACACTTTGCGCGTTTCCTTCATAATTTGTCGCTGCTTGGCTGCCAGTTGTTTCCTGATCTCGGAAAGTTTCGTTGAGGCCGTGTCTTTTATTTCTCCTTTGTGATCAATAATACCTTCCGCCTTATGATAAAGAAGTTCAGGAAATTCAAGAGGTGCAGTTAGCTCTTTGAGTTCAGGAAATTCTTCGTCTTCTGTATGGTTAAAAAATTCCAGGATTTCTTTTAAGGTAGACATCGATAAAGTCAGGTCAAACAGGGCTTCCTGATGGATAAAGGTGCCCGGTGTTTTGAGTCGATGGAATTCTTCTCTGAGGTCAAAATAATTTTGGGAAGGAAAACTGTTCCCCGATGCAATAATGAATGAAAACTCGTTGCATTGACGCAGCCACCGTTCCAACAGGGGACGGCGAGTGGTGAATTTCATCCGCGTAACATAATGCTTTCCCATGTCACTGATGCAGGCATCACTGATCAGATTTCTGATCTGGTCAAAACCGATCTTCTGCTCAAAATTGGACGGATAGATCATGGATACAAAAGTATGAAATTGCCTGTATTCTGACAGGCCGGTGAAATCAACTAAAAGTAAGTTGACAGAAAGTTAGTTGCTCTCGTTTTTGTGCTCCAGGGCAGCTTTCACGAAAGAAACAAATAACGGATGCGGTTCTTTCACCGTACTGCTGTATTCGGGATGGAACTGAACACCTACAAACCACGGGTGGTTTTTCAATTCGATGATTTCGATCAAATCCTTTTCAGGATTTACTCCAGCCAGTCGCATGCCGTTATCCAAAAACAGTTGCCGGTAATCGTTGTTGAATTCATAACGGTGGCGGTGGCGTTCGTACACCAGTTCTTTTTGATAAGCCTGATAACTTAAAGAATCTTTTTCCATTTGGCAGGCATAGGAACCCAGGCGCATAGTGCCCCCCATTTTTTTGATTTTTTTCTGTTCCGGCATCAGGTCGATAACCGGATAAGGAGTATCCGGATTCATTTCTGAAGAATGGGCGTCTTTCAGATTCAGGACATTTCTTGAAAATTCAATGGCAGCACACTGCATTCCCAGGCAAATGCCCAAAAAGGGAATTTTGTTTTCGCGGGCATACCGGATGGCTTCGATTTTTCCTTCAATGCCACGATTCCCGAATCCCGGTGCCACCAATATACCATCCAATCCCTTGAGGAGGCGTTCGGCTTTCTTTTGGGTGGTGATATTTTCCGATTGTATTCTTTTGATGCGCACTTTAGCCTGATTGACGGCACCACCATGAATAAAAGCTTCGTTGATGGATTTATAGGCATCTTTCAGTTCGGTGTATTTTCCTACCAGCCCGATAGTGACTTCATCCGTTGGGTTTTTCAGGTTTTCCACAAACCGGGTCCAGTTTTCAAGATCCAGTTTTTCGGGGATTTCTGTTTTGGTGCGTTTCAAAACTTCAATATCCAGCATTTCGTCCCGCATCATCAGAGGAACTTCGTAGATGGTTTCTGCATCGCGTGACTCAATCACGGCAGTGGGAGAGACGTTACAGAACTGAGCTATTTTTTGTTTGATGCCATCAAACAAGGGTTGCTCGGTTCGACAGACAATGATATCGGGTTGGACCCCCTGTTCCAGCATACTCTTAACGGAATGTTGCGTGGGTTTTGTTTTTAATTCACCTGCGGCATGCAAATAGGGAACCAGTGTCAGGTGTACTACTGCACAACGGTCACCCATTTCCCACCTCATCTGGCGAACAGCTTCAATAAACGGGAAGGATTCAATATCACCTACCGTACCACCAATTTCGGTGATTACAAAGTCATATTTCCCGGTTTGTCCAAGTAATTGAATACTGTTTTTGATTTCATCGGTAATGTGCGGAATCACCTGAACAGTAGTACCTAAGTAGGCTCCCTGACGTTCTTTATTGATCACATTCTGATAAATGCGCCCGGTAGTCACATTGTTTGCCTGCGAAGTGCGGGTGTTGGAAAAACGTTCGTAATGACCCAGGTCTAAATCGGTCTCAGCGCCGTCTTCGGTTACATAGCATTCTCCGTGTTCATAAGGGTTCAATGTGCCGGGATCGATGTTGATGTAGGGATCCAGTTTTTGGATGGTTACACTGAAACCTCTGGCCTGAAGTAGTTTAGCTAATGATGATGAGATGATTCCTTTTCCCAGTGAGGATGTAACCCCACCGGTAACAAATACGTATTTTACTTCCGAATTCATGCCTGTGAATTAAAGTGCAAAGAAACAACTTTTATGGTTATCTGAAAATCTCTGTTTTGGATAATTTAACGAAAGGTGTGAAAAAGGGCATAAATTATGCGAGCCGGAACATTGTTCCGGCTCGCATCGGTATTATGGGAATAAAATTTTAACTTTAATTTAATAATAAGTGGGGCGGATTACACCGGCAATCATTTTCGCTACCCGGATCACTTGCAGAGCATAGCCAAACTCATTGTCGTACCAAACATACACCACGATGCTTTTTTTGTCGCTGGAAACAATGGTTGCCTGACTGTCGAAAATGGATGTCGCCGATTCACCAATGAAATCGGATGATACGGCATCGTTGGAAGTGGAATATTTGATTTGCTGTACCAGGTCCCCGTCTAAGGAAGCCTTCAGCATCAGATCGTTTACCTGTTCAACCGTTGTTTCTTTTTTCAGGTTTATCGACATAATTACCAGCGAGACATTCGGTGTTGGAACACGGATGGCGTTACCGGTCAGTTTGCCTTCCAGTTGAGGAATAGCCTTGGCCACTGCACTGGCAGCACCGGTTTCTGTAATCACCAGGTTCAGCGGAGCAGCCCTTCCCCGACGGTATTTTTTGTGGAAGTTATCCAACAGGTTCTGGTCGTTGGTGTAGGAGTGTACTGTTTCAATATGTCCTTTAACAATACCAAATTCCTTTTCAATGAGATAAAGTATCGGCGTGGCTGCATTGGTCGTACACGATGCCGCGGAAAAAATTTGTTCGTCTTTAACGTTCACATTTTTTTCGTTGACCCCATATACGATGTTGGGGATGTCTCCTTTTCCGGGAGCTGTCAAGAGTACTTTTCCGATTCCTTTGGCCAGAAGATGCTTGCTGAGGCTTTCCCGGTCACGGTAAATCCCGGTGTTGTCAATCAGAATGGCATCTTTGATGCCGTATTCTGTGTAGTCAATGTCATCGGGATTATTGGCTGCCAGCATGAGGACTTTATGTCCGTTAATATAGATGGTTTTGTCATCCATATTTTCGATGGCTACACCACGGAAAGGACCGTGGATGGAATCGTGACGGAAGAGTGAAGCCCGTTTGATGATGTGCAGGTCGTCGTTTCCGCGGGTAACGATGGCCCGTACGCGCAGTTGTTTTCCGTTTCCCTGAATGATCAGTTCCCGAGCCAGCAGACGTCCGATACGACCAAACCCGTAGAGGATCACATCCCGGGGTTTACAGGGCGTATTGTTATGCGCCATCAGGTGTTTCAGTTTAAACTGAAGAAAATCTTCCTCATCTACAAAATTGGCTTGTTCCAGGGTCCATTCCTGGTTCAGTTTACCGATGTCGATGCGGGAAGCTCCGATGTTGGCGCGTAAGATAGCCTTGGCCAGTTTCAAGGACTCTTTGATGCGCAGGGGCTTGTCGATGATGTTTTCGGCATAGGAATGACGGTACAGGATTACGCTGGCACTTCGGTCGATCAGTTGCTCTCGAAACAAGACCAATTCGATACTCTTGTCATAAAAAAGTTTGTAAAGCACACTGATGAATTCGTTGGCCAGTTTTTCCTGATAAGCCCAGTCATTCAGGGAAACTTCGTAGTTTCCATTCATGTCTTTTTTGGAATTCATTGTCCATTATTTATTTGATGGTTAAGAAATAAGCTGTCCGACAAATGTAAAAAAAAAGGCGGATAGAATTTTCTATCCGCCATTAAATTAATCTGTTATTTGTTCACCGATCGTAAGCTGGTTTCTTAACCCAGATACGCTTTCAGCAATTTGCTTCGCGAAGTATGGCGCAATCGCCGGATGGCTTTTTCTTTGATCTGGCGTACCCTTTCACGGGTCAGATCAAACTTGGCTCCGATTTCTTCCAGGGTCAAACCATGGTTCATACCAATCCCGTAATACAGGTTGATGACGTCTCTTTCTTTTTCGCTGAGCGTGGAAAGGGATCGTTCAATTTCCTTACGCAACGACTCCTGAATCAGTTCGTCGTCCGTATTGGGAGTTCCGGAAGGAACATATACATCCATCAGTGTGGTGTCTTCGTCAGAAGCAATGGGGGCATCCATGGAAACATACCGGGTGGTTATTTTCATGGCGGTATCAATTTTGCTTTCAGAAATATCCATTTCCTTAGCAATTTCGTCGGTGGAAGGCATGCGCTGATACTTTTGTTCCAGTGCCATGGAAGCCTTCTTTATCTTATTCAGAGAACCTACCTGGTTCAGCGGTAGGCGGACTATACGCGATTGTTCGGCCAGTGCCTGCAATATGGATTGCCGAATCCACCAAACGGCATAGGATATGAACTTAAAACCGCGGGTTTCATCAAAACGACGAGCCGCTTTGATCAGTCCGACATTTCCTTCGTTGATCAGGTCGGGGAGACTGAGTCCCTGATTTTGATATTGTTTGGCCACCGATACCACAAACCGAAGATTGGCTTTGGTGAGTTTTTCCAAGGCCCTTTCATCACCGGCTTTAATCTTCCGTGCCAGTTCAACTTCTTCTTCCGCAGTAATCAGTTCTTCTTTTCCGATTTCCTGCAGATATTTATCAAGAGAGGCAGTATTGCGGTTGGTGATCGATTTGGTTATTTTCAGTTGTCTCATTGTAGTGTATTATAAAAGATAAACGTTAAATACTATTATTCAATTATTTCAGCAAGTTATTTAAAAAAATTCTAAACAACAAATTTTTAGAGCATAAATTCAAAAGATATTTTCATTCCATTGGGATACATCCCCTTCATCTTTACTACTCCGTTTTGCTGACTGCTGATTTTCAAAGCGGCTTCCAGTGTTTTTTTATTGGAAACGCTGTGGTTGTTCACTTCGGTGATGATGAAGTTTTTGGAGATACCACCGTTGCTTAATATGCCGTCTTCAACCCTTGTGATGCGTAAACCGTGACTAATCCTCAAGCGGTTCATGGTAGCATCTGAAATTCCTTTCAGCTCCACACCCAGCTTGTCGTTAAAAAAGGGATGTTCTGCTTTCACAACAGCTAGAGATCCTTCCCTGTTTTTCAGGGTTACTTTGAGTGTTTTCAGGTGATGATCTCTTTGAATGGTAACCTGAATAACATTGCCCGGACTGTATTGCCCGAGTATTTCCATGAACGTGGCAATCCCTTTCACCGGTTTGCCATTCACTGCTTTGATGATGTCTCCAGCATGCATGCCGGCTTCGGAGGCTCCACCGGGTTGAATTACCTCGGCTACATAAACACCTTCCAGGTTTTTTAGCCCTTTTTCTTTAGCCAGTTGTTCGTCAATATCTCTGATTTGAATTCCCAGGTAAGCCCGTTGGATGTGTCCGTATTTCATAAGATCGCCCACAACTTTTTTTACCAAGTTCACCGGGATGGCAAATGAATAGCCCTCATACGCTCCGGTTTTGGATGCAATGGCAGTGTTGATGCCTACCAGCTGACCCTGTGTGTTAACCAATGCCCCGCCGCTGTTTCCGGGATTCACTGCAGCATCAGTCTGAATAAATGATTCTATGTCGGATTGAGCTCCGGGAATATGAATATCCCTTGCTTTGGCGCTCACTATACCGGCCGTAACAGTGGAGGTCAGGTTGAACGGGTTCCCCACAGCGAGCACCCACTGACCTACTTTTAAATCATCTGAATTTCCATAGGTCAGGTAGGGTAAATCTTTGGCATCCACTTTGATCACTGCCAGGTCACTCGATGCGGAGGTGCCAATTACCTTGGCCGTTAATTCCTGTTTGTTGTTGAAAGTTACGGTGATTTTATCGGCACCGGCCACCACATGGTTGTTGGTGACAATGTATCCGTCAGGAGAGATGATCACTCCGGAACCAAAAGCAACCAACGTGGAGTTGGCCGGCCGGCGACCATACAAGTAGTCACGAAGCTGTCCGAAAAAGTCGTCGTAATGCTGGGGCTTCATTCCGATAATTGTTTTGATGTGCACCACGGCATCCACAGATTTTTGTGCTGCCTCCACAAAGTCGGTATTGCCGGGCGCATAAAACGAAGCTGCTTTGATCGGTGGTGAGGGTTGTACCGTTTTGGTCTGCATCACAGACTGTTCTCTGCTGATGTTGTGTTGATGATTGAAAGCAAGGGTGTAAACCAACAAAATAACTGCTGTTCCTGCAGCAGCACCCAAAAAACTTTTTACTGTTGTTTTCATAAATATGAGAGAATTACTTTTATTTTTAAAATTGGCTTACGCTTTTTAAAATATTCTAATTTTGTTCTTTGTTTAACGTAAGTTCTGCTCCAATAGTTTCAATGAAAAGTTAATCTTTGTTAAGATGATTGATTGAAACTAAATTGGTTACTCAAAAATTGAACCAAAAAAGGGAAGCGTTCTGTGTTTTTAACAATTATTAAAAATTAAACCATGAAATTTCAAAAATTCCAGGCCAACGGCAATGATTTTATCATGATCGTGGAAGATTCCGACAACGTGTCATTGTCAGAGCAACAGATCCGTACATTGTGTGACCGGCATTTTGGAATTGGTGCCGATGGTTTGATGATTCTACGCCCTTCTGAGGCTTACGATTTTGAGATGCATTATTACAACAGCGATGGAAAAATGGCGACAATGTGCGGCAATGGAGGTCGCAGTATTGCTTCATTGGCCTATGTGGAAGGTTTTGCCAAGGAAAAAATGATTTTCCTGGCTTCCGATGGTGTACATGAAGCGGTGATCGAATCGGAAGTGAAAAAAGGAACGTGCTATGATGTTTCGCTTAAAATGGTGGATGTAAAAAACGTAGAACAAAATTCAGAATATTACTTTTTAAACACGGGGGTGCCCCATTATGTGGAATTTGTAGATCAGCTGGAATCCATGAATGTGGTACTGAAAGGACGTCAAATCCGACATGATTCCCGTTTTGCGCCCGAAGGAACTAATGTTAACTTTGTGGAACTGAGCGATGACCGACTGTTTGTACGAACTTATGAACGTGGTGTAGAGGATGAAACTCTGTCTTGCGGTACCGGAGTGACGGCTTCGGCTATGGCAGCATTCTTAAAGACTGGAAGAAAAGATCTGGAGATACAGTCCCGGGGTGGAAACTTCCAGGTACATTTTGATTCAGACGGCGACGAGTTCGTGAATGTATGGCTCCGTGGACCGGCCGAAAAAGTGTTCGAAGGAACAATTCAACTTTAGGAATTATTCGCTGTTGAGGTTCTTTTTGAAGAGTTGATCTGTTTGTTTCAATAGTTCCTGATATAACCGTTTACTTTCTTTGAACTGATCCCTATTTCTGTTCCTGATTATTCTGAAGTCTATCAGGGTATTTAGGTACAACCGAGAATATTTCCATGCGATGATGGCTGACAGCGGCAAACTGATAAGGTAATAACCGGCCCATATAATACTTCCCGATACGGCAAAGACCAACAAAGTCTGCAACAGATAAAATACAGGGGTAAGAAAAAAAGGAATTCCAAATTTAAAGGAACTGTGAAATTGGCGGTCCTTGAATAATCTTGTGATGCGGAATGTTGGAAAATAGGGGAGTCCGTTGTTTATCAATCCATAGATGAAGAACGGGAAACCAAGGATCAAAAGCAAGGTCTTGAAAATAAAACAGAACCAATTTCCGGCATTTTTACCAAAAACAGTTGGATTCAATTTTAATTCGGCCATGTTTTTGATGTAAGTTTTGGTTTTCTCAGCCAATACTCTAAAATCGTTGCTTTCGGCCCTTTCCTCTTGTTCCAGCACCTTGATGATGGCCTTATGTGTTTTAAATTGCTCGTAGAGTTTGTTGGGTTTTAATCCTAAATGCCGGGCTCCGAACTTTTCATACATGCCACGCAACAGATCAATGACTTCGTAATTCTCATCACTTTCAATTTCGATCATCAGAGGCTTCATTTTTTCCGATAATACAATTTTGATCTTGTTGTAAGCAACTGCCGGACTTTCCTTATAATCCTCATAAAACTCGGATACCGAAACCGGTTCCCCGAAAATGACCAATAAATCACTGCGAAAGTTCTCATAATTGCTGTAGCTGATTCCCACGGGGATCAGTTTGATATCCAGACTGTAACCCGTTGCTTCTTCAGCCTGGAAGGCGATACGGGCAAAACCTTTGCGTAAGGGTCTCAGTCGGCGGAATCCTGCATGATTCCCTTCGGGCATGATCACAAACCCATTCTTGTTACGGATAATATCCAGTGTCTTTTTGAAAGTGATTTCGTTCTTTTTCAATGAATCATACCCATCCCGGATACGGTATACGGGCAAGATTTTCAGGAAGTAGAGCAACCGGGCTATAAATTTCTTTTTAAAGATGTCAGAGCGAGCCACAAAAACAAACTGATTGCTCCAGGATAATTCAATGGCCAGGGCATCCATGAGCGCATTCTGGTGGTTAGGTGTAAAGATCAGGTGTTGATCCCACGGTACTGAATCACGATTCACATAAACCACCTTTTTATAGAAAATGTAGTCGTGCCAGAATTTACCGTAAAGCTTGAGTAAAAGATACCGAAATGAAAATTTCTCAATACTTTCAATCCCCATTCTGAACGTTGTTGGTCAAAAAATTAAAATTATATTTCTTATAAGCTCCGGACCAGATGAAAGCCATGGTCAGTCCCGATACCATGTGCCAAATACCCCACCAGGCTGCAATGATAGCCATTCCTCCCAGTTCCATGTCGGGTGGAAAAATTTTGGGATTGAAGATCAGTACCAGGGCGAGGCCTGAATTCTGAATCCCGGTTTCGATGGAGATGGTTTTCTTGTCCTTTTTGGAAAGTTTGAAAATACGTCCCAACGTATAGCCGGTTCCCAGCGCTAATGCATTGTGTGCCAAAACCAGGAAGAATACATACTGAACATACCGCATGAAGTGATCAAAATTTTTGGCGAAAGCAAACACCACGATAGCGACAAAAGCAAGGATGGATAGTTTTTTAATCGGACCCATAATCTTTTTTGCCAGCCCGGGCCATTTGTGGTTGATAAACAATCCTAAAACCAAGGGTATACCCAGGATCACAAATACGGTTTGAAACATCTGCCAAAAGTCAATATCGAGCGGTCTTACCAGCTGGTCGGCATGGGCATGTTTTTCCAGGAAGCCGGTATATAATTTACCCCAGAAAGCAAAATTTACAGGTGTCATGATAACAGCTGAAATCGTGGCAAATGCAGTCAGGCTAACAGAGAGGGCAGCATTGCCCTTGGCCAGTGCCGAAATAAAATTACTGATGTTTCCACCCGGACAGGCAGCTACCAGAATCATCCCCAAACCGATGGTGGGGGTGATGTATTTTCTCAGCAAAATAACCAATACAAAGGTTAAAAAAGGAAGGGCCAGAAACTGCGAAAATATGCCTACAATAGCCGATTTGGGTTTAAAAAAGATGTCCTTAAAATGTTGAAGTTTTATGTCCAGCGCCACTCCGAACATAACAAAAGCCAGCGTCAAATTCAGGATGTGTAAGCTGGCCGGACTAAAATTCAGGCGAACGTGGTCCAGTGCTTCCAGTGCATGCATAAGCGATCTCCTTTTGAGCCTGCATAGGTACGCAAATCTTTTGAAAAGTACAAATAAAGATGTTAAAATGCAGTGGATTCAAACGATTTAGAAGGTTTTCCAAATAAAGCACGATGCGACTTGTTTTCGGCTTTGTATAAAGATTCTGAAGAAATGTTTTTGTCCTTTAACGGTTGATTTTAGGATTCAAATCTGAGTAATTCTTCGTAGGCATTCCCTTTTAATCCCAGTGCAATTCCAAAAGCAGGTTCAGTTTTGTACCCCCTTTTTTTAAGCTCGATAATTTGTTGTCTGAAGGCTTCGTCTCTTTCCAGCAGGAGTTTGTGCTCGATGATCATGTGCCGGTAGGCATTTTGTTGTTGCGTTGGTGCGGTTTGCCCAAAGATCTCTATCTCAAAATCATCCGCCTGAAACCTGGCTACAATTGTTTGAAGATGTTGTTTTGTGGTTCTTTTAATTGAAAAATATCGGTGGTGTTTGAATGTGTTCGAAACCAGTCCGGCAAACTGATCCGGATCGGAGCAATGGCAGATAATGTCCAGATCGCTGGTTTCAATATCTATATTAATCGGTAGGGTGCCCACGAGAATGGGATCAAAGGCAATGAGCTTTGACATTATTTGATGCCGGATCAGTGTGGTATATGCCCTTTGCTGTCTGGCGTTACCCGATTTTAGGTAGTGGATATTCCGGAAATCAGTTTTCATTATCTGGATGGTCAAACCGGTCGCCTTTTGTCGTTGGCTCGGAAATTACTATAAACTCAAGGTTTTCAGGTTGATCATTTCTGATACGATGTATTGTTTTGGAAAGGATGTGGATCCCTTGTTCTTTTTCAATTTCAACAATTTCATCGTCGATTTCAAATGTGGCTTTTCCACTTAGGATTTTGAAAAACTGTTGGGAGAATTGATGATAATGTTTCTTCTCCTGGCTATGGGGCGGCATAACTTCTTCAATTACACTTAGACGTTCAGATTTTACAAAATGCCATGCGCTACAATAACTGCCCCAGGTATCATGCTCTGAATTCTCCGTGGTTTTTTTCATTTTATTATTTACTGAGCCGTAAGCGTCTGGATTCCAACCAGCCGGTCGTATTCGGGCATGCGGTTGTGGTAATACACATATATAGTATAAGTGTTGTTGGTTTCCCAGTGGTTGCCTTCCACGCGGGTAAGGGTGCCCTTCGTTTGTCCGTCAGGCACTACCGAATACCAATATTCATAGTATCCTTGTTTTAGAAATAGCTTCCCTTCGTATTCCTGTGTTTTTGGGTTGTATAGCATCTTGTTTTCATCGCTGTAATTCCATCCCGTTACCTGGCCCAGGATGTAGACTGAAGCCGAAGGAATTTCGGGTATTTTCAACCTGAAAGTAACGATGGCATAATCGCCTTCAGTAGCAGGATTTTGATCTTTGCGGGCAGTAATGAGTTCACGACCCATAATATTTGAATAGGTCTCATAGGGTTGGCCGGCACGAGGAAAAGCAGTATGCAACCACACTTTATAATAATTGGTCTCCGGAGTGATCCTGGCGATGTTCTGTGCCAGATACCAGTAACTTTTCATGTCGAAGAATCGGGGCTCATTCCCTCCGTTGAAAATGATGCCTTCCGGATAATCAAAGAACAGGCTGTTGGGAGAAACAGAAGTCGGGTGCAGGTCCGTTTTGGCATTGTCCCACCGACCGTTTTGACGAATGGTGATATTGAATCGCTGTTGCGGATTGTCTGAAAACGAGTTGGGTGTGGTACAGTTCAATGTAATTTGTTGTTGTTTCTGGTTTTCTGAAAGGTCGATCATGTTGCGGCTCTCCTTAGCATGAACAGTAACTGTGGGGTTCACAACAAAAAACCTGCGTGTAAAAACAACCTGTTGTTGTCCGTTTTCGTTGCGGTACACCTTTAATAGGTAATTACCCGATAGTTTAGGACTCATTTCCTTTGACGGAAAAACCAGCTCGTAATGCACATATCCGGCCCGGGTGTTGAAGGAAAACTGATAATTGGTAATGTTTTCGGAGAAAAATCCCTGCAGGTAATCGTCCTTATTGATGGAGGAGGTTTGCCAGTCGGAAGTACAACGAATAAAGGTGTATTGATAGGAATCGTACTGATTGCTCAGATCATCAAAGCTAAGCTGCAATTGCTGGTTGGAGTTCAGTTCGATGACCGGGTCTTTCAGTGGTTCTCCCACAGGGTAGAGTTGAACCGTAACAATGTTGGGGTCATAAATCTTGTTCTGATTGACGAAATTCCCTGCAGTTGCAGGCAGGTTCATCAGTAGCAAAGAAACGATAAACAGGTTAAAAAATAAATATTTCAGCATGGTTTTATGTTCATTAGGCGCCGTCAGTGTGCGACAAATATATAATTATTTCTCCCTTTGTGACACGACTTTTTCCCTTAAAACGTTGAAACACTTGGGGTCTGGAATTGATTTAAATTTTTTTTAGATTTATTAGGACTTTTAGCTGTTAAATATTTAACTTGCACCCCGAAAAATTAACATGAATTTATTTATATATGTCAACTATCTATTCTATTAAGAAAGGCCTTGATATCAAATTGTTAGGAGGGGCCGAGAAAACCGTTGTTGACCTCAATTCCCGTTTATTTGCTGTTAAACCGAGCGACTTTATTGGCTGTTTCCCGAAAATGTTGGTGAAAACCGGTGATGAAGTAAAGGCAGGAAGTCCGTTATTTTTCGATAAATACCGTGAAGAAATCTTTTTTACTTCACCGGTCAGCGGAAAAATTCTGGACATCAGGCGGGGAGAAAAAAGAAAGATCCTGGAAGTAGTTGTTGAATCGGATGGAAAAAATGAATCGCTGGATTTTGGCAAAGCCAATGTTTCTTCCATGAAACGGGAAGAAATTATTGACAAGATGCTGAAAAGCGGTGTGTGGCCTGTTGTTCGTCAGAGGCCTTATTCCGTTATTGCCAAGCCGACTGACATGCCTAAAGCAATTTTTGTTTCGGCATTTGACAGTGCACCCTTGGCTCCCGATTACGACCTGTTAGTGCACGGTTACGGAAAGGAATTTCAATCGGGTCTGGATGTGCTCACCAAGCTCACCGACGGTACAGTACATTTGAATGTACACAAGAAAAAAACGCTGGCCAGTGAATTTCTGGATGCCAAAAATGTTCAGATCAACACTTTCCAGGGACCACACCCATCTGGGAATGTGAGTGTTCATATCAGCCGTATAGATCCCTTAAACAAAGGGGAAATGGTATGGTATGTATCGGCTCAGGATGTGCTGACCATCGGTCGTTTGTTCCTGACAGGAACGTATGATGCTTCCTGCATGGTGGCATTGACCGGATCGGAAGTGAAAAATCCACGCTATTTTAAAACCCGGAAAGGGGCGGCCATTACCGAGATGCTCAAAGACAATGTGAAGGAAGGTAATTTACGCTGTATCAGTGGAAATGTGCTTACCGGAACGGCCATCGAAAGCGATGGTTTTATCGGAGCTTACCATGCTCATGTAACAGTCATCCCCGAAGGAGATTATTTTGAGTTTTTGGGTTGGCTGGCTCCCGGATTTGGTAAATTCAGCATTTCAAAGACCTTTCCCACAGTCCTTTTCCCGAATAAAAAATACCGTGTTGATTCCAACATACATGGTGGACCAAGAGCCTTTGTAGCGACCGGAATCTTTGAAAAAGTATTCCCGTTTGATATTTACCCCATGCAACTGATCAAAGCCATTATGGTTCAGGATATTGACATGATGGAAAACCTGGGTATCTATGAGGTGGATGAAGAGGATTTTGCCCTTTGCGAAGTGGTGGATGTCTCCAAGACCGAGATTCAGAAAATCGTTCGCGAAGGACTGGACCTGATGCGTCAGGAAATGAGTTAATAATATCAGAAATTCAAAATATTCGCATGAAAGCGCTGAGAAAAATTTTAGATAAACAAAAACCCAAATTTCAGAAAGGCGGAAAGCTCCACAATCTGGAGTCTACTTTCGAAGCCTTTGAAACTTTTCTCTTTGTTCCGAATACGGTAGCGAAAACTGGGGCTCACATCAGAGATGCAGTGGATATGAAACGATTCATGTTTACGGTCATCATTGCCTTGGTACCTGCTTTTATTTTCGGAACTTGGAACGTGGGTTACGAACATTACTTATCCTACGGACAACATCCTGATTTCCTGACCAATTTCCTTTACGGATTGGGTAAGGTATTGCCTTTGGTTGTTGTTTCCTATGCGGTAGGTTTGGGTATTGAATTTATATTCGCACAAATTCGTCACGAAGAAGTAAACGAAGGCTTCCTGGTTTCCGGTTTGCTGATTCCGTTGATTGTTCCGCCGGATCTTCCGTTGTGGCAGTTGGCCATTGGTGTGGCATTTGCTGTCATTTTTGGTAAAGAAGTGTTCGGGGGTACCGGTATGAATGTGTTCAATCCGGCATTAACCGCCCGTGCTTTTATCTTCTTTGCTTATCCCGGAAATATGTCGGGTGACAAGGTATGGATTGCCGACAAATTGGATACCTTCTCCGGAGCTACTCCTTTGTCCAAAGCACTGGTTAATAATTTCAGTAATTTCCCTTCGTTTCACGATATGTTCTGGGGGTACATACCCGGTTCTGTAGGTGAAACTTCCACCTTCTGGATTCTGGTCGGAGCGGTGATTTTATTGCTGACCGGTGTCGCCAGCTGGAGGGTGATGCTTTCCATGTTTGCCGGCGGACTGTTTATGGGACTCATCTTTAATTTGGTAGGTCCCGCTTCCAATCAATACATGCACATTGCACCCTGGGATCACCTGATTATGGGGGGCTTTGCTTTCGGAGCCGTATTTATGGCAACCGATCCGGTAACTTCGGCTCAGACGACCAAAGGAAAATATTACTATGGCTTCCTGATTGGTTTGATTGCGGTATTGATCCGGGTGGTGAATCCGGGTTATCCGGAAGGGGTGATGCTCTCCATCCTGTTGATGAATGCATTTGCTCCGCTCATCGACCACTTTGTGGTGAAATCCAATATTAAAAAACGATTAAAACGGGCAGCAATTGCCGTAAACAAATAAGAAAGGTACAACTATGTATACAAATGGTTATATATTCAGATACGCGGCCATTTTGGTTATTCTGGCAGCAGCCTTTCTTTCGCTGGCTTCTGTATTGCTGAAGCCTTTCCAGGAAAGAAACAAGGCTATTGACAAAATGGAAGGCATCTTATCTGCTGCCCGCGTTGAAGGTGTCAATGCAACCAACGCTATTCCATACTTCAATAAATACATTGTGGAGGAGTTGGTGATTAATCCAAAAGGCGATGTTGTAAGCAACTACACCAAGAGCCCTAAAGACGAGGCTCCTGCCTTTAAACTGGATTTGAAAATGGAATTGTATAAAAAAGCACACAACAAACCGTATGTGTTGCCTTTGTACATTGCCGATAAAGACGGTCAGAAAATTTATATTATCCCCATGCGGGGAACTGGTTTGTGGGGTCCCATCTGGGGAAACATGGCCCTTTCTTCTGATCTGAATACTGTAATCGGTGTCTATTTTGGCGACCAGTCGGAAACTCCTGGTCTGGGTGGTGAAATAAAATCGGCTAAATTCAAAGATCAGTTTATCGGAAAAGAGATCTTCGATAAGAACGGTGATTTTACTTCCATTGAAGTGGTAAAAGGTGGTGTTAAGAAACTGCCTACCGGTCAACGCATCCATGGTGTGGATGCCCTTTCCGGTGCAACTTTGACCAGCAACGGTGTGAACGATATGATCAAAGACGTGCTGGATAGTTATTTAGCTTATATAAAGAAAAACAGATAAGATTTAGGATATGAGTACAGAAAAAATGGAAAAAGAGCCTTTGTTTTCAGCTAAGAATATTAAGCTGTTAACAGGTCCTGTTAATTTGAACAACCCCATTACGGTTCAGGTTTTGGGTATTTGTTCAGCATTGGCCGTGACGGCTAAAATGAAACCTGCTTTTGTCATGTTTCTGGCTGTGACGGTGGTGACGGGCTTCTCAAATCTGGTTATTTCGTTGTTGCGCAACGGAATTCCTCCGCGTATCCGTATCATTGTTCAATTGGTCGTTGTGGCTACATTGGTAATTCTCGTGGACCAGATCCTGAAAGCTTTTGTTTACGATGTCAGTAAACAGCTTTCGGTGTTTGTCGGACTGATCATTACCAACTGTATCATCATGGGTCGTTTGGAAGCTTTTGCTATGGGTAATAAGCCCTGGCCTGCTTTCCTTGACGGAGTTGGAAATGGTCTGGGTTACGGACTTATTTTGCTGGTGGTGGCCTTCTTCAGAGAACTGTTTGGTTCGGGAACCATCTTTGGTTTCGAAATCATTCCTCACAGTCTGTATCAGGCCGGATATGAAAACAACGGAATGATGATCCTTCCGCCCATGGCTTTGATCACCGTTGGAGTGATCATCTGGGTACAGCGCTACTACAACAGATCATTAATCGAAGAAAAATAGTACCAAGCTAAAGATACAAGACTATGCAAGAGATTTTTAACATATTTATTAAGTCGATTTTTGTAGACAACATGGTGTTTGCCTATTTCCTGGGCATGTGTTCCTTCCTTGCTGTCTCAAAAACCGTTGATACTTCTATCGGATTGGGTGCCGCAGTAACTTTTGTGCTGGGCATTACCGTGCCGGTCAACTATTTGTTGAATCAATACGTGCTGAAACCCGGTGCTTTGGACTGGCTGAGTCCTGCCTTTGCCAACCTTGATCTGAGCTTTTTGAGCTTTATCATCTTTATTGCTGTGATTGCAGCCATGACCCAGCTGGTGGAAATGGTGGTAGAGAAATTTTCTCCCAGTTTGTACAACTCTCTGGGTATCTTTCTCCCTTTGATCGCTGTGAACTGTGCCATTCTTGGTGGTTCCCTGTTTATGCAGGAACGCGATTACCCCAGTCTGGGACAAGCCACTGCCTTTGGTTTGGGTTCCGGTTTCGGATGGTTCCTGGCTATTGTTGCTATTGCTGCCATCCGTGAGAAAATCCGTTATTCAAACGTGCCCCCGGCATTGAGAGGAATTGGAATTACATTTATTTTGACCGGACTTATGGGGATTGCCTTTATGAGTTTCCTGGGAATTAAATTTTAAAAATAGATAACAAATGATTTTATTATCAATAGGAATCGGCACCATTGTATTGCTCAGTATAGCGGTCTTTCTTTTGGTGATTTTGTTGCTGGTCGCACTCTTGATTTTTGCAAGAGCCAAGCTAACTCCACAAGGAAATGTGAAGATCACTATTAACGATGAAAAAGAAATCGAGGTAAATCCCGGCAGTTCCTTGCTGAGTACCCTTTCCAACGAAAAAGTATTCCTGCCTTCCGCATGTGGTGGTGGGGGTACCTGCGGCATGTGTCGTGTTCAGATTACCGACGGCGGAGGTTCCATTCTGCCGACCGAAAAAGGCTTCTTCAGCCGAAAGGAACAACAGGATAACTGGCGTCTGGGCTGTCAGGTTAAAGTTCGAGAGGACATGAAAGTTCAGGTACCGGCAGAAATTTTCGGCATCAAGAAATGGGAATGCGAAGTGGTTTCCAACAACAATGTGGCTACCTTTATCAAGGAATTTGTAGTGAAACTTCCGGAAGGTGAACACCTGGATTTCCGTTCCGGAGGGTATATTCAGATTGATGTGCCCAAAACGGAAGTGGAATTCAAAGACATGGACATTGACGAAGAGTACCACGGTGACTGGGATCATTTCAAAATGTGGGATTTGAAAATGAAGAACTCGGAACCCCTGTTCCGGGCTTATTCCATGGCCAACCATCCTGCTGAAGGAAACATTGTCATGCTGAACATTCGTATCGCTACTCCGCCCTGGGATCGCAAAAAGAATGGCTTTATGAACGTGAATCCGGGGATTTGTTCTTCCTATATTTTCTCGAGAAAACCGGGAGATAAGGTGACCATTTCAGGCCCTTACGGTGAATTCTTTATCAAGGATACCAAACGCGAAATGATGTTCATCGGTGGTGGTGCCGGTATGGCTCCCATGCGCTCGCACATCTTCCACCTATTTAAAACCGAGCATACCGATCGGAAAGCTACTTTCTGGTATGGCGGTCGTTCGAAAAAAGAACTTTTCTACGTGGATCAGTTTGAAGAAATTGAAAAAGAAAACGAAAACTTTAATTTCCATATTGCTCTTTCCGAACCGTTGCCCGAGGATAACTGGGATGGGAAAACCGGATTCATTCACCAGGTGGTCTTCGACAATTACCTGGCCAACCATCCGGAACCGGAAGAAATTGAATATTATCTCTGCGGACCCCCTATGATGAATGCAGCTGTTCTCAAAATGCTGGACGATCTGGGAGTTCCCAAAGAAATGATCGCCTTCGACGACTTCGGAGGATAAACAATGACAATAGATTAAGTACAACATGAATGGCTCCCTGGGGCCATTCATGTTTTTTTTGGCCTGTTGGTACAATAAAATGTTCCTGCAAAAGTTTTACAATCAATTCCGATCAACTCGGACAAAAACAAATCAGATGAAAAAGGGTTTTATTTCAATATTGGTCATGCTGTCAGTGATGGCCGTTTCTTTTTCGGGATGCGCTCCCGATAACGAACACCGGGTAAATTTGAAGGGAAGTGCCCAGGGAACCTATTACAACATCACTTATTACGATGCACAGAATAGAAATTTTCATGCGCAAATTGATTCCATTCTGAATGCCTTTGATATGTCGTGTTCACTGTGGAAGCCAAATTCTGTAATATCGCGTGTGAACCGTGACGACAGTACGGTGGTGCTGGATTCTAACTTTATTGGAAACTTCAATTATTCTCAGGAAGTGAGTAGGGCCACGAACGGTGCTTTTGACATGACTGTCGGACCTGAAGTGGAAGTGTGGGGCTTTGGTTTTGAAAACCGGGAAAATGTGACCCAGCATATGGTGGACAGTTTGAAACAGTTCGTGGGGTATCAGAAGATAAAAATTGTGGATGGCAAAGTGATCAAAGCCGATCCCCGGATGCAAATAGATTTCAACGGTATTGCACAGGGCTACTCCGATGATGTGGTGGCCCGCTACCTGAAATCCAAAGGGATAGAAAACTATTTAATCGATATAGGCGGTGAAGTCGTTGGACACGGTAGAAAACCGGATGGCCCCTGGCGCGTGGGGATTGAAAAACCGGCCGCTGATGCTGATTCACCGCGTACCGTAAAAGCAGTCATTGCCCTGAACAACATGTCGGTGGCAACTTCAGGAAGTTACCGGAAATATTACATCAAAAACGGAATTCGCTATTCCCATACCATTGACCCGGCAACCGGTTATCCGGTGCAGCATTCATTGCTGAGTGTTTCTGTGTTAACCAATAATACGGCACTGGCGGATGCTTATGCCACGGCTTTTATGGTTATGGGCTATCCGAAATCCAGAGCTTTTGTGGAAAGTCATCCATCGATGGAAGCATTTTTTATCTGGTCGGGAAAAGATGGCAAATTCCATAGTTACGCCACCGCGGGTTTCAAAAAGATTATCCTCAGTGACTTCAAATAAGTCGACAGGTTCTTTTTAACCGGTTTTAATATTTTGTTTATATTTGACAACCCCGTAGCAATCAGTGGGATGGAAAATATTGTTTATTATCTGCTTGTTCGGAATAGATTAGGATGTAAAATATAGTTCAAATGAAAAAGCTAATATTCCTTACTGTTTTTCTTTTTTCTGCTGTCATGATCCAGGCACAGGAAGTGAAAACGGATCTGGAAATTGCCAATGATTTGCTGAAAAGCGATATTCCTTCTGTTCAGGAAGCTTTGACCAACATGGGATTGACATTTCAGGTCATCAAAAGTCGCAGTGGTAAAACGTCAGTATTCATCGAAGGCAGTAAAAACAACATGAAAAAGTGGATCATTGAAACCAAACGCGGGGCCAATAGGGGCTTGAAGCGGGTGGTTTCCATTACCGTTGAATACCGTATGGAAAACGGAGGCGATTTTTTTGATTTAAAAAGGTACAACATACCGAAAAAGGCCTATATCAGCGACCGAAAAGTGAAATACAAATTATCGGAAGGAAGGAAGATCAGTACGCTGGAAATAAAGGCAAAATAAATTCGAACGGTTAAAAAAGTATCTGAACCCTGCCCGGCTAAAACAAGCTGAGCGGGGTTTCTTCTTTTTCGGGATCGTGGAACATGTCGAGCTGGTTGGCTGTGGCATAATATTTTTGAGGAACGCCCTCGGAGAAATGTTCCGTATAGTACCGGATGCTTTTTTTGATCAGTTTGGTGGGAGTAGTCTTGCGGGCACGACAATAGTTTCTCAGGGATTTCATTTGTTTTTTGGAAAGTTTGAATTCGACAAGCTGGTAGCCGGTATTGCGTTTTCGTGCTTTCTTCATGGCAAAAAGAGTTTAACCTGCTAAATATAAGCAGAATTCAGCGAACCGCAAAATCAGAAATAAAATGTTTTGAACAGCTACTGCGAGACCATGTTCATGACCTGTCGGGCATATTCCTGGGCTTTTTCCACGGAGACTGATTCGGCATAAACTCTCAGAATAGGTTCTGTATTGGAAGCCCGTAAGTGTACCCAGCCATCGGGGAAATCAATTTTTACTCCGTCAATATCAGTCACGGGAAACTGGCTGTATTGTTCCTTCACTTTTCTGAAGACTGTCTCGGTTGACATGCCGTTTGTGAGGTTGATCTTGTTTTTGGAAATGAAATATCCGGGATATGAAGATCTGAGTTCGCTCATCTTCATTTTCTTTTGGGCTAGATGAGTCAGGAACAAAGCGGTTCCGGCCAGGGCATCCCGACCATAATGCAGTGCAGGATAGATCACACCGCCGTTGCCCTCACCACCAATTACTGCATGGGTTTCTTTCATCTTATCTACCACATTTACCTCTCCAACGGCTGAGGCCTGGTAACTTCCTCCTGCTTTTTCGGTTACATCGCGTAAAGCCCGTGTGGAGGAAAGATTGGAAACGGTGTTTCCTTTCTGATGGTGCAGCACATAGTCGGCAACAGCCACCAGTGTGTATTCCTCACCAAACATGTTCCCGTCTTCCATAACAAATGCCAGCCGGTCCACATCCGGGTCCACTACTATTCCCAGATCAGCATTTTGGTCCACGACTGTTTTAGAGATTTCGGTCAGGTTTTCCGGTAAGGGTTCCGGATTGTGCGGGAACTGACCATTGGGTTCGCAATACAATTCAATAATCTCCCTCACACCGAGTGCCTTAAGTAATTGTGGAATTGCCATGCCACCGGTGGAATTTACAGCATCCACAACGATTTTAAATCCGGCTTCACGGATGAGTTTTGTATCTACCAGCGGGAGTTTCAGTACTTCCTCAATATGGTAATCAATCATCCCGTTTTCTTCAGTTATACTTCCCAGTTCATCAACTTTGGCATAATCAAAATCCATTTGTTCCGCCAGATCCAGTACTTGTCTGCCATCGGCATCTGAAAGAAACTCACCTTTTTCATTCAGCAACTTCAGCGCATTCCATTGTGTTGGATTGTGGCTGGCTGTTAAAATAATGCCTCCATCGGCCTGAAAATGCGTAACGGCCATTTCAACTGTCGGCGTGGTGGAAAGTCCTGTATTCACCACATCGGCACCCATGGATGCAACGGTGGAAAGAACTAGTTGTTCAATGATTCTTCCCGAAATACGCGCATCACGACCCACCACCAGTTTAATTTTCATACTTCCGGTGCGAATCTGATGAAAGCGGGTAAATGCGGCGGTAAATTTCACCACATCTACAGGGGTAAGGTTTTCAGAAACCCTTCCTCCGATGGTTCCGCGAATGCCTGAAATGGACTTGATCAGTGTCATGATGGCTTTTGTTTGATAGATTAAAATCAGGTTCACAAAAGTATAAAATATGCAGATAGTCCCAATTCTTTCTGGAGATAGTTTGACTAAAAAAGTTTATTTTCGGAGGTGATTTATCCAAATCTGCTAGTCATTTTAGGGACTGTTCCATTCAACTGAAAGGGCTGATATTATGAAAATTTGTGAATCTTTTCCCGGATAGTACACTATAAATTTTAATTTTGCGAATCAATCTTAGTTTATGAGTGAAGAATTGGAATGGCAATCCGAAAATGAAATATCTGCTTTGATTCAGCGATTTGAAGAGCAGGTGAAATCCGGGAACGGCCATTTTTTTGATGTGGAGGAATTTGAGACCATCATCGACTATTATCTGGACAACCACGAAAGAACGATGGCCCGACAAGCCATTGACAGTGCGCATCAACAACATCCGCACAGTTCTTCTTTCGGTATCAGAGAATCGCGATTGCTGGCCCTGGAATCCAATTATGATGAAGCACTGGCGATTCTGGATCGTCTGGAAATGCTGGAGCCCGGTGATGAAGAGATTTTCTTTACCCGCGGGGAAATTTTCGGTATGATGGAGCGACACGAAGATGCCATTGGCGAATATAAAAAGCTGCTGCAGACGGATACGGAACGCATGGGCGATGTGCTTTCGAATATTGCTTTTGAATACGAAAGCATGAATGACTTTGATAATGCATTGAAGTATCTGGAAAAAGCACTTTTTCTGCAACCTGATTCCGACGAACTGATCCAGGAGATTGCCTTCTTTTTTGAAATCAACCACAAAGAAGAGGAAGCCATATCATTCTATACGAATTTTCTGGATGAACATCCTTATTCGCCGTATGCCTGGTTTCATCTGGGAATTTTTTACAGTACCCTCGATTTGTATGAAAAGGCTATTCAGGCGTACGAATTTGTATTGGCCATCGATGATGGTTTTTCGGCCGCTTATTTCAATATGGCCAATTCCTATTCAAGTCTGAAGCAGTTTCGTAAAGCCATCAACCTTTACAAAGAAACATTTAAGCTGGAACAGCCGGAAGCCATTACCTATTGCTATATTGGGGAGTGTTACGAAAGTCTTGATGACCTGGAAAAAGCGTTGAAATATTACAATCAGGCGCTGGAAAAAGATGAACGACTTCCTGAATCATGGTCGGGGGTGGCACGGATTTTCATGAAACAGGACCGCAACAGAATGGCGGTCAAATATTATCAGAAGGCTATTGAACTGGCTCCGCATCAGGATGACATTAAATTTGAACTGGGAGTTTTGTTCCTTCAGCTGAATGAATACGATAAAGCTGCGACCCTTTTTGAAGAAGTGGTGAAAAACAGTAAAAATTATGTCGAAGCCTGGATGAATTACTCATTGATTTACGCCTTACAGGGAGATTTTGAAACGGCTCAGGATATCATGGTCACAGCCATCGATGCCAACCGGGATAATGCATTGCTTTGGTTTCGACAGGCAGGCTATTTCTATCGTTCGGGGAAACTGGAAGATGCGTATTTTCACATGGAACAGGCTTTTAAGCTCGATTTTGAAAGTCATATTGAGTTGCTGGATTATATTCCAGAACTGATGGAAGATCATCGGTTTCTGGAAATGCTGGATCTGTATAAAGAACCCAAGAAATAATAAAATATAAAATAATGGATGTTACATTGAATTTTTTACCTGAAAGAACTAAAATGCCCAGAACTGAAGGGATTACTATGGTAATGGACAAAGGGCTGGGCATGCGTCAGGCTGAAGACATGGTTGAAACTGCCGGAGATCTCATCGATTTTCTGAAACTCGGTTTCGGTACTTCGTATGTGAACCCCAATGTAAAGGACAAAATTGCCCTTTATCAGAAAAACGGTATTAAGGTATATCCGGGCGGAACTCTTTTTGAAGCCTTTTGTATTCGGGATCAGTTTGATGATTACAGACGGTTTTTGGAAAAACTGGGATTCGACAGCGTGGAAATATCAGATGGTTCCATGACACTGGACCATGATAAAAAGTGTGAATACATCAGCCTGTTGGCAAAAGACTATACGGTAGTTTCGGAAGTGGGTTCCAAGGTGGCGGGACTGGAAATTCCCATCAATCAATGGATCAGTCAGATGAAGTCTGAACTGGAAGCCGGTTCGTTCAAAACGATTGCCGAAGCCCGCGAAAGCGGTACGGTGGGTATTTACGATTTAAACGGTAAAGCCAATTTCGAACTCATAAGCGAAATCTCAAAACACCTTCCCTTTGAAAGCATTATATGGGAAGCTCCGCAAAAATCACAGCAGGCATGGTTTATCAAACACTTTGGTGCCAATGTCAATCTGGGTAATATTGCCCCCGCTGAGATTATTCCTATGGAAACCCTGAGACTTGGTCTCAGGGGGGATACTTTTATGGATTTTCTTCCCAATGACTTAAAAGATTAATAAAAATGCAGAATCCTGAAAATCCATTTGAGGCGCTGCTTGATCATCAGCAGCAGTTTTTCTCTTCCGGAAAGACAAGAGAATATGCTTTTCGACGGGAAGCCCTGAAAAAGTTGCGTACGGTTATTCGCAACCATGAAGAGGAGTTGTATCAGGCGCTTTATCAGGATCTGCACAAGTCAAAATTTGAATCCTATTCAACAGAAATTGGATTTGTTCTGGAAGAGCTTCGGCTTGTACTGAGAAATTTGAAGGAATGGATGCGCCCTGAAAAAGTGTCTTCCGGCCTCATCAATTTCCCGGCCAGCAGTTATGTTACTCAGGAGCCTATGGGTACAGTGTTGATTATTGCTCCCTGGAATTACCCATTTCAATTGCTGATTGCTCCGTTGATCGGGGCCCTGGCAGCTGGAAATACGGTGATTCTGAAACCCTCTGAGATTTCCGAACATACCGCTCAGGTAATGGAAAAGATGATCAACACCCATTTTGAGAAGAAGTTGGTTCATGTGGTAAACGGCGGGGTAGAGGTGTCGCAGCAATTACTGCAGCTGAAAGTCAATCATATTTTTTTCACAGGGAGTTCGTATGTGGGTAAAATTGTAATGCAGGCCGCAGCCAAAAACATGGTTCCGGTCACCCTGGAACTGGGTGGTAAAAGCCCCTGTATTGTGGATGAAAAGGTGAACCTGAAACAAGCAGCAAGAAGAATAATGTGGGGCAAACTGATCAATGCGGGACAGACCTGTATTGCTCCTGATTACCTGATGGTCCACGAGAAGGTGAAGCAGGATCTGGTCAAGGAAATGATCCGGGTTACGGAGCAGTTTTATGGAAAAGATCCGCAACAAAGCAGTGAATATCCCCGAATTGTATCCGATGCCAACGTGGAACGACTGGCCACGTTGCTTGAAGGAGCCAAGATTGCATATGGTGGGCAAATTGACAGGTCAGAACGTTATTTTTCACCTACGATTCTGGATGCGGTACAGTTTGATTTGCCGGTAATGCAGCAGGAGATTTTCGGACCCATTTTACCGGTCATTACCTATTCCGACATAAATCAGGCCATACAACAGATCAATACTCTGCCCCACCCGCTGGCTCTGTATGTTTTTTCCAACAGGAGGTCCATTGTAAAAAAAGTAGTAGAAAACATTCCCGCCGGGGGTGTTACGGTGAATGATACCATTATGCATATTGCGAACAGTAAGCTGCCGTTTGGCGGGGTGGGCAACAGCGGGACAGGAAAATACCACGGGGCATACAGCTTTTCTGTTTTTTCCAATGCCAAACCGGTCATGTTCAGGAAAAGATGGCTGGATGTGCCGTTGCGATATGCTCCTTTCAAAAATAAAATCAGGCTTGTGAAAAATATTTTGCGTTAAAACCGAAAGTAAATGAAGGAATACATCATTTATATAGTGAAAGGTATCGCAGTAGGAGTTGCCAATATTATTCCCGGCGTTTCGGGGGGGACCATCGCGTTGATTACAGGAATTTTTGAGCGTCTTATCGATTCCATTAAATCTTTTGGACTTGAGGCTTTGCGGTTGCTGCTCAAAGGAAACTGGAACGCCTTTGCAAAGAAAACGGACTTCTATTTCCTGTTTTCCATCTTTGTGGGTATTGGTTTGGCCGTGATCTCCTTGGCACGACTGTTCGACTTTCTGTTTCGGGAATATCCGGTCTACATATGGGCTTATTTTTTTGGGCTGGTGCTGGCCAGTATTTACTTTGTAGGAAAGACTATAGACAAGTGGAGATGGGATGTGATCCTTTTTCTGATCATTGGAACAGCTATTGCTGTGGCTGTTTCCCTGATCAATCCTGCAGGAGAAAACAGCAGTTCGTTGTATTTGTTCCTGTGTGGGGTCATCTCTATTTGCAGTATGATCCTTCCGGGGTTGTCGGGATCTTTTGTGCTGATTCTGATGGGAAACTATCAGCTGGTAGCCATTCATGCCATCAACAATCAGGATATAGCTGTATTAGCGCCTTTCGCATTGGGTGCTGTGGTAGGATTGATTGCTTTTTCCCATTTGCTTTCCTGGGTGTTTAAAAAATTTAAAAATCAAACCATCGCCATGCTAACCGGTTTTATTCTGGGATCGATGACGGTGTTGTGGCCCTGGAAGACGGCAGAATATCTGATCGGCCCAAACGGAGAACCCATCATCAGACATGGACGAAAAGTGGTGTCGCGTTATGCCAGTGTTATTCCCGACCAACTGGATCAGCAGTTTTGGTGGGCATTGGTCATTATGGTGCTGGGTATTGCTTCGATTGTCTTGGTTGAGAAGCTGGCTGGTCAAAAGACTGAATCATAATTGTATGATTAAATTATATAACTTTGTAAAAAAGGATAGTGACCTTATTTCAATGTCTGTGGTATTAAAAGATACTTTCATCACCTTATGGATTTGTACGGATTAATTGGTAAATCGCTGAAGCATTCTTTTTCAGGCGAATACTTTGGAGATAAGTTTGAAAAGGAGCAGATTGATGCGATCTATCATTTATTTGAAATGGAGGATGTTCCTGATCTACATGAGTTTTTGGAAAAGAATCCAAGACTTAAGGGGCTGAATGTGACCATCCCTTACAAAAGGATGCTGATTCAGCAAATGGATGACTTAAGCCCCGTGGCTGAAACCGTTGGTGGTATTAATGTGGTGGATGTTTGCAGACGAAACGGAAAAGCCAAACTAGTGGGACACAATACCGATGTGTTTGGTATAGAACAAAGCCTCAAACCACTGATCAAAAAAAGGGAGCAACTACGCGCTTTGATCCTGGGAACCGGTGGCGGTGCCCACGCGGTTGCCTATGTGTTAAGAAAATGGGGTATTTACTATTACTATGTTTCGCGCACACCCAAAAAACTGATCGAATTGAATTATACATGGCTCACACCCAAATTGATGCAGGAATATGAGCTGATTATCAATACCACTCCACTGGGAATGCATCCGAATGAAGATACCTATCCCGACATACTTTACGATAAACTGACAGAGAATCACATATTATTTGATCTGGTATATAATCCGGAAGAAACTTTGTTTTTAAAGAAGGGAAAGGAAAAGGGGGCAAAAACAAAAAACGGCCTGGAGATGCTCTATGTTCAGGCTGAAGAATCATGGAAAATATGGAACAAAGGGAAAAAATGAAGGTAATTATTTCCGGTTATGGCAGAATGGGGAAAATGATTGAGCGTATTTCGGAAGAACGTACTCATAAAATTTTAGCATTGCTGGACACAGAAGCAGATTGGAAGCAGTTGGAGCATAGGGATCTAACGAATGCCGTTGTTATTGATTTTTCCCTGCCGGAGGTGGCAGTTCCAAATTTGTACCGGTGTTTTAACCTGGGGCTTCCGGTGGTAACCGGAACTACCGGGTGGTATGGACATCTGGAGGAGGTAAAAGCAACCTGTACCGAGCAAAAAGGAAGTTTGTTTTATGCACCTAATTTCAGTTTGGGTGTGAATTTGTTTTTTTACGTAAACAAAATCATGGCCAAAGCGATGGCCCAGGTGGAAGGGTACCGGTGTTCGATGAAAGAAATCCACCACATCCATAAGCTGGATGCTCCCAGCGGAACAGCTATCAAAACAGCAGAAGATATTCTTGCCATGAACCCGAATCTGACCCGATGGGTCAATCAGGAATCTTCCACAGAAGGTGAATTGCCCATTGAGTCGGTTCGTGAAGACGAGGTTCCCGGAACCCATGAGGTGTTCTATGATTCGGAAGTAGACATACTAACATTGAAACACGAAGCGAGAAGCAGAAAAGGGTTTGCTCTGGGGGCTGTGTTGGCAGCGGAGTTTCTGTTGGGGAAAAAAGGTATTTTCACTATGGAGGATTATTTGAAAACCCTGGGCATCAATTAAGGCTCATTATAATCGGTTGATTTTTTAAAGTTTTTTAAAAACCAGATCTTTTTATTTTTCGGTATTTTGCATTGAAATAAATTTAAAACACATGTTGGAATTATTAATCTTTTTACCCTTATCCTTTACCGTTCCTACCATTTTTCTCTGGATACAGTTTGCCCGCGCCGGACGCAAATCCTGGGAAACACTTATTCCGTTCTATAACCTGTATGTATTTCTGCTGATTGTAAAGAAACCCTGGTGGTGGTATTTGTTGTTGCTCTTCCCCTTTATCAATGTATTTGTGTACATGCTGATGTTGGTGGAAATGGCCAAATGTTACGGTAAATACGGGTTGGGTGAACAATTTCTGGCAGTGGTTTTCCCTTTTATCTATTTTCCCTATATCGCAACCAAGAAAGATGTTTATCTGGATCCTGAAACCAGGGAAGAACCACCGAAATCAGCCACCCGTGAATGGGTAGATGCCATCGTTTTTGCTGTAGTGGCAGCAACTATAATTCGTACGTTTCTGATCGAAGCGTATACCATTCCTACTTCATCCATGGAAAAGTCATTGCTGGTGGGCGATTATCTGTTTGTCAGTAAGGTAGCCTACGGGCCAAAGATTCCGAACACTCCTTTATCATTTCCCTTTGTGCACAATACCATGCCGCTGACCAAAGATGTTAGTTCCTATCTCGACTGGATAGAATTGCCGTATTTGCGGTTGCCCGGACTGGGTCATGTGCAACGGAACGACGTGGTTGTCTTCAACTATCCGGTGGGAGATACCGTTTCCACCGCCTATCAGAGCAACAGAAGTTATTATTCTCTGGTACGTCAGTATGGACGAAACAGGGTTTGGACCGATCATGCCAAATTCGGCAAGATCATTTACCGGCCGGTAGATAAACAGGAAAACTTTGTCAAACGCTGTATCGGAATGCCGGGTGATTCCTTGCAACTCATCAATAAAATTGTTTACATCAATGGAAAGAAAAACCACGATCCGGGAATCAAAGAATACGAGTATTATGTAAACACCAATGGAGAATCCATTAACCCTATTATCCTGAGCCGGTTGAATGTTACCGAAGGAGGCAGAACCATGGTTCCCGGACAGTATGTGTTCATGCTTTCCGAAAAGGCCCGCAATGCCATCGCCAGTCTGCCAATCGTAAAAAGTGTGCAGGTGTCTGATATTCCTGCCGGGATAACCGATCCGGAAATTTTCCCGCACGATACGACTGATTTTAAATGGAACCGCGATAATTACGGCCCCATCTATATTCCCAAAAAGGGAGCCACCGTGGCCCTGAATATGAAAGTTTTGCCTCTGTACAAAAGAATCATCGGTGTATATGAAGGTAATGATCTGAAAGTGAAAGACGGTAAGATTTACATCAACGGCAAAGTGGCCGATCATTATACGTTTAAAATGAATTATTACTGGATGATGGGTGACAATCGTGATAACTCAGCGGATTCAAGGTACTGGGGTTTTGTTCCCGAAAACCATGTGGAAGGCAAAGCCGTATTCATCTGGATGTCGCTGGATCCCAATAAATCATTACTAAGCGGTAAAATTCGGTGGAACCGACTCTTTACACTGGTGAAGTAATCCAGACTATTGGAGTTTTATTTTGTGAAAGTTTCTGAGTAAAAAGTGTACTGGATACCAGGAGGCCAGGAACCCGATGGCCTGTACCGTGATGAATACAACCACAAAGTCAGTAATCTGCATCTTTACAGGATACACATTGATCACATAACTTCCCTCCGGACCCAGACGAATCAGGCCGTAGGTTTGTTGCAGCCAAAGGATTACAAATCCGATGATGAGTCCCGCCCCCGCACTGATCAGGCTGATGAGCATTCCCTGTTGCAAAAAGATTCTTTTGACGGTTTTTTTCTCGGCACCCATGCTTTTCAGGATGGCCATGTCTTTGATTTTTTCCACAATCAACAGCGACAGGGATCCAATCATGTTGAAAGAAGCCAGTATGAGGATAAAGACCAAAATCAGGAAAATGGCAGTCTTTTCCGATTTCATAATCTTGAACAGCGATTCATTTTGCTGAAACCGGTTTTTTACTGAAAATTTATTTCCTGTAATTTGTTGTACTTCTTCCTGAATCTGATCCACATTCGAGGTCGGTTTCAAATAAATTTCCACAGAGGTAGCTTCATCTGTATAATTCATGAGCTTTCGGGCTACAGCCAGTGAAGACAAAACGTATTTCTGGTCATAATCCGGCTGAACCGAAAAGATTCCGGTTACGGGGAGCTGTTCGGTATTGAATGCGTTTTCGAAACTGTTGACAAAAGATGTGCCTCTGCGGGGAACGAAAATACCCAGCATGGAAGTGCCGTCAGCAGCCTGAATACCGAGTGTCCATGCCACACCGGCACCGACTGCGGCATAGTCATTTGTTCCGGATCGCAGGATGAAATTACCCTGTTGCATGAGCGTGTCCAGTCGAATGAACGATGCCAGGTTTTCGGGATACCCTTTCAATTTCCCGATAGCCTGTTTTTGTCCGAACCGGAATAAGGCATCTTCCTCCACCACCGGGCCCATTTGCGCCACTCCATGGAGTTTTTTTATTTTTCCGGAAGGAAAATCCGAATAATGAAACGTTTTTCCTTGTTTTACGGTGACGAGTAAGTCGGGATTAAAGGTTTGATACAGCGACTTGACCACATGCTCAAACCCGTTGAAAACGGACAAAACAATGATAAGGGCTGCTGTGCCAATAGCCAGTCCTGCCATGGAAATGCCGGATATCACATTGATGAGGTTGTGCGATTTCCTGGAGAAAAGATAGCGACGGGCCATGAACAGCGAAAAATTCATATCGGATTGTTTGGTACAAATATCTGATATTTCTTTGAAGAATGAGGCCGGGATCAGAGTTTTGAACGGACCGGAACCGGAAAACCTGGGACTTTTGTCCGTTCCCCCAAGAACATCGGCATGATTCACTAAAAAGGTACGGATGTTTTCAATCAAACTTTCGCATGTTTTTCTATATCATGAGCACGAATATTTTCCTTTTTAAAGAGGCTAGTTTTCTAAAAATAGTTTAAGACACATAACCCTGATCTTCCAACTCAAAAGTCTTTGTTACCTTTGCCGCAAAAAAAAAATAAATGGAGTTGTTTTTCAGGAAATACGGAGAAACAGGCGCACAGCCTCTGATTATTTTGCATGGATTGTTTGGACTTTCCGACAATTGGGTGACGTACGCACGCAGAATCGCCATGGAAGGTTTTGAAGTATATGTTCTGGATCAGCGCAATCACGGACAATCGCCGCACAGTCCGGTTTTTAATTACCTGGCTCTGACCAGCGACCTGGCCGATTTTATAGAAGATCATGAAATTAAGGACCCGATTATTCTGGGACATTCCATGGGAGGAAAAGTAGCCATGCGCTATGCACTGGAAAATCCCGAATTGGTGAAACGACTGGTTATTGTTGACATCGGCGTCAAAGCGTATCCTCCCAGGACGCAGCATATTGAGATCATCAAGGCCATGCGGCAGATTCACCTGGAGAAAGCCAAATCAAGACATGATGTGGAACGTCAGTTGAAGCCCCTGATCCCGCAAGTGCGTATCCGTCAGTTTGTGCTGAAAAATATTTATCGCGATGATCAGCAACAACTGAAATGGCGGCTGAACGTGGATGGAATTGAGCCTAATCTGAACGACATGATGGACTCCATTGATTTTGATCAGCAATACGACCGGCCCACAATTTTTATTCGGGGCGGCGCATCTGATTATATTCTGCCTTCTGATTACGGCTCACTCAGAATGAATTTTCCCCATGCCGAAATTATTACCATCGAAGGAGCATCGCACTGGGTTCATGTGGAAGCCTGGGAACGATTCTACCAGATTACTTTTGGTTTTATGACGGGAAATCCTTCCTGGTATCGGGGTGTTTAACCGGAATCTTACTGTTATTTTATATCAGTTAAATGTACAAAAGCAGTATCTTTGCCCTCCATGAATAACGGCTTCGTAACGATCCACTATATGAATTGGGAGCAGCACCTGAACTCGGGTCTGTGGCTTGTCGATTTTTGGGCCGAATGGTGCACAGCGTGTATTGCCCATGACAAGATCTATGAAGAAATTGCCCGTTTGTTTGAAGGGAAAATTCAGGTAGCCAAAATCAATGTGAGCGACAACCGGCTACTGGCTGATCGTTTTGGTGTGCGCAACATTCCTTTTCTCCTCTTGATGAAAGATGGAAAGGTAATCACTCAGATGCCCGGTATTCAGAGCAAAACCTATTTAATGAGTCAAATAAAAAATCAAATAGATGAATAATTATTTTTGGATCGCCATACTCGTGCTGATCGCATGGATGGTGTTTTCAGCCGTTCGCAGGTATCGAATGTTAACCAAATCCTCCGGTAAACCCGACAGTGATAAACTGGTGATTTTAACCGATGCAACCTTTAAGAAGCAAATCAGTAAAGGAGTGAGTCTGGTTGATTTCTGGGCCGATTGGTGTACCCCATGTAAGATTCAGGGACCCATTGTCAGTGAACTGGCAGAGGAGGTGAGTGATAAGGCTAAAATCTGTAAGCTGGATGTCCAGAATAACCAGAAGATGTCTGCTGAGTTGGGTATCCGGAATATTCCCACCATTATCATTTTCAAAGACGGAAAAATTGCGCAGAAATTCGTTGGAGTAAAAACAAAATCTATTTTGCTCAAGGGAATAAATGCAGCACTGAAATAAAAAGTCTACTCTTTGTTTTTGGTGTCTATCAGGATGGTAACAGGCCCGTCGTTAACCAGGCTGATGTGCATTTCTGCACCAAATTCACCGGTCTGAACCGGTTTGCCGAGTAACCCGGAAAGCTCTTTAACAAAAGTTTCGTACAGCGGTTCGGCTACTTCCGGACGGGCGGCTTTGATGTAGGATGGACGATTTCCTTTTTTTGTGGAAGCATGTAACGTAAACTGACTGACCACCAAAGCATCTCCTCCGGTTTCAATTATGGGAAGGTTCATTACTCCCTGTTCGTCGTCGAAAATACGCAGGCGGGCAATTTTTCCTGTTAGCCATTCAATGTCTTCAGGAGTGTCGTTTGATTCGATACCCAGCAAAACAACCAATCCGGCTTCGATTTTCGATGTTGATGCGCCCTGAATAGTCACGGATGCACGGGTAACCCGCTGTATTACTGCTCTCATGGATTTAATAATTTAACGAAGCGATAAGCATCTAAATTAGTAATTTTGACAAAAATATAACAATGATCCGATTAAGTGTTAATATCAATAAAATTGCTACTCTGCGGAATGCGCGCGGAGGAAATTTTCCTGATGTGCAGCAGGCTGCAGTTGATTGTGAACGATTTGGAGCGCAGGGAATTACGGTGCACCCCCGACCCGATGAGCGGCACATTCGTTATAAAGATGTGGAATTGCTGCGACCGCTGGTCACCACCGAATTCAACATTGAAGGGAATCCAGTTCCACAGTTTGTCGATCTGGTTCTGAAACATAAACCCGATCAGGTGACATTGGTACCGGACGATCCGGGTCAGTTAACTTCGGATCATGGCTGGGATACAGTCAAGCATAAATCGTTTCTGATTGATGTGATCGGGCAATTTAAAGAGGCCGGTATCCGGACTTCTATCTTTGTGGATCCGGACCCGAAGATGGTGGAAAAAGCCAAAGAAACGGGAACGGATCGTATTGAGTTGTATACCGAATCTTTTGCAGCGGGGTATCAAAACAATCCCAGAACAGCCATTCAGCCTTTTGTGGATGCAGCAGTCGTGGCCAGGGAAACAGGACTGGAAGTCAATGCAGGTCATGATCTGAACCTGGACAACCTGCATTATTTTGCTAAAAATATACCGTGGCTGGCGGAAGTTAGCATAGGCCATGCTTTGATTGTGGATGCTTTGTATCTGGGGCTGCAGAATACCATCCAGCTTTATCTTCGTGCTTTACGACTCGATTAAGGAAGAATTGATGCGGACAAAAAAAAGAGGGAATCCAACGGATTCCCTCTTTTTTCGTTTTAATCTTCAGTATTATTGAGGCATTAAATAGAATTCCTGCCAGTTAAAATTACCTTTTAAAATGGAAACCTGGGCCGATGCAGTGCTATAGCCGGATGCTGCTGCAGTAGCTGTATACGGTCCGCCAGCCGGAATACCCGGGATGTAATATTGTCCTGGGTAGAGTGTGTCAGTACCGTTAATAATAATCTGATTTGCACTGTATGTATCATAGGTTTGACCGTTCGCATTTACGGAAACGTAGGCCCCACCCACAGGCTGTCCTGTAGTCGGGTCGGCAACAAATCCAATCAGGCTGCCGGCAGTAGTTGCATTGACAACCTTAACAATGGGTTTGAAAACGTAAGAAGTTCCTCCTTTGATCGGGATAAAGGACCGGCTAACATCGATATTAAAAATAATATCCGGTGAAACATGCATCCCTACGATAACCGCGGGATCAAAATCCAACACCATTCTGTTGGAGGGGAATTTGAGCGGATAAACTTTTCCGTCTTTAGCAACCCATCCGTCAGTAACCGCTACAATTGCTTTGTTGTAGATTCCCGATGGAATATCAATAATGGCAAGGTCTCCCATCATCCCTGTTCCCATATACAACAGATCGTTGAAATATTCAACCTGATTCCAGACAACAACCGATTTACCACCAATTCCTAATCTGGGATTTCCGTCTCTTACTAAGGTGATGGTGGTAAGCCTTCCTCCGGCAGAATCAAAATTTTCAACAAAAGCACCTCTGTGGTGTTCGAATCTATTATTTTCTATTTCACTACGTTCGAATTTATGATTGTTCACCGCTCTGAAATGCAGGGTCATGTGACCAGAATTGGAGGAAGCAATGGAAGATTTTAGACTCGAATTGCTGGGCGTAGGCTGATCTGTATTTAGTACTCCTGAATTCCTGGAGCATGCAAACAGAGTCAAAATGAGGCCCATTACAATAAGGGTAGGTTTCATTTTCATGGTAGTAGATTTTTATGATTTATGGATCAAATGTAATAAAAGTTAACAAATAAACAACAGTATTTGTGAATTTTTCACTGATTGACAATATTTTATGCAATTTTGGCAGTTCTTTTTCAAGGGTATGGTTTTTGAAAGCGATGCTTGAAAAGGTAATAATTATGAGTCAATTTCAGGATATTATCAATTCAGAACAGGTGGTATTAATTGATTTTTCCGCCGAATGGTGTCAGCCTTGTAAAATGATGCCGCCGATTCTGAAACAGGTCAAACAACAAGTGGGTGATCATGTGCGGATTTTGAAAGTGGATGTGGATAAGAATCCGGCCATCGCCCATAAATGGAAGATACAGAATGTGCCTACACTGATGATTTTTAAAAAGGGTGAGATGAAGTTTCGTCAGGCAGGAGTAATCCCTGCACCACAGCTGATCGAACAGGTTCGTCAATTTTTGTAATCCAATGGAAAAAGTAAGTTTTGAGCCCATTGGATTGATCCATACTCCGTTTACCGGTGAGAAAAAACTGCCCCGACAGGGACGATTTGAACCGGAAAAGAAAGGTTGGGTGGAAGTATTTCCTGAATTTGAAAAGGGGTTGTCAGGGTTGGAAGGCTTTAGTCATGCGTACCTGATTTTTCACTTTCATCGTTCAAAGGATTATGAATTAATTCAAGTTACCCCACGCCATCATGTGGAAAAAGGAGTGTTTGCCATTCGAAGCCCCCGAAGGCCGAATCCCATTGGGTTGACGATTGTAAAACTGGAAAAAATTGAGAATAACCGAATCTATTTCTCAGGTCCTGATATGATCGACGGAACCCCGTTGCTGGATATCAAACCTTATACCACAGAGATTGATTGCTATCCTGATGCCGATAATGGCTGGCTAAAGATGTAAAGAATGGCCTATTCTTTCAAAATATTTTTACTTTTATCGCATGTCGGAGCAAAGGAAAACAGGTACAAAGCTTGACCCGGCCATCTGGGTTGATGAATACGGCGATTACCTATACAATTATGCATGGTCGCGAGTTCATTCGAAACAGTTGGCGGAAGACCTGGTTCAGGATACATTTGTCTCGGCATTGAACGCCATGGATTCCTTCCGTGGCGAAAGCACGGTTCGTACTTGGATGCTTTCCATCCTGAGACGGAAAGTAGTGGATCATTACCGGAAAAAAAGTACTCAAAACGAAAAAACTACCCTCAGCTTTGAGAGTCCGTTTGAAGATGAGTCGGGAACAAAGGGCCACTGGATCATGGAACGGGCTCCGAAAGACTGGCAGTGGCAATCAGGCTACCCGATGCGATCCAAAGAGTTTCAGTCAATTATGGAAAGTTGCCTTTCCCAACTGCCTGAAAAATGGAAATCAGTGTTTGTTCTGAAGGTCATGGAGGAAATTGAATCGTCAGAAATTTGTAAGGAAGTTGGATGTACATCGTCTAACTTTTGGGTGATTTTACACCGGGCAAGGTTGCAACTGAGAGAGTGTATTGAAAAAAAATGGATCAATGAGTAATATTAAGAAAAGATTGGAACAAGGCATGACCACACTGTTGCTTGATTGCGACACGGCCACAATGCTGATTACCCGTCAATCGGTGGAAGCCATTCCCTGTACGAAACGTGTTCAGTTGCGCCTGCACCTGGCTGTTTGCTCCTTGTGCCGATCATTTAATGAACAATCCGGATTCATCAGTCAGCAGATAAAACAATGGGCAACCATCGATCCTGAGCATCTTGATTTGCACCTGAGCGATGAACAAAAAAACAGAATGAAGGAGCACCTGCGCTCGGCAGGCGCCTGATGTCTCCCTGAATTTAGAATTTATATGCCTGATCGTCGATCAATTTTCCGGCAATTCTCCGCCGGCTCTCTTTAGCGTTGACCGGTTCGTAGGTTGTGAAAAGTTCCAGTTTTCTGAGCATCTCTTTCTTTTCTTCTCCTTCTAAAAATGCACTCAGAGCCTCTTTGCTTTCTTTCTGTACTTCATTCATCACATTCTGTGTCAATACATCCAGAATGTCTCGATAAACAGAAATGTCAGATCTTAACCCTTTTTGTTCCAGTTTCTCAATCCGTAACAGGGTAGATTCAAGCACATAAACTGACATCAGCATGTTGGCAAAATTCATCTGAATTTCTTCTTCCCATGTTAGTTTTTTACCAAAATGTTCGTGGGCACTGGTCATGAGCAACAGAAGGGTTTTTTTGATGTTACTGACATAGGCGTGTTTCAGCTCATAATATCCCAAATGATTTAGATCGGAAGGATTTCCGTTCAGCATTTGTTTGACTTCTTCCGCTTTCTCAAAGAGGTTTATTTTGTGTTTCAACCCTCTTTTTAATTCCGAATCAGCTACAATGAGCCGGTTGATTTCGTTGGTTCCTTCAAAGATGCGGTTGATGCGCGAATCGCGATACGAGCGGTCTGCGGGAGCTTCGGAAGAAAATCCCATTCCTCCGTAAATCTGGACCATCTCGTCAACAATGTAATCCAGCGACTCGGATCCGTACACTTTCAACAGGGCACATTCCGGTTCGAATTCGGCAATTCCCTCGATGTGGGCTTCACCATGCGGTGAACCGGCTTCAGTTTTGGCATCAATTACATTTTCAATGTCCTTGCTGGCTCTGTACACTGACGATTCGGTGGAAAACAGTTTTACAACCTGTTCGGCCAGTTTGTGCTGAATGGCTCCAAAATCAGAAAGGGGGGATCCGAATTGTTTGCGCTCCATAGAGTAGCCCACCGCGTTGTTGACGGCGCGATGCATGGCACCAATAACGGTTGCTCCCAACTTAATGCGCCCTACGTGCAAAATGTTTAGCGCAATGCGGAATCCCTGTCCCCGGTTGCCCAGTAGATTTTCTACCGGAACTTTCACGTCGTTGAAGAAAATCTGTCGCGTGGAAGAGCCCTTGATTCCCATTTTTTCTTCTTCCGGATTCATGCTGATTCCTTCCCAGGAACTTTCCACCAGAAAGGCACTCAACACCCGGTCGTTATCGATTTTAGCAAAAACGGTAAGCAAATCGGCAAATCCTCCATTAGTGATCCACATTTTCTGACCGTTCAAAACGTAATGTTTCCCGTCTTCCGACAATACGGCTTTGGTTTTACCGGCATTGGCATCCGATCCTGCACCGGGTTCGGTGAGGCAGTAAGCTGCCAGCCATTCTCCGGTCGCCAGCCGGGGAATATATTTTTGTTTCTGCTCTTGGTTTCCATAATACAAAAGAGGCAGGGTTCCGATTCCCGTGTGCGCCATGAAAGCCACTGAAAACGAATACGCCGAACCAATGGCCTCATTGGCTTTCATATTGGTGAGAAACGACTGTCCGAACCCTTCCAGTTCTTCCGGCACGGCAATGCCCAGGAGTCCCATTTCACCTGCTTTTTTCAGCAAAGTGGGCATCAGCCCTTCTTCGTGTTTGTCCAATGCTTCGAAATGGGGAGCCACTTCGGTTTCCACAAAGTCGTTGCAGGTTTGGGCAATCATCAGTTGCTCTTCATTAAATTCTTCAGGAATGAAAATATCTTCTGGCCGAACATCCTTCACCAGAAATTCGCCCCCGTTCATCAAATCAGTTGTAATCATTTTTCAGTGGTTAATTTTTTGATGAGCAAATATAAAATTTGGTTTGTGAAATTTATAACTTAATTGCTATTCGGAATAACATTTGTCTGTAAATCTGGAAAATGTGTGTTCCTGAACCCCTTGCTTGGAGCCTGTTTTGTAAGATTCATACCTGTAATTTGGAATTCTTTTAAAATAGCCTGTTTGAGTACAGCCCAAAAAATGCGGACCCCCGGGCCCGCATGGAGAAACCATTAAGTCGATTTAAAATTTGAATGAAACATTCCAGAAGAATTCACGTCCCGGGCCCGGCTGATAGGCATTTCCGTCCGGGTCGGGTTCGGTGAAGGCCATATAGGTTCGGTTGGTCAGGTTGCGCACGAAAAAGCTGAATTCGCCCCGGGCTTTGCACAAATGGAAATGATAGGCTGCCCTGATATTGAACAACGTAAATCCTTTTTGCCAGTTTTGATAAAGGGCCGGATCCAGTTCGTTGTTGTAGGCTTTGGCATCAGTGTAGATGGCCCATTCCGACTGGAAGTTGGTAGCGAAGCTGAACACAAATCTATTGTAGTTATAGACCAATTCGGAATAGAGCTGATGTTTGGGGGAATTGGGCAAATACTGTCCCGGTGCAGGAGGTGTTGTCAGCACATAGGATGTATCGGTATATACCGGATCGATGGTGGCTGAAGTATACTTATAATCAGCAAAAGTATAAGCAGTTTGCCAGGTCAGGTTTTTTACAATATTCCAGGCCAGGAAGGCTTCGATGCCGAATCGTTTGCTGTTGCCGGCATTTCCGTAAAAAACTTCCTGATTCCCCCGACCCGACTGTTTAAAACGGAAGAAATCGTTTTTTGTGTACATAATAAATCCGGTGATTTCATAATCCACTTTTTTGCCAATAAAACCTCTGGCCCCAAGTTCATAACTGTTGGAAGTAGCCGGAATCAGGTGGGTATTAAAGCCTGAATATCCGGTGGGATTGCTGGCGAGTTCTTCAGTGGATGGCGGCATAAACCCCTGACTCCAGTTAGCATACAGTGTAAACGCATCCGAAAAGCTATAACTGATTCCTGTCCGAAGGGAAACCTGCGAAAAGTTTTTGGATGTGGTAGCGGTATCCGGGGCTGCCAGTTTATCGGTGAGTTGGTTGGTGATGGCGTCGTGCCGCAGATTGGCAATTAAGGTAAACTTTCCGGCGGTCATTTTATAGAAAGCAAACAATCCCAGACTCCTTTGATAAACTCGTTCATTAGCCAGTACATTAGCCGTTTCCAGGTTGGTTTCATCAATGCTTTCCACCCGGTTCGGATTGGCCTTGCTTTCAAATTTAAAGGTTCTGATTTGCTGATTCTGCCAGTCGCTGCCCAGACTCAGTTCATGCTTCATTGTTCCGGTGGTCAGATGCAGGTTATACTGAATACTGGCACCCGGATTGGTGATGTCATCATATTCGGCAGCCCTGTTACTGGTTTCCTTATAATTCCATGCATGCAAATAAGTAGTGACCTGGAGATCCTGGTACCGGTTAAACCGGTATTTCCCGTGTAAACCGATGGTATTTCTCCGGGTCTTTTGGTATTCATTGAAAGGATTGGCGTCGGGATTGGCCTGGCGGGGATTGTTCAGCTGATCCCGTGTCAGTCCTTCGGGATTTTGTTGAAAATAATCCGTATGCGCTACAATTTGAGTGATCGTTAGTTTCCCGGAAGGAGTAAAATGAACCTTTTCGTACAGATTGTTTCCCCAGAACGCCTGATGCTCCCTGTATCCGTTGCCTTTGGTATGGGAAAAGCTTACCCGGTAATTTATATTGTTTTTGGTGCCTCCTACCTGGAGCAGCGACTTCAGAAAGCCATTACTTCCCAGACTTTGACTAATTTCTCCTCCCACAGGTTTGGGACCTCCGTTTTCGGTGGTAATGTTCAGGATGCCGGCGGCGCTGGCGCCGCCATACAATCCGGCAGCCGGTCCCCTGACTACCTCAATTTTTTTCACGGTAGCCCAGTCCACATCATACAGATCAGGTGCAAAACCGGAGGGATCGTTGACGGGAATACCATCGAGGATGACTCCGATCCCGCGTAATCCGTTTTCCGTAAGAATACCCTGACCGCGGATGGAAATATGAACCCGTTCTCCGTCGTGCTGGTTATCAATACGCACGCCGGGCACCAGGCGCAGGGCTTCGTCTGCACCGATGGATTTGGGCATTAAGGAAAGTGTTTTCGGGGTGACTAAAGAAAGTGCCCCCGGATTATTTTTTAGTTTTACAGGTTGTCGGTTGGCGGATATTACCACTTCCTTCAGTTGGAGTGTTTGGGTTGTATCGGCTTGATTTTGTGCCGACAAAAAACTGCTGCTGCCAAAAAGCAGTATAAGGAATAGTATCGATTTTCTCATTTTTTGTCAATTATAATTTGTAATGAATCTCTTGCATCAAGAGGCCGGTATATGGAAATGCTATTCAAAAGCCAATGGCTCAGGAATTCACATTCAACTACTAGGGTAGCTCCTTCAGGAACTACCTTAAATTAACAAGAAATGATCGGTTTGGGAGGCGGTGAGGGAGGAGAGAGCCGGTTCAAAACAATTCGGGAACGGGCATGAAAATAAATAAGATCAGTTCCTCCGGACGGGAAACTGTAATGTTGTTCTGCAGGAAAATATTTGCTGAGTTCTGTTTTACTGGTCCGTTGATGGTTGTTTTTTCTGGTTTTCTGGTGGGTTCTGTACTGGGCCAGTAAGTGCTTTTCCCTGTTGTCGCTCAGGCAGTAGATTAGTTTTTTGTGCTGCACTGATTTGATTCTGACTACATCGTACATGTTCCCTTTGTATTCAAATTCTTTCAGCACACGGGTCCAGTGCAGGCAGCTGAATTCCTGCGCTGATAGAGTCAACATCGTCAGTTCTGATTCCTCCGGGTTTTCCCTGATCTTCTGCTCCATGTCTTCGCGAATCATAAACCGTGTAATGTGAAATACCACCGGAATCGCAGCCAGATTGATCAGAAAAACTGAAAATAATATGAGCGCAAATAATTTCTTCATGAAGGTTTCTCAACAGCGTCCTTTATCTCAGGACTGATGTAAGGTTGAAAAAGCAGCTAAAGATAAATGTTTTTGAAGTAGATGTAGGATAAAAAAAGCGGCCTTTGCCGCTTTTTTTATTAAATAAATCCTTCGCGTTTGATCCACTCCCTGGGTTCAGCCATGGTTTTTTCCACTTCGCTGATGGTCTTGGGAATGGGTTTGCCCAGAACCGTACAACCATGATCAGTGATGAGGATATCATCTTCAATACGGATCCCTCCAAAATCTTTGTATGTTTCCAGTTTTTCGTAGTTAACAAAGTCTTTGAATTTGCCTTCCGCTTTAAACTGATCGATCAGAGCAGGGATGAAGTAAATTCCGGGTTCATCGGTAACCACATGGCCTGTTTTCAAAGCTTTTGCCATTCTCAGGTAAGCGGTTCCAAACTGATCGGATCGTTTGATGCTTTCATTATAACCCACAAAGTCTTCACCGAGGCCTTCCATGTCGTGCACGTCCAGTCCCATCATGTGTCCCAGGCCGTGGGGCAGAAACAGAGTATGGGCACCGGCTTCCAGAGCGGCATCGGTGTCTCCCTTCATCAGTCCGACTTGTTTTAATCCATCGATAATCACCCGGGAAGCAAGAAAATGCATGTCTCTGTAAAGGACCCCCGGTTTGGAAGCTTTGATGACTTCCATATTGGCATCCAGAACGATTTGATAGATTTCAGCCTGACGGGTGTTGAATTTACCACCGACCGGTACGGTACGGGTGATGTCGCTGGCATAATGCATGGCGGTTTCAGCACCGGCATCGGTAACCATCATCCTGCCTTCTTTTAAAATATTGTGATGGTTGTGGTTGTGCAGAGTCTGACCGTCCACACTGAGAATTACCGGGAATGAAACCGGGCCGCCCAAAGCGATGGCGATTCCTTCAATGGTTCCGGCAATATCCTGTTCCACCATACCGGGCTGTGCCATTTTCATGGATGTGGTATGCATCATATAGGCCGTAAACATGGCTTTCTCAATTTCAGCAATTTCATGTTCGTCTTTGATCTCGCGTTGTTTCACAACAGCCTTGATAAGATCTGTCGAAGCATGGGCTTTGACTTCCTGAACAGGAAGATTGAGCAAGGCAGCCAGTTCAATAATGGTTTCCCCGCGGTAAGGGGGTAAAAAGTGAACTTTTTGACCTGATTTAACTGCTTTGCTGACAAAGGAAGTTAAATCACCATAAGGTGCTGTTTTGCTGATTCCCACTTCGGCTGCCAGTTCCGATACCAGCGGTTGGGGTCCCATCCAGATGATGTCGTCCATATCCACATCGTTTCCAAAGAGGTAATCGGTGTCGTTATCCACATCCACAACACCGGAAAATCCGGCATGATCCAGACCAAAATAATAGAGGAAATTACTGTCTTGCCGGAAAGAATAAGTATTGGCACCATAGTTAAAAGCGGCATCCACATTGCCTAAAAACAAGGCGATGCCTGAACCAAGTTCTTTCTTCAACTGTGCACGCCTGCTTGTGTAAACTGATTTATGAAACATGATAATCTTTTTTAAGTAGGGTGTAAATTTAAGGAAAATATGTTTCTTAGCAGGGTTGCTCAGGCTCGATAATGGACTCTTAACGTAATTTAAGACGGGTTCCGGTGACCGGTTGATACACTCTCGGCAGATTGTTTTTGTTCCTCAGCACTTTTAGCCTAATTCCGTAAAGCTGTGCAATCTGCCACAATGTTTCTCCTTCTTTTACAACATGATAGAAATAAGGACGTTCCGCTTTTCGGGCTTTCTTTTGCAAATAGATCAGGTCTCCCGGGTGCAACACAAAAGACCGCTTAACATCGTTGAAATGAACCAGTTTATGTACCGGTATTTCGAAATCGAATGCCAGTTTTTTAAATGTGTCCCCGCTCTTGATGATGACCAGTTTTTTCCCGTTGTTCAAATAATACGGTCGTCCGTTGGGATTGGTTCCGGCAGTAACGAACTGATCTGTATCAGGCTCGGAATACTGGATATCAGTTGTTTTTTCCTTCTGCCACCATCTTTTGGGTATTGCTTTGTCGTATCGGTACAGTTGGTAGCGCTCAATTAAACTGATGAGCAGCTGGGGGTACCTCGGGTTGGTTGCATAGCCGGCTCTTTTTAAGCCGTACGCCCATTTTTTGTAATCGGTGATGGGGTACTTAAACAGGAAGGAGTAACGTCCTTTGGTAGTCAGAAATTTGGAATGATCGGCAAAGGAGGCTTCCGGGTTGCTGTATTTTCTGAAACATTCATGCCGGGCATCGTCATTCATGTGGAAGGTTTTTCCACGCCAGTCGCTGTGGCATTTAATTCCGAAATGATTGTTCGCTTTTCGAGCCAAACGTCCGTCACCGCTTCCCGATTCCAGAATGGCCTGAGCCAGGGTGATGGACGCCGGAATTTTGTATTTTTTCATGCTCCGGATGGCAATGTCCTTGTATTTTTTGATGTATTCTACAGTTCTCCTGTTGGTTTGTGCCCACACTGAATCACTTACGGCGACAAACAGTAAGATCAGAAAAATTGGGATGGAAAACTTTGTAGTTGTATGCATGGTAGCACAAATTTAAAACATCAGGACGGGTCGAATAATTTTGGGCTGTTCTTTTTGTTCACAAAATAATGTTGATTTACTGTCCCGATTCTAGTTGATTTTTCTTCAGTTCTTTCAAAAAAGATTTGTCAGGAAAGAGCCAGAACAGAGGTTGCCAACGGGTATTCCCTGAAGGGTCGGTGATCCGTGCAATGGGAGCGATCCCCAGAACCTTCTTCTCAAATGAGAGCGTGTTTTCATTCACTTCCCACTTTTCCAGGAACCTGAGTTTGACAATATTTTTAATTGTTATTTTTTTAATGATCAGAGTGTCTTTTAGTTCGTAGGGAGGATTTTTGTCTTGTACGGTTTTCCTAAGAGTATCGTTCAAAATTTGGGCTACTTTTTCGCGGCTGATGGGTTTGTAGAAATAATCATAGGCCTGGTACTTTCCGCTTAAAGCGCCGTTGAGAATGGTTGATACCAGTTGTTCCCGCTGAGGACCGGCAATATTTTGGATCCACCAGTCAAAGGAAGCATCCGGACTTTTAATGGATACATCGTATTGGATTTTTGGAGTAACAACAGTATTCTCTTTTTTTTGATGGCAGGAAGAAAACATCACAAGAGCAAGAGCCGGGAAAGCGGTCAGAAATATTTTTCGTACATTTTTCATTTGAAGTGTGTCAAGAATTGTTGAATTAAAAATACACTTTTCTATTTTACGAAATCGATTGGGTTTTATTGTGCTGCAAAATGATTTGAACCATTGCTTATGCTTTTGTTTACTACTTTTGTTATTTAATAGTTTGGGAAATGATGCACTTTACGAAACCGGTTTTTCTCGTCGATAAATTCAGAGCAGAATCCAATATAGACCGAATGCTGGCCAAAGCAAAACGGTCGTCGGTTGTGTTTCGTCCACATTTCAAAACGCACCAGTCGCTGGAAGTAGGACAACTGTTTAGCCAAAAAGGAATCACTCAAATTACAGTTTCGTCGGTATCCATGGCTCGTTTTTTTGCTGCGGATGGCTGGCAGGATATTACCATTGCCTTTCCTTTGAATATTCTGGAAATGGATGAATTGAATCAACTGGCAAAGCAGGTGCATTTGAATGTGCTGGTAGAAAGCACTGGGGTGGCGCACCGGCTCAACGTACAGGCTCAGGCACCCATGGGGGTTTTTATCAAAATAGATACAGGATACCACCGTACGGGACTGCTGCCGAAGCAAACCGACGAAATTGATGCCATTCTGAAGATTCTGAGGACTTCCGGTGATTTATCTTTCAAAGGATTTCTAACCCATGCCGGGAACACCTATCATGCCAAAGGCAAGGAGGAAATTTTGGAGATTAAGGCCTCTGCTGAAGCACAATTGAACTCATTAAAAAAGAAATACATTCATGAATTTCCCGATTTGATGCTGTCGTATGGCGATACCCCGTCGTGTAGTTTAGCCGATGATTTCCCGGAACTGGATGAGATCCGGCCGGGCAATTTTGTGTATTATGATGTGATGCAGTATCATTTGGGTTCCTGTTCTCTGAGCGATATAGCGGTGGCCCTGGCCTGCCCGGTGGTGGCTGTTCATCCCGACAGGAATGAACTGGTTGTATATGGAGGCGGTGTGCATTTGTCTAAAGAATTTATTGCTGCCGATAGAGGTTTTCAGTTGTTCGGTTATGTGGTTCGTCTGAACGATGACGGACGATGGACTGATCCTATAGCCGGAGCCTATGTGTCCTCACTTTCGCAGGAACACGGTATCGTCAGAATGCCTTCCGAAGAATTGAAGAAATGGGAACCGGGTGACGTGCTGGGAATTTTGCCCGTTCATTCCTGCATGACAGCTGATCTGATGAAAGGGGATACTATATTGCTGGAGTAAGGCTATTCCTTTTTTGGTTTTTCAATTACCCCCAGATTTTTCTTTCCGTCAATTTTAATCACCAGTGGTTGGTCAAAATGTACGTGACGAATGATGTCATTTTCAACAGTTGCCGGCTGGGCATCCAGAAAATCAAGATCGTAATACCCGTCTTTCAGATAGGGATTCAGAGTGAAATATCCAACCCGGAACGAAGTCAGGTTCTGAAAGAAGTGGGTGCCCTGACTCGGGTCGATGCGGTAGTCTTTCAGTCCTGATTCAATCATTACCCGGGCAGCGGAAATCTGCGACCACTTCACGGGTATGCCCAGCCACGGGTCGGTAGAACCCCAGCGTCCGGGACCAATCAGAATGTAGTTTTTGTTTTCCTCCAGGAACTTTTTGTTCAGATCCCCGATCATCTGGGCTGTTTCCACATTTTTGGCAGCATTGAAATTCTGGGGCCTGACGTAAACCACATCATGTACATCCTCAATCAGCCCGTTACCCAAAGCGGAGTTGGAAAGGATCAAAGAGTCTTCCTTTTTGATATTCCTGATGCTGAGGTGAATACTTTGTTCTTTGGTTGCAATGGGCCTGATCTGGAGCAGGTAAAATGTAATGTTTTGATTCTTTTTGGGTTGCAGGTCGGCAACAAATTCGATCTCCACCGGTTTTCCCATTTCCTTGGCACCCAGATACAGTGTCTTCTGTAAAATTTCAGCCAGTGGAAAAGTATTGTGTTTTAGGATGGGGGCGAAAGTGATCAGTTTTTTCCCTTTGTAGTTGTACCCATCGCGGACCATGTTGTTTTGCAAGTCAAACGTGCTGGCAATTTTTTTGATGGAATTGTCTTTTTCGGCCTGCCTGATGCTCAGCCGGGTCAGTGTGTTGCTGTCGTTGGTACTCGGTTCAAAACTTTCTCCCTGAAGGTTCAGGGCATAGAAATATTTCTGGGTTTCATTCAGGGCAGCAGCCATGGTAGAAGTCTGGAGTGATTTGGACGGATATTTTGGGGAAAACCGAAGCGAATACCCGCCTCCGTCTACGATGTATTTGCCGAGTCCCAGGGCAATGCTGGCGGTTCCGTCCTGCGGTCTTTCAGGAGGAATGGGATAATAATCGATGGAGCGGGCAACTCCTGAGAGGGTGGGATAAAAAATATCTCCGTAGCGCGTACCGCAAACTTCCTGAAGAACGACAGCCATCTTTTCTTCATCGATCATATTGGATGTTGCCTTCATATACGCTTTGCTGTCCGCAAAGAAAGCAGAAGCATAAACGCTTTTGATGGCGTTGGTGATCATGGTCACTTTTTTGTCCACATCCTGTCCGACAGTAGGGATCATATATGTATTATAAATTCCAGCAAACGGCTGGTAATGGGAATCTTCAAGCTGACTGGAAGATCTTACCGCCAGGGGGCTGTTGATTCGGGATGCCACCATGTTCAGGTCTTCCTGTACATCTTCGGGTAATTCCGCTTTCAGAAACGTCTGCAGAATTTCATCGTCCGAGTGTTTTGCGGAGAGTGCCGTATGATACAGGTCATTCATTTCCATGAACTCATCGAAAATATCGGTTCCCAGTACCACGGTTTTCGGGATCGATATATCAATATTCGGATACATCAGGTGCAACTCATTGCGGTTGATCAGTGAATCGAGGAACGCCAGACCGCGTGCCTTTCCCCCGATGGAACCTTCGCCGATACGGGAAATGGTAAAATATTCATCGAACTGGTTTCGGTCGAACTGTGAAATAACCCCTCTGGATTTGGTAATCCGGAAATTACTGATGGCATTGAAGATAAAGTACCGCACTTCCCGGATGTTGTTAAAGTCGTCGGCGGTGAAACTACCGAACAACTGAGCCAGCGAGAAAAGGGCTCTGGCCCGCAACCATTTAGAGAAGTGTTCTTTCTCGATGTGGTATTGCAGAGAATTATGCGGGATCTGAAAAATTTTTTCCTGAAGATCTTTCAAATTGTGGGCGCGCCCCACTTCTTCACCGGTATCGGGATCTTTGAACACAAAATCACCAAAGGCAAAATAGGTTTTGATAAAATCCCGGAGTTCATAGGTCAGGCTGGTGGAGTTTTTATCGATAAAACCGATGTTCAGAGCCTTGGCTTTTTCGCTGTTTTCCAAATCCGACGATTGCAGCAACATGGGAAGAAAAGGATTCTCATTCTTGATGAGACTGAACAGTTTGATTCCGGCTTCAGGATCCTTCACCCCGTTGCGGGGGTAACTGATGTCGGAAATGATACCCAGCAGGTTGTTTTTGTATTGATTGTACAGATGCAATCCGTCTTCGAAGTTGGTGGCCAGCAGGATTTTCGGTCGACCCCGGGCACGAAGCATTTTCTGGTGCTCATTGAGTCCTTCAGTTACAAAAGCCCGCGACTGTTTGAAAAGAATCTTGTAAATAATGGGCAGATAACTGGAATAAAACCGAATGTTGTCTTCTACCAGAATGATAGATTGAACGCCGACTTCTTTCACATCGTGCTCCACGTTCATCTTGTCTTCAATTAGTTTGATGATGGCCATCAGCAGGTCGTTGTTTCCCAGCCAGCTGAACACATAATCGATGTGGTCGAGTTTGATCCGTTCCATCTTCAGGCGCACTTCTCTTGAAAAGGGCGAAAGCGCTACAAACGGTACCTTGGGATGATCTTCCTTCACCATCCGGGCCAGCCGGAACGTTCCCTTGTCATCAAAGCTGAGCATGGAAATAACCAGGTCGATGGTTTCTTCCTTCAGGATTTTTAAAGCCTCACTTTGGGAAGTGGCTTTAATAATGCGGGGAGGATACCGCAGGTTCAGTGAAACATATTCGTTGAAGATCTGCTCTTCAATCCTTCCGTCTTCTTCCAGAATGAATGCGTCGTAAACACTGGTTACCAGCAGTACGTGGTAAATACGTTTTTTGATCAGTGTGCTGAACGAAGTTTCATTGAAAAAGTAGTCAGCCGCCTTGATGTCTTTTTTTTGGGGAATCATCTCATTGCATTGAATGACAAATTTAAGCGACTCAGCCCAATCCTGCAAATAATTTCACGAAATAGATTTTGAACCGGTTTTTCAATGAAAAATCTGATGTCCCTGGGGCGAGAGGCTGAAAATCCGTTCTCTCATCAGCGGATCGTCATTGGTCAGCAAGTAAAGTCCTCCGGTGGGCAGGGGAACGGTAACTCCGCTTTTCTTTGCCGTAAAGGAAAACAGGGAAGACCAGTTGCCGTTCCACAAGTACAGGGTATAACTCACTCCGGGGATAAGGTTTTGGTATGGCCCTGTTTTGGTCAGCATCGTTTTTTGTTCTCTTGAAAAATCTGGACTAAACTTCCGGATGGATCCATCGTTGGCCAGCAGGAAAGGAGGTCCCAACCAATAAAGTTTTTTCTTTTCCTGCTTAACGGGAAGGTAAACCACATCGGTTCCCATTTGATGGAAAACGGTTCCCAGGGCTTCTTTGGGAGCGCTCCATCCCACCGGATGCCAGTTTCCATCGTTGAAAACGGCCAGGTAAGCATAGGGCGTTTTCCTGAAATAAGGCATCCAGACGGTTTTGCTGTTCAGGGGGTTGGTTATATCGCTGTTGTAAAAATGACCAAGATAGGGGGGGGTGGTCTGATCCGTTTGTTTTACGGCAAACAAACTGGTCGTGTCTTTTTCGTATGTGCGCCGGAATACTTTGGCAATCCTTCCTGGTTTTTGCAGGTTGTACACCTTTTGCGGAAATTCCAGCATGAATTCGGATCGGTCGGGCAGAATGACCGTGGTCCAGGCATATCCATAACTTGTATCGGCCAGATAGGGCGTGTAGTCCATCGTCGCTGCTATGCCGAAACTACGCAGCACCTTGACTTTGTATATGTTGAGGTCGTAAAAATTCCCGTATCCGTTTTTTTCAAGCTCCTGAATGGACTGCACATTGGCTTCCTTGTTGTAACTGTCTTTGTATCCCAGTTCCGTGTTTACCAGTTCATTCAAAATCAGGGCGGCCTCCAGTACGGAGAGGCTGTCGCTTTTTACCAAAAAGGGTTGATATTTTTTCAGGAAATGACTTCTGAAAGGTTCCATTTTCTCGTTGGCGCAACGGTACGGTAGGATCCACCTGCAGAAAAGATCGAAACTGTAGTTCCTCGACCAGGAAAACGTACGATAAGCCAGAAAGGCGGTATCAATTGTGCCGGTGAGAAAAGCGGCAGTGATGTGCTGTTGATCCAGCAGAAAACTATCGGCATGATAGGAGAGAGGGCCGACAAGGCGCTCAACCGAATCCCAGCTTATTTTCAGGCGGGCGTAATCGCTGTAACGCTGAGGGGAGAAAATGTATTTGTGACCGGTAGTGTCTTCCACCCTGTAGCTGACCGAATAGTTTCCATGCATGTTGGCCAGAAGCCAGTATAAAGCTTTTTGTTTGAGTGAGTCGGCGGGCTTGCTGTAACGAACCATGGCCCGCATGAGTTCGGGCTGATTAATCCCTGAAGCCTCCATCGTTCTTCTGACGGATTCGGGAATGCCCGGTTTTGTAGACTTAAGACAGGAAGTCAGAAGTAAAATAACGACGGTAGTAAAGACAAAAAGTAACCTGGTAAATTTGATCATAAATCCCCGTTTTCCTTTTTAAACAGTAAAGATTCACAAAAATCAGGGAGTAAAATTAACCAATTAAAAAGGAAAATACCACATTTGTGCCCTCCACTGTAAAAAAAAGTCAGATAACAAACGATTGCTTAAAATTCACAATCATCTACACTTCCGCTGACGGGGCTTCGCAGAATCTCCCAATTTAAAGTTTTGTGAAATTTTAATTTTTTTGGGAAATAAGCTTAATTATTCAAATTAATTTGGCTACTTTTAGCCGCTTAAAAAATAAGGGTATCCCAATCAGGCAAAGAGGTTTCGAAGCATCTATTTTGTTTGATTGTAACAAATTCATTATTAAATACATATCATGGAGAATAAACTTCAGGAACTGACCGAAAAAATCTACAAGGAAGGTGTTGAAAAAGGGAGCGTTGAAGCCGATCGTATCGTTTCGGAAGCAAAAATGCAGGCCGATCAGATCGTAAAAAAAGCAGAAACAGATGCTCAGGCAATACGTTCCAAAGCCAACAAAGAGAGCGAAAATCTCAAAAAAAGTGTGGAAGCAGAATTAAAACTTACTTACGATCAGGCAGTAAGTGTGCTGAAACAGGAAATTTCTTCGCTAATTACTGACGAATTGGTGGAAAAAGCCGCTGACAAGTCATTTAAGGATTCGGAATTTTTTAATCAATTTCTGCTGTCATTAGCTAAAAACTGGGGAGAAAAACAGGAATTGCTGCTGGAAATACCGGAAAAAGATGCCCAGGGTATTGAAAATTATCTCCAAAAAAATATTTCAGCCCTTTTGCAAAAAGGCATTAAATTAAACAAAGTCGCGGGTATCGAATCCGGTTTTCAGATCGGCCCTGCCGACGGAAGCTACAAAGTGAGCTTTACCAATACCGATTTCGAAAATTTTATTCAGGAAATGTTACGCCCCCGAGTGGCTAAAATCCTTTTCAACAAGTAAGTCGGCATGAGTAATTACTATGCATTAGTTGCCGGGTTGCCTGATCTTTCGCTGGATATTGCCAAGGTTCCGCTTTCGATGGAAGCATTGAAGGAGAAGCTGCAGGAAACGGTGACCCGCAACGACATGAAATTAATCAGGCTTTTCTTCCTGAAGTACGACAACCAGAATTTACTGGCGTATCTGAAGGATCCGGAAGCCAGCTTGCATCCCCTGGGCACTTTTACAGCCGATGACCTGGGCAACATAATTCATCAGGATAAAGCCTATCTGACCGGCTTGGATGTGCCTCCTTATTTCGATGCGTTTGTGGAAGCCTATCAGGGCAACAGCGAAATGGACGGGGTGACGGCTGAAGATCTGCTCACGTCTCTGTATTACGATTATGCCATCCAAAATACCAATTCTTTTGTCCGCGATTTCTTTGAGTTTACACTGAATGTGAAAAACATCCTGATTGGCTATCAGTGCCGGAAATTCAATTTCGATGCCGAAAAGGCCATTGTTGGGAATAACTTCGTGGCTGAAGCTGTGAAAAGCAGCAAGGCCAAAGATTTCGGACTCACGGGTGATGTGGATAACCTGGAAACGATTCTGCTCATTGCGGAAGAACAAAATATACTGGTCAGAGAACAAAAACTGGACGCCCTTTTGTGGAATTACCTCGACGAACATACCGTGTTCGAGTATTTCTCACTGGAAAAGGTTTTTGCTTATCTGATCCGCGTGGATATTCTGGAACGCTGGGAAAGCATGCGCAAACAGAACGGAAATGAAATTTTCCTCCAAACGGTGAACCAGCTAAAAAATAACTACGAGTTTAACGAGAATTTTAATTAAATCAATAACCATACAATAGTTTGCATATGGCAGCGAAAGGAAAGGTTGTAGGAATTATTTCGAACCTGGTGGTTGTCGAAGCCACGGATGCGGTTGCTCAAAATGAGATCTGCTTCATCAAGGTCGACGACGAACAGCTGATGGCTGAGGTGATCAAGGTCATCGGAAAAAGTGTATACGTTCAGGTGTTTGAAAGCACCCGGGGAATGAAAATCGGAAACGACGTGGAGTTTGCAGGACACATGCTCGAAGTAACGTTGGGTCCCGGTATTCTCTCCAAAAATTACGACGGTCTGCAAAACGACCTCGATAAAATGGAAGGGGTCTTCCTCAAAAGAGGAGATTATACATTCCCGCTTGATCACGATAAAGAATGGGACTTCAAACCCCTGGCCAAACCCGGCGATACGGTTCAGGCCGGTAGCTGGCTTGGTGAAGTGGATGAAAACTTCCAGCCCCACAAAATCATGGTTCCCTTTGTGTTCGAAGGTACCTACACCGTAAAAAGTGTTACCGAAGCAGGTAAGTACAAAATTGCCGATACGATGGCCATCCTGGTCAACAGCAAGGGCGAAGAAATTCCCGTAACCATGATGCAGAAATGGCCGGTGAAAAAAGCCATTACCGCTTACAAGGAAAAGCCGCGTCCGTTTAAATTACTGGAAACCGGTGTTCGGACTATCGATACTATTAACCCCATCGTGGAAGGCGGAACCGGATTTATTCCCGGTCCTTTCGGAACCGGAAAAACCGTGTTGCAGCACGCCATTTCCAAACAGGCCGAAGCCGACATCGTGGTGATTGCCGCCTGCGGCGAACGCGCCAACGAGGTAGTGGAAATCTTTACCGAGTTCCCTGAACTGGTGGACCCGCATACCGGCCGTAAGCTGACCGAACGAACCACCATTATTGCCAACACTTCGAATATGCCGGTGGCCGCCCGTGAAGCTTCGGTGTACACGGCCATGACCATTTCCGAATATTACCGAAGTATGGGACTGAGGGTGCTGATGATGGCCGACTCAACTTCACGCTGGGCTCAGGCCTTGCGTGAGATGTCGAACCGTCTGGAAGAACTTCCCGGACCTGATGCGTTCCCCATGGACCTTCCCGCCATTATCTCCAACTTCTATGCCCGGGCAGGCTATGTGTACCTGAACAACGGCAAACCGGGTTCCATTACCTTTATCGGAACCGTTTCTCCTGCCGGGGGTAACCTGAAAGAACCGGTGACCGAGTCCACCAAAAAGGCAGCCCGTTGTTTCTATGCCCTACAGCAGTCACGGGCCGACGGGAAACGGTATCCCGCTATTAACCCCATCGAAAGTTATTCCAAATACCTCGAATATCCCGAATTTGAAGAATACATCGCCGAACGCATCAACGATCAGTGGCTGGGCAAGATCAATGAAATGAAGACCTTGCTGCAGCGCGGTCTGGAAGTCAGTGAACAGATCAACATTCTGGGTGATGACGGTGTTTCGGTGGATTACCACGTGCGCTTCTGGAAATCGGAAGTCATCGACTTTGTGATCCTGCAGCAGGATGCCTTCGACAGCATCGACGCCGTTACCTCACTGGAACGTCAGGAATACATGGTAAATAAGGTGATGGATCTTTGTCATATGGAGTACACTTTTGATTCGTTTGCAGAAGTGGGGCCTTATTTCAAAAGGGTCATCAACCTGTTACGTCAGATGAACTATTCTGAATTCAAATCAGAGAAATTCTATAATTACGAAAAAGAATTGAAAGAAACCCTTACGGAGGTTACGGTATAAAATAAAGGAGGACACATCATGGCAACAAAAGCCTTTCAGAAAATATTTACAAAAATCACACAGATCACCAAGGCAACGGTGAGTCTTCAGGCCGACGGTGTAGGCTACGGTGAACTGGCCACCATCCAGGGGCAGCTGGCCCAGGTGGTAAAGATCATCGGCGACGAGGTAACCCTGCAGGTGTTTGGCGGAACCGAAGGGATTCCCACCAATGCGGAAGTTATTTTCCTGGGCGGAGCCCCCACACTGAAAGTCAGCGACCAGCTGGCCGGCCGTTTCTTCAATGCTTTCGGGAAACCCATCGACGGAGGTCCGGAAATTGACGGCACGGTAGTGGAAATCGGAGGCCCGTCGGTGAACCCGGTGCGTCGTAAACAACCCAGCGAACTCATCGCCACCGGTATTGCCGGTATCGATCTGAACAACACCTTGGTGTCGGGACAGAAAATTCCGTTTTTTGCCGATCCCGATCAGCCTTTTAACCAGGTGATGGCTAACGTGGCTCTGCGGGCCAAGGCCGACAAAATCATCCTGGGCGGAATGGGACTCACCAACGACGACTACCTTTATTTTAAACAGGTTTTCGACAACGCCGGTGCCCTCGACCGCATCATCAGCTTTGTGAACACCACCGAGAATCCCCCGGTAGAACGGTTGCTGGTGCCCGATATGGCACTGACCGCTGCCGAATACTTCGCCGTGGAAAAGAACGAAAGTGTACTGGTGCTGTTGACCGATATGACCCTGTATGCTGATGCCTTGTCCATCGTGTCGAACCGTATGGACCAGATTCCTTCCAAGGACAGTATGCCCGGTTCGCTTTATTCGGATCTGGCCAAGATCTACGAAAAAGCCGTGCAGCTTCCCGATGGCGGTTCCATCACCATTATTGCGGTAACCACCTTGTCGGGCGGCGACATTACCCACGCCATTCCCGACAACACCGGGTACATCACAGAAGGACAGCTCTTCCTGCGCAGCGACAGCGATGTGGGAAAGGTTATTGTGGACCCGTTCCGCAGCTTGTCGCGACTGAAACAGCTGGTGATTGGTAAGAAAACAAGGAAAGACCATCCGCAGGTAATGAACGCAGCCGTTCGTTTGTATGCCGATGCAGCCAATGCCCGTACCAAGATGGAAAACGGATTTGACCTTTCCGACTACGACGAACGAAGCCTGGCTTTTGCCAAGGATTATTCCAGCGATATTCTGGCCATCGATGTGAACATCGGTACCGAAGAAATGCTGGATCAGACCTGGAAACTGCTGGGAAAACACTTCAAGAAAGAAGAAGTGGGGATTCGGGAAGAATTTGTTAAAGAATACTGGACAGAACAGGAATAACCGCAAGGGGAATACGTTATGGCCATCAAATTTCAATACAATAAAACATCGCTTCAGCAGCTGGAGAAAAGCCTCAAGGTTCGGGTAAAGGCGCTTCCTACCATTAAAAACAAGGAATCGGCTTTGCGACTGGAGGTGAAGAAGGCAAAGAATGAAGCCAAAAGACTCGATCAGGAGTTCGAACGGATGATCCGCGAGAACGAAGAGATCATGGTCCTCTATGGCGAATACAATGCCGACCTGCTGGAAGTGGTGGACGTAAAAGTCTCCGCCAAGAAGATCGCCGGGGTGCCCACTCCGGTGTTTGAAGGGGTTGAATTCAACATCAAACCCTACAGTCTGTTCAACAATCCCGCCTGGTTACCCGAAGGCATCGAGATGGTACGACAGATTGCTTCCATTGGCCTGGAAAGAGAAATTTTCGTCCGCAAGACCGAACTACTGGAATATGCCCGTAAGAAAACGACACAGAAAGTGAACTTGTTTGAAAAGGTGCACATTCCGGGCTATCAGGATGCCATCCGAAAGATCAAACGCTTTATGGAGGATGAGGAAAACCTGAGTAAAGCCGCACAAAAGATTGTAAAAGCACGACAGGAAACAAAGGAGGACGCCGCATGATCGAAAAAATGCAAAAATATGCCTTCCTGGTGTATCATAAGGAATACGAAGCCTTCCTGGAAAACCTGAGGGAAAAAGGCGTGGTGCATGTGGAACTGACCGGTGAAAACCTGTCGGAGCACAGCGAAATTGCCGCCCTCATGGAACACAACCGGAAGACCACCCAGGTGCTGAAGCAACTGAATAAACTGGAACCTGTTGAGGCTACCGAACAGCTCACCGGCGATCAGATCATTCAAAAATACGATGAACTCATCGACCGGCGCGAGCAGCTGCTCCAGCAGAAAGACCATTTGAAGAAACAAATCTCGCAACTGGAACCGTTGGGACAGTTCGACCCGGCCCTGGTTTCCAGATTAAACGACAACGGATACTATCTGCACATTTTCCATACCAGCATCAAGGATTATTCCGAGGAATGGGAAGAACTGCACGATGTATTCCGATTAAAACAGATTGGATCGCAGATCTTTTTCGTGGTGGTTTCGGATTCACCGAAAGCGCCCGATTTTGAAATTGATCCGCTGAAACTTCCTGATACCAGTTTGCTGGAAACCATCGAAAGGAAAGAACAGGTGGAAGCACAGCTGCATACCATTCAGGAGGAATTTTCCAAACTGGCCGCCCAAGCCGACACACTGCAGCAATACGAACTGGAAATCAGAAATCAGCTGGATTTTTCAAAAATCGTAAAGGGCAGCGAACGGGTTGCCGATGCTACGGTAGCCGTGCTGGAAGGCTGGGTGCCTGTGCAACAGTCGGAACAATTGGAGGCTGCGCTGAGCCACGAAGGGGTTTTCTTCGAAAAGCGCGCCCCAGAAGAAGAAGACAAGGTTCCCATCAAACTGAAAAACAACAAAATCAACCAGTTGTTTGAAATGATCGGCGAACTGTACAGTCTGCCCAATTACAACGAAATCGACTTAACACCTTTTGTGGCCTTTTTCTACTGGATGTTCTTCGGCTTCTGCCTCGGCGATGCCGGGTACGGTTTGCTCTTTGTGGGCGCTGCCACCTTCATGAAAAAGAAACAAAAGGAAAATGCCAAGATTCTGACCATGGTTCAGTTGCTGGGGCTGTCCACCATTATTTTCGGACTGCTCACCGGAACGGCCTTTGGTATCAACCTGTACGGAACCAACCTGCCGGGCTTTGCCCAGGTAGCGGCTAAACTGAAGGCATCGGGACTGACTATTCAGAACCTGATGTTTGTTTCTTCGCTGGGACTGGGATTGATTCAGATCCTGCTGGGGATGTTTATCAATGCTACCAAGATCACCCGTCAGAAAGGGATCCGTCATGCACTGTCCGTGTTGGGCTGGGCCTTTTTGATCATTTTCTCGGGCGTCAACTACTTGTTGTCTAAGGAAGGCATCATCAGCTTCGGTAATATTTATTATTACATCCTGGCCGGTAGTTCCCTGTTTGCCATCTTCTTCCTGAACTCACCCGGAAAGAATCCGTTCTACAACTTCGGGGTTGGGCTCTGGGATGCATACAATACGGTGGTCGGCGGCGTAGGCGACTTGCTTTCCTACGTGCGTTTGTTCGCTTTGGGGCTGGCCACGGCTATTCTCGGACTGGTGTTCAACGAGCTGGGGACCAAATTATTTGATCCCTCTGCGTCCATCGGAATGCAGATTGTGGGCATTGTGCTCATGTTGTTTGTACTTTTGATCGGTCATTCGATCAACATCTTCATGTCGGGACTGGGCTCCATGGTACACCCGTTGCGTTTGACTTTTGTTGAATTTTACAAAAATGCCGGTTTCGAAGGAGGCGGCGTTGCATATAAACCGTTTAAGAAATAATTTTAAAAATCACTTATTAATAATTTTTGAGTATGGAACCTATTGTTTTAGCTTATATCGGAATTGGATTGATGATCGCCTTGACCGGTACTGGAAGTGTGTATGGATGTTCAATCAGCGGTAATGCTTCGATTGGCGCCATGAAGAAAAATGAATCTGCTTTTGGTAGCTATCTTACCTTAAGTGCTTTGCCCGGTTCACAGGGGCTGTATGGCTTTATCGGCTACTTTATGCTGGCCGGCCTGCTGAAAGGCGACATGTCCTGGTTACAAGCCGGTGGCGTATTTGGTGCCAGCATCGGTTTGGGTGTTGTAGGTCTGCTGTCAGCCATCCGTCAGGGACAGGTTTGTGCCAACGGTGTGGTGGAAATCGGAAACGGACACGACGTATTCGGTAAATCTTTGATTTTGGCCGTATTCCCCGAGTTGTACGCTATTTTGGGTTTGGTTGCTGCCATCCTTATCGGACAGGCTGTCGGTTAATCACCCACTGCAAAAACGTTACAATAACTGCTCTGTTTCAGGGCAGTTATTTTTTTGCCCCATAATTCCCCTCCACAGCATCCTTTTCCTGTCATCCTGAACGGAGTGAAGGATCTCATCGTATCAAAGGCCGAATTTATAAAGCACATGCTCCGGTTGAGAGATTCCAGCCTGCCTGACCTTTATGCGATACAGTCTGAACTTGATGAGGCGCAGTCGGCACTTTGTTGGGTCCGGTCAGTCGTTTATTGGATGCGGTCAGGCTATTTATCCTCCCTCGTCCGCGTTTCAGTTCCCGGTGAAAGGTCAATAAAAACGTATATTCGCGTTTACAATTTGCTTCATGAACAAAAAGGTCTACTATCTTCTTTTGTTGCTCTCCTTTTCAGGGATCCCTTATTTCTTTTACCGGATACTGGATACCATGGTCAGTTTAAAGTATGAAACCGATGGCGCCGGCCGTATTTCGGGAACCAGCGGAAGGGATTTGTTCCTGCAATTTGATATTTTCTTTGCTTTAACCATTGTATCGTTCCTGGTCTTCGTGTTTCTGCTGATCTTCGGGAAAAGAATCCTGAGAAAAAAGACAGGCACATCACCTATTAACAATTGAACCAACCCACAGGATGAAATCACAAAAACTCAAAAGAAAAGCGGTCGTTTCGCTGACCCTCCTGGTTTTCGCGGGATTGTTTCTCTACTTCTACCTGTATCAATATATGGTGCACACTGACCATACCTACGACAACGGGATAACTGTGAGCACCATGAGACCCGTAACCCGGGCTGATGCCTGGCTGATCTTTTTGACTGCCCTGACCGCGATTGCCGGTGCCGTTTCAACCGTTTACTACACCATTAAACTCTGGCTGGTTAGAAAAAAAACGTTGTAATCTTCAAACCTGTATGGCAAATGCTGGAATCAAATGGGCACGCGTTGAAAACGCGCGCCAGATAGAAAGCACGCGCAGCATGCGCGCGCCGGTGTGTGCGAATTAAACTTTGTTTCTTGTCACCGTGTCACTCAGTCACCCCGTCACCTGTCATCGGTTTGTTCCCGTAGAATACCTTAAGATGCTCACGTCGCCCGACAAGTCGGGATCCTCAGAATTGAACTACTAATTATATTAGTTTAACTCTGAGGAGGTGGATCGTGGATGGATTCATGCGTCTGACCGGTATCAGGACCCGGGTCCTGTGCAATTCAGGAAGTTCCCAATCCAAAAACGATATGGGCCGGTCGGGCTTATAGGAAGCATATAGCTATCCTATAGCTAGCTTATAGCTAAGATATAGAAACGTCCTTTAACGGGCTATTAGGGAAGCACAGCTTGAACACCGCTAAAGTGCAACAATGAAAATGAAAAAAAAGATTTTTTCTGTCCCGTAATGAAGATAAGATTCTCGCGGCCTCCCGATAAATCGGGATCCTCAGAATTGAACTATGGAAGAAGGAAAACTAAATCGTCTTCACCGAAACTTCAGGCAGCCAGCCGATGCTTCCGTTGGAGATTTTGATCTTGATCCAGCCGTCCACATGATCGAGGATTCTAACCTTGGTGCCGTCGTGGATCACAAACAGGTCCACCGAATTGGGCGACGGAGAACTTTTCACCGTCACGGAAGGGGTAAAGACAATGGCTTCTTTCTGGTTTTTGTTGTAATAGGTCCGCTGGGAGGCCAGCCCCAGGCTGCCCGCGGTGATAATCAGAAACAGCAGCGCCACAAAAAACGACCACTGGCGGTTTCGGCGGGTATGCGAAAAGAAGAATATCCCTACAAACAGCACCAGCAGGGCAAAGGAGATCAGGAAAAAGACCGTCCAGGTATCCGCATCGAATAAGTTGTAGAAATAATTCCACCAGCGTTTCAGAAAGAACTGGGGCACCTGATCGATCTTGTCCACGATCATGGAGTTGGCAATGCCCAGGTTGTACTGGATGTTTTCGTTGTTGGGGTCCAGTTTTTTGGCTTTTTCGTAGTACAGAATTGCCTCGGGAAGGTTCTTCTTACGGAAATAGGAATCGCCCAGGTTGTAGTACAGCTTGGGCGACACCCAGCCTTCGTTCAGAACCCGGTTGTACAGGTCGATGGCCGTATCGTATTTTTGGGCGTCGTAGGCCCGGTTGGCCTGGGTCATCAGCGAATCGGGGTTGGCAGCCCGAAGCGTCGGGCCTGCTGCCAGCACGAGTAACAAAAAGAAGTATTTCAGTTGTCGTTTCATTTCTTCCTTGTTCTTTATTTCAGTGATTTCTCTGCCTGCATGATGGCGCTCAGGGCTTCCGCATAAATGTTTTCCATTTTATCGCGGGTATTGCCGGGAGCAAAACGGGCATATTCAATATTGTTCAGCGTACTGATGAACCCGGTAATGGTTTCTTCAGCCACCTGTCGCTGTTCCAGTTTTTCCCTGACGGAATCCATGGAAAGATCACTTTGTTTTAAGTCGAACTTATCGGCAATGTATCCCCACAAAGCCAGGGCGATTTCGTCGTAAAAGGCTTTGTCGTTTCCGGTTTTCTTGATCTTCTGTGCTTTCATCAGTTTGGTACGGGCCACCTTATTGGCTTTCCTGTTTTTCAACAGCGATACATTGGCCTTGCGGTTTTCGATGACCTTACGCAGAATAAGAGCAACGATCAGCAGCACCACAGGGATGAGCATCAGAATGTAGAAAAGCACCGAGCCAAACAGATAGGTATTGACTTTGACAAAATTATACGGACCGCTTTCGATGTGCCGGATGTCTTTGCCGAGGAACTGGATGTCTTCCTGGGCGTTGCCCGTGTACACCATGTTGTTGCCCCCGCCTTTTCCTTTCACCACATGGATTTTGTAGGAAGGGGAAGTGAGGGTGTGGTATTTTTTATCGGCCGGATTGAAGTAACAGAATTTCACCGGATCGATGGTAAAGTCACCCGGATTCCGGGGGATGGCAAGGTATTCAAATTTCTTGCTGCCTGAGATTCCGATGTCGGTTTTGATGGTGTTGTCCACGATCTTCGGATCGTACGTTTCAAAGTCGCTGGGGAAGCCTACTTTGGGGGCATCGATCAGCTCGATGTTGCCTCTGCCGGTAAGGTTGATGGTATAGGTCAGCGCATCGTTGGTACTCAGACTGGTTTTGTCCACACTGGTTTCGAATTTGAAATCACCCACAGCCCCTGAGAAACAAGCCGGTTTGCCTGCTTCGGGAAGCGGTTTCACATCGATGTGCACGGCATTAGCTACCAGTGTTTTGTTGATGTTCTTCACGTTTTGATTGAAGAACGGATCGTTGAAGAAGTCGTCAAACGGATCGCCGCTGCGTTGCCGCTGCACGCGCAGCTGCACCACACAGTTGAGTTGCATGGGGTCGATGGTCAGTTTTCCGACTTGTTGCGGGATGAGGGCCAGTTTCCGGATCACAGCCACCACATATTGTTGTCCGTCGATGGTTTCGTTGCTCTGCTGAATGCGGGCGTTGTCGCTCAACAGGTCCTGCGACCAGAATCCCTTGAAAGAGGAAACCTTGTTGATGGCCAGGTTGGAAACGGGAACCCGGGTATAAATCTTATAGGTTACCACCACCTGCTGCCCCATATACGGATGCGCGTTGTTGACGGTGGCTTTCACAAACACATCTTTGGCGGTGATTTGTCCGTTATTGCCCTGAACAGTGCCGCTCGTACCGGTTCTTTGGCCGGGGTTTCCGGCGGGATTGTTTCGGGGCGATCCCTTCACCACATCAATCTGCAGTTTATCGGACCGGTATTGTTTGCCGTCGACGGTAATGATGGCCGGCTGTACATAAAAAGTGCCGGTTTTTTCCGCCATCACGATGTAGGAAAAAGTGATGGTGTAGGACTGGCTCATTTTCCCATTGATGAACTGGAGACTGGAACTGGTAGAGGTATTGGGTCCCGACAAAACGGTCAGCCCCTTGAAGTCGGGAGCCGTAAAGCCCTTTCCGTTACCATTGACCTGAAATACGATCTGAAACTGCTGTCCCACTGCCACTTCTTCCGGTGCCGAAGCAGTAAATCTGACGTTGTCGGCGGCCTGAGCCCATTGCCAGCCAAACAACAGGAGAAATAAGATATATATTCCGCTCTTTTTCATAGTTGGGCTTTAATATTTTTGTTCAAAAATAGAATTTATTTTTCATTGCCAAAGCAACGTTTCGGTCGGTCATCCTACCAGTTGATGACATCGGGTTTGCCTTTTACCTTTTTGGCTTTTTTCTTTTCCAGTTTTTTCAACGTTCCTTTTTCGCTGTTACGCAACGCATCCAGCATGCGCTGTGCTTCAGCCTTGGTCATCTGAGGACGCTGACCTCCCTGCTGTTTGTTTTGTTGCTTGTTCTGATCGTTCTTATTCTGGTTATTCTGTTTATTCTGGTTGTTTTTGTTCTGTTGTTTGTTTTGATCGTTTTTATTCTTGTTCTGATCCTTCTTGTTTTGCTTGTTCTTGTCGTTCTTTTTATTCTGGTTTTTTTTGTTTTGATTTTTCTTGTTCTGATTCTTTTTGTTTTGGTTGTTCTTCTTGTTCTGGTTTTGTTTTTTCAACATCTTGCGGGCATATTCCAGGTTGTATTTGGCGTTGTAGTCCTTGGGATTCAGCCGTAAGGAGTTGATGTAAGCGCCAATACTTTGTTCGTACTGTTTCTTTTGCATCAGGGTATTTCCCAGGTTGTACCACGATTTGGCTTTCAGCTGGTCAGAAGTGCCCTTCTTGGAAAGGTTCATAAACTGTTTTCCGGCGCTTTCGTAGTTTTTTTCCTTGTACAAGGCATCGCCCAGATTGAAATTGGCTTTTTCAAACTTGGGATTTTTTACCAGTGCTTTTCGGTACAGCACTTCCGCATCGGAAAATTTCCCCTTATCGAATTCCTTGTTCCCTTTCCGCACCATTTTGTTGACATTCTGTCCGAAGACAGGCAGTGTCATCAGTGAAACGAGCAGGGTAACGGCTCCAAATACTATTTTATTTCTGTGGTTCATGTTCATTTTCCAAAAAAATCAAATTTGTCGGTCCAGTTGGGTTTGCGTTCCACCGTAAGCAATTCCAGAATCAGGAAGAAAATGGCGGCTGCCAGGAAATACTGGAAGCGGTGCACATAATCGGTAAATTGTTTTTCTTCGATTTCCTGTTTCTGGATTTTGTTCAGGTTGTCGAGGATTTGATCCAGCCCCACGCTGGCATTGTTGGCGCGGGCATACGCCCCGTTTCCGGCAGCGGCAATCTGCTGCAGCATGGTTTCGTTCAGTTTGGTGATGACGATTTTTCCGTTCTGATCTCTGAGGAAATCGGGATTCTGGCTGTCGTTGTTCATGGGAATGGGGGCTCCTTCGGGCAATCCCATACCGATGGTAAACACACGGATGTGATTTTCGGCTGCAGCTTTGGCCGCTCCCACGGCATCGCCCATGTGGTTTTCGCCGTCGGTGATGACAATAATGGCTTTGTTGTGTTTGTCGTTGTCGAACGACTGGGTGGCCAGGTTGATGGCCGAACCGATGGCCGTACCCTGGGTCGGGACAATCTTGGTGTCGACAGACGATAAAAACAACTTGGCTGCCGAATAATCGGTGGTCAGGGGCAGCAGTTTAAAAGCCTGACCGGCAAAGACGATCAAACCGATGCGGTCGCCGTTGAGTTTGTCGATGAGGTTGGAGACGGCCATTTTAGCGCGGTCCAGCCGGTCGGGTTTGATGTCCTGAGCCAGCATGGAATTGGAAACGTCAATGGCGATGTACAGGTCAATCCCTTTACGTTTTACCTTCTCCAGCCTCGATCCGATCTTGGGATCAATCAGTCCGCCAACGAGGAAAAACAGAGCCATCATCAAAAACAAAAACCGAAGGGCATTGCGCAGACCCGACCGCTGCATCACCAGCCGGCTGGTCAGCGTTCCGTCACCGAATCGTTTCCATGCTTTTCTCCTCCAGGCACGGTATCCCCCGTAAATCACCAGGAAAAAGAGCAGCAGCAAATAGGCCCAAAAAAATTCTTTATGTTCAAACTGAATCATGTCTTTTCTGTATTTATGGAAGTTTTCTGAATACGAGATACCGCAAACTCACTTCCAAAACAAACAATATCAACGCCAGCAGTGCAAAGGGGAAAAAGAGCTCGGTCTTTTTCTCGAACTGATGCACGGTGATTTTTGATTTTTCCAATTTACTGATGTCACCGAAAACAGATTTCAGTTTGTCGTTGTTTTCGGCTCTGTAATATTTTCCACCGGTTTCTGCCGCAATTTTCTTCAACAGATCCTGATCGATCTGTACTTTCATTTGCTGCATTTGGATCCCGTAAGGGGTTTGCACCGGATAGGGAGCATAGCCTTCGGTGCCAATACCAATGGTGTACACCCTGATGCCGTATAATTTAGCCATTTCAGCCGCCGACTGCGGATCGATGGAACCCATGTTGTTGACTCCGTCGGTAAGCAAAATAATAACCTTCGATTTGGCTTTGGAATCCTGCAACCGGCTGACAGCTGTTGCCAGCCCGTCGCCAATAGCGGTTCCGTCTTCAATCATGCCGCTTTTCACTTCGTCCAGCAGTTTGATGACCATGGAATGATCGGTGGTTAGGGGGGCCTGTGTAAAGGCCACACCGCTGAAAATAACCAATCCGATCCGGTCGTTGGGATGCTCGCGGATAAACTGGCCTGCAATTTTCTTGGCGGCACCGATGCGGTCCGGGGTAAAGTCGCGGGCTCTCATACTCCCCGAAACGTCCAGCGCCAGTACGATGTCTATTCCCTGGATGTTTACATTCTTTTTGGAGGAAACGGCTTGCGGACGGGCCAGCGCAATGATCAGCAGCGCCAGCGCCAGCATACGCAACACAAACATACTGTGTCTGAGTCCGGCTTTGGTGCTTTTTCCCAGGTTTTTGAATGCGGTTATGCCTGAAAAACGCAGCTCCGGGTGGCTTTTGCGCTCCCTGAAAATATACCACACAATCAACAGGGGTATCAGCAAGAGCAGATACAAAAACTCGGGACTCCTCCAGGTGTCAATTCCAAACATGCTTTAGTCCTCCTTCTTTTTTTCGGGTTCTACCTTTGTTTTATCCCCTTCATCCAGGTTGATATTTTGTTCGGGTGTCTCAACGACCGGTCGGGTTTCGTTGACGAAATCTATACAGTAGTTGAGGGCGGTATCGTTTTCCAGGGCCGTAGGCTGAGCCTTGGCAAATTTCACCAGGTCGGCCAGTTCCAGCGTGGACTTTACTTTCGACATAGCCTGATCGTTGATCTTCTTGTCCTTGAGTTCGTGGATCATCTCGTCCGAGGTCATTTCCCAGGCTTCAAAATGATAGCGATCGGTGAAGTATTCGCGCATGATGTCGGTAATGCCCGTGTAGTATTCTTTCAGTTTTCCGGACTGCCAAATCTTACTCAGGCGCAATTCTTCCAGTTGTTTGATGGCCTGTTCGTACGGAGGTAACTTGGGTTTGGGCTTTCGGGCAAACAACGGTTTCCCTTTTTTGCCGTTTCGGACATACCAAACGACGAGGATGATGGCGATGATCACGGCCAGCACCAGGAAAATCCAGGGCAGCAATTCAGCAAAAGTATAGGGCACGGATTCGGGTCCTTTGATGACCTTAAAAGCCTTCGCTGTGTCCACCATCGGGGTGAAAACCCGGAGGGGCATCTCATCGGTTGTGAGCGAATCCACTTGTCCGGTACTGGTGTTTCGGATGTGGAAAACAAAAGAAGGGACTGTGAAGGCTCCTGAGTCGAAGGAAGTGATGATGATTTTCCTGTGGTATTGGATTTCATCGTTTTTCAAAACGGAATCCGTTTTTTCGGCCCGGATCATTTCAATATGCGGAGCCAGTGTATCCTGCAGGAACGGCCAGTATACCTGATATCCTTTGGGTACATCCACTTTCAGGTTCAGGCCGATCTGATCACCGATCATGATGGCATTGGTATCCAGCGTGGCCTGAACAGCAGGAAGCTGTTGTGCCCGCAGACCGGTTCCCAATAACAAAAACAGGATACTCAGCAGAGCCGGAAAATAGTTCTTATTCATCATTTTTGTATCGTATTAACTCCGTGCTTCTCTCTTTTTAAACAGATTGATGAGCGGTTTTACATAATCTTCACCGGTATTTATTTTGGCCATGTCTACCCCCAGTCGTTTGAAAAGGGTGTCCAGCTCCCGGCTTTTGTTGGTAGCCCATTCGTTGTACCGCATCCTAACCCTGCTGCTTCCGGTATTGACCCAGGTCTGTTCTCCGGTTTCGGCATCCGTCATGTACACGAGGCCCACATCGGGCATTTCCATTTCCCTCTGGTCGGTAATACGGATGGCAATAAGGTCGTGTTTGTGGCGGGCAATCTGCACGGATTTTTCCATGTTGTCGTCCATGAAGTCGGAAATCAAGAAGGCGGTGGCCCGTTTTTTAATGACATTGGTCAAGTAACGCAGCGCTTCCGAAACATTGGTTCCGGTATTTTCGGAACGGAAGTCCACCAGTTCTCTGATGATGCGCAGGATGTGGCTGGTTCCTTTCTTGGGAGGAATAAATTTTTCAATTTGATCCGAAAAGAAAATGACCCCCACCTTGTCGTTATTCTGAATGGCAGAAAAGGAGAGGACGGCTGCGATTTCGGTAATGAGTTCCTGCTTCAGCTGTTTGTGCGTTCCAAAATTGTTGGAACCCGATACGTCGATCAGCAACATGACCGTCAGTTCGCGCTCTTCTTCAAAGACCTTTACAAAGGGATGGTTAAACCGTGCGGTCACGTTCCAGTCAATGCTGCGCACGTCGTCACCGAACTGATATTCGCGTACTTCGCTGAAGGCCATCCCCCGGCCCTTGAAAACACTGTGGTATTCGCCCGAGAAAATCTGCTGCGACAACCCCCGTGTTTTGATCTCTATCTTTCTTACCTTTTTAAATAATTCCTGTGCTTCCATTCTGAGTCTTAAGTTTAGAGTTTATTGTTCCGGGTTTATAGTTTTGAGTATCTAGTTCTGAGTTTATAGTTCTGAGTTTATAGTTTTGAGTTTTTAGTTCTGAGTTTAGAGTTTTAAGTTTCTATATAAGTCTTGAGTCCAGATTTTAGCTTTTATATTTAATACCCTTTTTTTCGGTAGTATCTAAATAACGAATCATTCCCATGATCATTTTTTCAATTTCATTAGCTTTTTCAGACAGATCATTAAAGGTTTGTTCCTCAATAAAATTTCTGTCAAGCGATCTGTAGAGTTGGGACCTTAATTCCGTAGATGAGCCTTTCGCGATCCATAAAAACTGTTTGAATTCTTTGTTACCGCCTCTCCCTTGTCCTTCAGCAATATTGTCCATAATTGATCCTGATGACCCCAACATTTGTAAACGCAATTTATTGTCATTGTTAAAAGGTGGGGTTGAAACAACATCATAAATCACTTTCGCAAGTGCTCTGGCTTTTTGCCAGACTTCGATTTCTTCAAAGCGATTAAATGATGTCATTATATTATTATTAACTTTTATTGCTTCAAACTCTGAACTCTAATCTCTGAACTCTAATCTCTGAACTTGTTACGGTACCTCCACAGAGTTCAGAATTTCATTAATAATGTCTTCGCTGGTGATGTTTTCGGCTTCGGCTTCGTAGGTCAGACCAATGCGGTGACGCATTACATCATGGGCCACAGCACGTACATCTTCCGGAATCACATACCCACGCCCTTTGATAAAGGCCAGTGCTTTGGAAGCCAGAGCCAGGTTGATACTGGCACGGGGAGAGGCACCGTAGGAAATCAGACCGGAATATTTTTTCATATCGAAGTTTTCAGGATACCTTGAAGCAAAGACAATATCGGTAATGTAGTTCTCAATTTTTTCATCCAGATAAATCTGACGCACCAGATCCCTGGCTTTGATCACGTCTTCGGGTTTCAACACCGTTTGAACCTTGGCTTGTTGCGAAGTGATGTTCTGGCGGAGAATTTGTTTTTCTTCTTCCTTTTTGGGATAGTTGATCACCACCTTCAGCATAAACCGGTCCACCTGTGCCTCGGGCAACGGATAGGTTCCTTCCTGTTCGATGGGGTTCTGTGTGGCCATCACCAGGAACGGTTCTTCCAGCTTGAAGGTTTCTTCACCAATGGTCACCTGGCGTTCCTGCATGGCTTCCAGCAAGGCACTCTGCACTTTGGCAGGAGAACGGTTGATTTCGTCGGCCAGAATGAAGTTGGCAAAAATGGGCCCTTTTCTGATTTGAAATTCCTCCTTTTTAATACTGTAAATCATAGTTCCCAACAAGTCGGCAGGCAACAGGTCGGGAGTAAACTGTATGCGGCTGAACTTGGCGTCGATGATTTTGGCCAGTGTGTTAATGGCCAGTGTTTTGGCCAGCCCGGGAACCCCTTCCAGCAAAATATGCCCGTTGGCCAGCAAGCCGATGAGGAGCCGTTCGGTCATGTGTTGCTGACCTACAATTACCTTATTCATCTCCATTTTAATCAGGTCGATGAATTGTCGCTCATTCTTAATTTTTTCGTTGAGTTCGCGAATATCGGTTTCTACCATTTTTTATTGAATTTTTAATTGAGTAGCAAATATAATGTCTTGGTTATTATACATCTTGTTAATGTATGTTAAAGACATTTAGAAATTATTAAAGAGAAAAATATCTCGAAAAAAAGGCCAAGATAATGATTTTTGACGGGACAAAATTCAGAGAAAAAGTACAATCTTAAAAAAAGTTGAAGTTTTCAGTAAAACATGAAAACTTGCTATCTTTGGACATGATTTTTTCACAAGAAACAGCACGACAGGTAGCCCTTCATTTATTGGAGGTAAAAGCCATTCAACTGAGTCCCGAAAAACCCTTTACCTGGGCTTCGGGTTTGCGTTCACCTATTTATTGTGACAACCGGGTATCGCTTTCTTATCCGAAGGTGCGCAACTACATCCGCCAGCAACTGTACCGGGCGGCTACAACCTTCTTTCAGGAGACAGACATAGTCGTAGGTGTAGCAACCGCCGGTATCCCCCAGGGAGCCCTGGTGGCGGAAGAACTGGATTTGCCCTTTGCTTATGTCCGTGCCGGGAAAAAGGACCACGGAATGACGAATCAAATTGAAGGACACGTAAAGTCCGGACAAAAGGCGCTGGTAGTGGAAGATTTGGTTTCCACCGGGAAAAGCAGTCTGCTGGCCGTGGAGGCACTCAGAGAAGCCGGAGTGGAAGTGCTGGGAATGGTTTCGGTTTTTACGTACGGACTGGAAATTGCCCAGACGAACTTCGAAGAAGCTCGTTGCCGGTTGGTTTCTCTGTCTGACTATGATCACCTGATCGAAGCGGCCGTTAAACAGGAATATGTGTCCAAAGACGCACTGGCATCTTTAAAGCAGTGGCGGAAGGATCCTCAATTGTGGAGCGAACAGAATTCAGACCAATAGAAATACAATTAAAATATAACCCCATGAACATCGAAGGGAAAAGAACCACCATCCAGGCATCACCACAAAAACTGTTTGATTTTTTGAGTGATTTTAATCATTACGAACAACTGATGCCCGAACAAATTGTTAACTGGAAATCGGAAAAGGACACCTGTTCGTTCACGGTGAAAGGAATGGCAGACTTAAGTTTGAAATTCGGAAAAAAGCAGGCTCCTGAACTGCTGGAGTTGGTCCCGGATGGAAAATCTCCGGTACAGTTTACCCTGACCGTGAAACTGGAACCCGATACACTTAACGAACAAAACGCAGTGGTTCAGGCTAATGTGGATGCTGATCTGAATCCCATGCTGGCCATGTTTGCCAGGAAACCCCTCGAAAATCTGGCCAACACCATTACCGAAGAATTAAAGAAAGTTTTTCCGTAGTCTGGGAAAACGGAAAATACCTGTTGAATGTCTTATGCCCTGGGGATCATAATATTTTTTGTGATCGCCGCCATTGCTGCGATGACGGGGATTGGGGGAGGTACCATGTTTGTGCCCCTGTTGCTGTTGCTGAACTATTCGTTTCATGAGGCGACCTCCATCAGCTTGTTCTTAATCACCGTGACCGGTTTTTCCGCTTTCCTGCGCTACAGAAAAGAAAAGCTGGTGGACTGGAAACTGGCTTTGGTCATGGAAGTGTTTACCGATATGGGGTCCTTCACCGGAGGGTTTACTTCCATTCATATTAACCCGGTTGTTCTGAAAATTTTGTTTTCACTGATTCTGATCGCCGTGGCAATGATCACCATAAAGGTGAAACTGGAATACAAACGAAACAAACCCCTCAAAGAAGGTTTTGGGTACTGGAAAAGAAACTTTAACGGAATCACTTACAGTATTCCGGTTCTGTATATGATTCCGTTGATTTTTGTGGCCGGTTACCTTTCGGGACTGTTGGGAATCGGGGGGGGTGCCGTAAAGATCCCTATGATGATTCTGTGGTTTAATATTCCCGCCAAGGTGGCCATCGCCACATCCACTTTGATGGTAAGCATTACGGCGGCTACGGGACTGGGCGGGCATCTGGTTCATGAAACCATGGACTGGAAAATGGCCCTGATTCTGGCAGTGGGAGCCTTCATCGGAGGGCAGGTGGGTTCCCGGTTTTCCTTAAAACTGCCGGAGGATAAAGTAAAAAAAATGGTCGGTTATGTGTTTATTCTGGTAGCCATCTTCATGACCACTCAAACGCTGATCACCGGAAGGTAAATCTTACCGAAAAGCAACTTCTTTAAAGTCATATGTTCGTCTGTTTCCCGATTCATCTTGTATAATCAGTTGCCCAAACGAGTTGATGTCAACAATTTCCCCCCAAAAGATACCGTTGCTGTCCTGGTATTTAGTAACGGTCCTGTACCGGTACAAGTGGTTCATGTACTGACTCGAAATTACGTTCCTTCCCTCTTCTGTTTGGAGTTCATGATAGTAAAAACCAAGAATTTGCAGCCATTCGTCGCGCAGTTCGGTCAGGTCAATATCCTGATGGGTGCATTGCTTCATGGAAACCGGGTTGGGGGCATCTGAAACAAACTCTTCCTGATTCACATTCAATCCCACGCCGATAACCGTGTATTCGATCATAGCCCCTTTCAGGAAATTCTGAATGAGGACTCCGGCCATCTTTTTGTCGCCGCAGTACAGATCGTTGGGCCATTTGATCCGGATTGTATGTTCGGGCAGGTACTTTTGTAGGGTTTCCTGCAAAGCAAGGGAAACAATTTTGGTGAGGAAAAACTGGTCGGACGCTTCCAGGAAACGGGGTTCCAGGATCACGCTCAGTGTGAGATTCTTTCCCCGGGCACTTTCCCATCTGTTGCTGCCGTGCCCTTTCCCCTTGGTTTGTTCCGAGGTAACGAGCACCAGGCCTTCCTTTGCCTGTCCTTTCATGACCAGCTCAACGGCACTATCGTTGGTTGAGCTCAGTGAATCGAAATGTTGAATCTTGAATTCCACAAATTTTATTTTGGGTAAAATTAGTCAAAACCAGTGATCGATCATTTTCATAATATTTCTTAAAACCAGGAGCTTGAAAGCTGACTCGGGATACGCCAAAATGACAGGAGTAATTATTATTCAATTTATTCACTAAAATTTCTACCGTCAAGCCTTTGTGTTTTCCGGCAATTTTCATTGATTGATAATTAATTGCAATGTGAAAAATCGCTAATTTTGCGTTTTCTAAAATGCTTATGACGAAAAAAAAGACAATCAGTGATACGGAACGCATCAAAAGCCAGGTAGTGGCTGCCATGCAGGAAAAAAAAGGGAAAGAAATTATCAGTCTGAATTTCACTAAGATTCCCGATGCCGTGACAAAATATTTTGTAATTTGTCATGTTTCCTCCAGAACACAAGCCAGGGCTATTTTTGATTATGTAATTGAAAAAGTTAAACTTAGCGCCGAAACTGCTCCCTATCACAGGGAAGGCTATGAAAATTCGGAATGGCTTTTGATAGATTATGTAGACGTGGTTGCCCACGTGTTCATTGACGAAACGCGCCGTTTTTATAATCTGGAAGGATTGTGGGCTGATGCCAAAAGAGAAGATTACGAAAGTGAAGCGTGAGTTTTAAATAATTAATAGAGAATGGCTTCAGAAAACGAAAAAAATACACCCCGGAAGTCCCCTTTGGGCAATATGGGGGGAAATAAAGGCAAAAAACCGCGGTTCAATTTTTATTGGATTTACGGCTTAATGGCTGTGGTTTTGTTTGCGACCTATTTTATGGACTTCGGTCCCCAGTCGAAAGAGGTGCAATGGAATCAGCTGGAGAAAATGCTGAAAGAGCAGGATGTTCAGAAAATTATCCTTGTAAACAAAGATATTGCAGAGATCTACATCAAACCCGATAAACTAAAGGAAGATAAATTCAAAGATCTCCCCAAGGCCAAAACAACCTTAGGGCAGGAAAAACCGCAGTATACTTTTAATGTGGCTTCTCCCGATTATTTTATGAATCAGGTGCAGCAGGCACAGAAAGGGCAGGAAAGCCCTGTAACGGTTCAAAGCGAAACCCGGCATAACTGGAGTGCCGATCTGCTGGGGTGGATTATCCCTCTGATCTTACTGATCGGTGTTTGGTACTTCCTCATGCGGATGATGAGCCGGGGCAGTGGTGGCGGTGGCGGTCAGATTTTCAACATCGGGAAATCCACGGCTCAGGTTTATGACAAAGACACCAGCATCCATATTACTTTTAAAGATGTAGCGGGACTGGAAGAGGCCAAGACCGAAGTGATAGAGATCGTTGACTTCCTGAAGACCCCTGAAAAATATACCCGTCTGGGGGGTAAAATTCCCAAAGGGGTTTTGCTGGTAGGCCCTCCCGGAACCGGTAAAACTTTGCTGGCCAAATCGGTGGCCGGTGAAGCCAGTGTTCCCTTCTTTTCTCTTTCAGGATCCGACTTCGTTGAAATGTTTGTCGGGGTTGGTGCTTCCCGTGTCCGCGACCTGTTTAAGAAAGCCAAAGAAAAGGCGCCCAGCATCATTTTTATTGATGAAATTGATGCCATTGGTCGTGCCCGGGGTAAGAACCCTATGACCGGTTCCAACGATGAACGGGAAAATACCTTGAACCAGTTACTGACCGAAATGGATGGTTTCGTCCCTAATTCGGGAGTGATTGTGATTGCCGCTACCAACCGGGCCGATATTCTGGACAAAGCCCTGTTGCGTGCCGGACGATTTGACCGGCAGATTTTTGTGGAACTGCCCGATCTGGAAGAGCGGAAAGAAATTTTCAAAGTGCACATGCGTCCACTGAAACTGAGTAAAAGCGTGGATCTGGAATTCCTGGCTAAACAAACTCCCGGATTCTCGGGTGCCGACATTGCCAATGTGTGTAATGAAGCGGCTCTTGTGGCTGCCCGAAAATCACACAAAGCCATTAACAGGCAGGATTTTATGGATTCCATTGACAGGATTATCGGCGGTCTGGAAAAGAAAAATAAAATTATCTCACCCCGTGAAAAAGAGGTGGTGGCCCACCATGAGGCAGGACATGCCACTGTCAGCTGGTTGCTGCAGTATGCCCATCCATTGGTAAAGGTAACCATTGTCCCCCGGGGAAAATCATTGGGTGCAGCCTGGTATTTACCCGAAGAACGTCAGATCACGACATACAATCAAATGTTTGATGAAATGTGTGCTGCTCTGGGTGGTCGTGCTGCCGAAGAAGTAATTTTTGGAGAGATTTCCACCGGTGCGCTCAACGATCTGGAAAAAGTAACCAAACAAGCCTATGCTATGGTGGCCTACTATGGTTTGAGCGATAAGATCGGAAACTTGAGTTATTACGATTCTACGGGTCAACAGGAGTATAGTTTTGGGAAACCATTTAGTGAAAAGACCAACGAAGTCATCGATCAGGAGATCAGTACCATTGTAGAGAAAGCCTACGAAAGGGCCAAGCAGATCTTACGTGAGAACCGTGAAGGACTCGAGGCACTGGCCAAGAAACTACTGGAAAAAGAAGTGATTTTCAGTGATGACCTGGTGGATATTTTCGGGGCCCGTCCCTGGGGTGATCCGTTGAGTTTAAAAAAGCATCTGGCCGAGGGAAAGAAGAAGAAGAAACAGAATGATCCCAGCGAAGTGATCGAAAAGGACGATGTTGATCTCAGTGGTCCCGGTCAGTCGGATATGCCTACGACACAGGAAGTGGAAGATACAGATGATATAACCAAAGAATAAAGTGTTTATTAGCAAACGGTTGCTATGAAAGAAACTACCACCAAAGAAAAGATCCTGAAAGGAGTCAGAGATGCGCTGCTCAATAAAACGGAAAATCCTTTTCAGGATGTAAATTTCAGTCAGCAGGTATATCAGAGTCTGAAAGATGAAAAAGAAGTGGAGTTTGCCCGTAAGCTGATAGAAATGGGGGGAGCGTTCGTCTATTGTGCGAACGAACAGGAACTGATCGAGAATCTGAATAAACTGACCAACGAAAAAAACTGGCCTTCCTATTATGTGGTGGATGATCACCTGAAAGCGTTGCTTCAGTCCGGTGGTATTGAATACGACGACCGGGAAGATCATTTCAGCGAAATGCAAGTAGGAGTCACCCGTTGTGACTTCCTGATTGCCCGTTTTGGAAGCGTGATGGTTTCCTCCGGCCTGGGCTCCGGAAGGCGGATGTTTGTTTTCCCTGAAGTACATGTGGTGGTGGCATATGCTTCGCAGGTGGTGAAAGAGCTCAAAGAGGCTCTGAACGGGATGCGGAAAAAATATTCGGAGGGTCTTCCTTCTCAGATGACGGTTATTACCGGTCCCAGCCGGACGGCTGATATTGAAAAAACACTGGTTATGGGTGCGCACGGACCGCGCGAACTGTACGTGTTTTATGTGGATGATCAGGATTAGTGGGGGCCTTCGGTGGTTCGATCGCTTCATTTGTGACGGTTGTTTTAAATATTCATTAAATTTGCCGCCACTTATAACAGAAGAAATATCTTGAAAAATTTTCTAGTCAGAACGTTAACAGGTGTATTATTTGCCGTCCTTGTACTGGGGTCCATTTTCTTATCTCATTGGGCCTTCTTCGCATTGATGGGAATTTTTGCACTGATTGGCCTGCATGAATTTTTCCCGCTTTTCACTCACGGACAGAAAGGAACACTCATATACTATTTCATGGGGCTGGTTACCTATGTTTTGGTTTCCCTGTCGCTAATTTCTTACATAGATTTTTCAAATATCCTGTTGATCGTTCTGGGTTTTTTCCTGGTGATGGTTGTGGAATTGTTCCGATCGGGTGAACATTCCTGGCAGGGAATCGGTGCCACCGTGATGGGCATCATATACGTGGCTGTCCCCTTTGGGATGATGAATTCGTTTTTTTATCTTAAAAGTGCTGATATTGCCGTCCCTTGGATTCTGTTGGCTTTGTTTGTTCTGGTATGGGTTAATGACGTATTTGCCTATTTAGCAGGAACAACCATCGGACGACACAAATTATTCGAAAGCATTTCTCCCAAGAAAACCTGGGAAGGCACACTGTCAGGTATCATATTTACACTGGTATTTTCCTGGTTGTTCAGCCTGGTTTCAGACAATCTTTCGCTCAAAGAGTGGTTGGTTTTTGGCCTGATCATTTCGATTGCTTCCATTCTGGGGGATTTGGTGGAATCAATGCTCAAAAGAAATGCAGGGGTCAAGGACTCGGGAGCTTTGCTTCCCGGTCACGGCGGGGTTCTGGATCGTTTTGATGCCATTCTCTTTGCTACCCCTTTTGTTTTTTATTATCTATTTTTGCTTTAAATGAAAGTACATAAAGAAGGCTATAGGATCATTATTCAGTCGTTCCTTATCAATTTTGTTCTGGTAACGGGAGTGTATTTCCTGCCCATGCCAAATGAGATCAAGAATGTGGGGTATCTGTTCTTTCTGGGTGTGTTTTTGTGGACCGTGTATTTTTTTCGTTATCCCCAACGGATCGTTAACGAAGGAGATCATGTGCTTTCCTCTGCTGATGGAGTGATCGTTGCCATTGAAGAGGTATACGAACCGGAGTATTTTAAGGATAAACGGCTGCAGATTTCTGTTTTTATGTCGGGATTTGATGTGCATGTAAACTGGTACCCCTTTGATGGAACCGTTAAGTATACAAAATACCATGCCGGGCAATATCTGCTGGCTCGTCATCCCAAATCGTCCGAGAAAAATGAACGCAGCTCGATCGTACTCGAAAAAGAAGAAGGCAAAAATGTTCTGATTCGACAGGTAGCCGGGATTATGGCTCGCCGGATTGTATATTATTCCCAACCCGGTGCTCAGGTGAAGCAGGGCGAAGAATTGGGGATGATTCGTTTTGGATCTCGGGTGGATTTCTATCTGCCGGTAAATGTGGTGCCCCAGGTACACATTGGTCAAAGAGTCAAGGCACAGCAAACGGTGCTGGCTCAGTTTGAATAGCTACAAAAATTCTTTCAGCTCCTTTAAATCGGATATTTTGTACGTGCATCCGTTGAGCAGGTTTTCTGCCTCCGGATCAAACAACACCTGATCCATACCAATGGCACGGGCTCCCAGAATATCTACTTCGTAGTCGTCGCCGATCATCAGGCTTTCCTCAACCCGGGCACCGGTTTTTTCGAGGGCGTATTCAAAAATGGCAGCATGAGGCTTTTTAACTCCCGCTTTTTCTGAAGTAACCATAACATTGAAAAAACGATCCATGTTCGATGTGCTCAGCTTAATTTCCTGAACTTCTTGAAATCCGTTGGTGATGATGTGTAGCTCATAGGAGGGGTGGAGGTATTCCAGAATTTCCAGCGTATAAGGTACCAGGTTCACCTTTCGGGGACTGATGTAAATATAGTCGTTGCCGAGGTTCCTTGAAAGCGCCTCATCGTATACGCCGTATTCGCGGAACGTATCAAAAAACCGCTTCCACATCAGCTGCTCTTTTTCCATTTTTCCTTCCCGGTACAAATCCCACAAGAGTTTGTTGTGTTTGGTGAACTTCATGTGAAATTCTTCGGCAGAAGAAATCCCCAGTTTGTTCAGATTGTATTTTATGTAGAGTTCTTTGAATGCTTCTTCGGCACTTTTTTCAAAATCCCACAAGGTGCGGTCGAGATCGAAAAACAGGTGCTTGTATTTTTTTGTCATGTCAAAATATTGATGGGTGCAAAAGTACAATTTGTGCCCGGAAGACAAAACAGGTTTCCGGTTACTTATTTGTGAAGATTCATAACCTTGTACAAATGCGTTGTGTTTTTGTCGGTTAACCTAACTACATACAATCCGTTTTGATCGTTCGGAATTTCGAAATCAACTCCATTGCTGGTGAATTGGGGTGAAAAGATATTTACTTTTTGCCCCAGCATATTGTAAACCTGAATGGATATATCGTTTTGATTGTAGGTTCCAAGGAGCAAATGAATTTTGCCGTCAGTAACCGGATTGGGATACAGCACGGGTTTCACTGAAATATAATTGTTCAGCGTTGTGGTCTGTTGGCCGTTGATGCCACCGGTAACCGTAAGGCTCACCGAATAGTTCCCCGAGGTCTTGTATTCAACGGGTGGTGGGTCTTTTTGAGTGGAACTGGACGGAGTTCCTCCTTCAAATACCCAATGGTAGGAAGCGACCGGACCCGTGGAAAGATCTACGAATTGCACACTGCCTCCAATGGGAACGGTTTGTATGTTGGAGCTGAAATACGCCAACACATCCTGAATATTGGGGTCGTAACCGGGCATTTGAGTGATGCTCGTTCCCGATGGATCCAGCCAGTATTTTAACTGCCGGGTGGAGTCGGTGCCGTTTTGGTCCCAGGATTTGCTGAATCGGCCGTAAAAATCGGGTTCATTCGGAGAAGTACAGGCTGCTCCTCCTCCGGTCAGTGTTCCGATAATCAGTCCCTGACTGTTAAATAATGGAGAACCGGAAGATCCGGGTTCGGTAACGCCATGTCCATCAGTGGTTTGGGTCCAGTGAACCTGCCAGAAGAGTCCGTCTGCGTTTGGTGTCGAAGAACTGTAATTAACCGGGACTAAAGCGGTTGTATAAGTTGAGATCATTTTGATGTCTCCTTCTGGATGATGAATGGTAACTCCCTGACTGCTTCCGGTTCCACTGACATTCCAGCCGTTGTAATAGGGGTTATAAGTGGAGGGGACGTTGTTGCTGAGCAGAAGTAGTTTGAAGTCGGAACCCAGGGATGTGTTATCGACTGCGGAAGCCAGCAGTTTGGATCCGGTAAGACTTTGGAAGGAGGGTTGTGTTGCGGGTCGGGTACAGTTGGGCGACTCGAAATTGAAATAAAAAATCCATTTTGCATAGTCGGAACCTGTGGAAGTGGAACCGCAGTGGTTGGCCGTTAGAAAGTAGGGTGTCTGATCGTTTTTTGTGTCGTTGATCAGTGATCCGGTACACCAGTATAAATAAATTCCGTCCTTCAGCAGAATGCGGGCAACGCCTCTTTTTTCCTTTTGATAATTGTTCCCTTCAGGACAGTTTACCGGAACTTCACAACTTCCGGCATCCCCGTATGCGGCGGTTGATTTGTACCCGGTATTTGTGATGTTTCCTACATTGATTAGTTTGAATGGAAGGATTTTGTAATGATTTTGTGTGTTTAATTCCATGATTAGTTCGGACCCCAGAATCATCCCTGTGGAAAAAAACGTTCCGTTGTTTTGATCGGTGAAGGCCCCCAGCATCTGTTTCTGATCCGGACTGTAAATAAATAATTTGTCGCCGGGCGAAAGTTCAAAATCCTTAAAATAAAGGTTGAGTGCACGGGCACCGGAAAGCCGGACAGCCATCCGCCACACATAAGTGCCGTTCGGTGTTTTCGACCAAATCCCTTGATTGAGAATTGAATCGGGTGCCGACAAAGTGTACCCCGCCTGGAGCGGAACCGGTTGGTCTGTTCTCTGTACGGGTCGTTCAGGCAATACTTTTGGTGGTGTCAACCGGAAGGCTTGAACAGCCGGAAGCTGTTTGATGTATTTGCTGGCGGGCGATCCAGGCATACTCAGTTGGGCAAAAGAACTAAGAGTCCAAAAAATGAAAAGAAAAGAGAGTATGGTTTTTTTCACCTGATTCTGAATTAAATTGACAAACAGACTGCTCCGTATAGGAAAACACAAAAATAATGAAATATCCTTCTTTTTTACAGTTCCGTCAACTGGCAAACGCAGGCAAAATGAATATGTTGTAAAGAGAAGATTTTTTAAGAAAGTTTAAATACTTGATTAACAAATAGCCCCGCAAAGCAGTTTTTCATTGGTTTCAAATGTGTACTTTTGCTTAAAATTAGTGTTATGATTGTTGTTACGGGTGCTGCAGGTTTTATTGCCAGCGTTGTGGCCAAAAGACTCAACGAAGCAGGAATGAATGATCTGGTGCTGGTGGATGATTTTTCCCGGCCTGCCAAAGAAGGAAATTATCAGGGGATTAAGTACCGTGAGCTGGTTCCCAGAAAAGATTTCTTTCAATGGTTTGACACACATTCTGAAGACATCACTTTTGTTGTTCACTTGGGAGCCCGAACCGATACAACAGAGTTTGATGTGCGCATCTTCGATGACTTGAACCTTGGTTACAGTAAGGAAGTATGGAACCGTTGCAGTTTGCACCGGATTCCTTTGATTTATGCTTCTTCGGCCGCTACATATGGGTCGGGTGAACTGGGTTACGACGACAATCACGAGATTGTTCCCAAACTGCAGCCACTGAATCCCTACGGTCGCTCCAAAAACGATTTTGATATCTGGGCTTTGCAGCAGGAAGAACAGCCTCCGTTTTGGGCCGGACTGAAATTTTTTAATGTCTACGGCCCTAATGAATACCATAAGGGCAGGATGGCTTCTGTTATTCTGCATGCTTTCAGGCAGATACAGGAAAATGGGAAAGTACGATTGTTCCGTTCTCATCGCCCCGATTTCAAGGATGGGGAACAATTGCGTGATTTTGTATATGTGAAAGACATATCCGAAGTAATCCTGTTTTTGATGAAAAAAACAGCTCCTGCAGGATTGTACAACCTGGGAACCGGAAAAGCCAGAACATTTCTGGATCTGACCCGTGCAACTTTTGCTGCGCTGAACAAAGAACCGGTTATTGAATTTATGGATACACCGGAGGACATTCGGGATAAATACCAGTATTTTACCGAAGCCAATATGAAAAAACTCAAAAATGCCGGCTATGAAATTCCGTTCACCAGTTTGGAAGAAGGAGTAACCGATTATGTACGGCACTACCTGGTCGGTGGGAAATATTATTGAAATTATAAAGCAATTATAACCCCGGCTGCACAAAGCCTGGGGCGTAAGATATAAAACTAAGTACAGCAGGGCGTGCTGTGCTTCAATTTATTGTTCGATGTTTAAGTTTTTTTTGAGCCGCTCTAAAGCCCTTTTGAAAGAAAAGAGATTTGTCTTTCCGGCTCAAAATGCAGCCGAACTGATCCCTGCCTGGTCCTCTTATTTAACCGACTGTTGTCCTGTATTGGGCAAATGGTTTGTCAACGGATTGGTCAGAATCTTTTACGGAAACCGCTTGTTTTTACGCTGGGCTTATCGGCGACAGAGATCGGTGGCTGCCAGAGAAAAGATTCCGGGACCGATTTTGGTGGTGGCGGATCTGAACATTGGTGATGCCATCAACCTGCAGGTGGCCTGTACTACCCTGAAGCAGCTGTTTCCCGACAGGAAAATACATTATGCTATCAACCACAAAGCCTTTGGAATGCTGACTCATCATCCCGATATAGATCGGGTAATACCGATATTTTCGGGGGCAGCCATTCCAACAGATGAAGACATTGTCAAACTGAATGAAATATCGGGTCAGTCTGATTATACACTCATATTTAACTTTTGCCCGTTTTTCACCAGCGAAACATTTTCTGAATCCGGTGCCAGTGTTTTGAATCATTACCCGCTGACGATGGAAATTGCCAATAACGAGTTGAGGGGGAAACCGGTGCATCATCTGCGACCGAAAATTTTTCATTACCTGACGTTGTTGTTTCCTGAAGCGACTCAAAAATACCATCCGGTGCTTAAAGATGCCGCCGTTTATTTGGATGAGGAATCGATGGGTATAGCCCGGGCATTTCTGAAAGAACACGGATTGTTGGGAAAGGAAAAGCTTGTGCTGTTTAACCCGGATGCTACCTCCCGCTATACGCGCTTTCCTAAAACCGAACAGATCAGGCTGCTGGAAAATTTGCTGAAAAGTGAGACTGTTGTACATCTTTTGCTTGGGTCGGGTTTTGTGTTTCAGCATGTGGAACAGGAATTGCTGCAGAAATTGGGAACGGATCTGGCTCAAAAGGTAACCATCATCCCCAAAATTTTTTCGCTGGAAACGTATGCTGCTCTGATCGATGCTTGTGACTTGTATGTCACAAATGATACGGGACCGTTGCATATAGCAGCTACCCGGAAGAATACTCACGACCGACATCCCTTACGCAACCGGACAGCTGTTTATGCTATTTTTGGTGCCACGCCGGCCCATATTTATGCGTATGATTCGACCGGTGAACTGTACTTTCCCGCTCCGCAGGATGCGCCTTCGAGAGTGTTTGTTTCAGAGAGCAAGTGCCGGAACGTAACCTGTGTCAACAAGCTGTCCAAAAAATGTAAAACCGTCCGTTGTTTCGACGGGCTGAATCCGGAGCTGATGGCCGATGAAATGATCCGCTATTTAAAAAACTAAGGTATGGAACTGATTTTTGGTCTGATTGCAATCTATGTTATGGGGTTTTTTACGGCCATCCCCGTGGGCGCTACCCAGATTGAAATTGCCAAACGGTCTTTTGCCGGTCATGTGGGCGCTGCCCTGATGATCGTATTGGGGTCGGCCATTTCAGATGTGATGTATGGTTTTATTGCTTTTTTCGGGATTGCTCCTTTTCTGAAAGAGAAAATCGTCATGGCAATCTTTTGGGCTGCCGGTAGTATTATTCTGTTTCTTTTGGGATGGCATACCTTGAAAAATTACAGAAAAACTATTCAATTAGATGCCCGGAATGGGGTTCTGAAACACCGGGGATTCTCATTGGTAGTGGGCTTTTCGCTGGCGGTAACCAATCCGATGATGATTTTCTGGTGGCTGACCGTAGCTGATATTGAAGAACGGATCGGACTCATCAAACACTTTACCACCAACACCCATTTGTTGTTTTTGTTGTTTGGTGGATTAGGCATTGCCAGCTATTTGGTAACCTTGTCGTTTATCCTTAAATGGGCCAAAAAGTTCCTATCCGAAAAAACTGAGCGAAAAATTAACATGGGACTGGGAATCCTTCTGTTGATCCTGGGATTTTACTTCCTGTTTCGTTTTGTTCAGGTTTATTTTCTGTAAAAAATCAGGATTCGTTGCTGAGTTCTTCCTTGATGTCGGTCAGCAGTTCTCTGACTCGTTTCAGTGTATTAATGGCTTCCAGCTTTTTCAGTGACTGATTGTCGTACTGTTTTTTGAAATATTCCTGTGTTCCCTGTATGGTTAGTCTTTTTTCTTTCACCAAATGATAGACGATTTCAAAATGCTTTACATCCTCACGCGTAAACATTCGTGTTCCTTTGGCTGTTTTATGAGGGTTGATAAAGTCGAATTCACTTTCCCAGTAACGGATCAATGAGGGTTTTACATTGAATTTTCGGGCTACTTCACCAATACGGAAATATATTTTTTCTGCCATGGTTCGGTATGTTAGTCCATCGACTGGGTCGGAATCTTGGAAAGCTCCAGCATCTTGGAATATTCGTCGGGAGTCAGGTCGCTAAAGAAAAAATAAATGGGATCCACAGGCACATTACCTTTGCGCACCTCATAATGCAGGTGGGGTGCCGTTGATTTTCCTGTATTTCCCACCAGCCCGATTACCTGACCTCTTTTCACCCACTGTCCTTTTTTTACTTTAAAAGCGCTTAAATGGGCATACAGGGTAATGTATCCATAGCCGTGATCCACCTCAATTTCGTTTCCGTATCCTCTGCGGGAGCGACGTACTTTGATTACTCTGCCGTCGCCTGTTACGTGTACCGGTGTACCCCTGGGTGCTGAGAAATCGATGCCTTCATGGAGCTTTCTCACTTTGTAAAACGGATCCATACGATAGCCAAAATAAGATGAGATCCTCTTCAACTGTATGTTTCTGACCGGTTGAATGGCCGGAATGCTGGCCAGCATTTTTTCTTTGTTCTTGGCCATGGCAAAAACCTGGTCAAAAGATTTGGACTGAACATAGATTTCACTGGTAAGCCGGTTCAGCTTTTTAGCGGTTTCAATCAGTAGCTGCGAGCCGTCATATCCTTCCATATCGGCATAACGGTCAACCCCTCCGATACCGGCTTCACGAACTGACTTGGGAATGGGATCGGCTTCGAAGATAACCCGGTAAATATTGTCGTCGCGGTTGGCAAGTTCTTTCATCACGCGTTGCATCTTATCCAACCGGTCATTCATAATCTTGAATTGAAGCTGGTATTCAGTGATTTCCCTCTTCAGCATCATTTCTTTGGGTGAGTCAAAGAAAGGATACAAGAGAAATAAGACCACAACCGTTGAAGCCAGTGTGGTGATCAAAAAAAGGAAAATTCTGAAAAACTTCTGGGCAGGCGTTCTTTTCAGCGCTTCGTAGGAAAGTGTTTTTTCGTTGTAATAGTATTTGGTTTTACCCATTTTCAGTACAATTTTGTTCGGCAAAACTAATAAATTGGCGTAAATTTGCAACGTTAATAAAATTTTTAAATCAACACTAAGTTGTTAACATTCAGACAATGAAATCATCAGATATCAGGAAACACTTTTTGGACTTTTTTGAATCCAAAGGACATCAGGTTGTACCCGGGGCCCCTATTGTGGTAAAGGATGACCCAACCCTTTTGTTTATCAACGCCGGGATGAACCAGTTTAAGGATGTGTTCCTTGGAAACAGTCCGGTACAGTATTCCCGAATTGCTGATACCCAGAAGTGTTTGCGTGTATCCGGCAAACACAACGACCTGGAAGAAGTGGGCCACGACACCTATCATCATACTCTTTTTGAGATGCTGGGAAACTGGTCGTTTGGCGATTATTTTAAGAAGGAAGCCATTGCGTGGGCCTGGGAGTTGTTGACGGATGTGTACAAGATTGACAAGAATAATCTGTATGTTACAGTCTTTGGTGGTGACGAATCCGAAGGTTTAGAACCGGATGAAGAGGCCCGCGAATTCTGGAAACAACATATAGCAGAAGACCGTATTCTGTACGGTTCCAAGAAAGATAATTTCTGGGAAATGGGAGAAACCGGTCCCTGTGGTCCCTGTTCTGAAATTCATGTGGACATTCGTTCGGCCGAAGAAAAAGAAAAGCTTTCCGGACGCGAACTGATCAATAAAGACCACCCGCTGGTAATTGAAATATGGAATCTGGTATTCATTCAGTTCAACAGAATGGCGAACAAAAACCTGGTTCCTTTGCCGCACAAACACATCGATACAGGCATGGGATTTGAACGCCTGACCATGGTTTTGCAAGGAGTTCAGTCCAATTATGACACCGATATTTTTACGCCGCTCATCGGTCAGCTGGCGAAAATGGCAGGAGTTCAGTACGGTTCCGATGAAAAGAAAGACATTGCCATGCGGGTCATCTCCGATCACATCCGGGCCGTGGCCTTTACCATTGCCGACGGTCAGCTGCCTTCCAACACCGGGGCCGGCTATGTGATTCGCCGCATTTTACGCAGAGCGGTTCGTTACGGTTTTACTTTTCTGGGATTTGAAGAAGCCTTTATGTATCAGCTGGTCGCCGTTCTGGTGGAACAGATGAAAGAGGTTTTCCCGGAAATTGAAAAGCAGCAACAACTGGTGGAAATGGTCATCAGAGAGGAAGAGCAGGCTTTCTTACGCACACTTTCACAGGGGGTGAAACGGTTTGAACAATACCTGGAATCCAATTCGGATACACAAACCATTGAAGGTGTTTTTGCCTTTGAACTCTTCGATACCTTTGGTTTTCCCATTGATCTGACCCAGTTGATGGCTCGTGAAAAAGGACTGGATGTGGATATGAAAGGATTTCAACAGGGATTGTCAGCACAGAAAGAACGGTCGCGAAAGGCTGCCGAACTCACAACCGATGACTGGATTGAAGTGCACCCTCAGGATGGGACTACCCTGTTTCTCGGTTATGACCGTTTGCAATGTGAAGCCCGGATTGTGAAATATCGCAAAGTGGTCCAGAAGAAACAAACTTTTTATGAAATTGTTTTGGACCAGACTCCGTTCTATGCCGAATCGGGCGGACAAGTCGGAGATACCGGGGTTTTGATAGCCGGCGATCAGAAATTACAGGTGCTGAACACCAAAAAGGAAAACAATTTGTGGGTTCATGTGGTGGATCAGGCACCGAAGGACGTGGAACCTGTTTATCTGGCCCGGGTGGATGAATACAAACGCAGGCTGACAGCCAACAATCACAGTGCTACTCATTTGATGCATGCAGCTTTGCGTCAGGTGCTGGGAACCCATGTGGAACAGAAAGGATCACTGGTAGATGCCGATCGTCTGCGTTTCGACTTTGCTCATTTTGCCAAAATGAGTCCCGATGAAATCAAGGAGGTCGAGAAAATCGTGAACCGTAAAATCCGGGAAAACATTTCAGGATCCATTCAGTTTGATGTGCCCATAGACGAAGCCAGGGAAATGGGGGCCATGGCATTGTTTGGTGAAAAATACGGCGATAAAGTACGGGTGGTGACCTTTGATCCTGAATATTCGGTGGAGCTTTGTGGGGGTACACATGTGCTGGCTACCGGGCAGATTGGTTGTTTCAAGATTTTGTCAGAGGGAGCCATTGCAGCCGGGGTCAGGCGTATTGAAGCCGTAACTGCCGACAAGGCTGAGGAATTTATGAATGAGCAACTGGAGCAGATTCAGGAAATAAAAGAGTTGTTCAAAGGGGCTGCCCAGCCTGTTCAGTCCGTGACGAATTTGATTCAGGAACATGCCGGTTTTCAAAAGGAACTGGAGCAGTTGCAAAAGGAAAAAGCGCTCCAAAGTGCCCGTGAACTGTTGCAGAATTCAATTAAACTGGGCGATGTTTCCTTCGTAGCCCAAAAGGTTTCCATGGATCCGGGACAAACCAAAAACCTGATGCATCAGTTGCGGTCGATTGAAAACAACTGGGTGGTGGTTTTGGCCATGGAACAAAACGGCAAAGTGAACCTGGCTGTGGGAATTTCTGATGATCTGGTACAGGACGACAAATTCCATGCAGGGAAAATGATTCGTGAAATTACACGGTATATCAAAGGCGGCGGGGGCGGTCAACCCCATTTTGCAATGGCCGGCGGTAAGGATGCCTCAGGCATTCCGCAAGCACTGGAAGCCGCACATAACATGGTAAAAAGCTGGATTTAGCATTTTCTCAGCCCCTGGTCTTTTTAACGAATTTCGAATTAATCCGCTGTTTTTCAGGTTGATGTGTTTGATTTTTGATGTTGATAAAATCTGTATATATTTGAAATGCGGAGTTTTATATCAAAACAAATATGACTATATTTACCAAGTTGCGCGTACCACAGATAATAAAGAGTGTATAGGCCCATGCGAATAAAAGATAGTTTTAAATATTTGTTTCTCTCAGCCCTTTTTTTGGTCTCCGGCGTCTCTTTTGCCCAGGACAAAAAAGAATCCAAGCGAAAATCCAAAAAAGTCAACGAACAGGAGTTGATCCGCTATTCATCCATGAGCGCAGTGGAGTCGAGCATTGATAAAGCTACGGGTTGGGCTGTTCAAAACAATGGTGCCTGGTATTCCATGTCCAATGAAATTCCTTTTCCCGATCAGAAATCCAATTTGGACGACTATGGTGCCCGTGCCTTAGGACAGGATAATTTTACCAAAATTGAATTACGGAAACTGATGATCGGAAACAAGCAGTACAGCGTTCTGATTAAGATGTACCGCGATGGACAGTATGAATTCCCGGTTCTCAGAGAGGGGTGGCAGAGCTATAATTCGCTGGACTACTATGTTTTTGATAGCAGAAAACTGTTTGAAATTTTACCCAATACCATCGAGTTCAACAAAAGTTATGCGGTCAATTTAAATGTGTTCGCCCGGGGAACCATCAAAAATTACAGACATAAAAACTGGAAGAGCATCCTTGTGGGGAATGTGCAACAGGTGCATTTGGGAGAAAAAGTCAATGGCTGGGACTTGATTTTTGCCGTTTATCCCATAAAAAATAACAATCAGGAAGTATGTCGTTTCCGCCTGATCAAGTCGTTCGATAATGCCTATCTGAACTCCATGTACACAGCTTCGAATAATTCCGACAAATTGTTCAGCCGCTCATTCTATGAAGTGGCGTACTATTCGTTCAAAAACTTTATTGATGCAGCACAGAATGCCTTTATCCCGGTTCAGGCCAGTACCGGAACTGTTTCGGATCCGTATCAGAATAACTTCAACTGGGGGATTCTCAAATATCAGATTGGCGATTATATTTCAGCGGTGAATTATTTCCAAAAGGCTCTGGACATCAGGCCCGATACCAAAGACTTTATGTTGTTCTCTTATCTGGGTAATGCACAAAGTAAACTGCACCGTTACAACGATGCCATTGCCTCTTACGACCGTGCCCTGCAACTAAGACCCGATGATGTTCTGGATTATTCCAACTGGGTTCGCAATTATTTCAATCGCGGGGTTACCAAGTATTATATGAATGATGTGAAAGGAGCTTGCAATGACTGGAGGAAAGCCCTGGAAATGGGCTTCGGTACCGCCCATGATTATATCCAGGAATATTGTAAAGATGTTGATAAAGTGAAAGACGATAACTAACATGCGCAAAGGACTTCCCAAATATCCCTCTTTACTGACTGTACTGCTGTTTTTCTTGGTTTGGGTCAAACCACCGTCAGCTATTGCTCAAACGCTGAAACAAACCAAACCCAATTTTTGGAACAGTAACTGGGAGCTGACCCTGAATGTGGGCGGCAATCAGTTTTACGGGGATGTTAATAACCGAAATTTTTTCCAGAAATGGTCACAGGAGAGTCCACTGGGGTATCAGCTCAACCTGACCAAGATGCTCCATTCTTATTGGGGTGTGGGAATTAACCTGAATTACGCGGGGGTCAAAAGCATCAAGGACCAATTACCCGATGGTACCCGGGTTGATTTTAGCCTGACAGGAAAATATTTCGGCGTTAATCCCTATTTTTATTTGAATTTCAATGATCTGATTTTTGGATATAAAGCCGACAGGAGTTGGGCTCTTTACGGAAAAATTGGTGTGGGTTATGCTTTTTGGAATAACACTCTGACCAACAACATCACAGGTACTTCGGTGAAAAGTGGTGAAACCGTGGGCGCTCATACCTATGCGAAAAAAGGGTTGGAAGTTCCCCTGACTGCCGGATTGCGGTTCCGGCTTAGTGCCCGGTTAAGTCTGGATCTGGGTGCTGAATATACTACGATTCTGAGTGACGATGTGGACCTTTGGAATGAAGGATATAAATACGATAAATTTCTTTATACCCATGCAGGGATTACTTATTCTTTTGGATCCAGTCATCGGAGCAGGAAGCCGGAAAAAGAAAGAGAACCCAAAGCGGATACACGAACCAAGCAAAACATACCGTTGTTCGATTATACTTTCTTTAGTTCACCGGATAAAAGTCTGCAACAAGCCAGTCAACCTGTAGTTCCTCCGGCTGATGTACTGAAAATTGATCAACCGGTATCACCCCCCACTGCAACTCAAACAACAACACAAAAAGCTACCCAGCAGCAGACGGCAGCAGTACAGCAGCACAGGGGACTTGAATTCCGGGTGCAGATTATGGCGGCAGACAAAAAAATGGGGGTGGCAGCGGTACAGGCCAAATACAATCTTTCTGTTCCTGTGGAAGAAGTGTATCAGAACGGATATTACCGTTATACGGTGGGACATTACAGTTCTTACCAGGCAGCGTTGGCTGAAAGTCGCCAAATTCGTGCCCAGGGCATTACCGATGCTTTTGTAACAGCTTATCGCGAGGGTCTTCGCATCCCGTTAACCAGCTCAATGATGCATTAGTCAGGAATTTTTTAGCAGGATATCAACAATAAATTCGGCTGCTTTTCCGTCCCCGAAAATAGTCGGAAACTTCAATGTGTTTTTGTTTGTGTTGAAATAATCAAAGGCTTCCAGAATCTTGATTTTATCCGCATTCACCACCCGGGCACAGCCTTGTGTCACAATTTCTTTCCATTCGGTTTCACTGCGTAGAATCAGAGCCGGTTTTTGGAAAAAGTAGGCTTCTTTTTGTACGCCGCCCGAATCGGTGAAAATCATGTCGCAATGCTTTTCCAGTACGATCATGTCCAGAAACGACATCGGATCAATCATTCTGATGAAAGGATTTTCATTCACTTTTGCATACAGCTCATCGTTCAGGTTTTGAGGCAGCATCTTTCTCGTTCTGGGATGCACAGGCAAGACCAGCGTCTTTTGTGTGGAAGTGGTGATTTCCTGAAAGGCCTCAAACAAGGCGTTCAGTCTGGTGGGCTGGTCCGTGTTGTTGTCGCGGTGGACGGTAGCCAGGTAAAACTCACCTTCTTTTAGATTCAGCTCATTGAGGATCTTGCTTTTCTCCCGCGCGATGGTTTCAAAAAACAGGCTGTTGTCGTACATGACGTCACCGCAGTGAAAGACTCCGGGATGATCCGGAGTAAAAGGCGCTTTGTTTTCTTTGGAAAAGCCTTCATTGATCAGGTTGTCCAGTCCGGTTGGGGTGGGCGTAAACAACAGGGTGGAGGCATGGTCGGCCATGATGCGGTTGATTTCCTCAGGCATGCTTTTGTTGAACGAACGCAATCCGGCTTCCACATGAGCGATGGGGATGTGAATCTTTGAAGCTGCCACAGCACCTGCCAAAGTGGAATTGGTGTCACCGTAGATCACCAGGAAATCGGGTTTCTCTTTCAGCAGAATTTCTTCAATGCCGGTAATCATCCCGGCGGTTTGAACGCCGTGACCAGCACTGCCGATGTTCAGGTTGTAATCCGGTTCGGGGACTCCCAGCTCATCAATAAACACCTGCGACATGTTCACATCGTAATGCTGTCCGGTGTGGACAATGACTTCCTTAATCTGATCTGCAAAATGATTGCGGATAGCACGACTGAGTGCCGCTGCTTTGATTATCTGGGGCCGCGCCCCGATGATGGTGACAATCTTCATGAGTTCATTATTCCTTCGTCTGCAAAGCTAAAATAATTATCATTTCCCACAATCACGTGGTCCAGCACCTGAACCTCCAATACCTTACCTGCTTCCACCATCTTTTGTGTCAGCCGGATGTCGTTATCGCTGGGCTTAAGATTATTGGAAGGATGATTGTGTGCCAGGATGATCGAAGAGCTGTTGTGCTCCAGAGCCAGGCGAAAGATCTTTTTCGGATCGGCTACCGTACCGGCCACCCCGCCCTGACTGATGTTGATCTTGCGGATGACTTTGTGGGCCCGGTCCAGAAGCAAGACGAAAAATTGTTCGTAGTACTGGTCGGATAATTCAGGCAGGAGCAGTTCGTACACATCCTGACTGCACGTGATCTTTTTTTGTTGCAGCACTTTTTCAGAGAGTCTTCGCTTGCCCAGCTCCAGTGCCGCCACCACGCTGATGGCTTTGGCAGGCCCCATGCCTTTGAAACGGGAAAGCTCTTCAATGGAAAGTTTGGAAAGTTCGATGAGGTTGTTTTGCACGGCATCCAGTATGCGCTGGGCCAGTTGTACTGCCGATTCTTCTGTGTTTCCCGACCGGATGAGAATGGCGATAAGCTCGGCATTGCTCAACGCATGTTTTCCTTTCAGCATCATTTTTTCGCGGGGCCTGTCGTCATCAGCCCACTGACGGATCGGGTTGTTGAGGTTTGTTGTTGGCATAAGCCCAAAGGTAATAAAAAGTGACAAGGTGATTAAGTGACAAAGTGACAAAAGGAAGCTGGTTGTATAAAATCCAGCTGAATCTCTGTAGGCGCGGCACCAAATTTCATCATGGATATAACAATCATACGCAAATGCTTGCGCCATTGTTTAGGCCTGAAGGTGTAATGTTTTTGAACAAATTGTTATATTCGCATCATTCTTATGCTATAAGAAAGTAAACT
>JAFGYB010000047.1 GCA_016936355.1 Bacteroidales bacterium | reverse complement strand
GGAATCATCTTCAGGGCCAACCAAAACAACCGACCATTCAGGTTTGCTTTTTGCAATATGAACCAATACCTCAATATCCAGCCTTAAAGTATATAAAACGCCAATATAGCCAATCACCGGACCGGGAATATCTTTCATATCAGAGGGCGATTCTTTGATCAGCTTTTTATCGAATAAACTTACGTCGCAACCTTGTCCTACATAATAGGAGTGAGGATTGAACTGTCGTGCCAGGTCTGCCAGATAGGTAGAATTAGCTACCACCACATCCGATTTTTTCATGAGCGCTGCTTCGATGCGGATCCCTTGCTTTTTCCAGTAATCCACGGCAATCATATTATCGCGTGTGTAATAGACGTAGGTCTTCGCATCAATGAGTTCCTTGAGGTAGAAGCTGCGAAACATATCCGTATCGTTAAAAATGATGATGTCCTTAAAACCAAGTTGTTTTGTGACGCCAATAATTTCTTTAGCGAACTTTTTGTTGTTTCGTTTATTGATTAAATCAAAAAGCCAGTCAATAGGCAACTGGTTGATGGACTCCAAAATGCATTTCGGATAAAAACTCCACAGATTGTCGTTGATTTGCTCTAACTGAGGTAATGTTCCTGAACGGATTTGCTTTCTCCTTAAAATCAGCGGATCATTTTTTTCCCTGATCAGCGTAAGCCGATCCATGGGATAGTTGACATACAAAACCCGGTTGTGCCGGGCAAATGTATGTGCCAAATTGATGGCGTTGCTGCCAATACGACTGTCCATAGATGCCAGTCCAACCATTACGATGTCACGGTTCCGGATCATGATTGTACTTTTAGATGGTTTTTGTATACCGTTTCATAAAGACTTAAAACATCTTGCGCCATGTTGTGCCATGAAAAACGTTCAGATTGTTTCAGGCCCTGGTTGATCAGTTTCTCTCGCAGTGCTTTATCGGATAAAACTTTTTCAATGGCATTGGTTATTTCTTCCGGTTTAAACGGGTCAATAAGGTATGCTGCTCCTCCGGATACTTCGGGCATGGAGGATGTGGTGGAAGTGATTACGGGGGTTCCACAGCGCATGGCTTCCAGCATGGGAATGCCAAAGCTTTCACGCAACGAAGGATACAGGAAGAGTTCGCACTGGTTGTAAATGGCCGGCAGGTCTGTATTGATTACATATCCGGTGAGTACAATGCGCTTGATGAGGTCTTTGTCTCCGATTTCGGTCAGTAGTTTATCCAGTTCTTTTTGTTCGTAATCGAGCATCACCAGATACACATCATCACCGGTTTTCTTCAGATAATCTGAAAATGCTTTCAGCGTTCCTTTGGTATTTTTCTTGGGGTCGGTATTGCCCAGGAAAAACAAATATCTGTCGGGTAATTGATACAGGTCCTTAACTCGTTTCAGCTCATCTGTATCTTCAATTTTTCTGAAGTGTTCACTCACACCGTTATAAATAGCGACCAGTCTCGGATCGTTTTCTTCAAAGCCAAAAAAATTACCGATGCGGTTTTTCTCAAATTTGGAAACAGTAATGATCTTATCGCTTTTCTTCACCACCCGCGGAACAATATAGCGACGGTACATATTCCCGAGTTTCTGATACCAGGTTCCTTTCTTAAACAGACTGATACTTTCGAGGTAAATGATATCGTGTAGGGTGACAACCAAAGGCATAGAACTGCTCACAGGAGCAGTATTGCTCGTGCAGTGCAGTATGTCGCAACCTTCAGCTTTGGCTGCTTTAGGCAGTGCCCGTTGCTCCCAGGTAGGGTAAGGGCCCCCTTTCAGTTCCACAATTTTGAAGTTATCGATGGTTTCCAGACAATGATCTTCATCCGGTTTCACAAAAATCACATACTCATTTTCCTTATCGATTTTCTGTAAATTTCTGATCAGCTCGAGTGCTACCATGTCCATTCCGTGTTTTTTCTTGCGGTAGAGCCGCTGACCTTCAATTGCGATTTTCATTTTTTCCTTTTTTGTGAGCATTAAGATAGTTAATTTTTGGCTTCTGATTTCCTTTTTGGAGGTTTCCTTAAAGGATGTTTGATTTGGAAAGCATTGTAAGTGTGTTTAGTATGTAAATATTCCTTTTTCCCTCTCATTCTGAAGAGTGACAAGAAAATCATAACTATGCCCAGGGGTAACCGGCTCAGAGCCCAAAGTGTACGCAGGTTATAAAAATACCCTGGAATGGATAGAAAAAAGACCAGCAGTCCCAGAACGAAGACGGAAAACCAGAGATAGAAGCCGGGATACAGATTGAAGATCAGACTAACGATTGCCATCAGGAATGATGCGGTGATCAGCATGATACGCGGAGGCAAAATAAACTGAAGCGCCTTGTTGAAGTAATCGATATTTCCCTGACGGAATAACATTTTCAACGATGGGATGAAGCTTTTACCAAAATAGTGGATCTGGGCACCCAACCAGCGTCTGCGTTGTTTGGTAAATACTTTGGCATTGGGTACCTTTTCGTCAAAGACATAGGCATCGGGCACGTACTCCACCTTCTTGTTCTTACTCAGGAGTCTTATTTCCAGCTCTTTGTCGAATCCTCCCACCACTTCAACTTCTTGCATGGTAACTTTCAAATAGTTGTAATCGAAGGCCATAGCTGAACCAATTAGTGCTGACGATAATCCCAGTATTCTGTGTCCTTTTCTGAAAATATGATTGTTCATTTCTTCGCTCACTGCATCCAGAATAGCAAAGGCCGTATCTACATTTTTGGCAATACGGTGTCCTTGCACTGCGATATATTTTTTGCAGAAGGCTTCGTTTATTTTATCGAGGAAATCAGGGGCCATCAGGTTGTCCGCATCCAGTATGACGCCTACATCATAGCGATCATCCAATCTGTTTAAGGCTGCATTTAATGCTCTGGATTTGGTGCTGAATTCCAACTCGACTTCAAAAACAATAACATCCAGTTCTCTCAGTTTTTGAATGGTGGTTTTCTGAAATCCGTCGGCTATTATGATCACATCATAGTATTCTTTCCCATACTCCTGTTTCAGAGCCTGACGGGCCACTTCCAGTATTACATTGTCTTCTTTATAACCAGGAATAAGCACGGCCATTTTTCTTTTCTTTTTGACCTGAACCTTGGAGTGGGGAATGGAGAACAATCCGGAAAAAGCAAAAACAAGCAGGTATACAGTGGCAAAGGCCAAGTAAAGATAAAAAATCAGTAAAAGGATTTGAAACAAAAGGGTCATAGCATTGGGTTTTCGTGGATTTCCGGAGAAAAAACATGGCCAATGTGCCATCCAATGGCACGGTAGTAAGCTATGAAATAACTGATTTTTCCTTTTAAAAGAAACTTAAACGCATTCTTGGGTATGGCGATTAGCAACTGGTAGAGGAGCGCCTTGGTATATTCTGCCCCTTTGAGGGAGCGGCGCATAAATACGATACGGTTCCGGTTCTGATAATAAATTTTAAGGCTGCTCATTTTCCCGGTTGAAACGGATTCCTTGTGCAATACATAGGACTTTCCGGAATAATAAATCTTGTATCCGGCGCTGGAAATACGGGCACACCAGTCAGCTTCTTCGTAGTAAAGGAAGAAAATATAAGACATCAGGCCGATTTCCTTAACCACACGCATTGGAACCAGCATGGCTGCTCCGTGGGCATAAGCCGTTTCCCTTTCATCGTTATACTGTCCTTTGTCTTTTTCCCAGTATCCAATGGAAGTATTCCGCATGGTCAATTTGTCGATGGTTGTATATCCGGCATACTGGATCGTATCGGGCTGGTAATAAAATTTAATTTTCGGACTGACGGCACCAATATCCTGATTTGTCTCCAGTAACTCTACCAAGGGTTCCAAAAAATCGGGCGGCACTTCAATATCGTTGTTCAACAGCAGTACGTATTCTCCCCGGGCCCGCATCAATCCGTAGTTATTGCCGGCAGCAAAGCCATAATTGATCGGGTTTTGGATCAGTACAATATTGGGAAACCGCTGTTTGATACTTGTGGGATCATCTTCTGTGGAATGATTGTCCACAACGATGACTTCCAGATTGGGATAGGTTATCCGGTTCAAAGACTCAATAAGTGCGCAGGTCACTTCCGATTGATTGAAGTTCACTGTGATGAGCGAAACCAGCGGATAATGTTTTCTTCGCGCACTCATGATTTTTTTTCTTTTTGATCTTCATCAACATGGGAATGTTCCGTATGCAGGAATTTTTGCATGGCACCCCTGAATTTTAACAGGCTGATAAACATCAGGATAAAACCGTAGGGCAAGGAAAGCAATGCCCTGAATGTTTTTTTATTGTACAGCCGTTTGGGAACCGACAGTCCGATAGATACTGCCGCCCCCAGAAAAAGGATGAGCCAGGCATAAAAACCGGGAAAGACCCAAGTATCCAGTATTTTGATGGGAATGAATTCAATGAGGGCTGTGAAGACAAAAATCAGGAACAAAACGCCGCTCAGCAATATTCTGGGGGGTTGTACCATCTGAATTACTTTGTCGAAGTAGTCGAAATTACCCCGCAAAATTAATTCCTTTAATCCATCAGCAAAATGGGTCCGAAAATAGTTTAACTGAGCGGCCAGCCACCTGCGTCGTTGATTCACAAAGGCATCCGAACGCTGTGTCTTTTCATCATATATTACAGCATCATGAACATAGTCTATGGTATATCCCTGCTTGATGATCTTAAGTTCCACTTCTTTGTCTTCCCCCACAGAATCGACGGTGGCCATGGTTTCCTTAAATAATTTGTAGTTTAAGCCCATTCCTGAACCGATCAATGCGGAAGAAATACCCAGCACTCGGTGTCCTTTTCTGAAAATATGATTGTTGATCTCTTCGCTGACGGCATCCAGTATGGCAAAACTGGAATTCAGATTCTTGGCTGTCCGGTGCCCCTGAACGGCGCTGTATCCCTTGTCGAATGCCGCATTGATCTTGCTTAATACATCTTGTTCCATGATGTTGTCAGCATCCAGAATAAAAGCAACATCGTAGTCATCACCAATCACCTTCATGCATTGATTCAGTGCCTTTGATTTTTTACTGACTTCAAAACTTACTTCGACTACCCGAATGGGAAATCTTTTCAATGCCTCCAGGGTTTGAGGCTGAAAACTGTCTGCAATGACTATGACTTCATATTTATCTTTGGGATAGTCCTGGAGCGTTGCCTGTTTTGCAACATGAACAATAACCGAATCTTCTTTGTAACCGGGAATCAATACGGCAAACTTCCTGACCTTTGATACAGTATCCAATCTTTTCTGCCTGTAAAAGATTCCTGCTACAGCATAGATAAATATATACAATGTGGCCAATGCCAAAAAGACAAAGAATATTCCTTCAATCACCCATGCCAACCCTTGTAAATATTGTATCATAAATTCTTCTTTTGTATTAATTGGGGCAGACCATCCCGATTATTCAGATGGGTCCAGTGCCAGAAAACGGCTTTAAAAGTAGCTCCCATCAAACTCATTCTTCCTTTGAACAAAAACATCAGCGCCTGTTTGGGAACGGCTATCAGATAGAGGTATAACAGACTCAATATTTTGGTAATCCCACGGTTGTTTCGGCGGGCATATAAAATCCGTCCTCTGGTGAGAAAAAATGTCTGAAAGGGGCTATCTTTTACAGTAGAAATAGACTCTTTATGCAACACCAGTGATTTTCCGGTATAATAAATTTTGTATCCTGCTTTTTTGATGTGTTCGGCCCAGTCGTGCTCTTCATAATAAAGGAAAAACTGTTCCGTCATCATTCCCACTTCTTTGATCACTTTCATAGAAACCAGCATGGCAGCACCAAAAATGGAACCGGTTTCTACGGTTGTGTCGTATTGTCCCTTGTCTTTTTCTCCAAATCCAATGGCAAAATTCCGAATGGTTATCGGGTTGATGGGAGTAAAGCCGGCAAACTGAAAGGTCTCCGGCGAGTGGAAATAGTGGATCTTTGGGCTAACCATTGCCACATCGGGATTTCTTTCCAGCACATCCACCAGCGGTTCCAAAAACGAAGGGGGTACTTCTGTATCGTTGTTGATAAAAAGTACATACTTCCCCTTACAATAGGGGAGTGCCGCGTTATTTCCTCCGGCAAAACCCAGGTTTGTTTTGGTCTGGATGAAATGAACCTTGGGATATTTTTCTTTGATGAGGGCAGGATTGTCTCTGACAGAAGCGTTATCAACGACAAAAATCTCAATGTTAGAATAGGAAATCTTCCCGATTGATTCCAGAAATTCACAGGTAACAGCCGACTGGTTAAAGTTCACCGTTACAACGGATACAAGCGGAAATGATTGATTTTTGTCAGACATAGGTATTTAATCTTTTGGTTTCAGGGACCAGGGAGACAATCCCTGCGCGACCCTTTCATCATATTCCCTTTGCAGTTGCTGGGCAGAGAACATAAATGTCCAGCTCAAGTACAATAAAATACCGGTCGGCATCTGCCCCAACACACCGTTACCATAGGCAGCACCCATTATACCCACAAAGCCTCCCAGTAAGGCTCCCAGGATGTTGCTTAGTTCTTTGGATTTTACTTTGGCCATGATCAGGTAGAAGCTTTTAAACATAATATACATCAGGATAAACAGGTGCAAAAGCAGCCCAACCCGGCCCTGTTCTGCCCAAATCTGGACATACCAGCTATCGGTAGCCACATTGGCGAGGAAGCCCTGCGGTGAAAATCGTTGCCCCCAGTTACCTGCCGAACCAATACCGCCACCAAAAGGTTTGCTGGACAGATACTCCTGCAGGATTTTCCGGTTTTGCAGACGCACCTGATAGGAGGCATCCTGCTCCGGATGAAAAGCAGTACGCATTCGCGCTATCGTGTAGCTGCTGTCTCCGATATAAGTATAGGCAAAGAATACGTATATCAATGCAAGAGTAATCCCCCCGATGATCATTATCTGTGTTCTTTTGGAAAGAATAACATAAGTAACTCCACCCAATGCCGGTACAATCATGGCACCACGCGTACCGGAGAGCATCATCCCCCAGAAAGACAATCCGGAGACGATGAGGAAAAAGATCTTGTCTCCAGGCCGTTTCATGGATGCCGCTACACCGGCAAATACAATACCGGCAGCCCCCTGGGCTGCACCAAACTGGCCTGCATCACTAAAGAAGGAGAAAATACGCAACTTCCCGTTGATAATGTGGGTAATAGCTCCCACTGTATTCAACCAGTATTGCTCCGCATAATCCAGCCCCAAATATTGTTGCTGGAGTCCTTTTAAGCTGGCCAAAAGAGAAAAGATTCCCCAAAAAATGAGAAAGCCGTACAAATGCCTCAGACGGTTAAAAATAAGGAAACCCAGCGGGATCATCAAAAGGGGATAGAGAGCAACCCCCCTCATGGCATAAAACCAGGCAGTTCTGCTCAATGCCAATGGGTTAAAGAATTCCAGGATGGCGTATGCAAACCATATTATGTGAAGGTAAACAATATCACGATTAAGTTGCGATAAATCCAGTTTGGTATAAAAGTTTCTGAAAAAAGTAGCAACGATGGTGAGCACCAGCAAAAAGTCAATACTCAATCCAAGAGGTACACCCTGAATGTACCGGGTTAATCCGATGGCTGTAAACGCCATAAAAAGAATGGAATAAATCCCAATGACAGGATTTATAAAGAGACGGTTCACATAGAAAATAGCAGGGCCGAGGAAGAGAAAGGCAACCGCAATCTTAATGCCTCCTTTGGCCACAACAATACCAATGATGATTGTCAGCACAACCATTGCCGACAATATCAGAGGATGCTGTAGTTTATCAGCACCGGTTTTTTCTTTCAGTGATTCCAGCATAATTTATAGGTTAAAATTAGTAAAATTACCGCTGGTATTTTATTTTTTTCTCCATACATTAAATTGCCCCAAAAATTGGATTCCGCCTGAGAGCACCTTACGCAGCTGGATATTCAGTTTTTGATTCAGATAAAAATACCCAACAAGAATACCAATCAGTGTAAACAGAATAGTTACCCAGGCAACGCCTTCTAAAACTGTCTGGACGGTGAATGCTCTTGACAGTGCGAGTACTGAGAGAATACTATGTCCCGATGCAAGCAAGCTGGTTGTGCTGTAACTCAGGGCCACATACAAAAAAGCAAAAACCACAACTGCATCCCCAACAATGTTGGCAGATGTCATATACACAACTTTATAAAAGTTGAATTTTGGCATATTGATACTGTCAAGTGCTACTCCTATGAAACGATCCAGGGGTAAAAGCATGCCGTAGAGACAAAAAATTCTGAAAATAGAGGCTGTAGATTCATAACCCGGCCCCCCCAAAATATACACGAATTGATCAGCAAAAATAAAGGAGATCACCATGACCGGGATCAGCAACAATGTCATGCCACCCGCATTCGTGTAAAAAATCTGTTTAACTTTTTCGTTGTTGCCCTCTATACTCGCTTTTGACATTCCGGGAAAAGCAGTCATAGCATAGCTCCGCAACGGTATTTCAATAATCTCTGTCAGCTTTAACGGAATACTGTATAAAGCCACCCCTGCTGTTCCCAAAAAAGGGCTCAGCCCGATGATAAAAGTATCGGCACTTTTTAACAGGTTACTGCCGATCAGAGTACCGGTTGAATATTTGCCAAAATTGAGAATTTGCTTGTTCGTAACAGCACTGGCTCTGAATAGTTGCAAAATGCCGTCCCAGTTGGTCAGACTGGCTACCAGCGAGGTCAGTATGTTTATGATCAGATAGGCATAAACGATGGTTTGAATGGAATACCGTGAAACGAAATAGTTGTACACCAAAAAGATCATAAAACCACCTACATTAATGATGCGCAGCAACAAAATATAGTCGAAACGCATCTTCGCCTGTAGCACAGATTGGGCATTATTGAAGGGGATAGTAATGATGGCCAGCAGGGGAAACCACTGGAAAAAAAGTGAAAATCCGGAATCATGAATCTCCTGAGGAAACAGCCTGTTCGCAGCCACGACAATAGCCACTATAATCAGAGTTGAAATCAGATTGATGATGTAATTGGATCCAATGAGATTTTTGGCTTCTTCGGGATCGGCTCCGGCGAGAAACCGTACGATGGCTGTCCGTGTGATTCCAAACCGTATCATGTCGATAAAATTGGCAGTAGTAATCAGCAGCACCCATTTACCGAAATCATTGGTATTTAAACTGCGAACTAAAAGAAGAAATCCGAAAAAACCGAATACGGCTACCAGACCGTTATTGGCCAGTGAGAGGAAGTTGTTATTTTTAAGTATTTTTGATAATACATTATGAGCCACGGTTTTATCTTTCTTTCTTAATCACCACTTTATATTTTGAAGGATACGCTAAAATAGCTCTTAACCGGTCTGCCATACTGGGCTTGGTTTTGGGCAATTCGGTCAGCAAATCTTCCAGGTTGTACAATTCTACTTCATTCAGCAACACAATAGGATCTTTACCTGCAGCCTCACGATAGAGGTTGATGGCTGTTTTATCTGCTTTAGTATAACTGTTGTTACTTTTAATGATATACAATGCAAGATCCACCTGAGAGAGTAGCTTGATGGGATAGGTGTGGTAGATGATGGAGGGTATTTCCAGGAATATATAGTCGTAAGGTACATTGTTTTTCCTTAGATAGCGGGTGTCAACCAGTTCCTGTAGATTCTTTACATCAATGAAATTGTTTTTGATTTCATAATGATACGACTGGTTGTAATCTTCTTCCTGTACATCTCCTTTTTCATGGGTATAATTCAAATACAAAACCTTATCTCCCATAGCCCGCATACGGTTGATGACTTTTTGGGACAACAGCGTTTTTCCTACCTGATTTTGTGTACTGAAAACCAGAATGAAGTAAGGTTTTACCGGTTCAGGATCCTGCTTGGACAGATTCAGTTTTACATTCTGAATGACCATATCGATCAGCCTGTTGGATATCTGTGATAATTCATTGGCCAGGTGTTTCGACGATAGGTAGGGATAAGCACCAGCCAGTTGCATCTTTGTTTGTTCCACCACTTTGCTGGGGTTCCGGGTGGATGTGTCGAAATATTCCAGCATGATGATTATGAAAGCGATCAAAATAAAACCACCTACTCCGGATGCGAGGACAATATATTTTGCCCGGGATGGATTGGCTGAGATCGGGAAATAAGGAGGATCGACCACTTTAATGTTGGTAGACATTTCCAGGTTTTGCTGTTTCATTTTGGCCAGGTTGAGGCTCCTGAGCAACTCGATATAAGCCTGTTCAGCCACTTTGATCTCGCGTTCGATCCGGGTCAGCATGGCACCCAAAGGAGCCATTTTCTGATAGGTACGGATGAAGTCCAGCTTTCTTTGGGCCAGCACCTTCAATGCTGCACGGGCTTCCGTATAGTTGATGGTATTGGTAAGCCACGAATCCAAAAGATCTTTGATGGAGACCCCCTGGGTTGAATGACCATACAGATAGAGCTGATCAACGTTCAGTTTGATCTCATTGCGCAGTTCCTGCTGTCTCCGGGTCAAATCCTTTAACTGCGCTGCAACCTGACTGTTGTAGTTTTGAGCCAGCCGGTTTACAATGATTTTCTCAGAAATAGTGGCCAGTTGTTTCTTCTTCTGGTTGATGATGTCGCTTTTCAGGAAAATGGAATCCTTGGCGGTCATCTTGGTAGCCAGCTGCTGAAGGGTAGCCGCGGCACCTGAGAGTTTGATCTGCTGATCCTGGTAATAGGAATCCAGTTTTTCTTTTTGGTCAGCGATGGCCTTACTTTGCTCGTAGTAGTTGATGATATTATTCCGTTTGTTGAACTGCAGTAAACGGTCTTCAGCTTCTGAAAGTTTTCGGTCTGCGGAATCTACCTGACGTTGAAAATATTCAACAACCCGGTCGGTTTCATTGATTCGTAGCGATTTATAGTCTTTCATAAAGACCGTAGAGATGATCTTCAAAGTCTGCTGACATATACCCGGATCATCCGATGTAAAAGTCAGTTTTACCAGGTCACTGTTGTTGATGCGGAAAATCTGGATGTTGCTGATGGCGTTGATGCTGTAATGATTGTTCTCGCCGTAATGCAGCAATCCATAAATGAAGTTGGTATCACTTGAAACGTAATATCTACGAAGATTATTGACTGTTTTTTCGTAATCGGATTTTAAAACTCCGGGGGGTACAATAGGATCTTTGACAAAGATATTATCGTAGTTGTACATATTGTTTCCGTTGTTGGCATTGGCCATTTGCTGATCCGACGCCGCGGAATTAACCTGTGAATCGTCCGTACTCATATCAGAGGATACCTGTTTTGAGCCGTAGTAATCGGTATTATCATTTGAATTGGTAATACCGTCGTTAATCAGAATCCTTTGCCCCGGAGTTACTTCCTGATTATAGAGGTTATTCATCTCCCGTAGTTTGTTGATGTTTACCCCGAATTTCTTGGCAATGGAAAACAGAGTTTCACCGGGCTGTACGGTGTAAAATTCAGTTGAAGGTGTAGCCGTGTTCTTTTTGATAATGAGTTGCTGACCTGAAGTAAGGTTTCCGGAACTCAAGTTATTCAACTGCAGCAGTTCACCTCGTGAAATACCATACTTGCTCGCAATAGAGGAGATTGATTCACCGGGAAGTACGGTGTGGGTAACATAATTCGTTCCGGCGTCTTGAGTATTGCTTTTTGACAAACCGCTTTCCACATGGGCAACGGGTTGAGATCCGTTGGCCGTCATTTCTCTTGCCGCGATATTCTTCTTCTTATTGATTTGATTTTCCAGAGAACGAATTTCCTTTTGCAGGTTGGAAATCTGTTCGGCTCTTTCCCTTTCAATTCCCGATCGGTTGTTTTTAACAACCAGGTCTTTCACTCTTTTCGGGATCAGTCGCTGCAACTTATCGTAATTATCGCTTGAAATATACTGAGGGTTGTATCGTTCTAATGACAAGTCCTGAGAAAGCAGGCGAAGCGAGGTTTCCACCACAGTTTGTCTGGATTTCAAAAGGTTGATCATGTTGTCAAACTGGGCACTGGTACTGAAATAGTCAGTGGATCGCTGAGTGGTTGATTCGATGGAATACCCCGTGGTAATCCCGGTGTAAATAACGGCCTCAGACTGATAAACCTTTTCCTTATTTCTGGTAAAGTAGTACACCACAATAGCCAGCAACAACGGAAAGCCAATCAATATGACAATATTTCTTCTGAATAACCTTATGAAATGTAAAAAATCCATCTATTCTTTCAAGTTATCGCAAAATGTTTATCAGATTAAACTTCATCCCGGTCGTAACTTCCAATAGCTTGTATTCTTTGTTGAATTCAGCGATTGCCTGCTCAAAGTTGATGGCGCCTCTGGTTTGAATTTCCTTCAATCGGGTATATTCAGCTGTGGATATTTCCCCGTTGACAAATTCATTTTGGGCCATTCTCATCTGCATCATTGTAAAGTTTTGATATTCATTGTATATGCGAATGTAATTTTGATACTGAACCAGGTTATTGTAATGATCGATCACTTCATTCACCAGGAATCGGCGGTTGATTTCCTTCTGCATCTGCGAAATCTCAATCCATTTCTTTTGCTTGTTGATGTTGTTTCGCCTGTCAAATAATTCCTGAAGTGGGAACCGGATATAAAAACCTGCTGCATAATTAGAACGCCATGACCAGGAATGAAAATAATCTAAATGATATTGAGTGTCGCGGTCCCAGAAGTCCCATCGACCAAAATTCATGTCCCAGTTTAAAGAAAAGTAGTTTAACCAGGCCCGTTTAGCGGTTAGTTCTTCGAAATAGTAATATTGTGATTTCAGGTCTTCGTATTTGACGCTGGGTGAATTGTAGGCCGCCGAATCAATCAACACTTCAAGAGGAGGGAGACGCTTGGTAATGTCATCGGTGATAGGGTTGAAGTATCGCGAACTATCAGCAGATTGTCCGTATTGTGCCATGGCGGACATAATTCCACTCATGAAAAACAATAGGAAAATTGCCAATTTTCTATACACGTTCCATCTCATCATAAACTTCCTCCATTTACAGGGTGTTGGATTATTTGGTTTGAAAGATACCGGTTTCTTTTTAGTGTTCGCAATGGTTTTAAAATTATTATTAAAAAAGTTTTAAACAATTTTTTATACGTTTTCTTTCTGAAACAATGCAGGTATAGTACTTAAAATCAACCTTATATCACTCCAGAATGAATAATTCTGTGCATATTCATTGTCCAGCGACTTTCTTTCCTCTTCCGACATCTTACCTCCCTTGCCCCTTAATTTTACCTGCCATAGGCCTGTAATGCCTGCTGGTGCAAGAAAACGAGCGCTCCAATCATCGGACGTAAGCAGCTCCGCTTCGTATAGCGGCAAGGGACGATTTCCAACAATGGACATGTCGCCTTTCAGCACATTAATCAACTGAGGCAGTTCGTCAATACTCGTATTTCTGATGAATTTTCCCACTTTTGTAATGCGTGGGTCATTCTGTATTTTAACAAATGTGCTGCTTTTTTTTCGACGGATCATTTCCGAATACCAGTATTCACACTTTTTTTCACCTCCCACATACAATACCGGGGAACAATAGGTTCCTTCGGGTAACTGTAAACACCTGGGGCATGGTTCCGATTCCTGAATGCTCTCGTCTTCCTTATACTGATTGAGATGACTCAAATCTTTGAGATCCATATCGGCCCCTGTGTACATGGATCTGAATTTATAAAAATCAAATATTCTATATCCTGTACCCACCCGTTTCGATTTGTAAATAACGGCTCCTTTGGATTCCAGTCTAATGGCCAGGGATATTAACAATAAAAAAGGGGAGAGGACCAGAAGTGCCATAAACGAAACAACAATATCAAACAGTCTTTTGATAAACGGTATTTTATAGCTTCTTTCGGGCAAAACAGAGGATTCGGATTCCTTCAGCTCATTTAAATAGTAAATAAGGAACTTCATCCGGGTCAGTAACTTCTCAAAATCAAAGGATACGGGGTAAAGGTCCTCGATGTATGTTTTTTGTTTGATTACTGAAGATATGTATTTCTTATGGTCGTTTTCCGGCGCAATTAAAATGAACGGAACTTTTACCAACCCCAGGCGTTGTTTTAAATAAATACCCAGATCAGGACCTTTGATGCCGGCCATATTATAATCGGAAACTATTACATCGGTCAGCGTATTTTTCTTAATCCAATCAATGGCCTTTAAACCATTATCCTGATGATAAACAGTGATTTCCTCCGGGTGATCGGTAAGGCGTTCAATAATGACAGGATTGTCACCGATGTATAAAACAGATATTTTATCTGGTACTTCGCCCATAAGAAAGGGGTCTATTTGGAGGTTCTGCTGATCAAATTATCAATTCTTAATGAAAGTTCTTCCGGATTAAAGGGTTTCACGATGTAATCATCGGCACCCATACGCAAACATTTAACCCGTTCCTGACTACTTTCAATCCCTGACAACATAATCATAGGGATGTCTTTGAAAAATCCACTGGCACGAACCTGTTTTAGAAATTCATAACCATCCAGATTAGGCATTTGAATGTCTGCTACAATTACGTCGGGAATGTTTCCTTCTTCTAAATACTTAATTCCTTCCCGTCCGTCCGATTTGGTAACAACATCGTAGGTCTTGCCTAAATAATTTTCAAGCAACATCCGAATAGACAGCTCATCATCTATGACGAATATTTTCTTTTTCATGTATTACCGATAAATTAGTAAATGTGCTCCATATTTAAGCAAATATACTAATTTCTTTATTTGTTATTAGCCTCTTTTGACAAGTTATTTACAATGAATAGTTAATAATTTCAAGGCATTTCATTGTTTGTGACCCTTCCGGTTTTTATTAAAATTAAAACTGATTTAGCCGGCAGGATATCCGTTTTGCATTTTGCAGAGAATGCTTGTTAAGTTGTAGATATCAAGCGGTTTACGCATGTATTCGTTCATCCCCGCAGAGAAGCAGTCAATTTTATCTTGTTTTTGGGCATTGGCCGTTAGCGCAATGATTTTTATCGGGGCAAGGATTTTATTTTTCTTTTCGATTAACCTGATTTCTCTTGTCGCCGTAATTCCATCGCATTTTGGCATCTGAATATCCATCAGTATAAGATTGTATTTGCGCATTCTGAACAATTCAATCGCTTCATCTCCGTTGTTGGCAACATCTACCTGGAACCCTTTTTTCTCAAGAATATTTTTGGTGAGCTGCTGGTTTACCTTGTTGTCTTCTGCCAATAAAACATGCTTAAACAAATCAATGTCGGGGAGTCCGTCGCAGTTTTCTTTTTCCAGTGTAACGGTCAGTTCAATCGTTGTTCCTTCGGCCCCTGTTTCGATCAATTCGACCGAGCCGTTCATCAGTTGCGCTATGGTTTTGGTGAGCGCCAGTCCCATCCCCAATCCCTGATGTGTTCTGCTGTGCGAAATGTCGTTGGAGGAAAAGAAATTCCATATGTAGTGTTCCAGATCAGACTGGATACCGGAACCGGAATCGGTCACACAAAATCCTATTCTGGCTGATTTGTCACCGGATTCTTTCAAACGTGCAGTAAGCGATATTCTTCCTTCACTGGTAAATTTGAAGGCATTGTCCAGTAAATTATACAGCATTTGTTTGAGTCGGGTTGCATCCCCATTCCAAAGTCTCTGTATTTCTGGATCGATGGAAAAGATCAGTTCTATTGGTTTTTGTTTTGCCGAAAGAAGAAAAAGGTGCTGTAATTCATCAAATAAAGAATAAAGATCAAAAGGGTGGGCATCAAGGCTCAGACCGGAGAAACTGGTTTTATAAAAATCAAGTACATTGTTGAGTAATACAGTGAGGTGATTAGCTGACCGGTAGATGGTTCCGACCAGGTTTTTGTCCTCGTGCTCTTCCAGTTTCACCTTGAGTATTTCTGCAGCACTTAGGATGGTATTCAACGGGGTTTTGATCTCATGACTGATATTGGATAGAATCTGAGATCTGCTGATTCCCGATGCTTTAAGTTCCTGCTCAAGCAGTTTGAGTTTGATTTTATCCAAGTCTTTAGTTCTTTGGTTGATGAGTTCTTCGTTTCTTGTACTTAGTTTCGTTTCCTTTTGCACCTTCACTTTCAATCCCTTCCTTAATTTTGAAATGGCTATTTAAAGACATAATTTATGAAATGGAGCAAAGTATATGCCTTTATTGATAACATGCAGAAAATGAGATAAATAATATGTGTAGTGGCTTAGGTGAAATGAATAAACATTCCAATATTGGGAAACGGGGCTTGTTTTGAAACGAAATTAATTATAAGTTCCGGAATCCAGTTTCAGAATGTTCCACCAGTTGTGTAACCCCAGATAATGAGATTTGTATTTTTTACCTTCCAGTGTCTCGGCGATAATCCGGAAAGACTCAAACGGAAAAGAATGTTCCTCAAGCAACTTCTTAAAAGTCACGAAAGAGATGTAGGCTTCGTAATCAAAGGGGCCCTCGGCGCCTTTGATATCACTACGGGTTATGGAATCTGTGATATTAACTACAGAAGTCTCTTTTTTGGTATTGACCAGTTCAATAATGAGGTGCTGCACGGTTTGTGCTTTTTTGGGAAACTTCAGCGCCATATTGATTCCTGAAACTTTTCGCTGCTCTTTGACCACACTGATCGTGAAAATGGCATCAGAATACATTTGTTTGGAAAGGGGAAGAACTCTTTTCTTCTCTTTTCCGAAAAGATAGATTCCCACTAAAATAAAGCCCAGTCCAAAGACTACGATATAGGTAATAACGTCCTCCATGGTTAATGTTTGTTGCTGTTTTTAAAAAGAAATTCCTTTTCTTCTTTGCTCAGACTTCCATAACCTGACTTGGCAATTTTATCCAGAATGGCATCGATCTCGTGTTCGCTGGCGGCCCTTCGTTTGTTGTATTCTTCATCGGTCATAGGCCGCCCTGACTGAGGTCTTTTGGTACTGAACTTTGTGTATTTATTTCTTCCTAATTTCGGAAAATTCAATCCGTCAAAAATCCGGTAAAAGTCTGTGCCTTTCCGCAATGATAATCCATAGATAAAACCCCATAGCGCCCCTCCCAAATGGGCGATGTGTCCCCCCGGATTCTGAGATTGAATACTCAGGATATCTAAAATAACCAGAGCAATGGCCAGGTATTTTAAGGGAACCCGACCGATGAGAAAAAGATGGACATGATAATCAGGTACATAGGTGGCAATAGCTATGATTATTGCCAGAATGGACGCGGAAGCACCCAAAGCAACTGAGATAGGACGAATGGTTGCAAAAGCAGGAAAAATATTGAAAGCAAGTACGAAAAATACTGCGCCAAATAATCCACCCAGCAAATAGGTGATCAATAGTTTTCGTTGGCTCAAATATTCAAGAAACAGCAACCCTCCAAAATACAGCAAAACCATATTGAAGAACCAGTGAAAGAACCCTTCATGCAAAAACATGTAAGTGAAGACGGTCCATGGTTTTTGTGCCAATTGTGTGAGGTCAGCCGGCAGAGCCAGGTAAGTCCCCAGCAAACTCAATTGCGTTGTCTGCCCTGTAAACAGCCAGGTGATAAGCAAAACAATATTGGCAGCAAGAAAAACCACGGTATTGATCAGGATCAAACGCGACAGTATGTTCTTACTGAAAAAGATTTCTTTCAGTAGCTCACCGGTGTTTTTTCTAGGCCTTTGATAGTATTGATTCATGTGAATTTGCTTGTGATGAATGCTTACATCTGGTTTCCGTAAAATTTACCTCGTTTTTTCCAATAGAGCACAATCAGCAAACCTACCAGCATACCTCCCACATGGGCGAAATGTGCCACATTGTCACCCGGTCGGTTGCTGATTCCTGAGATCAGTTCCAGAACCCCATAGCCCAATACAAACCATTTGGCTTTAACGGGAATGGCAAAATAAACATAAATCATGGTATCGGGGAACATCATACCGAAGGCCAGCAGGATTCCGAAGATGGCCCCCGAAGCTCCGATTACCACCATCTGGTTGAGCATTTCCGTACGGTAATTGGACAAGAACGTAACGATTTGCTGAATCACATCTCCCGAAGCGGAGCCCGAAGCCAGCAGACTGACGTTATGATTGAAACCATTGATTTCCTGTTGAGTTATAATGCTGTTGATCTCACCAATACGAAAGCCGTATTTCTGAAAATATTGTTCGATACCACCGGCCGTGGGGTGATTGATCATTTGTTGCAACATGTCCAGGTTGGGAGCCAGACTGATGTGGATCCAGATAATATAGATCACTGCGGACCCCAGACCTGTCAGAATGTAATAGACCAGAAATTTTTTACCGCCCCATACATTTTCGATAACATTTCCGAACATCCAAAGTGCAAACATGTTAAAGAGAATATGTTCCCATCCACCGTGCAAAAACATATAGGTGAAGAACTGGTAAATTCTGAAATTCTGTGCTCCGGGGTAATGGAGTCCGAGCAGATTTATCAGGTCGATGTTGTATTTCCGCAGTGCCAGTGTGGCTAGGAAAAACAGTCCGTTGATGATCAGAAGGTTTTTAACCACAGGGGGTAAAACGCGGAAACCGGAAGGTCTGTATTGTTGCATTAAATCAGTAGCTTAATAAGAATTAAAAAATTAGGACCGCAAAAATGATTCCAGAGTCTCTGACGTGACAATTCCGATGATTTTACTGCCATCAGGGGCTTGTTCCGGAATCTTACAGGCAAAAAGGCGGTCAAACAAGTCTGCCATTTCTTCATTCGACAGGGTTTTTCCCGGTTTCACAGACAATTGTGATGCCATGGCTTTTGCCAGGCGAATGGTTTTGTCCATTCCCACTTCCTGGCTTTGCTTTTTATATTCTTCGATGATCCTTTCGAGACTTTCGTCAATATTCTGATCCTGAAGATCAGCCGGAATGCCTTTCACAACAAAACGGTTTTTGCCAAAGGGTTCCAGGTCGAATCCCATCTGTTGCAACAATTCATTTAATTCAGCAAGAATGGATGTATCTTCAGGGGAAAAGTGAAGGTCAAAAGGAAACAACTGTTGTTGTGAACCAAGGCGCTGACCTTTCATTTGGTCCACAAACTGCTCGTACAAGATACGTTCATGGGCTTTTTGCTGATGAATCAGCATCAATCCAGAGCGTACATTGCAGGCAATATATTTTTTCTGCACCTGAAAGAAGAGCAGGGGATGGTGATCTTCATCTGCAGATATTTTTTCAGGCATTTCAGAATCCTGTTCCACTTTTTTGACGGGCCGATCAAACAGCTTTTCCCACTGGCGGTCCGTTGCTGAGGGTTTGTCAGGCCGGTACGTCGGTTTTGAACTGGTGTTGCTTTCGTGAAAAGGATTGTAATCAGGATTGATACTAATATGGGGTTGTTTAACGATGCCGGTGGAAGGGTTCTGTAGTGCTGCTTCCACTGTCGGGTCCACGTCAAAATCGATGGTGGGAGTGAGGTTGTGCATTCCCACCGATTGTCTGACTGCCGCGTGCAGTACAGCATAAACGTATTTGGCATCCTTAAAATTGATTTCTGTTTTGGTGGGATGGATGTTCACATCAATTTCCGCCGGATCCAGGTTGATGTTGATGAAATAGGACGGAAAAGCATCACCGGGCAGCAGTTCACTGAATGCATTGGTTACGGCATGATTCAGATAGGCATGTTTAATGAACCGTTCGTTAACAAAGAAATACTGTTCTCCCCTGGTTTTTTTGGAGAATTCAGGCTTTACAATAAAACCGGTAATGGAAAGAATATCCGTTTTTTGCTCAACAGGCAACAAACGCTGATCATACACTTTTCCGAATAAAGCAACAATTCGTTGCTTCAGGCTTCCTTTATAGAGTTGGTAAACGGTTTTGCTGTTGTGGATGAAATGGAAGGCGATTTCAGGATGAATAATGGCTACCCGTGAAAACTCCTCTACAATGTGACGGGTTTCAGCGGTATGCGATTTTAGGAAGTTTCTTCGGGCAGGAACATTAAAGAACAGGTTTTTTACCTGAATGGTAGTACCTGCGGCACAGGTGCACGGTTCCTGACTGATTACCTGGGAGCCTTCGATTCGTAAACAACTGCCCAGTTCATCATCTGTTGGTCGACTTTTGATATCTACATGGGCGATGGCTGCGATCGAAGCCATGGCTTCTCCCCGGAAGCCCAAAGTCCGAATGGAAAACAGGTCATCTGCCTTGGTGATTTTTGAGGTAGCATGTCGTTCAAAACACATACGCAGGTCAATGGCCGACATTCCGCTTCCATTGTCGGTCACCTGAATCAGGGTTTTCCCTGCGTCCTTGATGTTCAGTGTAATATCTGAAGCTCCGGCATCAATGGCATTTTCCAGCAATTCCTTCACGGCTGAAGCCGGTCGTTGAATAACTTCACCGGCAGCAATCTGGTTGGCAACGGAATCGGGAAGAAGCTTAATGATATTCGACATAAAAACACATTCTTATTTTGCGTGAATACCAAACAGAGTCAGGAAATTCTCTATCAGATTGGTAAAGAGGATCACATAAATACTTCCTGCAATAAGTGCCCCATAAATGAAATACGTAATGATTCGGGCTGTATTGTTGCCCCCGGTTTCATTTCCTTTCTTCCAACGCGACATTTGCAGGCGTAGCTTTTCTTCTTTAGTCAGATTGGAATCGTAACCTAATTCGGCTTTGCGACGTTCCCATTCTTCTTTTTTCGGATCGTAATAGCGTGGCTGATAGTTGAATTTTTTAGGCTGTGGAGTTTTGAATAATGAAAAACGCATGTTTCTTTAATTTAACGGGCAAAGATAAGATTTTTCCCGGTGATGAACGAATTCCGGACTGTACTAAATGCAACGGGAAATATTGAATTTATGTATTTTTGTATCCTAAATAAATGTTATGGCAGAGGATAAATCAAATTGGTTGAACAAACTAATTGTGGTAGGCGATCGAGTACTCATCAAACCGAAATCAGAAGATTCCAAAACTTCCGGCGGACTCTATTTACCTCCGGGATACAGGGAAAAAGAGGAAGTGCAAAGCGGTTATGTGATGAAGACGGGACCGGGATACCCGATTCCGGCTCCTAACGATGACTTTGATGAGCCCTGGAAACCCAAAGACGACAATATTCATTATATCCCTTTGCAGGTAAAGGTTGGTGACCTGGCCATTTTCCTTAAAAAAGGAACCGTTGAAGTCCATTACCGCGGGGAAAAATACTACATCGTTTCGCAGTATTCCATTTTACTGCTGGAACGCGATGAAGACTAAGAATTACATTCTTTCCGGTAGGGTAATGCCCAGTAAATGCATGGATGAACGCAGTGTTCGGGCAGTAAAATCAGACAATTGCAACCTGAAATTCCTTTTGGATACGTCCGGTTCTTTCAAAATCTGCAGATCGTGGTAGAATTGATTGTATTCTTTGGCGAGATCGAATGAATAATTGGCAATCTGAGCCGGACTCATCTGACTGCCTGCCAGTTCCACTACCTGTGGGAATTCATGCAGTAATTGCAGCAGGGATTTTTCCTTTTTTTCCAGCGAATCAATTTTAGGATCGTTTTCTGTAAAATGAATTTCGTTTTCTTCTGCCTTGCGGAGAACAGAACGAATGCGTGCGTGCGTATACTGTATAAAGGGACCGGTGTTTCCGTTAAAGTCGATGGATTCTTCCGGGTTGAACATCATGTTTTTCTTGGGGTCCACTTTCAGGATAAAGTATTTCAGGGCTCCCAAACCGATCATGTTATATAATTCTGCAGATTCTTCCGCTGAAAAATCATCAAACTTGCCCAATTCTTCGGAAGTCTTTCTGGCTGTTTGGGCCATTTCTTCCATGAGTTCGTCGGCATCCACCACAGTGCCTTCGCGCGATTTCATCTTTCCGTGGGGCAATTCGACCATTCCATACGAGAGGTGATAAATCTTTTCAGCCCAATCGAATCCCAGTTTTTTGAGGATTCGTTTCAGAACATCGAAGTGATAATTCTGTTCATTCCCTACTACGTAAATCAATTCCTGGGGATGATAATCATCGTACCGCAGGTGGGCGGTTCCCAAATCCTGAGTCATGTACACAGAAGTGCCGTCAGCGCGGAGCAAGAGTTTCTCGTCCAGCCCTTCGTCGGTGAGGTCACACCACACCGACCCGTTCTCTTTTTTATAGAATATTCCCTTTTCCAGTCCTTCCTGAACCAGTTCTTTGCCCAGCAGGTAGGTTTCCGACTCATAATACATTTTATCGAAGTCAACACCCATTCGCTCATAAGTGGCATCAAACCCGTCGTAAACCCACTGATTCATTTCGGACCAGAGTTTTCTGACATCGTCATCACCCGCTTCCCACTTTTTCAACATCGTTTGTGCTTCCAGCATCAAAGGAGCTTGTCGGGCTGCATCGTCCTTATCCATCCCTTGTTGGGTAAGTTGATCAATTTCCTTTTTGTATTCCTTGTCGAATAAGACATAGAAATCACCTACCAGTTTATCTCCCTTTTGACCCAAACTATCCGGAGTTACAGATTTTCCCCATTTCTGCCATGCCAGCATGGACTTGCAGATATGAATCCCCCGGTCGTTGACCAGGTTCACTTTGGCAACAGGTAGCCCATTGGCCTTCAAAATTTCAGCCGTGGACCAGCCAAGCAGATTGTTCCTTATATGCCCCAAATGCAAGGGTTTGTTGGTATTTGGTGAAGAATATTCAATTACAACGGGAGCCGCACCTTCCTGAATTTCTTTCAGACCAAAACGATTGTTCTGGTGCTCCTGTCTAAAGAACGATAGCCAGTAGTTATCGGCAATGGTAAGGTTCAGAAATCCCTTGACAACATTAAAATTAGACAGCTCCTGCCTGTTGTTTACCAAAAAGTTTCCCAGTTCTTCAGCCGTTTTTTCGGGTGATTTTCTGGACATTTTCAACAGAGGAAAGACCACAACCGTCAGTTCTCCTTCAAATTCAGGTCGGGTTTTCTGGATCTGAAACTGATCCGGTTCCATAGTTTGTGCATACAAATTTTTTACTGCTTCCGATAAACTTTGTGCCAGCAAGGATTCAATCATCATTCTCTACATTTTTGAACCTGCAAAATTAGCAAAAAAGAGCATAGTGATATGTGATTCAAATGCAGAGAAATGAATTGGTCAGTTTTCAACATTTATTTAAATTTGCCGCAAAGCAAAAATCCATGGATAAAGCAAAGAAAAAAATATTTTTGGCTCAGCAACAGGCTGAAATAACAGAGTATTATGTCTACAAAAGGCTCAGCGAATTTTCGAGGGATGAGGAAAACAAAAAGACCCTTCAAAAAATTGCTGATGATGAAATGAGGCATTACCACATATGGAAAAATATAACAGAGGAAGATCCCAAACCTAAGATGTGGAAAGTCAGATATTATGTCTTTCTCGCCCGTTTCTTTGGATTGAGTTTTGCTTTGAAACTGATGGAAAGCGGAGAAATTCATGCGCAGGAGTTTTACCAGGAAGTGGGGGTCGATTATCCTGATGTGGGAAAAATTTTCAATGATGAAGAAGAGCATGAAAAAGAATTGCTGAATATACTGAATGATAAGCGTTTGGCCTATGTGGGAGCTGTGGTGTTGGGATTGAACGACGCTTTGGTGGAATTGACAGGAACCCTGGTGGGGTTAGCCTTTGCGTTCAACGATAATTTGGTGATCGGCGTTACGGGACTGATTATGGGGGTTGCTGCAGCTTTGTCCATGGCCGCATCGGGATATCTGGCCTCACAGGAACAGGAGGAGCAGGAAGATGTAAATCCAATTACTGCAGCGGTCTATACCGGAGTGTCTTATCTGGTAACCGTAGTGCTGTTGGTATTCCCATATTTTGTATTATCAACGGCCAGATCAGCGACCATTCTCATGCTGGTCATTACCATACTCATCATTGCAGGATATAATTATTACATATCGGTTGCAAAGCAAGTGTCATTCAGACAGCGGTTTGTTTCCATGACTCTGATCGCCTTAGTTGTAGGGGTGATTACTTTTGCGATTGGCTATATGGCCAAACACTTTTTGGGCGTTTCTATTTAACGTTCATCTGGGTTTTCAACCAGCTGTACCATGCGTCCATGCCCTCACCGGTGGTGGCTGATACTTCAATGAATTCCAGATTGCGGTTTACTTGTCGTGCCAGTTTTTTGGCATTTTCCACGTCAAACTGAACGTAAGGAAGTAAATCTAATTTATTGATCAGGCAAAGGTCCGAAGAAAGAAACATATCCGGATACTTAGCGGGTTTGTCGTCGCCTTCGGTTACACTGATGATCACAACCCGTTTGTTTTCGCCCAGATCAAACAGGGCAGGGCAGACCAGGTTTCCCACATTTTCGATGATCATCAGTGATTTGTCTTTGGGTTGCAGTGTTTTAATCGCCCGATGGATCATATCGCTGTCCAGGTGGCATCCACTTCCCGTATTGACCTGTACTACGGGTACTTTCTGGGCTTCAATACGGCGGGCATCGTTAAAAGTTTGTTGATCGCCTTCAATCACTGAAATGTCCAGCTCATTTTTAAGATCCCGAATGGTTCGTTCCAATAATGTGGTTTTCCCGGATCCCGGAGCACTGACCAGATTTATGGCAAAAATCTCCTTGGCTTCCAGAAAACCCCGGTTTCGTTCTGCCAACTGGTTGTTTTTTGACAGGATGTCGAGTTCGATATCCACCACCGTTTTTTCCTGGTGGTGATGATGATTCTCATGCTCGGGATGGAAGGATAAGTCTTGTGGATTGATTTTTCCGGGTTTAGCGATCGTTATTTGATCGGTATGATTGCATCCGCAGGTTGTGCACATGGTTCTGTTTTTTTTGGTCCAACATTAATCGCTGACCAGAGTCAGCGTTTTTACTCTCAACTCCTTTCCTCTGATGATTTCGTTGTAGAATTCACCACAATGAGGACAAGGATCAAAATAACTTTCCGTTGCAAACGTATGGTTGCATTGTGAGCATTTAGCCATTCCTTCAGGTCGATGAACAATGCGTTCAGCATTCTCTAATACAGTTCCGGATATCGAACTCTGCCAGGCAAAGTCCAGTGCCTCCATTTCAACTCCTGATAAGGTTCCGATCTCCAGCTCGATGGTTTCCACATGTGTGGCATCTGCCTTTTGGACTTCCTGGTTGGCCAAATCGACAATACTCATGACTATAGATAACTCATGCATGGTTTAATTTTTTGATATATCAAATATATGATTTTTGCCGACTACAATATAGTTATTCAACAGAGCATTTTTAAGCTGACTCAGAGCGTTCTTAAGGTTTATACTGGCCTGTTCAGTCAAGCCTTCTTGCATGTTCCATTCATATCCTTTGATGTGCATCAGGTAGGCTTTTGGTTTTTTCTGAAACAAATCGTGGCATAAATGGATCACATATCCGGGAGATACTGCATGCATGGTGAATTCTAAAGTATCCGGTGAAGGTTCAATGGGAGTGAGGGCAAAAGAATTCATGTTTTCCAGCGAAGCATCTACAAAAACAACAGCATCATAATGAGAGATTAATTCAGCGTCTTCGATGTTGAGTTGGTAATTAGTTTCTGTATCAATACTGCCTGGAAAGAATTTTTTTGCCCACTTTCCCATTTCGTCCGCAAAAGCGATACCCAGGCCGTCATCGCGACGGCCCGGATTACCATAACCGTATATCAGAATTTTGTTGTTCATCCATTTTTTAATTTTTGATCCATCATCCGACCATCGGGGCCCACCAGACTCACCTCCAGAGGCATCTGACCCAGGGCATGTGTAGCGCAGCTTAAGCAAGGATCATAAGCTCTGATCGCAACTTCCACAGCATTCATCATAGGCTCGCTTATGTGCGTCTGCCCGTCCATAAATGCGTGGGCTGTTTTGTTTACAGCTGTGTTCATAGGTTCGTTGTTATTGGTAGTAGAAACAATCAGGTTAGCCATGGTGATCAGATCCTCTTCGTTGATTTTATAATGATGAAACAGTGTTCCACGTGGTGCTTCAATGACCCCGACTCCTTCCAGTTGTTTCTTTCCTTTCACTGTGAGGTCCTCATTCTGTAAGTCCGGATCGTTTAACAGATCACGGATCACTTCTGCAGAGTGCAACACCTCGATCAGACGTGCCCAGTGATAGTGCAAACTCATGTTGTTGGGTTTGCCGTTTGTATAGCTTTTGTATTCTTCAAATTCTTTTTGAGCCAGGGGAGTTGGTATGAAATCACAGGTATTCAGTCGAGCCAATGGTCCGACCCGGTACCAGCCCTTTTCTTTGCCCAGGTGTTTCAGATACGGGAATTTCATGTAACTCCAGTTACGGACCTCTTCTTCGATATAATTGTAATATTCGTGGTAATCCACATCATTGAGGATGCGTTTTCCTTCGGCATCCACAGCACGCAAAACTCCGTGGTAAATATCCAGAGCTCCGTCTTTTCTCACCAGACTTAAATGGTTGGAAGGGAAGGCTGCAAAGTTGTCCAGCTGACTCTGGTTGTTTTTGTGGTAGTTTTTAAAGAATTCCAGTGCAGCCAGTGACCAGTCGACCATTTTGTCTGCATTGAGTAGTTCGGTTCCCACAAGCAGGGAATCCCGTTCTGCAATACTCAGATTTTTGTTGATTCCACCGGGAATGGCTCCGGTTCCATGGATTTTCTTACCTGCAGTGACTTTGATCACTTCCTGTCCGAATTTACGCATCATCACCCCTTGTACGGCAAGTTCCTTGTGGTGTTGAGCCACTCCGATGATGTTGCGTAAAGCGGGGTCGCCGTCAATTCCAAACAGGAAATCCGGTGAGCTGAGGTGGAAGAAGTGCAAGACATGCGACTGGAAAAACTGACCGTAATGCATCAGTCGTCGCATCTTTTCGCCCACGGCAGTCAGCCCGTCACCGTTGCCTGCACCAACGATGACGTCCATGGCTTTGGCTGCTGCTATGTGGTGGCTTACGGGACAAATCCCGCATAAACGTTGGACCAATACCGGAGCTTCCCAGTAAGGTCTTCCCTGCACAAAACGTTCAAATCCGCGGAATTCCACAATGTGCAATCGGGTTTCTTTCACCTGTGCATGATCATCCATCAGGATGGTTACTTTTCCGTGCCCTTCGACGCGGGTTACGGGTTCTATGGTGATCTTTTTAGACATAATAATCTGCTTTAATCAAATTTGATGACTTCATAGGGTAATTTCATTTCCTGTCCGGTGATCAGGGCGTATAAGGCATCCCAGATCAGGTCAGCGCGTGGAGGGCATCCCGGAAGGAAGTAATCGATTTTTACCACTTCATGACAGGGAACGACCCGGTCCAGAATCTGGGGCAATTCTTCATTGTTGGGTAAAATACCTTCTTTGTTCAGTTGCACTGTCGGTCCGTCCAGATAAGCCTCCCGTAAGCATTCTTCCAAGGGAATACCGTTGCGCATAGCAGGAAGTCCGCCCATGATGGCACATTCTCCCAGCGATATGAGTATTTTGCAATTTTCACGGAAATAACGCAGATTCTCCACATTTTCACTGTTGCAGCAACCTCCCTCAATGATCCCGATATCAGCAGGTTTGGTAAATTTCTTAAAGTCGTCAACCGGTGATTTGTTAAATTCAACCAGCTCAATCAGGTCTAAAATTCGCTCGTCAATGTCGAGTATCGACATGTGGCAGCCAAAACATCCGGCTAATGAGGCGGTGGCGATCACTTTTTTGTTCATAGTCTTTTCTTTTTTAATTCAAAGTTGCTTTAACTGCCAATGGGCGTTTTATCAAATTTACGGGTTCCAATGGGCTTCTCAAAGCCTTTTTCCTTGTATATGATGGATCCAACGGGGCAGTTTTTCATGGCCATCAGTGCCAGTTCATCTGAAATTTCTATACCGAGATCAGGATCCAACACCACTTCAATTTTATTGCCCCGGTTTCTGAAGGCAAAATAATGCCTGCCTTGTTCGTCCTTAATGGTTTTGATGCAGCGTTTGCAGGAGATACACCGGTTCTGCTCTTTCAGAATCTTTGGATTGCTTGAATCAATTTTTTTCTGAGGAAAATCATAGGGGAATCGCGGAACCATCATCTGGTAACGGTAGGCCAGAGCCTGGAGTTCACAATCTCCGCTTTTTTCACAGGTTGGGCAGAAGTGATTCCCGCTGACGAATAGCAACTCAATAATGCTCTTACGAATGTCGTTCAGTTCAGGCGTATTGTTTTCAATCTCCATACCGTCGGCAGCGGGAGTTGTACAGGATGTCATCATCCGGTTGTGGATTTTGATGGTACACACCCGGCAATTGGCTTTGGGATCGGCTCCCATGAAATGACATAATGTGGGGATGAAGATATTGTTTTCCCGGGCCACTTCAAGAATAGTCTTTCCTTTTTCAGTGAGGACCTCCTGGCCGTCGATGATAATTTTTATTTGATTTTCCATAGCTAATTTCTATTTCATGTGAAACAAAACCGGTTCTTTTTGGACAAATTTCTGATAGGATTGTACTGACTTCTCTAAATCAAAATCAGTGTCATACTCGGTCAGACTTTGAATGTGTTTTTCGTACAAATGCCTGAAATTGAAAATGCTGGAAAGGATGGGGTTGCCTGCGGTTTGTCCGAGACCACAACGACTGGCTTTCAGTGTTTTCCCCCAACTGAGCAAATCTTCAATATCACTTTTTACTCCATGACCGTCCAGGATTTTCTTTAGTTTGGTTTTCATTACATAAGGCATGTTGCGGCAGGTGGAACAACTACCACAGGATTCTTCGATAAAGAATTCCATGAAGTTCATAACAACTTCGCCCAGCAAATCACGTTGGTTGTTGAAGATCATAATGGAACCTCCGGTGGGTAAATCGGAATAACTGAGTCGCCTGTCGATGAATCGTTCGGCAACTTCCATTCCCGAAGGTTTGTACCATTTCATGAGTTGGGTACTGTTCAGGTGGCTCAGATCTTTCAGGCTGACCATCATTCCGGAAGGGCCACCTACCTGTATGGCCTGTACATCGTCGGCTCCGCACATCTCCATGACCTCCGTTAGCGGGGTTCCCCATTCGACTTCATAGATTCCCGGAAATTTGCAATCGCCGGAAATGCTTAATAGTTTGGTTCCCAGGGAATCGTTGGTTCCGAACTCCGAATACCATTTGGCTCCGAAATGAAGGATTTTGACGGCAGTAACCAGTGTTTCCACATTGTTGACAATGGTTGGGTATCCCAGGTATCCCTTTTCCACAGGGAAGGGGGGTTTGTCGCGCGGTTCTCCCCGTTTGCCTTCCATAGATTCGATGAGCGCTGATTCTTCACCGCAAACATAGGCACCTGCACCCAGCTGGATTCGGATGTCGAAGTTGAATCCTTCCACACCCCCTATGTTTTTACCTAAATACCCTTGTTTTCTCATGGAATCCAGTATCCTGTTCAGGAAGCGAACCAGATAGGTATATTCATACCTTAGGTACAACACACCTATGTCTGAACCGGTGGCATACGCTGCGGCTACCATTCCCTCAAACATCATTTCAGGATATTCAGTCAGCAGAACCCTGTCTTTGAACGTGCCGGGTTCCCCTTCGTCTGCATTACAAATGATGACCCGGTGCTCCCCCTGGCTTTGGCTGCCGAACCTCCATTTGAGTCCTGTTGGAAACCCAGCGCCTCCTCTTCCGCGCAGGTTTGAGTTTTCAATTTCCTGGACCACTTCAGCAGGGGTAAACTTTTTGATCCCTGATTTTACAAAGGTGTATGGTTTATAGTCTTTTTTGAGAATAATTGATTTTTTTCGAATGTTGTTGCACACCATGGATCGAACGTCCAAATCGGCATTGTTGCCATCGCCGTAATTTTCATACATCAAATCTTCCAAATTCAGGCCGTTGCGCATACCTTTAACCAGTTCTCTGACCCGATAAGCCGTCAGATTGGTAAAAACCACATCGTTTATGATTGCGGCAGGTTCCTGATCATTCATCCCGATACAGGAGGTGGTGAACAAGCCAAAGGTCCCGTCTGATGAAACAGAGTTGATTTTGGTATCGCATTCATGCTCGAATGTTTCCAGAATTCCCTTTCTGTTTTTCATGTTGGCAGTAATGCTGTCGGTCAGGTAAATGTTGTACTTTCCCTTTGGCTCCATGGAAAAGAAATGGTAAAAGGAAATGGTTTCTTCAATTTCAACCCGCGACATTTTGAGTGCAGCTGCCAGATAAGAAATGGTTTCCGTATCTGCATAATTCTGTATCTTGTGGAGGTCAAGAAGAATGTCCATGAGCCGGTAACGATCGTTCTTATAGTTTTGAAGGATCTGTGTGATTTGACTTTTTTCGATCATGGCTTGTTCATTAAAAAAATTAATATAATTTTGCCTGTTAAAAAATTCACAACAAAGATATGTTTTTTTGTGAAAAAACAAACAGTAACGAAATTTAGAATTAATATAAATATTAAAGTATGGAATTGAAGGCCTATAAAATTCATGTGAAAGGGTTGGTGCAAGGTGTAGGATTCAGGCCTTTTGTATACAGGATAGCTCATCAGTTCGGAGTGAAAGGTACAGTTGAAAATAACAACACGGGCGTTTATCTTTGTGCTGAAGGAGAAAGTGACCAGATTCTGAACATGGTGAAGGCTCTAAGGGAGAAAGCGCCTGAAGCGGCTTCAATAACTTCTGTAAGCATGAAAGAAGAACCCTTAAGGGGATTCTCAGATTTTGAGATTGTATCCAGTCAGTCAGTTTCGGATGAAGTAACCGAAATAAGTCCGGATATTGCAGTATGTTCCGCGTGCCTGGAAGATATGAAGCGGCAGAAGAACCGGTTCAATTATCCCTTAATCAATTGTACCAATTGCGGCCCCCGGTTTACTATTATCCGTGATTTGCCGTATGATCGTCCACAAACAACGATGGCATCCTTTACTTTGTGCCGCGAGTGTGAAGCTGAATATAGCCAAGTTCAGGACAGAAGGTTTCACGCCCAACCCATTGCGTGTCATCATTGTGGTCCTCATTATACATTACATTATGATGGACTGAAGGTTGAAAACATTGAATCGGTGATCCATCAAACTGCAGCATTACTGGATCAAAACAAAATTGTTGCTGTTAAGGGAATGGGAGGTTTTCACTTAGCATGTAATGCCTTCTCTGAAGATACTGTTGCACGCCTTCGTCGGAAGAAATCCCGTGAAGGAAAGCCCTTTGCTGTTATGTTTCGGAATGTGGAGGTGACGAAAAAATTTATGGTGCTCAACGAACAAGAGGAAGCCGTACTGAAAAGTTGGAGGCGCCCTGTTGTATTGCTGAAATCAAAAAAAAACCTGGCAGATTCTGTGAGTTTGGGGTTGGATACAGTTGGTGTTATGCTGCCGTATATGCCCTTTCATTACCTGCTTTTTGAGCGGTTAAAGACGGATTGTATTGTGTTAACCAGCGGCAATATTGCTGAAGAACCGGTATTGATCGACAATGAAGAAGCGCTGAAAAAGCTGGCACCTGTGGCAGATGCCTATGTGACGTATAACCGGGATATTCACAACCGTGCCGATGATTCGGTTTGTTTTGTGACGAATGGAGCTGCTCGGCTGATCAGAAGATCACGTTCCTATGCTCCATCGCCTGTGCAAATACAGTACAATACCGAAGGGATCTTTGCGGCAGGAGCCGAGCTGGTCAATTGTTTTGCCATAGGAAAAGGAAATCAGGTATTGCTGAGTCAGCACATCGGCGATTTGAAAAATCTGGAAACTCTCGAATTTTACGAAGAATCATTTGAACGGTTTCAGCGTCTGTTCCGGTTTAAACCGAAATTCATTGCCAGCGATCTGCATCCCGATTATTTGTCTACCCGTTTTGCCGAGGGGCTTGACATTCCTTTGATTCGCGTGCAACACCATCATGCCCACATTGCTGCCTGTATGGCCGAACATCAGCTGGATGAACGGGTGATTGGTATCAGTTTTGACGGTACGGGTTTGGGAACCGACGGAAAAATCTGGGGTGGAGAATTTCTGGTGGCTGACCTGAATGATTTTGATAGAGTAGTTCATTTTGATTATCTGCCGATGCCCGGAGGTGATTTGGTTACCCGGGAGCCTTTCCGAATGGCCATGGCACTTGTGCATCACTATAAAGGATCAGATTTTCTAAAGGACCACAGAAATTCACTTTTTTCAGATATCAGTCAGGAAAAATTTGACGCAGTTATGATGATGCTGGACCGGAAAATCAATTGTCCGGAAAGTGACAGTGCCGGTCGTTTGTTTGATGCTGTAGCTGCATTAACGGGTGTTTGTCGGCGGTCAACCTTTCATGCCGAAGCTCCCATGAGGCTGGAATCTGTAGCTTCAATGGAAAATGAAGGAGACTACAATTTTGATTTTGATGGGGTAGTACTTTCGTTCAGGCCTATGACAGATGCCTTGATTCAGGATGTGTTGAATCAGGTGGATCCTAGTGTTATTTCGGCGAAATTTCACCGAACCATTCTAAAGATCATGCTGGACGTAACGAAAACAATCAGCAACCAATTTGCAATCAAAAAGGTCGTACTTTCGGGTGGAAGTTTTCAAAACCGAATTTTACTGGGACTGGGAGAGGATCGGTTGCGCAAAGCCGGCTTTGAAGTATTTTCGCATGAATCAGTGCCTTCGAATGACGGTGGTATCGCACTGGGACAGATGGCTGTAGCGGCTAAAAGATTAAGTATGAACGATAAAAACAAATAAACATATGTGTTTGAGTATTCCTGCCCGTATAGAAAAGATTGAAGGGGAAACTGCTTTTTGTTCCGTAGGAGGTTCCACTGTGCAGGCTCATCTGGATCTGATCAGCGATGAGCTTCTGAAGCCGGGTGATTATGTGTTAATTCATACAGGCTTTGCTATTCAGAAACTGGATGAAGAAGAAGCGTTGTTGACGTTGAAAACGTTCAAAGAATATTATGAATCAACCGAGAATCCGGACAAAATAATTTAAGCCACAATAATGATGAAGTATATAGATGAATACCGGGATGCGGATGTTGTGAAACAATTGCGTGAAGAAATTGCCCGGATTTCCACCAGACCTGTGCAGTTTATGGAAGTGTGTGGCGGTCATACCATGGCGATCCAAAAATTTGGCATCCCCAGTCTCTTACCGGAAAATGTTCAGTTGATCTCCGGTCCAGGGTGCCCTGTTTGTGTCACCAGCAGAAGCTATATTGACAAAGCGGTGGCGTATAGTCGTCGCGACGACGTCATCATTACTACTTACGGTGATTTGATCCGGGTTCCCGGATCCACTTCCACACTGGAAAAAGAGAGAGCTGCAGGTGCCAATATTCAAGTGGTTTATTCCATTATGGATGCATTGATGGTGGCTAAGAAAAACCGAAGAAAGAAAGTGGTATTTCTGGGGATTGGTTTTGAGACAACCACTCCGGCTTCGGCAGCGGGGATTCTGAAAGCTAAAGTGGCAGGATTGTTTAACTTCTCTGTTTTTAGTGCGCATAAGGTGATGCCTCCGGCTATGGCTGCATTGATTGATGAAGGGGCAGCTATCGATGGCTACATTGGTCCCGGGCATGTCAGCACAATTACAGGAAGCAGTATTTACGAAGATATTCCGAAAAAATATGGAATGGGGGTAGTAATCAGTGGTTTTGAGCCGGTGGATCTGATGCAATCGATACTGATGCTGGTAAATCAGGTGGAAAAAAATGATCCAAAAGTGGAAATTCAGTATACCCGTGTGGTAAAACCCGAAGGGAACATTAAAGCCCAACAGATGATGGATGAAGTTTTTGAACCTCGGGATGACTGGTGGCGGGGCCTGGGTATCCTGAAAGACAGTGGCCTGAAAATTAAAGCTGAATATGCTGACCATGATGCGGAACAGGTCTTGCCGGAGGTACAGGCAGAGCCATTGATCGAGCCCAAAGGATGCATTTGTGGAGAAATATTAAAAGGGCTTAAGAAACCAAAAGACTGTAAACTTTTCGGAACTGTTTGTAATCCGCTCAACCCGGTGGGATCCTGCATGGTTTCAGGAGAAGGGGCTTGTCAGGCCTACTATCTCTACAACCGTTAAAATAATTGAAGTGAATTCTGTTTTCAGGTGAACTCAGAAACAAGGGGGACGAAGAGGCTTATATGCAATTGATTTTCTCTCTGGTCTAGAGTGAACTACTGAATAAATATTATCTTTGGTGTTGGAGAAAATCCTTTAAACCGATCATGCATGAAACAACGGACAAAAATCTTATTGGTAGAGATTATTCCTGAGGATATTCTCCTGCTGAAAGAGGTGCTCAAGAATGACTTTCCCGGTTATCATATGAAAGTTGTCGGGGAAAAAGATGAATTCAATAAGGAGATAGAAAACGATTATGATGTATTGATTTCAGCTTATTTCTTTCCCGCATTCAATGGCCTCGATCTGTTGCATATACGCAATGAAAAAAGACCGGATTTGCCCTTTGTTATTTTAACCGACTCGCAGGATGAAGCTACCGCTGTTGCTTGTATGAAAGCAGGAGCCGACGATTATGTACTGAAAAAGAACCGATCCAGAATGCCCATGGTGTTAAAAAGGGCTATCGATTCCAAATCACTGGAACAAAGGGTTAAACGGGAACAACATCATATTCTTTATGCCAACCGAATTCTTCGCTCCATACGAAGGATCAACAGCATAATTTTCCGGGAAAAGGAAATAAACGAATTATTACAACAGGCAGTGGATTCACTGGTTGAAGAAAGAAGTTGTATTGCCTCAATGATTGTATTCACTGACGAAAAATCAAAGGACCGGTGGCTCGTTTATCAGAAAGGGTTTCAATCCTCCACTCCTGAAATACAAAAAAAGATCAGTGTTCAAACACCACCCTGCATCACTCAGAGCCTGAAAGAACATCAGGTGATTTATTTCAGAAGAGGAGAACAATCGAATTTCAAATGTGAATTGCTGGATGAGCTATCGGCTAATTATAGCGTAGCTATTCGCCTGGAATATGAAAAGAGAGTCTATGGAGTTTTGCTGGCGGCATTACCCGATGATGCCTTATCAGGCGATGAAGACAGGGATTTCTTCAGGGAAGTAGGAGAGGAACTTTCGCTGGCCATTTATAACCTGAAAACGCTGCAGGAAAAAAACAGATTCAACCTCATTCAACGGACCCTGTTTGAAATTACTGAAACGGCACTGGGAGCTGCCGATTTGTCTCATTTACTGAAAAAAGTACACGAGTCGATCGGGCGATTCATGGATGTCAGTAATTTTTATGTGGCACTGTACCGTACTGATACCGAAACTTATGATTTTCCTTATTTCAAGGATGCCCACGATGAAATCAGGTATTTTAAAGATGTGGATCGGGGAAAGGGGATTACAGACTACGTTCGGCGTAGCGGGAAACCGCTTTTTGCTGACGAACACATGCAAAATGAGCTGGTGAACAAAGGAGATATTGAGATTATAGGCCATCCGGCTCCTGTTTGGATGGGGGTACCTATGAAAATTGGGGATGAAGTTGTGGGGGTTTTGGCTGTGCAGCATTATGAAAATCCCCACGCTTTTACTTCCGCTGATATGGATCTGCTCAGTTATATTTCGGCACAGGTAGCAGGCGTAATCGTAAAAAAGGAATTGTCTGATCGGTTAAAAGAAAACGAGGAGAAATTCCGAAAGGCATTTGAAACTTCACCCGATGCCATTTCCATTGTGGATGCAGAAACAGGTGAGGTACTGGACGTGAATAATGGGTTTGTCAGAATGACCGGCTATCAGAAGTCGGAATTGATAGGCCCCCGTTCAAAGAGAATCCAAACGATCGATTCTGAAGCTCGTGAAGAACTCGTGGAGGAACTGAATATTTCCTATATGATCCACAACAGGGAAGTGGAGATTAAGGATAAAGCCGGAAATAAAATGACGGTTTTGTTGTCTGCTACCATAATTGACATTAATGAAAGACCCTATTATTTGTTTATCTCCAAGGATATTGAAGGAATAAAACAGGCTGAGGAAGCCGTTAAAAACAGCGAAGAAAATCTAAAAACCCTGATCAATGCAACACCGGATGTGATTGTTTTCAAAGACGGAAAAGGGAGGTGGTTGGTGTCCAATGATGCCAACATTCAGTTATTTGATCTGAAAGGAGTGGATTACAGGGGAAAGACGGATAGGGAACTGGCAAAAGAAACACCCCAGTTCAGAAAAGCACTGGAACGCTGTGTTGATTCTGATGAAGCCGCCTGGAAAGCCGGTAAATCTACCCGGGGAGACGAGGTTATTAGTATTCAAAATCAGGAGGTCAGAATTTTTGACGTAATCAAAGTTCCCTTGTTTTTTGAGGACGGGGAACGAAAGGCGTTGTTGGTATACGGCAGAGATGTGACACTCCAGAAGAAAATGGAGTCTGATCTTAAAGATCGGGAAACAAATTATCGTTTGCTCTTTGAACATTCACCACTGGGCATTGTCACTGCCAAACCGGATGGGACTATTCTGGAAATGAATGCAGAGATGATGAAGATTGTTGGTTCAACTTCTATAGAAAAGTCTAAAAAGTTCAATTTGTTAAAGCTGCCCAATCTGATTGAAAGTGGTCTGACCGGAAAATTTATCGAAGCTTGTCAAACGGGTGAAGTGATCAAAGAGGAAGGGGAATATCAATCTGTATGGGGGAAGGTTAGTTGGGTTTCGGTTCAGATCGTTCCGCTAAAAAATGAAAATGGAGAAGTTGAGAAAATTTACGGTGTTTTTGAAGATATTTCCATCCGAAAGAAATATGAAGACGAACTGATTTCATCGAAAAATAAGGCGGAGGAAAGTGATCGTCTGAAGTCGGAGTTCTTGTCCAACATGTCTCATGAAATCCGTACCCCGATGAATGGAATTATTGGTTTTTCGGAACTGCTTATGGATACAGAACTCACAGCTGAAACGCGCCAGAACTATACAAAAATTGTAATCAACAGCACACGTCAGTTACTGCACATCATTGATGATATTCTCGAAATCTCAAAACTGGAGACTCACCAGGTACCCTTGCATGAGCGTGAGATCAATATTAACGATATGCTCACTGAGATTTTTGCTGTTTTTGATTTAAAATCCAAAGAAAAAGGACTTTCACTCTATCTTAAAAAAGGCCTCGACGACAGTGATGCGCTGGTGCTGGTAGACGACATCAAACTACGAAAAATCATTGACAACCTGATCGAGAATGCGTTGAAATTCACATACGAGGGATTTGTGGAGATCGGATATGAACGCAAAGTTCATGAACTGGAATTTTATGTAAGGGATACAGGCGTCGGCATTGGCAATCAAAGCCTGTTCCTGATTTTTGAACGCTTTTCTCAGGAGGAAAAAGAATTGTCAAGAAAGGCCGGCGGTCTGGGCCTGGGGTTGTCCATTGCCAAAGCGAATGCTGAATTATTAAATGGGCACATCCGTGTGGAATCTGAGAAAGGAAAAGGCTCTGTATTCTATGTCACAATTCCTTACCATTCGGTTAAGTCTGACGATAAGGCATTGGATCCTGTGGAAAAAAATGCTGATACAATCACATTATTAGTGGTTGAGGATGAAGAAATAAATTATCAGTACATTGAATTTTTGCTCAAACACATGGACATCACGTTTAATTTGTTGCGAGCCTTTGACGGTGAGGAAGCCGTTCATCTCTCCAAAAAACATCAGGAAATTTCCCTGGTATTGATGGATGTTAAATTGCCTAAACTCAACGGACATGATGCGGCCCAGCAGATTAAAAAATTCAGACCTGAGTTGCCGATCATTGCCCAAACTGCTTATGCTACTGTTGAGGACCGGGATAAAGCACTGGAGGTAGGGTGTAATGATTTTATCAGTAAGCCCTTTCAGAAAGCCGAATTTTATGCGATGATCCGTCGTTTTGTACACTAAATAGACCTTCATTTATTGGAAAAATCAACTGTTTATTAATTCACAATATCTATCTTTGCACTTGAAATTTATCCCGGTCAGGAAGTTTGGGGAAAAATATAATGCGTATGAATCAGAAAACAATACTGTTGGGTCACGGTAGCGGGGGTAAAATGAGTCATGACTTGATCGAATCTGTATTTTCCCGCTATTTTAAGAATGATATTTTGTTGAAGCAGACGGATGCTGCAGTACTCCAGATAAATCAGAACCGGGTGGCTTTTACTACTGATTCATTTGTAGTTGATCCGCTGTTTTTTCCCGGAGGAAATATCGGAAAGCTGGCAGTGGCCGGAACGGTGAATGATATTGCCGTTTCGGGTGCGATTCCTCAATACCTGAGTGCCGGTTTTATCATCGAGGAAGGATTTCCTCTCTACCAGTTGGAAGAGATTGTGCAAACCATGAGCGACGAAGCAGCCAAAGCCGGAGTACAGATTGTAACCGGAGATACGAAGGTAGTTGACAAGGGAAAGTGCGATAAATTGTTTATCAACACAAGTGGTGTGGGTATCTTGCCTGAAGGAAGGAAAGATCTGGGGCTCGCACAAAATGTGGAACCCGGTGATGTTATCCTTGTAAATGGCGCCATAGGTTCCCATGGAATGGCCATTATGGCAGCACGAAATGAATTGAACATAGGAGCTTCCATTGCTTCTGATTGTGCCTGTTTGAATGGGTTAATCGATTCTGTTTTATCAGCTGGTTATCAGGTGAAATTTATGCGGGATGCTACCCGAGGAGGGCTGGGGACTGTTCTGGCAGAATTGGCCGGGCAACGTCGTTTTGGTTTGGAAATTCAGGAAAATAAACTGGCTATTGATCAGGCTGTAAGAGGCATGTGCGAATTGCTGGGCTTTGATCCGCTGTATGTGGCCAACGAAGGAAAAGTTGTGATGATAGTAGCGAGACAAGATGCAGAAAATGTGGTCAAGTTGCTGAAAGAACACCCGTTGGGTCAGGAAGCTTCCATCATTGGAACCATAACCGATAAATCAGCAGGGAAAGCCTGGCTGCAAACCGTGGTAGGGGGTAAAAGGGTCATTGAAATGCTTTCCGGACAACAATTGCCCAGAATCTGCTAGTCTCCGTAAATTTGATAGAACCGGGACAATTCCGTACTCAGATCTTCAAAAGCTACATAATGGTTGGGGCATCCCTTGCGTGAGCATATGTTGACCCGTCCACCGGTATCGAGCAACAGCGAGACCATCGGGGCACCGCAAAAAGTACATTCTTCTTTGGTCAGCAGTTCTTTGTTGCAATGAGGGCAGGAAAATTCAACGATAATTCCCTTTTCCAGATTGATATCAGAAGTGTGATCAAAGCATTCATAAACAGAACATAAACTAATGGTGCCTCTTTCTTTTTCTGTTTTGATGTTGATCTTAATACTGGGGTGTCCATGAAGACGTAATTCTTTATCCATTAATGACTTCATGCAATAGGGACATTTAACCGAAAGTGAGATGTGTTTCTTCATTTCCTGACGATTTTTAAGTTATTGTCCTTCGAAAATACGACAAAATTCAACCCGTTGTTAACTACTTAACTAATTATAATTAATTTAAATAAAGAGTGTTACAAATCCTGTTGAACCAGTGAGGGTTAATTGTGGAAACGCCAGCATACCCCCATTACAAATCCGGGAGCACTGGAGGGATAGTGTGGGGAATTGTAATAATGATAATTACCGGCCAACCCCAAAATATTTCGCCCTTTGAAGAAAATTCTAAAGGTTCTTACTTTTAGAGTGGCGTATACATCCAGAAAAAGAAAGTCACCGGCAAGCGTTTTGTTTTGCAGGTAAAAACTACGAAGTTCGGGCATGTAAGCATCGGCATAGAACGGTGAATAATAAAACAGTTGCGTACCTATTTGCATTTTGCCGGCATGTTTGAAAACCCAGCCTTTGAAATACACATCCAACATGCCGCTAAATGGAGGCAAATGGATGGTGTTGACCATCGTGGTTTTCTGGTAAACAGCCCTGTAGTTGAATCCAAACTTGTGAAATTGAACCGTACCTTCACTGAACAACTGAAGGATGCTTCCTGTTGTCCTGTTTTGTTGCGGAACCACCGAGTCGTTGAGGTACGTATAATTGTTGAGCGTTTGCAAGCGGGCTCCTATGGCAATTCCCTTGTATTCGTAAGTACCGGAAAGTATCAGGAATTTTTCTTTGTTCAGGTCCAGATTCCAGTTAAAACGGTTCGATTGATAATGAGTAAGATACCAGGCAGGCATTTTGTTTTGGAGCAAAAGCTTCAGGCGCAGCTGACCCACGTTTTTCCCTTTGGAACCCAGGTACTGTGATAGTTCACCTCGGAGAATAAAATCACCGTTGTTGTACCCACCAATGTGGAATTGACCGCTGGCCGTTAAATGACTGCGTTGAAATAACTCCAGTGAAATGCTGCCGTAGGGGATTACCTGGTTCTGAACGGATTGGACTGAATCGTAGGGCAGTGTACGTTCAATATGATCAATATGGATGCCCCCGGTTAATTGAAAAACCTGACTGAGTTTATCTTTGTTATAGCCCAGATTTGACCACTGAAATGAGTTTCGCACCCTGATTAATTCAAGGGAATCCATTGTGTTTTGTGAATTGTATACCGAAGGGAAATTTATATAAAAGGTTGTATCTGCAAGCAGATCGGAATAGATCCAACGGTTTTTGGTATACTGAAAAGTGTAGGTTATGTTTCCGGCATCAACCTTTCGTTCGCCCTTTTTGTGGTTTGGCTTGAGTAAGTTAAAATATTGCTGTACAAAAATACCGTTGGTTTTGATTTTGTTTTCGGCTGTCTGAAGCCCTGTAGTAATAATCTTGGGATCAGAATCAAGGTGCTGCTCAAAAACACTGTCGTAAATAATTCCGCCGTTTTCCTGAACCCGGTCAAAGTTGTAGATGTAATTGGCAATAACACCGTATCTGCCATTTTTGGTAAAATATTGTGCGGTAAAATAAGCCCTCCGATCATCCGAAAAATTATGGTAATAGGTTCCCGGCGAACTAATATAATTTACATCCAGACCAATAGTGATTTGTTTTCCCAGATGCCTGCTGAAAGTCACATTTAAATTTTGTTCCTTGGAAGGTGCCATGACATAATACAGCTGGGTATAGGGGGTGGTTAGTTTGAAATACCGAACCTTGTTGTTCGTGTATAAAAAATGAGAAAAAGTGGGCGGAAGCAGCGTATAACCACTGTTGGTATCCGGTGAAAAAATCAGGTTGTATCCGGGAGTAGCAATATTCGACAACGTGGCATACATCTGATTTCCGTACTGCAGGGGATTGTACTGATGAAAATAGGTCAGTGTGGTGTCTATGTATTCAAACCGGTCCTTTTTATAGTTGTTCAGTGTTCCTGTATAAAAGTAAACGGCTGAACTATCTACTTTCACTGCTGTGGAATCCTTGGGGAAAGCCGTGGAGTCGGTTTGTCCCATTGCCGGAAGAACTATTCCGGAAAGGAACACAAGAAATAGTAATGGAAAGAGGTTTTTTAAGGCCAGTTTCAAGATAATATCATTGAATTTTACAAGCGTCAAAATTAAGTAAAAATGGAATTGCTTTCCTGATTGGAAAACAACTTCGCATCTTTTTGCTTATCGACTATCCATGAAAATCCATTCCGTGCAACATGTATAAACTATGTTCCAGTGTGGGAAGAATCTCGGTAAGGTATTCGTGCACGGCTCTTTGGCTTCCCGGAAGCGTATAAATCAGGGTTTTGTCAATAGTACCGGCAATGCTGCGACTGATCAGCGCATGGGGTTTCTTCATGCCGTATTTTACCCGTATAAGTTCCATGATGCCTGTAATCTCTTTGTCCAGCATCGATTTTACCACGTCGGGAGTAAAGTCTCTGGGACCAATACCCGTTCCTCCTGTAGTGAAGATAAGGTCCGTGTTTGCTTCCACCGCGTTGTTTATTTCTTTTATCAAAAGTGCTGGATCGTCCGGGATTACAATTCGGTTGAACTGAAAATGTCGGTTTCTCTCAGTAAGGAATGTCGAAGTTGTCTTTTCTATGGCCGGACCGCTCCGATCCTCATAGACTCCCTGACTGGCCCGGTCACTAAGGGTAATGATCTTGATTTTAAGCACTCTGGGTTCATAACGGAACTGAATGCCTGAGCGGATCGTTCCCCCCTTGACAACCTGAACAAAGATGCCTTCTTTGGGCATAACACAATTCCCTACTTCTCTGAAAATCGAACAGTTGTCGCCGTGACATTTCTTTCCAATCTGAGTAACCATCAGTTCAATGTTGTTGTCGTCAGAGAGGAAACGGTCCATGGGGGCTGTTTTGAACAATTCCATGCCTTTGGTGGAAATGTTTTCAGCAAATTCGCCGTACTGTATTTCTCTGTTCGCTTCTTTGGAAAATTTTTGGATACTTTCCTCAGCCAGCATGCTGACTTGCCTGTGCCAGAGACCGGAATGAGCATCCCCGGGTATGCCGATATCAGTGAGTTGAACCTCCGGAACAGGCTTCTTAATGGTCCCTTTTTTTTCGGAAATATTGACAGAAATTACTTCAAATGTTTGCATCTTCCAGAGGCTTTTTAGATTTTTCAATGAGGTGTACGTTTTCAATAATCATCCTTTTATCAACGGCTTTACACATATCGTACAGGGTAAGCAAGGCCAACTGGACTCCGGTAAGTGCTTCCATTTCCACTCCGGTTTCCCCTTTGCATTTAGCCTGGCAAACGACCTCTACGCCCTCCTCCTTTAGTGTGGCCCTTACACTGACTTTGGTAAGTTGAAGGGGATGACACAACGGAATAAGTTCACTGGTTTTTTTCGCCGCCTGTATACCGGCAATTTCCGATACGGTCAGCACATCTCCCTTTTTCATTTGATTTTCCCGGATCAGTCGCACGGTTTCCGGTTGCAACCGGATGAACCCTTCAGCAATGGCTTCACGAAACAACGGTGCTTTGTTGCTGACATCTACCATGTTGGCTTTGCCTTCCTGATTTGTATGGGTTAGTTTCATGATTTTATCCTCCGATTCCATAAAATTTTCCTGATTTATTGCGGGTTCCTGTTTTGGGTTTGTTACGAAGGGCTTCCCGGTATGCAGAAGAAATACCCTGCTCTTTTACATTGTATGCCAGTTCGTTGAACAGGCAAGGTTTGATCTCTCCGTTGGCTGTCAATCGCAGGCGATTGCATTGACTGCAGTTTCCGCCTTCTCCGCCGTCAACAACCGAAAATTCACCGGTTTCCAGATTCATCTGATGAATGAAGCGAACTTGTAAATCATTTTCACGGCAATACTTTGCAACGGACTGTGCATCGTGTTCCTCTTTATTCTTAAAAACCACACAGTTGATTTTAATAGGGGAGAGCCCTGCTGCTTTGGCGGCTTGGATTCCTTCCAGCACCTTGTGAATGTTTCCTCCCCGGGTAATCTCACTGTATCGCTCAGGAGATAAGGTATCAAGGCTGATGTTGACCCTGTGAAGGCCCGCTTCTTTCAATGCACGTGCAAATTGGGCCAGCAAAATTCCGTTGGTCGTCATAGAAAGGTCCTCAACTCCTTCGATAGCTGCAATCATTTTCACCAGCGATACAATGTTTTTCCGTACCAAAGGTTCGCCACCGGTTAATCTTACTTTCGTAATGCCCCGAGCTACACCTTCTACCACAATTCGCTCAATTTCCTCAAAAGAAAGAATATCTTCATGTTTCATGAGTTCAATCCCATCCTCTGGCATACAGTATACGCAGCGCAAATTGCACCGGTCAGTAACGGAAATTCTCAGATAATTTATTCTCCTGTTATATGAGTCGAACATCTACTTTCTCTCCTTTTTTGATTTGGGTGATTCCCCGTTCCACAACCATTAATCCGTCTGCATAGGTTAAGGCATTAATGTGTGCTGAGCCATGGTACTCCATGGGGGTCACGCTGCCATCCGAATGCACAACTACCGGTTCGAATGATTTGCGTCCGGCATTCTTTCTGAAAAAGTCTTGTTGCAATGTAAATTTGTAAAAATCAGGTTTATAGATTTTCCCCATGATTCCCATCAGCAGGGGCTTGATTAGTAATTCAAACTGGACAAATGCAGAAACAGGATTTCCCGGGACACCAACAAACCATTGGTTTGCTGTGGTGGCGAAAATGGTTTTTTTCCCGGGTTTGGTAGCAACACCATGAAAATGAATTTTAAACCCGGCTTGTTTCAGAACCCTGGGAACATAGTCATAATCTCCCATGGATACACCTCCCGACATAATGATGACATCCGATTGATGGATGGCTTTTTGCAGCATGGTTTCCGTATCTTCCAGTGTGTCGGCTGCAATGCCCAAATACTGTACAGGCAGGTTTAGTGTGCCAATCTGAGCCAACATTTGATAGGCATTGCTGTTTCTGATTTGTGAAGTGTCGGGGGTAACCTGCGGTTCCACCAGCTCATTGCCTGTGGAAACAATCGCCACTTTAGGTTGTTTGTATACCTTGATGTGCACAGCACCCGTCATGGCCAGTACCGGAATGTGCTTTTCTTTGATACAGGTTCCTTTTTTCAGTAGTACATCACCTTTTACTACATCTTCACCCAGTAAACAGATATTTGATTTTGAATCTTGTTGTGTAAACCGGATGTGTGTTTCATCCACTTCTTCGGTGTATTCCACCATAATCACTGTATCCGATCCTTCTGGCACAGGAGCTCCTGTCATTATTTTGGAACATTGGTTTTTCCCCACCCTTTTCTTAGGTGTTGCTCCTGCAGGAATGATTTCAATGACTTCTAGCACATTTTGCAAATCCTCTTTTCTGCAGGCGTATCCGTCCATAGCTGCTTTGTTGAACGGTGGCATATTAAGGTCAGAAACAATATCTTCAGCCAGAATCCGGTTCAGCGAATTTTGAAAGTCAACAATTTCAATACCGAGCCTGAAGGTGCTGTTGATGACCTGTTCGTATGCTTCTTCGTAGGGAATCATAGTGTACTCATTAATGCATAAAAAAAGCCTTATCCCAACAGGAAAGGCAAAATGCATTGGTGCGTATACAACGATCCCTTTGCTTTCTCCTTTCCAATTCATTCCGTCTGTCGGAACTCGGGAGGCTGAACCATTTCTGTTTCAACCCGTCGGAATATTTTTCATGGCAAAGCTTTAGAAAAATACTCTCGGAGCTATCTCGATTCAAAAATACAAAGTTTGATCTTATGTTTCCCGTTTCACAGTATTTGTTATTTAGACCAAATCTGTTGTAAGATCCAAGTAAATAGGGAGCTTGGGATATCGGGATAAATAATAAATTTGCTTTTTGATAGTTATCATATATACCAATTACAATTCATGCTGGTGTTTCGCTTTTTTACCTCTTTTATTCTTCTAGCACTGCTTTCTTCGTCGAGTTATGGACAAACAGCTCGAGTCGGCGGGACTGTAACGGATGATAAAGGCAACCCTTTACAATGGGTAAATGTATTGGTCCGAAATACTGTAATTGGTTCGGTAACTGATGATAAAGGGGCATACGAATTGCGTTCGGTTCCTGCAAACAAAAAAATTGTCATTACAGCTAGTTATGTAGGCTATCGTAAGCAGGATACGGTCCTTGTTCTGAAACCTGGCGAAAACAGAGCCATTCATTTTGTGTTACACTTGGAAGCGACGAATCTGCCCGGTCTTGATGTAAAAGAAAATGTGTTGCGTTCCGAAAATATTCAGCAACTCAATCCGAAAAATGTGTTGATTGCCCCGACAGTGGGCACCGGAGTGGAAGATTTAATCAAAACGCTACCCGGTGTCACCTCAAATAATGAATTAAGTGCACAGTATTCTGTTCGGGGAGGGAATTACGATGAAAACCTGGTGTACGTAGATGGTATTGAGATATACAAGCCTTTTCTGGTAAATTCAGGTGAACAGGAGGGACTTAGTTTTATTAATCCTGCACTGGTTTCCCGTATCAATTTTTCAGCCGGTGGTTTTGGTGCACGCTACGGGGATAAAATGTCTTCTGTTCTGGATGTGACTTACAAACATCCTGAATCCTTTGGAGGAAGTGTATACCTGAGTTTTCTTGAAGCCGGATTGTCGCTGCAGGGCACCAGTAAAAATAAACGTTTTACGTATCTGATGGGAGCCCGTTATAAGACAAATCGCTATTTGCTTGGTACCCTGGATACCAAAGGGGATTATCAACCTGATTTTGCTGATTTTCAATCGTTACTGACGTATAAAATGTCGGATCTGTGGGATGTTTCTTTCCTGGCCTATATTTCACGAAATAAATACAAAGTAGTGCCCCAGAGCCGCCAAACGGATTTCGGAACGTTTAACCAGAATCTTCAGTTTACGGTTTATTTTGATGGCGCTGAGATTGATCAGTATGCTACGGCACAGGGAGGTCTTACCTTCACCTACCATCCTCATAAGGATATGAAGTTAGACTTTGTCGTATCCGGATACAACACCCATGAGTCGGAAACTTATGATGTTCAGGGGCAGTACTGGATCGGACAGGTACAACAACAATCGACCAGTCCGGATGCTGGCAATGCAGTGGAAACTCTGGGGGTAGGGACCTATTTGCGCCATGCCCGAAATTATTTCAATGCTAGTGTACTGACTATTGAACACCGGGGGACTTACAACAGGCGAAATCAGTTGTTGCGCTGGGGGCTTCGGTATCAGCACCAGTGGGTGAATGACCAGATGAGAGAATGGCTGCTCAACGATTCAGCGGGGTATTCGCTCCCAAATCCTGTCGGTATTCCCGGAAATCCGATGCCCGGGATTGACCCGTTTAATTTGTCCTATTTTGCAGCGGCCCATAACGTAATCCAAATCAACAGGGCTTCCGCGTATTTATCGAACCGATGGTTAATTACCACAAGAAATTACAATGAATGGTCCGTAAATCTGGGGTCTCGGTTTTATTACTGGGATTTTGCCCGGGAATTCCTCATAAGTCCAAGAATGAATCTGGCCTTTAAACCAGCACTGCTTCCAAACTGGGTCTTCCGTTTTGCGGCGGGAGTTTATTATCAACCCCCTTTTTACAGGGAGATGAGAGATATGAACGGACAGTTGAATCATCAAATTCGATCCCCGAGATCCGTGCAATTTATTTTGGGCTCTGATTATCGGTTTCAGATGTGGGGCAGATCGTTTTTGTTTACTTCCGAGGCCTATTACAAAAAGATGGATCATGTAATCCCTTATGAGGTTGATAACGTGCGTATCCGTTATTACGCAAATCAAACGGCTAAAGCCTATGCTGTGGGTATGGATTTCAGGTTGTTCGGGGAGTTCGTAAAAGGTGTGGACAGTTGGTTTACGTTATCCTTATTGAAAACGGCGGAAGATATTCAGGGGGACTCTTATTATAATTATTACGACAGGAGTGGAAATCTGCTTTCCTCCGGAGAGGTTTTCCAGGCTGTGGACAGCGTAAAAGTCGAACCCGGTTATATTCCCCGGCCTACGGACAGAAGACTGAACCTGACGATGTTTTTTCAGGATTATATCCCCGGAAATAAAGCTTTACAGGTTCACTTGCGTTTGATTTTCGGAACCGGATTGCCTTTTGGCCCACCCCAGTCACAACGCTATCAGCAGACTTTCAGAATGCCTGACTACAGGCGGGTGGATGTGGGATTTTCATGGAATCCACTCGAACAAAAGGTACAAAAGATATCGCGTAGAAAAATATCTTCCTTTTGGATCAGCCTCGAAGTTTTTAATTTATTTCAGGTGAACAATACCATATCCTACACCTGGATCAAGGATGTCAACAACAGGCAATTTGCTGTACCTAATTATCTTACATCAAGAAGAGTTAATCTGAAAATGATGGTTAACTTTTAAAGCTTAGTATTAAATAGGGGATGAGACGTTTTTGTTGAATCCTGTGGGGACCATTCTACCCCATACGATTCTGATGATTAAGAAAGGTTTTCCTTGCCGGGATCGATCTGATTAAGAATCTGTAAATCAAGCATCAAACAGCCATTTAAGATTTTTTAACAGATCAAAATGGGTTTTATTTAGATTCAATAAAAATAATGCAGTACATTTGTAACTGTATTCAAACAGAGTATTTATTGAAAAATAGATACGTGTTTAAAATGCAGGTTAATTTTTTGGGTTATTCCTCATTCAGAGGATTTTTAGGTTAATAATGAATAAAGTCCCGTCTCCCCGTCGGGACTTTATTTTTT
>JAFGYB010000046.1 GCA_016936355.1 Bacteroidales bacterium | reverse complement strand
GTTTCTTAAGTCGTTTTGCTTTTTCACTCAAAAATCGGGGTGCAAAAATAGTAACTATTTTCCAACCAACCAAAGTTTTAAACATTTTATTGTTTATTTTTTTTCGGGTGGGAACAAGGCTCACAAAACCCCGGTCAGCTGTTCCACATCGATGGTGCGGGCGCAGTCGAAATGCTGTTTCGGACAGGCGTTGTGACCGTGCAGCCCGCAGGGCCGGCAACTTAACGGTTTCTTTGTCTGAACGATGTGTGCACCGTCGGCCGTGGGGCCGAAGCCGAATTCGGGAACGGTGGAGCAGTACACCACACAGGTTTTGGCGTTTACTGCGGAAGCAAAATGCAGGGGCGCCGAGTCGTTCATGTAGTTCATCAGGGCGTCTTTCATCAGCGCTGCCGATTCCAGAAACGAGAGTGCTCCCGAAAGGTTCAGGCTGTTTGCATGCCCCGACTGACGGATGATGTCGTCGCACATTTGTTTTTCTTTGGGCGAACCCAGAAAATAAATCCGGATGTCTTTATCCAGTTTGGCGGCGAATTCAATCCACTTCTCCGTGGGAAACTGTTTGGTGAACCACAGCGAGGCCGGTGCAATCGTGATGTAGGCCGATGTTTTGTATTGCGATACTTTGGCCAGGTCGTGGGGCTGCGGATAGAGCTTCATTTTAGCGTCCCTGCAGGAAGCGATGCTTTCGATGAGCGCCAGGTTGCGTTCGGTTTCGTGGGGCAGGTTTTTTTGGGTCCCGATCCGGTGTTTGACCCGCCTGGTAAAAAACAGCGACAACGGATTTTTACTGAACCCGATCCGGGTTTTCGCTCCCGAAAGGGCCGTCATCAAACCGGAAGCAGCAAACCGCTGCACGTTGATCACCGCATCGTACTGATTTTCGCGGATGATCCGGATCAGCTCCCTCAGCCGCTCGTATTTCTTTTCGCTTTTGTCCCACACGATGACGTGGTGCAGTTTGGGGTGGTGTCTGAAGAGGCCTTCGTATCCGTATTTCATCAGGAAGTCGATGCGGGCATTGGGGTATTGGGCACTGAGGCATTCAATGATCGGTGTGGTCAGTACCACGTCGCCCAGACTGGCCGTTTGTATGATGAGGATTTTTTTCATCTTTTATACAAAAGTAAAACTATAATGAAGTGGTGGTGATTATGGGTTGTCCTTTTCCAGCAGGTGCAGCAGAAAGGCATATTCCATGGCTGTTTCCTTGTACGGTTCAAACCTACCGGAGGCCCCCCCGTGGCCGTAGTCCATCTGGGTCCACAACATCAGCAGGTTGTCGTCCGTTTTCAGGTCGCGCAGTTTGGCAACCCACTTGGCCGGTTCCCAGTACTGCACCTGACTGTCGTGCAAACCGGTGGTGATGAGCAGGGCAGGGTAGTCCTGTTTTTTCACCCGGTCGTAAGGCGAATAGGACAGCATGTACTCGTAGTATTCTTTGTCGTTGGGATTGCCCCATTCGTCGTATTCAAACGTGGTGAGCGGAATGCTGTCGTCGAGCATGGTGGTGACCACGTCCACAAAGGGTACGGCAGCGATCACCCCTTTGAACAGGTGCGGTGCTTCGTTCAGTACAGCACCCATCAGCAGGCCGCCGGCACTGCCGCCCATGGCAAAGATCCGGTCAGCGGAAGTGTAGTTGTTTTGGATGAGGCTCTCCGCCACATCGATGAAATCGTAAAAGGTGTTTTTCTTTTTCAGCAGCTTCCCGTCTTCGTACCAGTGACGTCCCAGTTCCTGCCCGCCCCGGATGTGGGCTATGGCAAAAACAAATCCGCGGTCGAGCAGACTGATGCGCGGCGAACGAAAGGTGGATTCCATATTGATGCCGTAGGAACCGTAAGCATACAACAACAACGGGTGACTGCCGTCGGGTTGATAGCCCTTTTTGTAGACCATACTCACCGGCACTTCCACACCGTCGCGGGCGGTTACATAGATGCGCCGGGTTTCATAATCCTCTTGCGTGTACGATCCCACCACTTCCTGTTGTTTGCGTTGCACCCTTTGGTCTGTTTTCAGATCGTAATCATAAATGGTGGCGGGTGTTTTCAGTGAGGTGTATCCGAAGCGCAGGAAAGTACTGTGGTAATCGTAGTTGTCGTCGAAGAATGCGTAGTAGTCTTCTTCTTCAAACGGAATGTATTTTTCGCCCTGGTTCACAATCCGGATTTGGGTCAGGCCGTTGTGTTTCTCCTGAACACAGAAAAAATTCGCGAAGACTTCCAGGTCTTCGATGAAGATCTTCGGATCGTAAGGGATGAGCTCTTTCCAGTGTTCTGTTTCTGTTTCGGAAAGCGATGTCTCCATGACCCGGAAATTTTCTGCCTTGTAATTGGTTCGGATCAGAAAACGGTTGCCCTGATGGTTGATGTGGTATTCCACATCGTTTAACCGTTGCTGAAACAAACGGAATGTACTGTTCGGCTGATCGGCATCCAGGATTTGGTATTCGGTGGAAAGGGTGGATTCGGACGACAGAAAAATATACTGATCGGATTTGCTTTTGAACACGCTCAGGTCGAAAGCAGCATCCTCTTCATGAAAGATCAGTTCGTCCTGCGAAACCGGGGTGCCCAGCACGTGTTTGAACACTTTGCTGGCCCGGAGGGTGTCGTCTTTTTGCGCGTAAAAGACGGTTTTATTGTCGTTGGCCCAGGCAATGTCGCCCGAAGTATCCGGGATTTCATCTTCAAAATAGCTTCCGGTGGCAAGGTTTTTAAACCGGAGTGTATATTTTCGGCGGCTGACGGTATCCACGGCAAAAGCCACCAGCTGGTTGTCGGGGCTTACTTCCCAGTCTCCCAGATCGAAATAAGGCAGCTCGCCGGCCAGTTCATTTTCATCCAGGATGATTTCTTCTCTGTCGTCCTTTTTGCGGCAGTGTACTTCGTATTCCTTCCCTTCATCGTACCGGCTGTAGTATTCATACCCCCGCATAAAATAAGGGACATCCTCATCGGTTTTGGGGATCCGGCCTTTGATTTCCTTAAACAGCTGTTTTTGGAGCTCGCTGGTTCCCTCGTTGAAAACAGTTTGGGTGTACTTGTTTTCGTCCTTCAGATACCGGATCACTTCCTTGTTCTCTCTCTGGTTCAGCCAAAAATAAGGGTCGATCCGGGTGTGACCGTGCACCGTTATTTTGTGGTCTGATTTCTTCGCCTTGGGGGGGATTGGATTCATGTTCACGTTCAAATTTTGTTCCTGATCAGGGGGATTTGAAAAAGAATGCAAAGTAAATAATAATATGCATTGCTTGAGGACTCACACACTTACTCCCGGCAGGTGAATAATGAAAGGCTGAACGTTCCTGTAATAAGCAGGCCGCCTTTGCGATCCTGCATTCCTTTCCTCCGAAAGGTTCCGTATGCCATCCAGGGCTTATTACATGATCATGAAGTTATGCCCGACGAAGGTTCTGGCTTTTTTGGGGGAAACGATCTGACCGTACAAGGTAACGATGTTGCCGGATGCCAACCGGATGTCGAGTTCTCCTGTGCCGTCGTCGGCTACAAATAAATTGATGTGTGGCGGCAAGCCGGGATCAATCTGCTGCAGATTCAGAATGCCGGAGATTTCCATGTTCTTCTTGCTTTTCGCGTTGAATTTGAAGTTTTGAATGGTTCCGGTCGTTGTAACGCCTCCCAGGCCGTTAAACCCGATTTGACCGTTCAAACCAAACTGCAACGTGGTTTTATTCCCGTTGAGCGAAAAGAAATTAATGTCAGGGCTCACACCAAAAGAGGCACCGTTGGGGCCAATTACATAATCGGCCTGAAATACAAAGTACCGGTTTTTCAATAATTCCATGTAATAGCTCCGTGAGGCAGCCCGTTGCATGTTTCGTTCCTTTATTTTACGAAGATGCTCGATGTGTCGTTTCTCTTTTTTCGACAGCGCCTGACTGTTTTGTGCGGCTGCTGTTTGAACGGATAAGAAGAGCGCCATTAGCAACATACTTATCCAATAAACTGACTTTTTCATGACATTTGTTTTTAGTACGGATGCAAATTCCAAAATCATACCAAACCGCTTCGAATTCCCTTTTTTTCAATTTTGTTTTGATAAAAAATGTTAAGCAAAAAGTCTGATTGTGTGGTATATTCGACGGAAAAGTTGAAGAGCCAAAAACCGGTCCTGTACCCTTTCTGAGGGCGCCACGGAATACGTCAAATAAAAAAGGCCGTCAGCCAGGAGCTGACAGCCTTTTACAAAAGTCTGAGAAGGAAATATATTAGTAACGGATCAGGTTGAAACTCGATACGGCAGCGTCCACGTTCATCGTGATTTTTTGTTTGGCCGTGTCGTAGTTAGCGGTCTGGTAATGACCGTTGTTCAGTTTCTGGAATCCGCTGATGTGCTTTCCGGAAAGAACGGAAGAAATGCGCAGATCACATCCGGCAGCTTCCGGCACTTTGATGGTGATGGAAGAAGCTCCGGCATTTACTTTGACATGGGTTTCGGGATATTTGTCACCCAATGTAATCTTAAAAGAACCGGCTCCGCCATCCAGGTCCAGCTTTCGGACTTTAAAAGCACTCAAATCAAGTTTCACGGCGCTGGCACCGGCATTCAGGTTGACATCCCAAACCGGATTCAAATTCAGTTGGATGTTGACCTTTCTATGGTTATTGTCTCCGCCAAAGGTAAAGTGGTCTCCTTCTTCCTTAATCCGGATCTGGGTTTCTCCATCTTTGGTTTCCACAAAGTATTTGTATTTAGAGTTGTTGTCGTTGTTTTTCTGATTAAAAGCCAGCAAATCATTGGTTGATTCGTTGATGTAGAAACTTCCGGCAGCAGCGTCCATAATGACCCGGGCATTTTTTATGGCTGAGTCGTACGGTACAGTAAACTGCTGGGTGTTTTTGAAGTATTTTACATCGTTGCTGTTTGAATCGTCAGAAAAAGAGTATTCGAAGTTGCGGTAGAATGAACTCTTCGGACCGTCGATGACAAACCAGGTGGAACCGGCCAGCACCAATATCAGTATAACGGTTTTGTACACATCGCGGATCGGGAGTACTGAAATACCCCAGAGGATAAACAATACAGGCCACAGGCGCAGGAAGTTATACCAGTCAAAGTTGAAGAGGTCCAGATTACGACCGATGAGTAATACTCCGAAGATGATGAGGATCAGTCCCCAAAAAACGTTCTTGAATTTCATAGCTTTATTTTTTGGATTTGAGCAAATTGGGTTCAATGATAAACACGCCGCCGATGATTAGTAACAAAGGCCAGAAATCGCGGAAGTTAAACCAGGGCACCAGGCGGGTAGCCAAAAAGAATAAACCGACAAAGATCAGAACAATACCGGCAGTGAGCCCTGCATTGCTGTTGTGTTGATCTGTATCAGTTGGTACAGCGTTGTCTTCGGTTGTTTTGTTTTCAGCAGCTTCCGATGGGGGAGGTGTTTGAGCCGAAGAGGAGTTTTGGTAGTTCTGGTTTCCAAATTGACGGGGGTTGGAAGGAACCACGATCCATAAGATAATGTATCCCAAAACACCACCGCCACCTACCAGGGCCAGCAAAACAAAAATTAGTCTGAAAATGACCACATCTACTTCAAAGTAGTCTGCCAATCCGGAGGCCACACCTCCGATGACTTTATTGTGTTGATTGCGGTACAGTTTTTTTGTCGTTCCCATTTCATTAGATTTTTAATGTTTATGAGGCAAAATTAGGTGCTATTGCCGCACCGGGAAATAAAAATTCGGTAACCGGTGGTGTTTTATCGGTGAATGGGGAATGTTTGGATGTGAGGATTTTGATGTTTTATGTTTGATGTTGGGATTTTCCTTTATTTATAGGATCTGTTTCTGATAAACCTGTGCCGGCGGATGCTTGAACCATTTGTGATTTGTTCCGGGTTATCTAACAACAACCAACGTCCCCATTGCGAGCCAATTGGGAAGGGTTTTGGGTGGCGCGAAGCAATCTGTTATTTTAACGCATCCTTTTTCAATATGAGATTGCTTCAGCCGTATTCATCTTCGGCTTTTTTTAATTTCAGTATTTTCCTGTTTCAATATTACTTCTTTGTCGGCTTCGCAATGACGCACGTTTTTTCGGGGGAGGTTTCAAAACGGTATGATGCTCTATAAAACAATAAATGCCATTTGACATCAGTGTCAAATGGCATTTATCTGTTGATGAAGATTTTTAAAATCTATCGTAGTCGTTTACTGATTCAAACTGTCAATAATTTTGTTCAGTGTAGCACTGGGACGCATGGCTTTGTAAGCCATTGCATCGTTGGGTTGATAATAACCCCCAATGTCGGTTGACTTTCCTTCTGATGCCATGATTTCATGGACAATTGTTTTTTCGGAACCCGATAATTGGTTTGAGATTTCAGTAAACTGTGCTTTCAGTTCCTGATCGTCATTTTGTTCCGCCAAGGCAGCCGCCCAGTATAAGGCCAGATAAAAATGACTGCCCCGGTTATCCAGTTCACCCACTTTTCTTGAAGGTGATTTTTCATTTTCAAGATAGGTTTCAACGGCTTTATCCAATGATTTGGAAAGCACCAGCAGGCGATTGTCGTTGGATTTGTTACCCAGGAATTCAAGGGAAACCATCAGGGCTAAAAACTCACCCAGTGAATCCCACCGTAAATGGCCTTCTTCCAAAAACTGTTGTACGTGTTTCGGAGCCGATCCGCCTGCTCCGGTTTCAAACAAACCACCGCCGGCAATCAGGGGAACAATGGAGAGCATACGGGCACTGGTTCCCAACTCAAGAATCGGGAAGAGGTCGGTTAAATAATCTCTGATGACATTCCCGGAAACGGAAATGACATTCTTGCCTTTTCTGACTTCTTTTAACGTGGCACTCATGGCTTCCTGAGGAGCCATAATGCTGATGTCCAGACCGGATGTGTCGTGGTCCTTCAGATAGGTTTCTACCTTATTGATAATTTGTGCATCGTGAGCCCGGTTTTTGTCCAGCCAGAATATGGTGGGGAATCCCGTAGCTTTGGCGCGGTTTACTGCCAGCTTCACCCAGTCTCTGATGGGAAGGTCTTTTGTTCTGGACATTCTCCAAACATCACCTTTTTCTACCTGATGTTCCATCAAAACGGTTCCATTCGCGTCTACTACCCGAACGGTACCGTCGGAAGGAATTTCAAAAGTAGTGGGGTGGGAACCGTATTCTTCGGCTTTTTGAGCCATGAGTCCCACGTTGGAAACACTGCCCATGGTAGCCGGATCAAACTGACCATTGACTTTGCAATCATCCATGACCACCTGGTAAAAAGTAGCATAGGATCTGTCGGGAATCACCGCTTTTGTTTCGTGCAACTGATCGTCGGCACCCCACATTTTGCCTCCGTCTCTGATCACTACCGGCATGGAAGCATCAATAATGACTTTGTTGGGAGCATGCAGGTTAGTGATTCCGTTGGCAGAGTCAACCATGGCCACACGGGGCTGTGCAGCAAAGGCATCCTGAATGGCTTTTTTAATCTCGTTGCTTTTTTCAGCGGGTAATTTTTCCAGTTTTTTATCCAGGTCACCCAATCCGAAATTGGGATTAAATCCAATTTGGCTGAGTTCTTTTGCGTACTTCTCAAAGACATCCCTGAAAAACACATCGACAGCATGACCAAACAAAACAGGGTCCGAAACTTTCATCATGGTGGCTTTCAGGTGCAAAGAGTAGAGCAGGTTTTGTTCTTTGGTCTCTTTAATGGTCTGTGCATAAAAAGCTCTTAAAGCCCTTGTGTTCATGAACGTTCCGTCTAAGACCTCTCCGTCTTTTGATTCTAAATTGTCTTTTAATACAACCTTATTGCCATTGGGTTCGACCAGCTCTATTTGAAAAGCAACCCCTTTTTCAGTAACCACTGATTTCTCATTCCCGTAAAAATCATCGGCATCCATATGCGCCACATGCGTTTTGCAGTCGCTGGCATAGGCTTTCATCAGTCTGTGGGGATGCTTCTGTGCATTTTTCTTAACGGAGTCAGCGGCTCTGCGGTCGGAGTTGCCCTGACGCAAAACAGGATTTACGGCACTTCCCAACACTTTGGAATACCTGTCGGCCAGTTTTTTATCTGCTTCGGTTTTGGGCTCTTCCGGATAATCGGGAACGGCATAACCCTTGGATTGTAATTCTTTAATGGCTTCTTTGAGCTGGGGAACAGAGGCACTGATATTGGGTAGTTTAATGATGTTGGCATGGGGTTCGAGTACCATTTCGCCCAACAGGGCCAGGTCATCTTCAATTTTTTGATCTTCGTTCAGGTAGTCACTAAAATTAGCCAGGATTCTGCCGGCCAGTGAAATATCACTTGTAACAATGTCTACATCCGATGATTTGGTGAAAGCCTTTGCAATGGGTAAAAAAGAGTAACTTGCCAATGCGGGGGCTTCATCCACTTTGGTCCAGTTAATTAGAAACGAATTTTTTTTCATGGGATAATGATTTTACATTCTGTGGGCATTAGAATCTGGTGGTGATTCAATGAATCTTCCATTCTAAGGCGACTTTTTTTTGCAAAATTGCGTTAAAATATTGAAATAACAATACCATTTTATAATTGGGATGGCCGGATATTTTCCTTAAAGTTTCTAATTTTGAGAACACTAGTGCCTTAGTAGATAATTTAGAACAGGTAAAAATTTGGATTTTACCGGATGGGTGAAATAATAACAGACCGTTTTTTATTATATTTTTGTGGTTTATCAGGAAATTGTTGAAATAATGAGGTATTGAAAGCAGTTTTCCTGGCGTAGTGGAAAGTAATACAGCTTAAAACTTTTAAATATTAAATCATGGCAACTTTAAAAGAAAAACTGGGCGAAAAGATTGAAGCCCACCGTCCAAGAACCACGCGTCTGCTGAAGGAGTATGGTAATGTGAAAATCGGGGAAGTAACCGTTGAACAAGCTATCGGCGGTATGAGAGGGATCAAAAGTCTCGTAACCGATATTTCCTATCTTGATCCCAACGAAGGCATCCGGTTCCGTGGAAAAACTATTCCCGAAGTAATGGAAGCGCTTCCCAAACCTGCAGGTAAGGATTATCCTTATGTGGAAGGCTTCTGGTACTTTTTGCTCACCGGCGATGTTCCCAATGAAAAAGAAACACTGGAAATTGTTGAAGATTTTAAAAAACGCCGGGGCGTACCCCAATATGTGATTGATGTGTTAAGAGCGATGCCGCGCGATACACATCCCATGACCATGTTCTCCGCTGCTGTACTTTCCATGCAACGTGACTCCAAATTCGCCAAATTCTACGACGAAGGGTTCAACAAAATGAAAGCATGGTGCCCCATGTTTGAAGATGCAACCGATCTGATTGCCAAACTGCCGGGTGTGGCTGCTTACATTTACCGGATGAAATACAGAGGGGATGTACACATTCCTGCTGATGACAGTCTGGATCTGGGGGGTAACTTTGCTCATATGATGGGACTTCCCGAACCATATGATGATGTAGCCCGTATGTATTTCATCATCCACTCCGACCACGAATCAGGAAACGTTTCGGCCCATGCCACTCACCTGGTGGCTTCTGCTTTGTCGGATGCCTATTATTCACTTTCAGCCGGTCTGAACGGTCTGGCAGGTCCCTTGCACGGGCTGGCCAACCAGGAAGTACTGAAATGGATCCAGGGCGTGATGAGCCAGATGGATGGCAAACTGCCTTCGGAAGAAGAAATGAAAAAATTCGTTTGGGACACACTGAACAGTGGTCAGGTAATTCCCGGATACGGTCATGCTGTCCTGCGCAAAACCGACCCGCGTTACATGTCACAGCGTGAATTCTGTTTGAAACATCTTCCCGATGACCCGATTTTTGCTTTTGTTTCCCGTTTGTATGATGTTGTTCCCGATATCCTGAGGGAACAGGGTAAAGCCAAAAACCCGTGGCCCAATGTGGATGCCCAGTCGGGTGTGATCCAGTGGTACTATGGTTTGAAAGAATACGACTTCTATACCGTACTGTTTGGTGTAGGCCGTGCCATTGGCGTACTGGCCAACATCACCTGGGACCGTGCGTTGGGTTATCCCATCGAACGACCCAAATCGCTGACTACCGAAATGGTGGAAGAGGCTGTTGGTTTGAAAAAATAAAGTGAAAGACCACTTTACTGAAAGGCTGCCTCATTGAGGCGGCCTTTTTTGTTGGGTGATGGTAGATGAAATGGTAGAAGGGTTATTGATAAAAACAGTTGCCAAAACTCTGAACTCAAAACTTTGAACTCTCTTTGTTGGAAAAATTGGCTTGTTGATCGGAAGTTTTGGATCGTTGGTCGAAAAATCGGAATAAGGGGGAATAATGCGCGTTGTTCTGTTGTCAAAGAAGAAAACAAATTAAAACTTGAAAAAATGAAAAAATTTGGAATTTTAACAATGGTACTCACCTTCATCATGATGGGTTCCATTTATGCACAACCCAATCAATCGGCCAACAGACCCGTTACCCAATACATTAAAGACAATGTTGCTCCTGCTGTAAAACAGGCACAGCAGAAATTTATCGAGGCTCTTTCTTCCACCGAAAAAGCCGAACTGGCAAAAATCCAGGCCGAACTGAAAGCGTTCAGAGCGGAAGGAAAACAGAATCAGTTGAACAAACAGGGTAATTTCAATCAGCAGAAATGGGTGGATCGTCAGCAGGCAATGAAAAACATCCTGGATCAGGCAGAGAAAATAGTTGCTGCCCATCCGGAAGCTGCCAAAGCCTACACGGATTTTATTGCCGATCATGCCTCCAAATGGGAAGCCGGATTGGCCCAGATCAGACAGGACAATGGTTATGGTGTTAACCGACCGATGAACGCCGGGCAGTTTGTTTTTCAGCGGCTCAGTAATCCCGCGTTTGGACTGATTGTCGATACCGACAACCTGGGAAATTTCAACAGAACCCTGATGCGAAACAACCGTCCCGGTGGCATGCAGCCCAACGGACGTGGCTATGGACAGGGACGCGGTAATAACTGGAACAAAGGCGGAATGTGCGGTCAGAGAATGGGGCGTATGCAGGGACAGCATGGGTTTCGCCGGGGTAACCGGGGAATGGGTGCTGGAAGAGGTACCGGTTTCAGGGCCATGCAGAATCCTGAAATGAAAGCCAAAATGCTGGCTTATGCCAAAGAAAATATTTTCCCGGTAGTCAGCAAAGAAAGACAGGCATTCGACAAATATCTATCCGGTTCGGAAAAAAGGGAAATCGAAAAAGCCCGTGTGAAACTGGCAGAACTTCACAAAGAAATGCTGGCCAATTTCCAGAAAGGGGTTCGTCCTTTCCGGGGTCAACCCGACTCAACCCGGTTGGCCTTGCGGCTTAAAATAGACGAAGTGATGCTGCCTGTGAAACAAATTGCCTTGAAACATTATGGTGAGCTGGAAACTGTTACCGGTAAAATCAGACAGGATTTCATGGGCTGGGGAAGAGGCATGAGAATGGCCGTTGCACAAGGCCAGCCTGCCGGAAAAGGACAGTTCCGTGGAATGAACGGTAACGGAAGAGGTATGGGACCCGGCGGACAGGGAATGGGACCCCGCCAGGGATGCAATGGATTGAATAACAGAGCAGGAATGCGCAATGGCGGAATGGGTTTCATTGGCCCGGTAAAGTTCCTGCTGTACAATCCTGCAAATCCGGAAGCCTCCCTGCCTTTGATGGCTCAACCGATGCCTGCTTCTGTGAACTAAAATAACGTGGTGAATTCATTGAATGAACAAGTTGGTTTTTGTAAGTGCAAAACGGCCCGGATATATGTCCGGGCTGTTTGCATTTTTGTCCCTTCTGTGGCGGCGTTCAGGGCCTTACAGAGATGGGTTGGATTTATAACGAGTTTAAATAAAACGCTGCAAACGATTGAATTATGAATGTTCTGCTCACTGATTACAGGCAGTCTTGTTGCAAACGTTTGGTGGTTTCGGTGAATTGCCGTATTTTCGGACATTCAAAAAATAAATCATGACTAAAAAACCGCGACTGAGCCTCTGGCAGATATGGAATATGAGCGTGGGGTTCTTCGGGATCCAGTTTGGTTTTGCGCTGCAAAATGCCAATGTGAGCCGGATTTTTCAAACACTGGGTGCCGATATCGGAACCCTTTCTATTTTGTGGGTAGCTGCTCCTGTAACGGGTTTGATCGTTCAACCCATTATCGGTCATTACAGTGATAAAACCTGGAACCGGCTTGGACGCAGGCGCCCTTATTTTTTGGTTGGTGCTTTACTGGCTTCTCTGGCATTACTGATCATGCCTTATTCCCATGTGTTGTGGATGGCAGCCGGTATGCTGTGGATCCTGGATGCCTCCATTAATATTTCCATGGAACCGTTTCGTGCCTTTGTGGGGGATATGCTTCCCGATGAGCAGCGGACTCAGGGATTTGCCATGCAGAGTTTCTTTATTGGAACCGGAGCGGTGATTGCCAGTGTGTTGCCCTGGGTGATGACCAACTGGCTTGACATTCAGAATACAGCTCCTGAAGGAGTGATTCCCCCATCGGTTCGCTGGTCGTTTTATATCGGCGGTGCCGTCTATTTTATTGCCGTATTGTGGACTATTATTACCACTAAAGAATATTCACCCAAGGAGCTTGAAGAATACAACAAACACGAAGTTCACGAAGCTGATAAACGCGAAATAATTTCTGAAAACTCTCCTGTTCGGGGGAAAGTGCAGGCCCGTAACGGGATTATTTGGGTGATAGTCGGTGCGTTGCTGACCTGGTGGTTTTATGCCGGACACCTGAACAAGGATCTCTATATTTTATCCATTGGTTTCATGGTATTTGGTTTGTTGATGGTAATCTCAGGTTTGTTGCAACAAAAACCCGGAAAACAAAAAGCACTGGTAGAAATCATGAACGATATGTTCACCATGCCGAAGACTATGTTGCAACTGGCATTGGTGCAGTTCTTCAGTTGGTTTGCCTTGTTTGCCATGTGGATCTATACTACCCCTGCCGTAACCGAACACGTGTTCCATTCCGTGGATACTACTTCTGCAGCCTATAACAACGGTGCGAACTGGGTTTCCATTCTGTTTGCCGTTTATAATGGCTTTGCTGCTGTTGTTGCCTGGTTGCTGACACCCATGGCCAAAATTACCAGCCGAAAGATTACCCATTCCATTTCGCTGATTTTGGGAGCATTTGGATTGTTGTCCATCTATTTTATTAAAGATCAGAATCTGTTGATCATTTCCATGCTGGGAGTGGGGGTGGCCTGGGCCAGTATTTTGTCCATCCCTTACGCTATTCTGACCAATGCTTTGCCGCACGACAAAATGGGGATTTATATGGGGATTTTCAATTATTTTATTGTGATCCCGCAGATCGTGGCCGCTGCTATTTTGGGCTTTTTCCTGGAACAGTTTTTCCACAGCGAAGCCATCTATGCATTGATTCTCGGTGGTATTTCCATGTTTCTGGCTTCTATTCTGATCTTGTTTGTCAAAGATAAGGCATAGCCTAACATGTTTTCTTCAGAAGAATCCGTTGTTTCCGTTTCCGGGAAAGAAGTCTTTATCAGAACGATCATCCCGGCAGGAAATAATGGAAATGGTGCGTATCTTATTTTTTTGCATGAAGGGTTGGGGTCGATTACCCAGTGGAAAGACTTTCCGGAACGAATTGCTGAAGAATGTAATGTGAATGTTTTGTTGTATGATCGTCCCGGCTATGGACGATCTGCGTCATCACAGAATGTCAGGCAACGGGGGTATCTGCACCTGGAAGCCGAATTTCTGACTCAACTCATCCAGGAATTATCTCTGAAACAGTATTCTTTACTGGGGCACAGCGAAGGCGGTTCCATTGCGCTGATCCAGGCTTCGTACCATCCCGATGGGCTGCAAAGAGTAATTACCCTGGCAGCCAATACCCGGTTTGAAGATAAAATGTTGTCAACTATAAGAGAAGCGGAGTTGGTTTACGGACAAGCCGGATCCAAACTGAAACAGGCTCTTGAAAAACATCATGGCAGCAAAACAGATTCCATGTTTTATGCCTGGAGCAGAATCTGGACGGCCCCTTTCTTCAGGGAATGGAATATCAAAAATGAGTTGAAAAAAGTTACAGTACCCTTATTGGCGATTCACGGGGAGAATGATCCGTATTCATCCTCGCTGCAAACGGACCTGATTAAAGAATGTACATCCTCAGCACAAATCGTCCGGATACAACAATGCAGCCACCATCCGCATTTCGATCATCCCGGAAAAGTGACTGCATTAATTTGTGATTTTCTGAAAAGCTCCTAAGCCTTTACTGCTTTTATCAGTTGGTATTCCATGTTGACCAGCAAATCGGCTTTGGGTCGCAGCGATTGCACTGCTACATGCTCGGCTTCCAGTGTTTGCATGCGCTGATCATCCGACTTTTCTTTGCCTCTGGATTTTTGTGCTTTTTTGGTTTCGTGGTAGGTCAGTTCGATGAAAACATGCAGGTCGACGCCTTCGGTGTTGATGGCATACAACCCATCCAGCACCAACATATCGATGCCGTTGAAATCGGTAGTGAGACTATCTACATGTTCGGTAACCAGGTCCACGCAGGGCATGGTGGATTTGCGGTTGTTTTTGAAATCATCCACGGTTTTCTGTACGGCTTCCCAGTTGATCTCATTCAGTCCTACCACCTTGGAAATTCCGTTTTGAAACCGCCATTCTCTGCGTTCGAGGGGGAGGGTTTTGAAAAAGTTATCCAGATGAATGGGTTTGGCAAAAATGCCATGTTTTCTCATTTCCTTAGCCACCAAATGGCTTAGCTCGGATTTCCCTGATCCTGATTCACCGGAAATAGCCACAATGAATTTGTCTTTTTTATTTTGTAAAATCTCTTTTACGATGCCGTCCGCAACCACGCGGTGCTTTTCTTCGATCAATAATACATCTTCCAGCATGACATTAATTTTTTACTGTTCGGTTATTCTTTTTTAAGTTTAATAATCAACGGAAACACTTTTGTTTTTCGATAAAGATACTTCGTTCCCTTTTACAACAACAGTGGTGTCTGCATCGGCGGTAACACAAACTTTTTCGGCTGAAACTTCGAATTGAAAATGAACGCCTTTAAACTGCAGTTTTCCTTTGAGTTTTTCCCAGGCCTGTGGTAAATTGGGATTGATATGCAGTTGTTCTTTTTTCAGGTCAATGCCGCCATAGGTATTCAGCGCAATCATAATGGTGCCTGCCATCACTCCGGCATGAATGCCTTCTCCTGTGGTTCCTCCCTGAATGTCGTTGTAGTCGCTGGACAACGCATCCGAATAGAGTTCCCAGCTCAGAGTATCGTCGTCTACCATTTCAGCCAGTTGGGCGTGAACTACTCGGCTCAGAGTCGAGCCGTGGGATGTCCGTTGCAGATAATACTCAAGGTTTTTGCGTAGGTAGTCGGATGGGAGTTCATAGCTCATTTCTTTCAGCAAAGCATTGACTTCTTCTGTGTCGAGATTGTAGAAGGTCATGAGCATGTCGGCCTGTTTGGCGACTTTGTATTCGTCGGCCGATTTGCCTTCTGCTTTTAACAAACGGTCCATGCGGTACACATTACCGTATTTGTTGCGGTAGTAATCCCAGTCCAGTTCTTTCAGTTCGAAATACCCATCGTACTGTGCAATAATGCCTTCATCGGAGATGACCAGCCTCAGGTTTTTACGGATTTCATTCCATCTGGATAATTCCTGTCCTTTGAATTGCAGCTTGTCAAACAATTTTTTCCTGGCCTCTTCGCTGACAGATTTGAGCATTTCAGCTGCCGTTTTAAACAGCCAGGCTACCATGATGTTGGTGTAGGCATTGTCTTTTAGACCGCCCTTTTCAGCATCCGTATATTTTTCATGGAATTCATCAGGCCCCATCACTTCATCGATGCTGAAGCGTTGATTGTTTTGATCCCATTTGGATTTGCTTTCCCAGAAGCGGGCTATTTCCAGCAGCATTTCCATACCGTAGTTTTCAAGAAATTCCACATCATTGGTGAGATGGAAGTATTCCCATACGTCATAGGCAACAGCCAGTGATACGTGGCGCTGTAACGAGGAATGATCGGGGCCCCATTCGCCGGACACCGGGTTCAGGTGGACCACCTGGGTTTCCTCGCTGCCGTCGCTGCCGCTCTGCCAGGGAAACATAGCTCCTTTGTAGCCGTATTCTTTGGCGTATTCGCGGGCCTTTTCCAACCGGTTGTAGCGGTACATTAACAACGATTTAGCCGTTTTCGGCATGTGGATGTCGTAGAAGGGAAGAATGAACAATTCGTCCCAGAAGATATGACCGCGATAGGCTTCACCGTGGAGGCCACGGGCCGTTACACTGGCATCCAGTTTTTCGTTGTGTTGCGAAGCCGAGATCAGCAAATGGTACAGATGCATGCGCAGTAATTTCTGTGCCATTCGGTCACCGGTCAATTGGATGTCAATTTCTTCCCAGGTTTTTTCACGGACAATGTTGGAAGCCTGAAGCAGAGCATCAAAACCGGCTGCCGACTGAATTAACGATTCACCTTTGGCCAAAGGGTCAGTCGTTTCCAGCGAGGTGTGAAGGGCAACCACTTTTTCCAGTTCCAGTGTTTCACCGGCAGCCACTTCGTATTCCGTAAAAGAATATACTTTTCCGGGTTCGGTAAAATGTTTCCATTCGGTTTTGACGGTTTTCCCGTTTTTGCTGACCGACAGACGGGCACTTTCGGCAATCTCAATCTGTGACTGATTGGTTTTTACCTTCAGTGAAAGGGTAGAGTCGCTGGCTCCTTCTTCCACCGGTTCCAGGTGTTTCGAACTGAGTGCCTTGTATCGTTCTACTCCTTCGTTTTCCAACGCCCCGTCCAGAGCAGTCCAGAATGTAAGTACACCGGAATAATTTACAGGGGTAACACTGTAACGAATCGCAGCCAGATGGGGTTGATCCATGCTGGCAAACCGTTCGGAGGTTACTTTACTGATGTTTCCCTCGTCGTCTTTCACCAGCATGTTGCGGTACAGAACACCGGTTTTGAAATCGACGGTTCGATGAATGCTCAGGATTTCGTGTTTGTTGGGGTCGAACCAACTGCCTTCTTCTACTTTAAAGCGAATGGGCAGCCAGTTGGGGCAGTTTACAAAATCTTCATTGGAAATGTCTTTTCCGGCAATGGGAGTGATGAGTCTGTTGTACACACCTGCGATGTATGTGCCGGGATAATTCACCGCATTGGCATCGGTTTCTTCCATGGCACCACGGGTTCCGAAATAACCATTCCCCACAGCCAGCAAGGCCTCACGGGAACGTTCTTTTTTTTCTGCGTAATCGTTGTATTCCAGTTTCCATCCGTTGGCTTCCATTCCCTGCAAAAACCAATCGTTCACTTTATTCATGCTGGTTTCTTCCATGTCTTTGACAACTACATCGGCTCCGTTGATGAGCAACGCCTCAACATTGTCTTCGCGGGCAATACCCAGCACCAGTCCGAAGTTTCCGTTTTTACCTGCTGCAACACCGGAAGTGGCATCTTCTACAACCACCGATCGATGCGGGTTGGCTCCCAGGTTCCTGGCAGCTGTGAGGAAAATATCCGGAGCAGGTTTGCCTTTTAAGCCCATTTCGGCTGAAACAACACCGTCTACCCGGGTTTCCACCAGTTCGGTCAGTCCTGCAGCTTCCAGCACCGACTCACAATTTTTACTGGAAGAGGCTACCCCCACCCGGATTCCGGCAGCTTTCAGTTCATTCATAAATGCCACAGTAGATGGGTAGGTTTCTACGCCATCCAGTTTGAGTACCTCATTAAAGGCTTCGTTCTTTTTGTTTCCCAAACCACAAACCGTTTCCATATCAGGCGTGTCTTCAGGGCTGCCAAAAGGAAGTTCAATCGTTCGCGATTCCAGAAAACTCCTGACGCCATCGTAACGCGGTTTCCCGTCCACGTAAGCCAGGTAGTCTTCCCGGGTGAATTCCTGAAAAACGGTGCCTTCCACATTGGCTCTTTTTTGCAGGTATTCGTCAAACATTTTTTTCCAGGCATGGCTGTGTACCAGCGCTGTTTGGGTGATGACCCCATCCAAATCAAAGATGACTGCTTCAAATGCGTATTGCGACATTTTTTTATTTTTTGCGTGCAAAGGTGGTAATAAATCTCATTTCATTCGGTACACTGTATTCTTGTTCAGAAAAAAGTGTTCGTACTTTTTTTCTGTTCCATGAAGAAGGTGCAATGCAATCGTGTGAAAATATTAGTCACCTGTACTTAATGAGTTTGATGTTCTGTATTTTATAACACTCCCAGCCACACGAAGCCATGGGGTTCCAGTGTCATGGTTTCGTTTTCTCCATCATACATGAACCCGTTCAAATTTAAGACAAACACGGATCGCTCGGGCATGGGGTTCTTTAGTTCAATACTTTCGTCGGAGAGGTTGTTGATAACCAGAATGTGTTCATCCTGTGTAATACGTTGGTAGGCGAGTATTTCCTCTATTGTCGTTCCTTCCGTGTCTTCAACATCTGTAAATTTGGTCGTTCCACGTCCAAAAGCCTTGTGATCCCTTCGGGTATGCAACAGCGATTTAATGAGGGCATATACTTTGGAATGGAAGTTTTCCGGATCGTTCAGATTTTCTTCCAGCTGATCCCAGTCGATGCGGCCGCGAACCAGGAACCGGGTGTCGTCCTTGCCGGTAAGCTGGATTTGTTCCTGATAATATTTTTCATCGTTCAGTTTTCCGAACTCATCACCATAATACACCACCGGGCTTCCGGTCAGGGTCAGCATCAGTGAGTAGGAGAGGGCAATTTTGTTGACATCCTGCTGGAACAATTCAGCCAGTCGGGCCGAAATACCTTCTCCTACGCGGAAATCCCACTCCGGTTTGTGGCAGTAGTTGTCATGAATGTATTTACGGTCTTCTTCGCTCACATATACCAGTTCCAGACTCAGCTCGTCGTGTACCCTCAGGAAAGTCATCCATTGTCCTGACAGGGGAATCACCGGAGTGATTTCAGGACTTAAGGTTTTCCGGATGGGCTGATTACTTCCCATAGCAATGGATTTATACATCATGGGCATGAGCGGGAAATGGTACGCGGCATGGCATTCATCACCCTCGCCCATGTATTTCACCACTTCTTTGGGCTTCTGACAGGCCTCGGCCAGCAGGAACGATCCCGAATTTACATAGTCTAAAACGGCCCGGAAAAATTTCACTACGGTGTGGGTGTTGGGCCGGTTCTCACAGTCGGTTCCTTCTTCTTTCCAAATGTAGGGAATGGCATCGGCACGGAAGCCATCCACGCCCATGCTCTGCCAGTACAGCAGGTTTTTGGTCATTTCAAGCAACACCGTTGGGTTTCTGTAATTCAGGTCGGGCTGAAAACTAAAGAAGCGATGAAAATAGTACCATTCTGTATTTTCCACCGCTTCCCAGTTGCTGTTCTCAATGCCTTTGAACAATAGTCGGGCATCGCCGTATAAGCTTGTGTCCTTACTCCATATGTAATAATCACGATAAGGATTATCTTCCGATTTCTTGGCTTCCACAAACCACGGGTGTTGGTCCGATGTGTGGTTCATGGCAATGTCGAAAATTACATGAATCCCTCTTTTATGGGCTTCCTTAAGAAAATTGCCAAACAACTTTTCCTGTTCTTCTTTCTGAAATCCGTTGGGCAAACCAAGTAAATCGGCACGAACCCGATCGTAATTGCGAATATCAAATCCCGCATCCCGCATGGGTGAATCCAAGATGGGTAACAGCCACAGACAACTGATGCCCAGATCCTGGATATAATCCAGTTTATCCATCAGGCCTGAAAAATCCTTGTTAAACAGGTTCACATACAGTGAATAAACGATGGCGTCTTTGTACCAGTCACCGTCGGGAGACAGGGTTGTTGACTTATATTGTTTGGCTTCCTGAAGAAAAGTATCCAGCATTTTTGTGTCCAATGCGGGATACAACTCCTTCCAGTAATTTTTTAAAAGAGTAATTTGATCCATTATTTTTCAGAGTTTACGGGCAAAAGTACTGAATAAGTCAGAGTTAATAGTTTCTTAACACTGCCCCGGCAAGGGATATGAAAAAGTGTCGATCGTACACGAATACTTGATGTCTGATCTCAAACGTTTGCAATAGGTCAACGTGTTTTTAATTTGTAGCCAGTTTAGATTTTTAGCTCACCCGCTTTCTTCAGGTGAAGGCCCCCTTTAAAATTGTTTTATCTTTGGTACATCCGGGTTACATCCCTAAGGCTTTTAGCACAAGATATTTAACCAAACCTAAATGATATTTTATGAAAAGAATTACTCAGTTTCTCTTGATCTTTTTACTGCTGACAGGGAGTGCACAACTCTTTGCTCAAAAGTATAATGTGAACCGTGTGGATCCTCCGTCTTGGTGGGTTGGGATGAAAAATCCGCACTTACAACTGTTGGTGTTTGGTCCCAAGATATCCGAGACCACACCGGTCATCAGTTATCCCGGTGTCATCCTGCATGATGTAATCCATGTGGAAAGTCCCGACTATCTGTTTCTGGATCTGATTATTCAGCCTGATGCGCAGCCGGGAACCTTGCAAATTAATTTTATGAAAGGCAAGAAAAAAGAAACCACCTATAGTTATGCACTGAACAAACGCGACAGCAACCCGAAGCTGCATCAGGGTTTTAATGGTTCGGATGTGGTTTATTTGCTGATGCCCGACCGCTTTGCCAATGGCAATCCGGGTAACGACAATATGCCCGGTATGCTGGAAAAAGCCAACAGGAAAGATCCCAACGGGCGGCATGGTGGAGATATTCAGGGAATTGAAGATCATTTGAACTATCTGAAAAACCTGGGAGTAACCGCCATCTGGAGCACTCCGTTGCTGGAAAACAACATGCCGTCTTATTCTTATCACGGTTATGCCATAACGGATTATTACAAGGTGGATCCGCGGTATGGCACCAACGCCGATTATAAGAAACTGGTTGAAGAGGCGCACAGCAAAGGATTAAAGATCATCATGGATATGGTGTTCAACCATTGCGGAACCAATTATTTCTGGAAAGACGATTTGCCTACCCACGACTGGTATAACCAGTGGCCCGAATTCACCCGTTCCAATTATCACGGCGGAACGGTTTCCGATCCCCACGCTTCCGAATATGATTACAAACACATGGTAGCCGGTTGGTTCGACCATACCATGGCCGATCTGAATCAGGACAATCCGCTGGTGGCCAATTATCTGATTCAGAACAGCATCTGGTGGGTAGAATATGCAGGTCTGGACGGTATTCGTCAGGACACCTACCCTTATCCATACAAAGATATGATGGCTGAATGGATGAAGCGGTTGTTGCAGGAATATCCCCATATTAATGTGGTGGGTGAAGCCTGGTTTGATTACCCGGCAACGGTAGCTTACTGGTTGCAGAACAAAACCAACAAAGACGGCTATCAGTCGCATCTGACCAATGTCTTTGACTTCCCATTGTGTTTTGCCATTGATAAGGCGTTTAACGAAAAACCAGGCTGGAACACGGGAACGGCTCAATTGTATAATGTATTGTCGCAGGACTTCGTATACAGTGACCCGCAGAAGTTGTGTATTTTTGGTGACAACCATGATATGAGCCGGATATTTTCATCACTCAAGGAAAATGTAAAAAGCTGGAAGATGGCGATGGCCTTTCTGATGACCACCCGTGGTGTTCCGTTCATTTATTACGGGGACGAGATTTTGCTGACCGGATCAAAAAGTCAGGGAGATGGCGTCATGAGAAATGACTTTCCCGGTGGCTGGCCCGGTGATCCAAAGGATGCGTTTACAGCAGCCGGTCGTACACCCGAACAAAATGATGCGTTTGATTTCCTGAGAAAACTGCTCAACTGGCGCAAAACAGATTCCACAGTTCAGTATGGAAATCTGGTGCACTATATTCCCGAAAACGGGGTGTATGTATACTTCCGTGCATACCACGGGAAGAAAGTGATGGTGTTGCTGAACAACAACAATGATAAAGATGTGACGGTTGCTTTGAACCGCTTTGCCCATGATATGAAGGGTTTCCACCATGCCACTTCCGTGATGACTGGAAAACAATTTGAATTGCAAAATACATTGACGGTACCGGCTAAATCACCGGTGATTCTTGAACTGGAAAAATAGACTTTTTACCGGGCTTCTTTGAAAAGGGGCCCGGTAATTTTTTTTGAATAGCTGCCGGAATAGTCCGGCTTTTAAAACAGATTGATATGCCGCGATTGATTCGTATTCATTGGCCTGTTCTTCGGATGTTGAAACCGATGCTGTGGGCTTTTTTCATTTTACTGACTTCAAACCTTTTTGCTCAGGTGGCGGAGCTTATTCCCGCTCATCCGAAACAGGGGGAACGAGTAACACTCTTTTTTCACGCCGACAGGGGAAATAAGGCATTGATGGATTATAACGGAACCGTGTATCTGCATACTGGGTTGATTACTGCCGCCAGTAGTAGCTCATCCGACTGGAAAAATGTAGTCGGTAACTGGGGCAAAGCAGATCAGGAAGTTCGGATGACCAAAAAGAGTAAAAATCTGTATGCCTTTCAGTTTGTTATCAAAGATTTTTATCATGTAACTCCCGATCAAAAGGTTCAGCAACTGGCTTTTGTATTCCGAAATAAAACCGGAACTGTAGTCGGGAAAACCAAGGAAAACAAGGATGTGTTGATCCCTGTATTTGGATACAAACCTGAATCAAAAGTTGCAGATAATGATGTGTTTACTTCCAGGAAATTACGTTCCTGGAACCTGAAAAACGGCACGTTGAATTTGAAAACCGACCACGGACTGGTGCAGAGTTTTTTCTACAACAACAAAATTGCACAGGTCAATGATTATGCAGGCAATAGACCAGCCAAAGATTCTTCGGTGGCGATTATTATGAAACCCGATACCCGGATCGGCCGGATTTCCGAGACGCCCCGATTTGTGATTTTCCACTCCGATAGTTTGCAGGTGTTGTTTCAGAAAAATCCTTTTAAAGTTTCGTTTGTTTACCATGGTGATACACTGTTAAGGGAAAAGAACGGCTTTTTCGAACGGACGAAAAACAACGGACTTCGGTTTGCCATGCAGTCGGGAGAACATTTTTACGGTTTGGGCGAACGGGCTGTGAAAAACCTGATCGGGGAACGGTACGAACTGGTAAACCATGCCCACTATGCTTACGAAATCGGGGCATATGATCTGAACTTTTCCATTCCCATCGTGCTCTCCTCAAAGAAATATTTGTTGTTTTTTGATAACCACGAAAAAGGCTATGCCGATGTGGGGAAGACAACAAAGAACATCCTGGAATTTGGGGCACAGGGAGGCGTGATGCGCTACGTTTTCATCGCCGGAAATTCGTTCCCCGACATTGCCCATGATTACGGTAAACTTACCGGAACGCAACCCTTGCCTCCCCGCTGGGCTTTGGGTAATTTACAGTCGCGGATGGCCTATCGTACCCAGTGGGAAGCCGATTCCATTGTTCAGGCTATGCAAAAAGAAAAGTTTCCCATGGATGCCATCATCCTTGATTTTTACTGGTTCGGCGACAGCATCAAAGGGTATCTGGGTAAACTGGACTGGTACAAGCCACACTGGCCTCATCCGCAGCAGATGATTGCCAAGTTCAGGGAAAAAGGAGTCAAAACCATTTTGATCACGGAACCTTATATCATCGACAGTTTGAAGAATTTTCAAATTGCTAATAAATTGAAATTGTTTGCTACCGACAGTGCCGGTAATACCTTTATTAATACTCATTTTTATTTCGGCCCGGCCGGATTGTTTGACATCTTTAAACCGGCAACCCAAAACTGGTTCTGGGGTAAATACGATGATCAGATCAAGATCGGTGTGGCTGGATGGTGGGGCGATCTGGGGGAACCGGAAACCGTTTCTCCCGACCAGTATTTTGTGAGCGGAAGAGCCAATCAGGTGCGCAACATCTATGGTTTTTACTGGGAAAAAATGCTGTTTGATAAGTACCGGAAGCATTACCCGAATACCCGATTGTTTGATTTGAACCGGGCAGGATATGCCGGTTCACAGCGGTTCTCGGTTTATCCCTGGACAGGAGATGTGTCCCGCAGCTGGGGCGGACTGCAGGCTCAGTTGCCGTTGATGCAGAACATGAGTGTGTGCGGAATTCCGTTCATCCATGCCGATGCCGGTGGTTTTGCTATGGGTGTGAAAGACAATGAACTCTACACTCGGTGGCTGCAGTTTGCCTGCTTCACACCAATTCTCCGTCCCCACGGTTCGGATATTCCTTCGGAACCCATTTTCTTCAACGATACAACACGCCGAATTGTGCGTGATTTCATGGATTTGCGGTACAAACTGCTGCCCTATATTTACACTACTGCATGGGAAGCTCATGCCAAGGGTATGCCCATCGTTCGCCCGTTGTTTTATGCATTTCCTGATGATTCCACAGCCTATCATACGGTGGATGAATATATGTTCGGTGATGATTTCCTGGTGGCTCCGGTGCTGGAACCCGGAATCAAGACTATGAAAGTATATCTGCCCAAAGGTTTGTGGTATGGCTGGTTTGATCATAAAAAATACGAAGGGGGAAAATGGATTAATATGCCGTTGCAGCTGGAAACCATCCCGATATTTGTCAGAGCAGGAGCATTCATTCCTATGGTAAAAGCCGTGCATTCCACGGACTATTATTCTTCACAAGAACTGAAGGTATTGTATTTCCCCTTGCCGGGAAAGAGTTCGGCAGGGATGATGTACGAAGACGATGGGAAGACCTTCGGTGCCTATGAAAAAGGGGCGTATGAAATGCTGCGGTTCTGGACCCAAGACGGAAAGAAATTCAAATTCTCCGTACATGGCAGCTACAAAGGAGCACCGGAGGAAAGAACGGTTCATTTTGTTATCGTTGGATCGGATAAGCAAAAGGATTTTGTTTTGAAGCCGGGAAAGATTGAGATTATAAAGTAATAAAAAGGCTGCCCTGAAGGCAGCCTTTTTATTGAAACAGTAGGCAAAAATGTCAGTGCCCGATAAGTAAGCAGTAAATAAAGGAATAGAAACTCTGTTTGTTTTAATTTTGATACTGCTTTTACGTAAATAAAATTTCCTCAAACGTTTGCATCTAACGAATCCGCCTTTTTTGATTATCTATAACGTTATAAATAAGTATTGCCAAGGAGTTGAAGGAATCATTTACCCTTTTTTCAATTACTTTTGTAAAGGCAGAAATCGATTTAAATTTGGATTTTTGCCGAAGTATCGTTATTAATAGATCACTCACAAAGTATAACAGATGATCAGAAACTTTATTCTCATAATTTTTTTAAGCTTCATAGGGTTCTCATTGCAGGCACAGGTAATTACAACTGTACCGGCATTTCCTACTGCCGACGATTCCGTCACCATCACTTTTAATGCAGCTCAGGGAGATCAGGGTTTAATGGACTATTCTGGGACGGATGTTTATGCTTACACAGGCGTAAATATTGATTCCAGTGGCGTTTATAAACACTGGCAGTACATAAAAAATTCAAGCTGGACAGACAATCCTGCAGATTGTCAGCTGACCAAAGTTGGAACTAATTTGTGGCAACTCAAAATAAAACCTTCTATTCGTGCTTTCTACGGAGTGCCCGACGGGATTAAGATCGACAGCATGAATTTTGTGTTTGGTAATTCAACACGTTCCGTTACAGGAAGAGATGTGGGAGGAACCGATATTTTTCATCAGGTATATCAACCCGGTCTGAATGTGCAAATCACCAGTCCGCCAAAATCTTCCACCAATATTGTTTCCAAAAACGATGCGGTGGAAATTGTGTGGAACAGCACCTCAGCCGATTCCACTTTCCTTTACCTGGATAATCAGTTGATTAAGGCTGATACCGGAAGCAGCTTCACCTATACTGAAACGGCCACAGCATACGGTAAACATACCATTGTTGCCAAAGCGGACAGTGCATCCAAAACGGTATACGACAGCTCCTACTATTATGTTATGTCGCCCACTACTGTTGAAGCATTGCCTTCCGGAATCAAGGACGGGATCAATTACATCAACGATACTACCGTTACCCTGTGTCTTTATGCGCCGGATAAGCAATATGTTTTTGCCATTGGTGATTTTAACAACTGGCAACTGAGCGAAAAGTATCAGATGAAGGAAACTCCCGACAGCAATCGCTACTGGATCACCATTACGGGACTTACGCCCCAAAAACAATACGTGTTCCAATATCTGATTAATGGAGGCATCCGGATCGGAGATCCTTATACGGAGCAGGTTAGCGATCCCTGGAACGACCAATATATTTCCTCCGCAACGTATCCGAATCTGGTAGCTTATCCTACCGGAAAAACTACCGGAATTGCTTCCGTATTGCAAACAGCTCAGACACCGTACAACTGGAAAGTAAACAACTTTACACCTCCCAAAAGAGAGAATTTGGTGATTTATGAGTTGTGGGTTCATGACTTTACGCAACAAGGAGATTTTCAGGGCTTAATCGATACCCTGGGCTACCTGAAGCGGTTAGGTGTCAATGCCATTGAGCTGATGCCTGTCAATGAGTTTGAAGGCAATATCAGTTGGGGATATAATCCAAATTATTATTTTGCTGTTGATAAGTCCTACGGACCGCGTGATACGTATAAGGCTTTTATTGATTCTTGTCATGCCAATGGCATTGCAGTGATTATGGATATTGTTCTGAATCATGCCTACAATTCCTGTCCCTTTGCAATGATGTACTGGGATGCTACCAATAACCGTCCGGCGGCTAATAATCCCTGGTTTAACCAAACATCACCCAATACGACTTACAGCTGGGGGAATGATTTCAATTACGACAGTCCACAAACAATAAAGCTTGTGGACAGCGTGACCAATTACTGGCTGACCGAATATAAAATTGACGGGTTCCGGTTTGACTTTGCCAAGGGCTTCACCAATACACCGGGTGACGGATATGCCTACGATGCGTCACGGATCAGCCATCTCGAGCATATTTACAATCACATCAAAGAGTTTCATCCCAATGCCTATGATATTCTCGAACTGTTCACAGCCAACAGTGAAGAACAGGTGCTCACAAACTACGGCATGTCGGTTTGGAATAACATGAACTATAATTACGGTCAAAATACCATGGGCTGGTCCAGTAGTATTGATCTTTCGGGAATATCCTACAAGACTTTTGGATTCTCCAATTCAGCATCCATGGTGAGCTATATGGAGAGCCATGATGAAGAACGGTTAATGTATAAAAATGAAACCGGCGGGAATTCTTCGGGAAGTTATAATGTGAAAGACATCCCTACGGCTTTGAAACGCATGGAAGCTGCAGGAGCTTTCTTTTTCACGGTTCCGGGCCCAAAAATGATCTGGATGTTTGGCGAGCTGGGTTATGATTATTCCATCAATTATTGTTCAAATGGAACGATCAGCAATGGGTGCCGTGTGGATCCCAAACCCATTCGCTGGGACTACTGGTACGATGCCAATCGTCAGCATCTGTATTATGTTTGGTCTTCTTTGATAAACCTCAGAAAAGAGTATGCTGTATTCAATACCACAGATTATACAATGAATGTGGGGGGACTGTTGAAAGCAATCCATCTGAACGATACTTCTATGGACGTGACCATACTGGGGAATTTTGATGTGAATGCAGGAAACATCACTCCGAATTTCCAGAAGACCGGAATGTGGTATGAATATTTCACCGGAGATTCGCTGGATGTAACCAGTGTAACAGATCCGATTACGCTGCAACCCGGAGAATACAGGTTGTATACAACAAAACGGATCAAGGCTCCTGATTTTATTCTGGGTATTCACGATCATACGGCAGAACTCCCCAACAAGGATGTACGTTTGTATCCCAATCCGGTGGGCTATTCCAAGGCTGTGGATCTGTCACTGACATTACCGTCAAATTCGAAGGGAAAAGTGGAATTGTATGATTTGGCTGGAAGAAAGGTAAAGAACCTTTACCAGGGAACCTTACAAACAACAAACAGACTTCATTTTAATCTTTCCGGTTTGGAAAGCGGATTGTATCTAGTGGTTGTTCAGACCGAAAGCCACCGAAAAGTAATGAAGCTGATTATTCAATAAGCAGGCAACTTTGTTCTGATATATTTCTTTAATAAAAACAAAAAACCCTGATGAATTTCATCAGGGTTTTTTGAATGGACAATTACAGCTTATCTCTCCACAAACCGTTACAGAACTT
>JAFGYB010000045.1 GCA_016936355.1 Bacteroidales bacterium | reverse complement strand
GATAAGCGGTGTTGCAAAAATGGTATTGCCGATAAGGTATAAGAGAGAAAAACCGAGGAAATACCAGAAGTTGTACATTTGCGAATTCTCCGGATCGAGTTGCCACAGGAGGGCAAAGAGCAGACCGCTCACTATTGCCCCCACAAAAATGTAAGGTCTTCTTCGCCCCCACCTGGATTTGGTATTATCCGATATGAATCCCATAATTGGGTCGGTTAATGCATCAAATAACCTTGGAAGACCACCCAGCAGTCCTGCAAGTAGAGGATCCATTCCAAAAGCGGTGAGCAGGAAGAACATGAAGATACCAAGTGCCCCGGGCATAAGGTTATTTACCAGGTGGCCTGCTCCAAATGCAGCTTTCTGAATAATCGGGACCTTGTCCCTGGCATCCGTTGTGTGTTGACTCTTACGTTTCGGTTTGCGTTATTTCCGAACCACAAAGAGGTTCCCTCTGTTGTCCGGAAAAATTAGTATGATGGATAATTCTCCTTAAAGCTACAAAAAAAAGCTATTATATATGTTTTGCACAAGAAAGATTGCAGTCTGAAATTAAATTTGCTTCATATATTTTACATTCCATCCTGTCATCCTTCCAGTGCTTCATTTTACCGAAAACAGTGCATTTCTGTTTCCTGCCTATACACAGGTACAAGATTTAGTGAATTTCCCCTGGTCTTTGAGAACCAAAATGTGACTATGAATTATTTGACTTTGCTTTTCCCCTGGCGTAACTTGTACCAATATCAAAACGCCCGAGATGAAAACAGCCAGAAGTTTACTAATTCTAATCCTTTTGTTGATTCCCCATTGTTTCTGTTTATTGTCACAGTCAGCTCCGGTAAAGGTTGACCTGGTAAGCAATGGCAATAAGCTGAATGCCATGTTTTATACCACAAATGACAAATATTCACCGACTTTGGTTTTGGTTCACGGTTTCCCGGGTAACGACCAAAGTCCGCTTGGTTTGGCTGCAAAGCTAAATGCCGCTGGCATTAAAATTCTGGTTTTCAATTATCAGGGAAGCTTTAGCAGTGAAGGAGTTTTTAATAATGAAAACTGCATTCACGATATAGTCGTTGCAATAGACTTACTTAAGCAAGAAAAAACAGTTCGGCAATTTGAAATTGATCCCTCAAACATAGTTTTATGTGGATATAGTTTTGGAAGCGCATCCGCTCTGACAGCCGCTCTTTACCATCCGGAGATAAGGAAGATCATTTCGATAGGCGGGTATGATTATTCCGTTGACATCAAAAAAATGAAATCTGATCCTGTATACCGTGATACATTTGAAAAACGCATAGCTGGTTCTTTTATCCCAAATGGCCCAATTAAGCTGGATGTAGAATATTTCCATCACTACAATGATTCTCTAATCTTAAATGTTGACTATTACGATCTTGTAAAGAATGCTGAAAAACTAACGGATCGGGAAATCTTATTTGTTGCAGGTTGGTTTGACACTACTGCCCTGATCGAGGAACATCTTCTTCCTTTGTACAGGCAGCTTAATAAGTTGAAATCAGAAAAGGTCGATATTAAAGTCTTTAATACAAACCACGGTTTTAGTAATGTAAAGGATGATTTGGTTAAAGTAATTGTTGACTGGACTAAAGGTACTACGGACTTACCGTAATCGTTCCGGCCTATGCAATAAGACTTAATAACACTGATTTTCCCATTCATATATTTTTCATTTATTTTAATCCTGATCTTGCTTTTTCCCTGGCCAGTTCAAATTTGTGTCTCATATCTTCCAGGACGCTTCTGAATTCTGCATAGGTTGCAAGATTGACAGACTCCTCCGGGTCGCTCAGATGATCGTACAATTCTTCATTCCCCTGTCCAATGTTTTCACCCCAGCGGGTATATCTCCAGCGTTCTGTTCGAAGGGTGGCGTCACCTCCCTGATATGAAATGGTGAATGCAGACGCATCCCTGTCTGTCTCTTTTTCCCCGTTGAGGAAACCCGCCAGGCTTTTACCCTGCAATATGGCTGGTTCCTTGCCGGCAAAACCACACAATTCGGTGAGCGTGGGATAGAGGTCGATCAGTTCGGTAATGGCAGTACACGTAGTGCCATAATTGTTTTCATACCCAGGCACCGAAATTATCAAAGGTGTGCGAACAGTGCCTTCCCACAGGCTTATCTTTGACCAGCAGTCGTGTTCACCCAGGTTGTAACCGTGATCTGACAAAAAGATGACAATGGTTTTATCCCTCAGTTTCAATCGGTCGAGGGTTTCCAGAAGCCGGCCCACCTGCTGGTCCATAAAGCGCACGCTGGCCATGTAGGCGCTTATTGTCCGGCGCTTTTGCAGTTCGTTCATACCGAAAAGTTTTTCGTTTTGCTGGCGTAAAGCCTGTTCCGGGACATTTTCCCCAATTTTTAGCGGAGGCAGAACCACTTCGCTTTCCAGGTAGGGAGCAAAACAGTTTTCGGGCGCAATAAGCGGCACATGTGGTCTGACAAAACCCACAGCCAGGAAAAACGGAGCATCTTTCTTGATACGCTGCTTATTTGTCCCTTGCTCAGGCACTTTCCCTGCCCGGTTTTCCAATATGGCAATGGCCTGGGTTGTGGCCATGTAATCGGCCTGGGTTTCCTCCATCTCATCGGGAACTACCATCCGGGCAAAATTGGAGCCGTAATGCTGATTTTTGGGCGAAAGCAGTTCCAGTTTGCCGGGGCTCAGCGTTTCGCTGGCCATCACGTTGTATGCATAATCCCACGAATCGGGTTCATCGCCGCCCGTTTCTCCACGTTCGATACCGCCGGGAACACCCATGTGGTAAATTTTTGAAACCCGCGCAGTAAAGTAACCGTTTTCGCGAAAGAACCCGGCCATTGAAGGATGGTTTGCCAGTGCAGGTGTTTCTTTTTTGTAGCTTCCCGGCTGGTCGTTGTTGGTCAAAACGCCATTGGTTTCCGGGTATAACCCGCTCATAAAAGAAGCCCGCGAAGGCCCGCAGCACGGATACTGACAATAGGCGTGAGCGAACCGCACTCCCGCGTCAGCCAGCCTGTCGAGATGGGGCGTGTGTTTGTCAATATTCATGTAAGGACCAATTCTGGTGTTCAGGTCGTCAGAAATTATGAGGAGGATGTTGGGTTTCTGGGCACCTAAACCTGAGTGGAAAAGCAGCAGCATAAAAACAGCGTAACATGTTGATCTCATAATCTTTATTTTGCCAATGTTACAATGCTAATTTCGTTATCACCTGGTTTCCGGAACGAATTACCTTGCAGCCCGGTGATCAAGGTAAGCTTTCAGGTAATGATCATTCAGCTCATCACTGTCTCCGTAGTATTCGCGCAGATCTT
>JAFGYB010000044.1 GCA_016936355.1 Bacteroidales bacterium | reverse complement strand
GGCGCAGGTGTAATCTTTTTTTTGGTACAGGAAGTCTCCACCATCATCAATAGGGCAACCAAAAGACTGAGTTTAAAATGTTGTGTTTTCATAACATTAAGTTTAATGTATGATAATTCTCATTTAATTTTGGCAGGCCGCAGCTGTCGCGCTGCATTTTTAGGTAGGTTGTCCGGTTTTTCAGCCTAAATATACAATTTTTCAGATATCTATTTTTCAAGATAGATACACGCGAGCCACTTTTAGCACATGAATCTTGTTTAGGTTCCTTACAAAATCATCGCATTCTTTTGCTCCCTTCCCTTGTATTCGTTGCATTACAGAGACGTCATTGATCTAAACTATTTGTCCTGTTCGATAAGTTAGGGCAGTAAAAAACTTTAACAAAACTTAACACTCAAAATGCTGACCGACAATGTTTAGTCCAGGAGCTTCATCCCGATATGCTCCCGAAAACAAACGGGGAGAAGTAATTTATTCTGCCACTCCTGAACCCCAAACTCTGAACTCTGAATTCTGAACTTGATACTCCATTCTTTTTCACTAATTTTGCGCCCATCGAAACAACTTAAAACAAAATATCATGGGATTTAACCTGAGAAACAGAAACTTCCTGAAACTGTTGGATTTCACACCCAAAGAAATCAAGTTTTTGCTGGATTTGTCCGCCGATTTGAAAAAAGCCAAATACGCCGGAACCGAGCAACCCCGTATGAAAGGAAAAAACATTGCCCTGATCTTCGAAAAAGCCTCCACCCGTACGCGCTGCGCCTTTGAAACCGCCGCTTACGACCAGGGCGCCCGGGTGACGTATTTAGGTCCCACCGGTTCACAGATCGGTAAAAAAGAATCCATGAAAGACACCGCCCGCGTGTTGGGCCGCATGTACGACGGCATCGAATACCGCGGCTTCGGACAGACGGTCGTGGAAGAACTGGGCAAATACGCCGGGGTTCCGGTTTGGAACGGTTTGACCAACGAGTATCATCCCACCCAGATCCTGGCCGACTTCCTCACCATGATGGAACACAGCGACAAACCGCTGCATCAGGTTTCGTTTGCTTACTGCGGTGATGCGCGCAACAACATGGGCAATTCGCTGATGGTGGGTGCCGCCAAAATGGGCATGGATTTCCGTGCCGTAGCTCCCAAAGCCCTGTGGCCGGAAGAAGAACTGGTGAACACCTGCAAGGAAATAGCCAAGGAAACCGGTGCCACCATCACCCTCACCGAAAGCGTGGACGAAGGCGTAAAAGGTGTGGACTTCCTCTACACCGATGTTTGGGTATCCATGGGCGAACCCGATGAAGTGTGGGAAGAACGCATCAAACTGATGATGCCCTACCAGGTAAACAAGGAGATGGTAGCCAAAACAGGCAATCCTAAGGTGAAATTCCTGCACTGCCTGCCCGCTTTCCACAACCGGGAAACCATAATTGGTGAAGAAATCTATCAGAAATTCGGTATCGAAGCCATGGAAGTCACCGACGATGTATTTGAATCGGAACATTCTGTTGTGTTCGACGAAGCCGAAAACCGGTTGCACACCATTAAAGCGGTGATGGTTGCTACTTTGGGTGACTAAAAGCCACTGAGGGAGGCGAACTATTTCGGCCTCCCTCATTAATCCCAACACTTATTTTTACAGAAAGCCCTCAATTTCAAGCATTGCAATGCTGTTAATACTTGTTAATACTTGACATCCGGTACAAATTATTAGTAATTTCGCATTATGGATATGGAAAAATTCAAACGGGATTTGGATGAGCTTTTTCGTCTGTTTAACCAACTGATGGAGAAGCAGGAGGATGATATGATGGAGATTCCCGGACTCAGTAAAGCCATGCTGGAACAGTTTAAATTCTTTTTCAGCAACTATGAAAACATGAAAGACCAGATTGCCTATCAATTGCAAGGACAGTTTGGCGATCCGGTACAGGAAATGGTGGAAGGACTCATAAAGCAATTGCGCGAAGAACTGGGAGAAGAAGAATGGATGCCTGAAGTGGAAGAACCCAAACGGGTGGAACTTCCGCCGGAAACCGGTAAAACCCTTTCGGATGTGGAGGCGGAAATTGCCAAAATCGACAAACTGTTGCAAAACCCTAATCTTACACCCGAACAGGTGGACGAATTGCTCGACCGTCGTTCCAAACTGAAATAGGCCTATGCTGGAAACTGTCAAACGGTGGATTCACCGGTATTTTACAACTAAAAAACCGTTTACCATTGTCACCGATCTTCTTTTTGTGGTGTTGGTGATTTTGCTGTTGATTCCCGGAACACGGAAGGAAGTATCTGCTTTTTTCATTCGCATTGTATCCCTTCCTCCTTCGGGACTAAATGCTCAGGAACAGTATGAATTAAGTCCTCAGGTTGCCACCTGGCCCATTGAAGCGCTCAACGGATATACCATGCCGTTTGGATCGCTGGAAGGCAAACCCGTGGTGGTGAACTTCTGGGCCACCTGGTGCCCGCCCTGTCGGGCCGAGTTGCCCGGTCTTCACGATCTGTATAAGGAATACAAGGGTAAAGTGCACTTTGCCTTCCTCAGTGATGAACCGGCAGGCGTGATCAAAAAATTTATTCAGGAAAATCAATACCAGGACATGCCTTTTTACCGTTATCAGTCGGTACCGCAGGATTTTGCCACCCGAAGCATCCCGGCCACGTTTATCATTTCGCCCACAGGGAAAGTGGTACTGGAAAAAAAAGGGGCGGCTCGCTGGGATTCCGACAAGGTTAAGTCTATTTTGAACGACCTCATAAAGTCTCAGAAACAATAGGCATTATTTATATCTTTGTAGCACATTTTATACCATTTAAAGATGAAAAAAGTTTTTCCCGTTATTTTGCTTCTGTTCTTTTTTGCAGCAGCCCATACACAGGCACAGGAATCTGCTGCTTACTTTAAGAAAAGATTCACTGTTGGCGTTGACCTGTTTACCGATGTCTGGATCAATACCCCGGCCATCATCAGTTCAGGGACCATCAACCAGTCGGCTAACTTCTATACGATGTACAATTTTCCTCTGGGACAAAAAAAGACAGGGAAAACGATTCTGGCCATCGGGCTGGGTATTGGAAACCATAGCTTCTACAGCAAAAACGGATACATTGAAGACATTAAAGGCGATACTATCAACTTCGTAAACGAAGGGGTAACCGGTGTCAGCCTCACCAAAAGTAAACTCACAGTGACCACACTGGACATTCCTCTGGAATTGAAGGTTATGCTGAAAAAAGGCTGGCATTTTGGCGTGGGACTCAAGATTAATTACCTCATCGACAGCAAAGAGTTGTACCAGGGCACCTTAACTTCAGGCGGTCCGGTGATGAAGATCAAATACAAAAAAGTAAATCAACTGAACAACACAGGATACACGCCGACCCTGCGTTTCGGTCACGGTAGTTTTAATATCTACGCAGCTTATCAGCTGGTTCCGTTGTTTAATACAGGCCACGGACCGGCTATGCATCCCATTTCGCTGGGGATTACCATTACTCCGTTTTAAACAGAACAGTTATATTTTTCTTGAGAAAGGCTGTCCGCTTCAGGTGGATGGCCTTTTTTTATGGAATCAGAACGAGCAGACCGGATAAGAGGAACAGCAGCGTCATAAAAAAGAATCCCGACAAGTACCCCAGATAAATCTGAAATGGCGTGTGGGCTTTGTTTTCCAGTCGCGAATAGGCGGTGATCGCAGAAAGGAAGAGGATCAGGAACAGCCAGAAAAACAGATTCAGTGAAAACAAAAAGGCAATCCCGGTAATTCCTCCGGTGAACCCGCCCCAGGCCAACAGGTGCAGACTGATTTGGGTAAAAAAATTAATGAAGAGTGCTGCCAGGATCAAAAGAGACGATCCGAGCATAAAAACTGAAAAGATTCGGAAGCCGGGCAATTGGGTCTGGTACAATGTGTAGAAAGCCAGAAAGTAAATAACAGCCACCAGCAACATCGGAAGAAACCGTTCGTTTTTCCCTTCCAGCATCAGCGAGGCTACTATTCTCATCAGTTTCATCAGCAACAGGATCAGTACCGGCAGTACAAAAGTGAGCAGTAAAACAAAACCGGAAAGGATCATCCGGTAGCGATCCGAATACAGGGAATAGGTTAATTGGGGAATTTGATACAGCAGCAACAGAAAATAAGAGGGAACCAGCAAAGGGTGTAGTATCACAGACAGAATACGGGTTATTTTGTGTTCCATAGTATGGGCAACTTACGAGGCCAGTTCTTTCCTTAAACGCGCCACGGCTATCCCCATCTGCTCGCGGTATTTGGCCACCGTCCGGCGGGCAATGGGATACCCTTTTTCTTTCAGCATGTTCATCAACTGCTCATCGGTGAGCGGGGATTTTTTGTCTTCTCCTTCAATCATGTCTTTGAGGATGGTTTTCACTTCCCGGGTGGAAACTTCCTCTCCGTCTTCCTTTTGCATCGACTCGCTGAAGAAACTTTTCAGCAAAAAGGTTCCGAAGGGTGTTTGCACATATTTGCTGTTGGCTACCCTCGAAATGGTGGAAATATCCATCCCCACCACATCGGCAATGTTTTTCAGAATCATGGGGCGCAGACGGGTTTCATCGCCCGTCAGGAAATACTCGCGCTGGTAGTCCATAATGGCTTCCATCGTGGTGTACAAGGTGTTTTGCCTTTGCTGCACCGCTTCAATGAACCAGCGGGCCGAATCCACTTTGTTTTTCACAAACATCAGGGCTTCGGTGTTTGTTTTTCCGTTCTTCTTGGCAGCCAGTTCCTTGATCATATCCATATAGGTATGACTCACTTTCAGATCGGGCATGTTCCAGTTGTTCAGCGACAGTTCCAGTTCTCCGTTGTTGTTCAGCACGGTAAAGTCCGGAATAACGTATTGGTTGTTTTTGGATGTTTCCGACAGCGAATTGCCCGGTTTGGGGTTCAGCATCACAATCTCATTGATGACCGCTTTCAGTTGCTCTTCAGTCATCCCCGACCGTTTCATGATCTTCTGGTAGTGCTTTTTGGTGAATTCGTTGAAAAAGCGCTTCACCACCTTCACCGCCAGTTCGATCGATTCCGAACTTTGTTCTTTTTGTTTGTTTTTCAACTGGATCAGCAGACATTCCTGTAGGGAACGGGCTCCTACTCCGGGTGGATCAAAATCCTGAATGACCTGCAACACTTCTTCAATTTCTTCCCGGGTAGTAGTAACATTTTGCATGAAGGCCAGGTCGTCTACCATCGACTCGGGAGATCGTTGCAAATACCCCGAATCATCAATGTTCCCGATGATGTACATCCCGATTTGCTGCTGATTTTCGTTGAGGTTGCGCAACCCCAGTTGCTGGATCAGAAATTCGTGAAAAGTAAAGCCTACCGAATAAGGAATTTCCCTTTGTTCGTCGTCTCGGCTGCGGTTGTTGGCCTGCAGTTTGTATTCGGGAATTTCGTCCTCGCTCTTGTAATAATCATCGATATCAAAATTGTCGTCGGTGTCAAAACTTTCCTCGTTGCCCGAATCAAAATCGTCCTGACTTTCTTTTTCCTGATCCGACATTTCGTTGCTGTCCAGTCCTTCGGCTTCCAGGGCAGGGTTGTCTTCAATTTCCTGCTTGATGCGCTGCTCTAGTTCCATAGCCGGAACCTGCAGCAGTTTCATCAGCAGGATTTGCTGTGGGGAAAGCTTTTGAAGCAGTTTCTGTTGTAATCTTTGTTTGAGCATAAAACCTTCAGACTGTATTCACAAAATTAAAAATATTCTTCATTTGGCACGATTTTAGCTGTGAATGTTTTCAACCATATTTGAACAACGCTGTTCCCCGGCTTCAGAACCCAATAGTACACCGGAATTTATCATGAGAAATTTGAAAAAACTTTGTTTTTCAGCATGCTTATTGCCTTAAATTTAGTTCTTTTGCAAAAAATTACTCCCTTAAAGGGAGAGGAACTAAATCCTCGTCCGCCGCGGCGGATTCATTTAAAAAATGTTTGCAACGTGAAAAGAACGGAAATTAAAAGTCTGTTGGAAAGAACTGACTACGGAAGTGTGGTGATTGTGAAAGGATGGGTGCGTACCAAGCGATCCAGTAAAAATGTGGCGTTTCTGGCGCTGAACGATGGAAGCACGATAAAAAATGTGCAGATCGTGGTGGAAATGAACGAAGAGAACGACAAATTGCTGGAACGTATTCATACAGGGGCTGCACTCTCCGTTGAAGGGGTGTTGACCGAATCGATGGGCAGCGGACAAAACGTGGAAGTTCAGTCGAAAAACATTGAAATTCTCGGCGGAGCCAATCCGGATGAATATCCGTTGCAGCCTAAAAAGCATAGCCTGGAATTTTTGCGCGAAAAGGCTCATTTACGCTTTCGCACCAGTACCTTCAGTGCTATTGCCCGCATCCGGCACGCCATGATATTTGCCGTGCACAACTTCTTTAACGAACGTAATTTTTACAACATTCATACACCGATCATCACCGGTTCCGATGCCGAAGGTGCCGGTGAAATGTTCCAGGTAACCACACTGGATCTGGAAAAACTGCCTAAAAATGAAGACGGGAGTATTGATTTTGAAAAGGACTTTTTCGGGAAAGCCGCCAACCTCACTGTATCGGGACAGCTGGAAGGTGAGCTTGCCGCACTGGCTTTGTCCAACATTTATACTTTTGGGCCTACTTTCCGTGCCGAAAATTCCAACACTTCGCGCCACCTGGCCGAGTTCTGGATGATCGAACCCGAAATGGCATTTTACGACCTGAACGACAACATGGATCTGGCGGAAGATTTGCTGAAATATGTGATTCAGTATGCACTGGATCATTGCCGGGAAGATTTGGAATTCCTGAGCAAACGCCTGCAGGACGAAGAAAAGAACAAAAAAGCAGAAGAGCGTTCCATGGAACTCATCGAGAAGCTGAACTTTGTACTGGCCGAGCCTTTTGTGCGGCTTACTTATACCGAGGCCATCGATATTCTCCTGAATTCCAAGCCCAACAAAAAGAAAAAATTCCAGTACATCATCGAAGGCTGGGGTGCCGACCTGCAGTCGGAACACGAACGGTATCTGGTGGAAAAACATTTCAAGCGTCCGGTAATCCTTACCGATTACCCTGCCTCCATCAAGGCCTTTTACATGAAACAAAACGACGACGGCAAAACTGTTCGGGCCATGGACATCCTGTTCCCGCAAATCGGTGAAATTGTGGGGGGCTCACAAAGAGAGGAAAACTACGATAAGTTGTTGGCCAAGATTCAGCAGCTGGATATCCCCATGGAGTCGATGTGGTGGTATCTGGAAACCCGGAAATTCGGCAGTGTACCGCACTCGGGTTTCGGACTGGGTTTCGAACGACTGATTCAGTTTATGACCGGTATGAGCAACATCCGTGATGTGATTCCTTTCCCGAGAACACCGTTCAACCTTGAATTTTAAAGGAAATTTTCCTGCGGCTGTTATAAAGTTTGAAAAGATTTTTATAATTTTGCCGCCTCATTGCCCGATGGTGTAATTGGCAACACGTCTGACTCTGGATCAGAAGAGTCTAGGTTCGAGCCCTAGTCGGGCAACAAAAGGCTTCCACAAAGTGGGAGCCTTTTTGTATTCGGGTGAGAAGTTTCTCCGCGATAAGCGCTATCGAAATCGGAAAGCTCAAGTCGGGCAACAAAAGGCTTTCGTATAACGGGGCTTTTTATTTTTTTTAATTAATTCCTAAGATTCACAGGTTCCGTTTACAAATCAAACTTGCATATATTTGCTCACCGTTTGTATTATGGAACTAACACCCAAAATATCACGCCGTAACTTTTATTCCCTGTTGTGGCATGCCGGTTTTCTGGCACTCTCACGTCCGTTTATGGATGTGGATACCGTAGTGCCTTCTCTGCTGGTGGACGCGGGCGGAACCGCGGTTCAGGTAGGGATACTGACTGCAATTATGGTCGGTGGCTCCAGTTTTACTCAGCTGTTTTTTGCACCGTTTATCAGCAACTATCACTACAAGCGTAAGTTTCTGCTCATCGGGATCAACGCCCGCATTATCGCATTGCTGGGTATGGCCATGATGTTACTCTACTCCACACTGCTGTCTCATTCGCTCATTATCTGGTTTATCTTTTTGCTGATCAGTCTTTTTTCTTTCAGCGGGGCTTTTGCCAATGTGAGTTACACGGATATTCTGGGCAAATCCATCCTTACGGAATCACGCAAGCCCTTCTTTTCCATTCGTCAGGTGATCAACGGAGTTATCTTGTTTGGTGCGGCTTTGACTGCCAAATACATTCTTTCGCTTACCGGTTATCCCAACAACTACGGGTATTTGTTCCTGATTGCCTTTTTTGCCCTGCTCATGGCTTCGCTGGGATTCTGGAACCTCAAAGAAGTCATTCCTTCCAAACTATCGGTACGAACACCCGGGCATTTTCTCAAACTGATCAGGGAAGAATGGAAACAGAATCCCCAGCTGAAGTATTTTCTGGGTTTTATCAACACGGCAGGCATCAGCATTTCCTTGCTGCCGTTTATTATTCTCTTCGGTAAACAGATGTATGATACCGGGGCCGGTTCCACCGGCTGGTTTTTGCTGATCAAGATCGGAGGCAGCGTGCTTACCGGTTTTCTTTTGTTTTTCCTGGCCGGTCGGTACAAATACAGTATCCTGATGTACGGTAGCGCCTTTCTGGCCTTTGCCAGTCCGTTGTTTTTACTGATCCCCTTCCATGTGCCGTCTCTGATCGTGGTTTTCTTTATCGGGGGTGTGATTTATACGGCTTACAATGTTTCCATGAACGGGGTATTGCTGGAAATATCCGGAACATCCAACCGGGCCTTATACACAGGAATCGCCGGGGCCGGGAACATTTTGCCGGCTCTTTTTCCGCTGGGAGGCGGTTGGGTTATCAAGCACATGGGATTCGAGGTCTTTTTTGGCCTGTTCATGCTGGTGGTTTTGTCCTCTTTCTTTTTCATTTTCAAAATGAAGTTCCGGCACTGACCGGAACACCAACCGCAGCGTTTTACTACCTTTGTGTGCTTTGATGCATTCTCGAAATTCATAACAACAGTGGAATGAAAATATGTGAATTGACAGTATTGTCCGATGACCTGAACGGAACAAAAAAATTTTATTCCGATACGCTGGGATTTCCTTTGCTGCTCAATAATGCGCAACAATTAACTTTTCAGGCGGGAGCTTCACGGTTGCATTTCAGAAAATCCGACAAGGAAAAGCCTGTTTATCATTTTGCTTTTAACATTCACAGTAATCAGATCAGCCAGGCGATGGAGTGGATTCAGGGGAAAGCAGAATTGATTGTTTCGGATTCGGGGCCAATGGTTGATTTTAAAAACTGGCAGGCCCAATCCGTTTATTTTTGGGATAACAATGGAAACATTCTGGAATTCATTGCCCGGGCAGGTTTGAATTTGGAAAGCGACTATCCGTTTGATACGACTCAGGTATTGTCCATCAGTGAAATGGGGTTCCCCGTAAAGAATGTTCCCAATTATCTAAAGAAAGTACAATCAGATTTTAATCTGAATATCTTCGAACGACAAATCCCTTCGGATGATTTTGCCGCTTTGGGAGACGACAACGGCCTTCTGATCCTTGTAAGGGAAGGAAGACCCTGGTTCCTTACCACGAAAGAAGCAAAAAAGCATTGGAGCAAAATACAATTTGAACAGAATGACATTCTATTCGAATGGGTATTAAATGACTGACAAATTGCAAAAAAAGACAAATTAAAATGGAAAAACAACTCATCTGGAGAGAAAAAAAACTTCATTACGCCCTCAACGGCTGGGGGCCGGCTGTGGTTTTGCTTCACCCATACCTGGCCAGTCATCGTGTCTGGGATTCACTGACCGAAGTTTTTAAAGATCAATTTACTGTTGTTGCGGTTGACTTACCCGGTTTCGGACAATCCGATGTTTTTGCAGAAAGTCATTCCATGTCGTTTATGGCAGAAGCAGTAAAAGCTGTGATGGATCATGAAAACATTGTCAAAGCAGTCATGGTGGGGCATTCCATGGGAGGATATATGAGTCTGGCTTTTGCAGAACAGTTTCCCGACAGACTGAACGGACTGGTATTGTTCCATTCCCAGGCTGCTGCTGATACTCCTGAAGCCAGGGAAAACCGGATGCGTTCCATAGAAGTAGTGAAAAACGGGCACAAGAACTACAGCAACAAATTTCTTCCAGATCTGTTTGCGGATGAAAACAAAGTGGTTTTAGCAGATCAAATCCAATCGCTGTGCAAAGAAGCCGAGAATATTAGTCCCGAAGGGATTATTGCCGTACTCAGAGGCATGGCTGAGCGAAAAGACTACAGGCTGTTGTTGAAACGGCTGAACATTCCTGTTTTGTTTGTCGCAGGAAAAAATGACCCCCGAATTCCTTTGGATGTCATCACCCAACAAATGCAAATGCCCAGGGATTCGGAAGCTATTTTGATCGACAACGTGGGACACATGGGGCAGTTTGAAGCACCTGATAAAATCTTTCCCGTTCTGGAAAGTTTCTGCGAACGGGCCCACATTCAAAAAGGAAACAAATGAAAAACGACCGGTATTCTGATCTTGAAAGCACAAATCCCAACAACTGGAGAGGCGTTTTCTATGTAAACAAAAAAGACAAGCGGATGGTGGTTCCCAAAAGGGCTCCGGCCTATGGGTGGACACTTAATTTTGGCAATCCTTACTCTTATGTTTTGATTGTACTCTTCTTCGGAGCGCTGATTGCGTACACTCTTTTATCCTGAAAAATTACAGTTCCAACACCCGTTCCAGCATCTGGTGGATCAGGTTTTTCATGCTTTCCTTATAATTGGGATTGAACTCATTGTTCACCCGGTTGGCAATGATGTCGCATACGGTCATGGCATTATGGCCCAGCATGGCCGAAAGTGAATACAACGCTGAAGTTTCCATTTCAAAATTGGTGATCCGGAACCCATCGTATGTAAATTGATGAGCCCGGTCGATGATGGTTTTGTCCTGCACTTCCAGTCGCAGTTCGCGGCCCTGAGGGGCATAGAATCCGGGAGCCGTCAAAGTAATGCCTTTAATCCATCCGGTAGCCAGCTTTTCCAGCAAATATTCTGAACCTTTGATGCCGTAAGGACGGGGAAGATGGATGTCCCAGTTCATATAACCGATGAATTCGTCGGTCATTTCCTTTTCGATCACATACGGACCGTCTTTATAGAAATACGCCAGGCCGTCCAGACCGATACTGTACTCGGAAACCACGTACGATTCCACCACACTGATATCACCCTGCAGCGCACCCGAAGTACCGATGCGGATCAGGTTCAATATGGTTTTGTCCTCTTTGGGCATCTTGGTTTCAAAATCGATATTGAACAGGGCATCCAGTTCATTCACCACAATTTCAATATTATCGGTCCCCATCCCTGTGGACATTACAGTTAATCTTTTCCCTTTGTAATACCCTGTGAATGTGTTTATTTCTCTGTTTTGGGTGGAGAATTCGATTTCATCAAAGTAGGTGGAAATCAAATGAGCCCTTCCGGGATCACCCACCAGGAAAATAGTTTCCGCTACATCACCGGGATTCAATTTCAAATGATAAATACTTCCTTCAGTATTCAGTACCAATTCGGCATCTTTAGTCTTCATAATCCATTTATTAATCTATACCTTTGCAAAGTTAAAAAATTAAAGAAATGACAGCAGAAATCATTAATATTGGCGACGAATTATTGATTGGTCAGGTGGTGAATACCAATGCTTCCTGGATGGGAGCTGAACTGAACAAGGCCGGGATTCAGGTAAAACAAATTACCAGCATCGCGGATGATGCTTCCGATATAAGAAAAGCACTGGATCAGGCGAAGGAAAGAGTCGACATCATTTTGATTTCCGGAGGGCTTGGTCCCACCAAGGACGACATCACCAAGAAAACACTGGCTGAATATTTCGACTCCACCATGGTTTTTCACGAACCCAGTCTGGAGAATGTAAAAAGGATATTTTCCGGTCTGAATTTTGAAGTAACGGAAGTAAACCGGCAACAGGCCATGGTTCCCGAAAAGTGTACACCACTTGTGAATCGCACCGGAACGGCACCGGGGATGTGGTTTGAACAGGAGGGAAAGGTGATTGTTTCCATGCCCGGTGTTCCGCTGGAGATGAAAACACTGACTTCCGAAGAAGTCATTCCGCGCCTGCAGAAACATTTTCATCTGGATGCCATTGTCCACAAAACCGTAATGACAACCGGAATGGGGGAATCCTTTCTGGCGGAAAAAATAAAGGAATGGGAAGACAACCTGCCGGCCCACGTAAAACTGGCTTATTTGCCCCAACCCGGAATTGTCCGGTTGCGGCTTTCTGCCAAGGGAACTGACAAGAAAGCGTTGGAAACGGAGCTGGACCAACTTTTACGGGGTTTGGAACAGTATATTCCGAAAGCCATTTTTGGCTATTGTGATTGCGCACTGGAAGAAGTGGTGGGTAAACTGCTGAAAGAAAATGGAAAAACAGTGGCTACAGCCGAAAGCTGTACCGGTGGGTATATTTCGCATCTGATTACCAGCATTGCCGGCAGCTCGGCATATTTCAAAGGAGGCATCGTTTCCTATGCCAATGAAGTTAAAATGGATCAGCTGGGGGTGTTACCAGAAACACTGGAAGAACACGGTGCTGTGAGCCGGGAAGTAGTGGAACAAATGGCTGCTCATGTACGGGAACGCCTGCAAACAGACTTTGGAATAGCCGTATCCGGAATTGCCGGTCCCGATGGTGGCACCGAAGAAAAACCGGTGGGAACCACCTGGATTGCCGTGGCTTGTGAAGGTGAAGTAAAAGCAAAAAAATTCCATTTTGGACCGCAACGCGACCGAAATATTCGTCGTGCGGCCCTGGCGGCTCTGAACCTGTTACGACTGGAACTGGTATAGGAAAAGTTATTTGGCGTTGTAGTTGCTTACCACATCCATAAACTGGAAGATTTCTTCCGGATTGGTTTCAAAATGGTTGCCAACTACCAGCGTGTCGGCACCCGCATCGAGCAGGTTTTGGGCAATTTCCGGTGTGCGAATTCCTCCGCCGATCACCAAAGGTATTTCAATGCTTCCTTTCACAAACCGGATCATTTCTTCAGAAATGGTGATCTGTGCTCCACTACCCGCATCCATAAAGATCAGGCGTAACCCCAGCATTTCGCCCGCCATGGCCGTACAGGCAGCAATGTCTTTCTTATCGTGAGGAATAGGAAACGAATGGCTCATATACGTCACAGACGTTGGATTCCCGCTGTCGATCAGCATATAACCCGTGGGGATGGTTTCAATACCGCTCAGTTTAATATAAGGAGCCGAGATGACATGCATCCCGATCAGCATATCCGGATTCCGTCCTGAGATCAGAGACAAAAACAACATGGCATCGGCGTTGCGACTGATCTGATAGGTATTTCCGGGGAAAAGAATGACCGGGATTTCACTGTTTTCTTTCAGGATCCGGATGCACCGATAGAGGGTGTCGTTGGTTAACAAGCTGCCCCCGACAAACAAAAAATTTACTCCCGATTTCTGCGCATTCTTTGCTATGTTCTCAACCTGTTCATCATTCAACTTGTCCGGGTCAATAAGCACGGCCAGTTGTTTGTGGGGTTTAAAAAATTGGTCAACGACTTTCATTTGTCTCTCTTAAATATCCTTTAGTGAAAACAGCATCTGCTGATAATGAACAAAAATAGGAAAAAAGGATTCATAATAAATAAAAATCCCGGAAGTCTGTAATAAAACAACTTCCGGGAAAAAAACGAACACATATTACATCTTTATCGTATGTTATGACTTTGGTCGAATAATCTGGATTTGAACTGTTCAACTTTGCTGAAGAGGCCTGAAAAATCTTCCGGACCAGCGGTTCCTGACTGAACACCCTGTTCCAGACTCTTTATTTGTTTCGACAAATCAGTGTATTCAGTGTCGAAGCTTCCGTATCCCATAGTTTTCGCCAGCAATAGTTGATAGTTTGCATTTTCCAGCAGGTTATCCACTTTTGTTTCGGCATGATTTTGGTTGTCAACCTCTTTGGCCTGGGCTATCAATGCCTGGGCACGCAATACCGGCAACGGCAATACAACCTGTGTTATTTGTAATGAATTCAACAAACCGTACAGAATATTTTCTGCATCGTTTGTTTTATCTACATTCAGTAGTGAATCGGCTTTGGCCAAGCCACGAGGGTAGTTGCTGAACAACATGTTGATTGTGGTTATGTCAATTTCGCTTTTCAGCTTATTCAGCAACGAAGATGCGTTTTGATAACTACCTCCCGCCAGTGCTTTTTTGGTTTCGGTCACTAACTGATCTGCTTGCTGCCTGTTTTTTACAAAATCGTTGCTACTCACCGAAATGTTGACGGGAACATAGTAAACATTAGGATGTTTCTTCATGGTTTGTGTGGCATGAACCAATGCCAGGTGCAGTTGCTTTTGGGCTTCCTTCATTTTTCCTGATGCCAGTGCTTTCAATGTTTCGTTGGTTTCCGTGATGCAGTCCAGCGCTTCTTTCACAAACCGCTCCTGTTGTTTTTTTATTTCCTGTTGCGCCTCGGCCTGAACCTTGTTCGCCAAAACGTGTTTGGACATGTACAAAGAATCAGGTTTCCTGAACTTGATTTCAGAGGTGGAATGAACCGCTTTATCCTGACCTGAATTACACGACGTAAGCCCCGTAAGCAGGAACACAAGAATAAATGTCAAGAATAAATATGCCGGCTTTCGATCCATTGAGATATCCTTACCTAAGTTTGATTTGCGAAAGGCAAAGGAAATCAAAAAACCATGGATTGATGCTGGATTAACAGTTTTTAACAGGCTGCTTTGACGTTTTTTAACAGAAAATCAAAAAACAGCGGAGGCAATTTTCTGAATGTTGTCGGCTTTGCCCATGGTATAAAAGTGAAGAACCGGAACCCCGAAGTTCAGCAATTCCTTCGATTGTTGAATAGACCATTCTACCCCCACTTGTCTGATTTCATCTTTGTCTTTGCATTTCAACACTTCTTTTACCAGTTCTTCCGGCAGATCAACATTGAACGTTTTTGGAATAGAAATCAGCTGGTTCATAGAGGTAATGGGTTTAAGCCCCGGTATAATGGGTACGTTGATTCCCTTGGCACGACAGGTTTTGACAAACTCAAAATACTTTTGATTATCATAAAACATTTGCGTAACAATATAAGAAGCACCGGCTTCCACTTTCTTTTTCAGAAAGTGCAAATCGCTTTCCATATTGGGCGACTCCATGTGCTTTTCGGGATAACCGGCCACCCCAATACAAAAATCGGTGGAGGCGGTGTTTTTCAACCCCCCGTCCAGATAATGACCGGCATTGAGCCGGTTAATTTGTTCCACCAGCTCCAGTGAGTGGCTGTTTCCTTCCTTCTCAGGAACAAAATTCTTTTGTCCGGGTTGCGGATCACCGCGTACAACCAGCAAATTTTTTACTCCGAGAAAATTCAGATCAATCAATGCATTTTCAGTTTCCTCACGTGTAAATCCGCCACAAATAATGTGCGGCACCACCGGTATACCGTATCGGAATTTGATGGCTGCTGAAATCCCTACCGTTCCGGGACGTTTACGAACCGTATTTTTCCTGATCAAACCGTTGGAAAGGTTTTCATAAACCACTTCTTCCTGATGGTAAGTAATGTTGATGAAAGCCGGGTCGAATTCCAACAGCGGATCGATGGTCTGCTGAATGGATTCAAAATTCTGGCCTTTCAAAGGAGGCAACAGTTCGAATGAAAACAGGGTTTTCTCTGCTTTCTCAATATATTCCGTTACTTTTATGTCTCTCATATTCAGTTTGATAAATTTTCAGCAGCAGCTTAATCCTCTGCCAAATTTCTGTTCAATAATTGTTTTACCTTTTCTTCGGTCAGCTTTTTCCGCTCGGCATAATCCTTCACCTGATCGGGCAAAATATTCCCCACATTAAAATACTGTGCATCGGGGTGAGCCAGTACATAAGCACTTACTGAGGCCGCCGGATACATGGCGTAATTTTCTGTCAAACTGATGTCTGCATATTTTGTCGCTTGTAACAGTTCAAACATTTTTTCCTTTTCGGAATGTTCGGGGCAGGCCGGGTAACCGGCTGCAGGACGGATGCCACGGTATTGTTCCTTCAACAATTCGGAAGTTGACAAGGTTTCATCAGGGGCATAGGCCCAGAATTCTTTCCGGATGCGTTCATGTATATGCTCAGCAAAAGCCTCAGCCAGTCGATCGGCCAGCACTTTTAACATAATGGCTGAATAGTCATCGTGATCTGCCTCAAACGCTTTGATGCGTTCTTCAATACCCAAACCGGTGGTAACGGCAAAGAAACCCAGATAATCGGATATACCCGTTTCAGCCGGAGCAATAAAGTCAGACAAACACAGGTTGGGATAATTCTTTTCTTTTTCTTCCTGATTGCGCAAAAAATGGTACGTGTCTATTTTCTCTCCCTTTTCGGAATAAATTTCCACACTGTCGCCTACAGCATTGGCCGGATATAATCCCGCTACCCCTTTTGCCGTGAGCCATTTCTCCGAAATGATTTGATCCAGCATATCCTGGGCATCCTGAAACAGTTTTTGGGCTTCTTCTCCTTTTACAGGATCTTCAAAAATAGCCGGGTATTTTCCATTCAGTTTCCAGGCATGAAAGAAAAACGTCCAGTCAATATAATCCCTCAGCTTTTCCAATGGATAATCTTCAAAATATTTATTCCCTATAAATGAAGGTTTTGCAATGGATGTTTCCTTCCAGTTGGCCTGAAATTTATTTTTCCTGGCTTCTTCCAGACTGATGTATTTCTTCTTTTTCTGGCGACCGACATGATCAACACGCAATTTCTCATAGGTTGCTTCCACCTCTTTCAGATAAGCCTCTTTTTGAGTAGCTGACAATAATTTACTCAGCACTCCTGTGACTTTAGAGGCATCCCGTACATGGATTACGGGCTGATCGTACACCGGGGCAATCTTCACAGCCGTATGAATGGCAGAAGTGGTGGCTCCACCGATCAACAGGGGGAGTTTGATGTTCTTCCGCTTCATTTCCGAAGCTACGTGTACCATTTCTTCCAGAGAGGGAGTGATCAAACCGCTGAGACCAATCACATCCGCTTTTTCTTTTTCTGCTGTTTCCAGTATTTTTTCGGTGGGAACCATGACACCCAGGTCGATTATTTCGTAATTGTTACACGAAAGAACTACCCCTACAATATTTTTGCCGATGTCGTGTACATCACCTTTCACCGTCGCCAGTACAATTTTTCCGGCATTATTCATGCCTTCTGATTTTTCGGCTTCGATGTAAGGCAATAAATATGCGACGGCTTTTTTCATGACGCGGGCACTTTTTACCACCTGGGGCAAAAACATCTTTCCGTCACCAAACAAATCCCCCACGATGTTCATCCCGTCCATCAACGGTTGTTCGATTACATCCAGGGCACGGGGATATTGCAGACGGGCTTCTTCCACATCCTGTTCAATGTAATCGGTGATTCCTTTTACCAGCGCATGACTCAGCCTTTTAGCCACAGGTTCTTTCCGCCAGACGTCTTCTTTTTCGACTTTCTTGTTTTCCTTGTCTTTGATTTTATCGGCAAACAAAAGCAGCCGCTCGGTGGCATCTTTTCTCCGGTTCAGCACCACATCTTCCACCAGCTGACGCAGATCGGCAGGAATTTCATCATAGATCTGCAACATGCCGGGATTCACAATACCCATGTCCATGCCTGCTTTGATGGCGTGAAACAGAAACACGGAATTCATCGCTTCGCGCACGGCATTATTACCCCGGAACGAAAACGACAAATTACTGACCCCGCCACTCACCTTGGCAAAAGGCAAGTTTTCCTTGATCCATTTGGTGGCCTTAATATAGTCTACAGCATAGTTGTTGTGTTCGTCCATGCCGGTACCAATGGCCAGTACATTCGGATCGAAAATAATATCTTCGGGTGGGAAACCCAGCTTTTCTGTCAATAAATCATAAGCCCTTTGACAGATTTCGATGCGTCGTTCAAAAGTACTGGCCTGGCCCTCTTCATCGAAAGCCATTACCACCACAGCGGCACCATAAGCCATAATTTTACCGGCCTGTTCGAGAAATTCTGCTTCTCCATTCTTCAAACTAATGGAATTGACAATGCCTTTTCCCTGAATGCATTTCAGCCCGGCTTCAATGACTTCCCATTTGGAAGAATCAATCATAATGGGCAACCGGGCAATATCCGGATCGGAAGCCAGTAGGTTCAGAAACGTCACCATTTCCTTTTGTGCATCCAGCATCCCGTCGTCCATACTTACGTCCAGCACCTGAGCTCCGTTTTCCACCTGATCGCGGGCGACAGAAAGTGCTTCTTCGTATTTCTCTTCACGGATCAACCGGGCAAACCGCCGGGATCCGCTGACGTTGGTTCGTTCTCCGATATTCACAAAATTCTTTTCTTTGGAAACAATCACCGGTTCCAGACCGCTCAACTCTGTCACGTGTGATTTTACCGGCACTTCCCGGCTTTGTGACTGTTCCGCCAGACGGGCAATTTCCCGGATGTGGTCTGGGGTGGTACCACAGCAACCACCCACAATATTGGCAAAACGGTGGTCCAGAAAATCTTTGATATGTCCCCCCATCTTATGCGGGCTTTCGTCGTATTCGCCAAACTGATTGGGCAAACCGGCATTGGGATATACACTCACCGGATAGGGAGCAATGCGGGAAAGTTCCTCCAGATAGGGCCGTATTTGTTCGGCTCCCAACGAACAGTTCAGCCCCACACTCAGTAAATCGATGTGTTTCACTGAGGTGAAAAAGGCTTCCAGCGTTTGTCCCGACAACGTTCTTCCGCTGGCATCGGTAATGGTTCCGGAAACCATCACCGGGATTTTTGGTATTGGCAGACCTTCCTGTTTTCTTTCTTCTGCAATCCGGTTGATGGCAAACAAAGCTGCTTTGGCATTCAGTGTATCGAAAATGGTTTCCACCAACAGAATATCGGCACCGCCTTCCAGCAAAGCAGAGGCCTGTTCGTAATAATTTTCGGCCAGCTGATCAAAAGTCACATTGCGGTATCCAGGATCATTAACTTCGGGTGACATGGAAGCCGTTTTGTTGGTAGGACCCATGGCACCGGCCACAAATCGTGGTTTATCCGGATGGGCAGCAGTGAATTCATCAGCAGCAGAGCGGGCAATCCGGGCTGCCGCTTTATTGATCTCGTAAACATGTTCTTCCAGTCCGTAATCGCTTTGTGAAATTCGGGTTCCATTGAACGTATTGGTTTCGATAATGTCTGCACCGGCGTCCAGATATTCTTTATGAATGGACTGAATAATATGGGGTTGAGTGAGATTCAGTAAGTCATTGTTGCCTTGCAACAGCTTGGCAGATGACTTAAACTGCTCCCCCCGGTAATCTTCTTCTTTCAGATGATACTGCTGAATCATGGTTCCCATGGCTCCGTCCAGTACCAGCACCCGTTTCTTTAACTCGTCTTTTATGTTTGGTTTCATTTTACCTAGTTTTAATCGCATATTTTCCCTGTTCCCGAAATTGATTACTCCGGAAAAAAGAATTTCCTGATAAGGAAAACTATAAACAGAAAAAGAAGCTGAAATGTTTCATTTTACGCGTTTTAATTTATTATTTCCCACTCATACAAGCGGGTTAGGTATTGGCACCTTTTCTTTTCAGGAGGTTGCCAGGGCTTCGCAGAGCCTAATCTCTCCACCCTTCTTCATAAATCAAAATGCCTTACCCAAAGGAAGGATTTGAAATATGAAACAAAAGTAGAAAAAATCTTTTTATAATTCACTAATTTGTAATTTCTTAATGTTCATACGATTTTCAAGACACAAAATTTTTTACTTTTGCACGAAAATTCTAAACCGCAAAAAAATGTCAGAAACTCAAGTTATGAATCAATTACAATACAAAGTAGCCGATGTTCACTTGGCCGACTGGGGTCGGAAAGAAATGGAGATTGCAGAAAAAGAAATGCCGGGATTAATGGCACTGCGTGCCAAATATGGATCAACCAAACCCTTACAGGGATCCCGTATCACCGGTTCGTTGCACATGACCATCCAAACCGCCGTTTTGATTGAAACCCTGGTGGAACTGGGTGCTGATGTGCGTTGGGCCAGTTGCAACATCTTCTCCACACAGGATCATGCTGCTGCTGCCGTAGTGGTTGGAAAAGAAGGAACTCCCGACAATCCGCAAGGCGTACCCGTATTTGCCTGGAAAGGTGAAACCCTGAAAGAATACTGGTGGTGCACCGATCAGGCCCTGTCTTTCCCCGAAGGAAAAGGTCCGAACCTGATCGTGGACGATGGTGGAGATGCTACCTTGCTGGTTCACAAAGGTTATGATGCGGAAAATGATGCCAGCACTTTAAATGTGAAAGCAGAAAGTGAAGAGGAAGAAGAAATCCTGGCATTGCTGAAGAAAACTTTGGCAGAAGACGGTGATAAATGGCACCGGCTGGTGAAGGAATGGAAAGGTGTTTCGGAAGAAACTACTACCGGGGTGCACCGTTTGTACCAGATGAAAGAAGAAGGAAAACTGTTGGTGCCGGCCATCAATGTGAATGACTCGGTAACCAAATCAAAATTTGATAACCTGTACGGTTGTCGCGAATCGCTGGCCGACGGCATCAAGCGCGCTACCGACGTAATGATCGCCGGAAAAGTAGTGGTAGTTGCCGGTTATGGTGATGTGGGTAAAGGCTCTGCCAAATCCATGCGTTCCTATGGTGCCCGGGTGATTGTGACTGAAATCGACCCCATCTGTGCCTTACAGGCATCCATGGAAGGCTTTGAAGTCACCACCATGGAAGAAGCTGTGAAAGAAGGCAATATTTTCGTGACCACCACCGGAAACAAAGACATCATTACCATTGATCACATGGCTGCCATGAAAGACGAAGCCATTGTTTGCAACATTGGTCACTTCGACAACGAGATTCAGGTTTCCAAACTGGAAAACTTCCCCGGCATCAAAAAGATCAACGTGAAACCTCAGGTGGACAAATATGTGTTCCCCGACGGACACTCCATGTATCTGCTGGCTGAAGGCCGCCTGGTAAACCTGGGTTGCGCTACCGGCCACCCTTCGTTTGTGATGAGTAACTCTTTCACCAACCAGACCCTGGCCCAGATGGATCTGTGGGAAAAGAAAGACAAATACGAAATCGACGTGTACCGTCTGCCCAAATACCTTGACGAAGAAGTGGCCCGTCTGCACCTCGATCAGTTGGGTGTAAAACTCACCAAACTCAGCGAAGAACAGGCCAAATATATTGGTGTGAAAAAAGATGGTCCTTACAAACCGGAACATTACCGTTACTAAGAAGTAACCGACTTGATAGAAAAAGACACCCCATTGATGAGGTGTCTTTTTTGTTTTCATTAGTTTTGTAGGAAACAATAAGTCATGTCCTGGCAAGAGTCGGTTGAACAATTATTGAGCAACAAAACAGGGGCACCGGTTCAAATACTGAACCGATCGTCGGTTGGTGGCGGCTCCATCAATGCAGCCTATCGGCTGGAAACCACGGCAGGACTATTTTTCACCAAAGTCAATTCCGCTTCCCGTTATCCGCATATGTTTGAAAAAGAAGCCCTCGGTTTACAATTACTGGGCCATGCTGGAGTGATATCTGTCCCGGAGGTCATCGATTCCGGCGAAAGTGGGCCGGATGCCTTTCTTGTGTTGAAATACATTGAATCCAAAAGAGAAGCACCCAATTTCTGGGAGGATTTCGGGATCAGGCTGGCGCGGTTACACCGGCAATCAGAAAAGGAATTCGGACTGGATCACGACAACTACATTGGTTCGTTACCGCAAAGCAATAGAAAACACAAAACCTGGAGTGAGTTCTTTATTCAGGAGCGACTGAAACCCCTTGCCAAAATGGCTTTTGAAGGTCATTTGCTGGACAACCGTGACTTACATTCACTGGAAAATTTCGAACGACAGGTGGATGAAATCTTCCCGAATGAACCCCCGGCTTTGATCCATGGTGATTTGTGGAGCGGAAATTTCATGGTAAACGAAGAGGGAACGGCCGTCATTATTGATCCGGCAGTATATTTTGGACACCGTGAAATGGATCTGGGTATGTCTCAATTATTCGGTGGTTTTCATTCCCGTTTTTATGAAGCCTACCACCGGGAATATCCGTTGGCACCGGGCTGGCAAAAAAGACTGGATTATTGTAATTTATATCCCTTACTGGTACACGTTAACCTGTTTGGTGGGGGTTATGTAGGATCCTTCCGCTCCATCCTTCGTTCCTTTTAAGTTTTTCGTAAATTTTTCTTTGCTGAACTTTCAATCAAATCAATCAGTATATTTGTAACTGATAAGTACAGTTATGCAACCACAGAAACACCTCATTATCAGCGATCGTATTTTCAGAGTTGTCCTTTTTACGGCAGCCACTGTAGTGATTACTGCAGGTGTAATTTATTCCAGCACTTTCATCACCATCATGATGATGGCCTTTTTTATCAGTATTGTTGCTGCCCATCCTGTGGCCTGGCTCGACAAGAAAAAGGTACCTCATGTGTTGTCGGTTATTCTGGTATTGCTGGGTATCTTGCTGATCATTTCCGGTCTGAGCAGCCTGATCGGCACGTCCGTTTCCGGTTTTACCTCCCATTTGGGAAAATATGAAAGCCGGCTTCAGGGCATCCTGCTTTCCACCATCGATGAAATGAACCGACTGGGCATCAGTCTTTCCAAAGAACGGTTAACCCAGCTCTTCGACCCGGGAAAAATCCTTGGGTTCACGGCCTCCACACTGGGGCAGCTGGGGAACCTGATGAGCAACGCCACCCTAATTTTCTTCATTGTCCTGTTTGCTTTGCTGGAGATGAACAGTATTGCCTTGAAATGGAAAGTGTTTGGCGCTTCTGCTACGGGTAAGACCATCAAAAACCTCGGCCGTATCGAATCCAGTGTACGCCATTATCTGGTCATCAAAACCATTACCAGCTTGCTTACCGGAGTACTGGTAGGCGGGTTAATGGCAATTCTGGGAGTGGAATATGCCATACTGTGGGGACTCATCGCCTTTTTGCTCAATTATATTCCTAATATCGGATCCATCGTGGCTGCCATCCCTGCGGTTCTGTTTGCCTGGATTCAACTGGGATTTGTTGCGATGATCTGGGCCATGGTTATTTTTGTTTTTGTCAACCTACTGATTGGATATCTCATCGAACCACGTGTCATGGGCCGCGGATTGGGCCTCTCCAACTTAGTAGTGCTCCTTTCGTTGATTATCTGGGGGTATATGCTCGGAATTGTAGGTATGTTTTTCTCGGTTCCGCTTACCATGACCCTGAAAATAATTCTGGAACAAAACGAAACCACCATGCCGCTGGCCGCTTTGCTGGGAACTGATGACGATGCACGAAAACTCATTGAAAAGAAAAAAATGGATATTGCTGAATAGCCCTTTTTTAATTCCTATTTTTTCAGATTCTAAACTCGCTTTAATCCTTAAAAATAAGGATTTGTATCTCAATTCTCTTTAATTTTGCCGTTTTGATTGTTTAAACAAAACTCTATGGAATCGACTGAAAACAATGTAAAGTCGTTAAATTTTATTGAAGCCATAATTGAGGAGGACCTGAAGCAGAAGAAGCACGAAGGGAAACTGCATTTTCGGTTTCCTCCCGAACCCAATGGTTTCTTGCACATCGGTCACGCCAAGTCCATTTGCCTGAATTTCGGACTGGCCGAAGAATACGGCGGTTTGTGCAACCTGCGTTTTGACGACACCAATCCCACTAAGGAAGAGACTAAATATGTGGAATCCATTAAGGAAGACATCCAGTGGTTGGGATTTCAATGGAACGACAAACCCTATTTCGCCTCTGATTATTTTGATCAGTTGTATGCCTGGGCTGTTCAGTTGATTCAGGAAGGAAAGGCCTATGTGGATGAACAATCACAGGAAGAAATCAGTAAACAACGAGGTGTTCCCACCCGTCCCGGCTTGGAAAGTCCTTACCGGAACCGTTCTGTGGAAGAAAACCTGGCACTGTTTGAAAAAATGAAAGTAGGTGAAATTCCAGACGGCGCCATGGTGTTGCGTGCCAAAATTAATATGGCCTCTCCCAACATGCACATGCGCGACCCTATTTTGTATCGGGTATTGCATGCGGAGCACCACCGAACCGGGAAAAAATGGAATATTTATCCCATGTATGACTTCGCTCATGGTCAGTCGGATTACATTGAGGGGATTACGCATTCGTTGTGTACTCTGGAATTTGAAATTCACCGTCCGCTGTACGATTGGTTTTTGGATCAGATTGCTGACGGCCCCAAGCCCAGACAAATTGAATTTGCCCGTCTGAACCTGAATTATACAGTGATGAGTAAACGGAAATTGCTGGAATTGGTAAACAAAAATCTGGTTTCCGGATGGGATGACCCCCGGATGCCGACCATTTCAGGATTGCGCCGCAGGGGTTATACGCCCGAATCCATCCGGAATTTCGCCGACCGAATTGGCATTGCCAAACGCGACAATGTCATTGATTTTGGACTGCTGGAATTCAGTGTGCGGGAACATTTGAATGAAATCGCTCCCCGGGTTTTTGGTGTACTGGATCCTGTTAAACTGGTGATCACCAACTATCCCGAAGGAAAGGTAGAAGAAATTGAACTGATCAACAATCCGGAACGACCGGAAGACGGCAGCCGGAAAGTGCCTTTCAGCAAAGAAATCTTCATCGAACGGAATGATTTCATGGAAGATCCTCCGAAGAAATTTTTCCGTCTGGCACCGGGAAGAGAAGTTCGCCTAAAAGGAGCGTACATTGTTGAATGTACCGATTTCAAAAAAGACGAACACGGAAACATTACCGAGATTTACTGTACGTACGATCCTGAAACCCGCAGTGGTTCCAACTCAGAGAAAAAAGTGAAGGGAACACTACACTGGGTATCCGAAGCACACGCTGTGGATGCAGAGGTTCGTCTGTACGATCGCTTGTTCCTCGAAGAAGATCCGGCAGGCCACGAAGATTATAAGGAATTGCTGAATCCTGATTCGCTGAAAATAGTGCAGCACTGCAAACTGGAACCTTCTTTAAAAGAAGCCAGGGTAGGTGACAAGTTCCAGTTCCAGCGTCTTGGATACTTCTGTGTGGATCCCGATTCCACACCCGAATATCCGGTGTTTAACCGAACGGTTCCCCTGCGCGATAGCTGGGCAAAAAAATAAATTCAAAAAAAACCGGAAAACCATCCTTTCGGATCATTTTCCGGTCATCTTTTCTAATGCCGTAGCATCGGAATCGACGGCAGATTATCTTGGGTGCCTGAGTCTTTGTCCTAGCCCGTAGGTTCAGACGCGTTCAGGTTGTGTTCCTGTGGTTTCTGTCTTTCTTTGTCCTTTAGGGACATCAAATCCGGCTTTGTCTTCACGCCACCGAACCGTACTTTTCGTTTCCGAGAAGCTTGGAAAGTTTCCACTGTCATCAGGATGTCAACCGGTTTCAACGTTGCTCTTTGTTTAAAGACTCGGATTTCCTTTCGAATTTCCGTTGAATGTTTCGGTTTCCGGTTCCGTCAATACCTTGCGGCATCTTCTTCCCCTTTGTTTCGTCACTCATCATCCGTTAAGAACCTGCACTTATTTTCTTCTGCTGACACAAATATAGGAAACTAAACTTTAGGTTGTCAAATAGTTATAAACGTGGTTTTGCACAATTTCTTCACAAAAGTTTTGAACAAAAGTTAATTACTCACAGAGCCCTTGTGGGTTAAGCTTTTTTGTTGCGTCGGATCCTGAAAAATTCCTGCAAAAGGGTCGAACTTTTTTCCGAAAGTACTCCATTTTTGACCAAAGTTGCAGGATGCAATATTGAATTGGGCAGCAATGAATACCCTCTTTTTTCATCGGTAGCCCCGAAAACAATCCTCCCGACTTGTGTCCAGAATGCTGCTCCGGCACACATGGTACAGGGCTCCAACGTAACATACAGGGTGCACTCTTTCAGGTATTTGCTTCCCAGTGCGTCGGCAGCGGCTGTGAGTGCCAGCATTTCAGCATGAGCGGTTACATCGTTCAGTCGCTCGGTTTGGTTGTGTGCCCTGGCTACCACTTGTTCGTTGCAAGTGACAACGGCTCCCACCGGAATTTCTCCTTCTTCGAAGGCATACCGGGCTTCTTTCAAAGCCTCTTTCATGAAAAATTCATCGGTGAAAAAATCGGACATAATCTTCTGTTTCTAAGTGTGCAAAATTACTCATTTTTCAGGATTTTTAACGTAAGAACCGCCTGCTTACCTGCGAAAAATGAAAAAGATTCTCTAAGTTTGCTCTTCCAAATATCAGGAGGCTAATTCATTCATTTCCGGCTTCCACACGAATGGTTATTAAATTAAAAAATATGAAAAAAATTACTTTTCTGCTGGCCTTTGGGTTGCTGGCCATTCCTTTTTATTCCCTTTCTCAAACCAAATTATTGACGGCTACCGATGCAGCTTATATGAACCCGGCTGTTTTTCCCGCTTCGATGCGGCAACTACAGTGGGCCGGAAACAGTGATGAGTTTGTGTATGGGAAAGGACAGAATGTGTATGCCCAGCAAATTAAAAATGCCGAGCCGGTTGTTCTGTTTACTCTGAAAACACTGAACTCGGATCTTGAGAAAGAGGGTTTCTCTGCTTTAAAACGCTTACCCGGACTGACTTTTGTTACTCAGGATGAGGTGTTGTTTTCAAACAAGGATACCTATTATCAGTATGATTACAAACAGCATACGATCAAAAAAATAAACCAGGTTCCTGCCACGGCGGAGAATATGTCGCTGAATAAAAAGAATTTCCTGGTGGCATTTACAGAGGAAAACAATTTATATCTGGCACAGGATGGAAAAGTGACGCAGATCACCCACGACACTATTAAGGCAGATGTAAACGGGCAGTATGTTTCCCGCAATGAATTTGGCATTGAAAAAGGAATTTTCTGGTCTCCCACCGGAAATGCGATTGCTTTTTACCGGAAAGATCAAACCAAAGTAGCCGACTATCCGCTGGTAGACATTGATCACAGAATCGCCAAACTGAAAGACATCAAATATCCCATGGCTGGTACCAACAGTGAACATGTTACACTGGGTGTGTACAACATCAAAACGGGCAAGACTTTGTTTTTGGATACCGATTCCGGTCATTTCGGTAAATGGGATCACTACCTGACAGCTGTGACCTGGGGACCTGAAGGGAAATATATTTACACTGGTATTCTGAACCGCGGTCAAAACCATATGTGGCTGAATCAGTATGATGCTCAAACCGGGAAATTTGTGAAGACTTTATTCGAAGAAAAAGATCCCAAATATGTGGAACCGCTGAATCCGCTGTTTTTCGATCCTTCCAATCCCGATCAGTTTATCTGGATCAGCAGAAGAGATGGATGGAACCATTTGTATTTATACAACACCGATGGTAAGCTGATTAAAAAACTAACCAAAGGTCCCTGGGAAGTGACCGAGTTTCTGGGGTACTATCCCGGTCACAAGGTCTATTACAAAGCCACTAAGGAAAGTCCGTTGCAGCAGAATGTGTATTCCACTGATATGCGGAACCTGAAAATCAGACGACTGACACCGGATCACGGAACACACAGCGCAAAAGTCAGCAAAGACGGGCGTTATATACTGGATTCCTACAGCAGTACCGATGTGCCCCGCGAATATAAATTGCTGGATAACAAAGGGAAGACCCTCAGGGTGGTACAGAAAGACAAGGATCCGCTGAAGGACTATAAACTGGGAAAAATGAAAATCTTCACCCTTCCTTCTCCCATTGACAGTGTGCCTTTGTACTGCCGCATGATTACACCCCCTGATTTTGACAGTACCAAAAAATATCCCACTATCGTGTATGTTTACGGTGGTCCTCATGTGCAGCTGATCACCGATTCGTGGTTGGGTGGTGCCGGTTTGTTCCTCAACTACATGGCCGATCATGGTTATGTAATTTTTACCCTCGACAACCACGGTTCCGAAAACAGGGGGAAGAAATTCGAACAGGTTATTTTCCGTCATCTGGGAACCGAAGAAATGAAAGATCAGATGGCCGGAGTACGTTATCTGAAAACACTGCCGTTTGTGGATACCACCCGTTTGGGTGTGGATGGCTGGAGCTTTGGTGGGTTCATGACCCTGTCGCTGATGTTGCGTCATCCACATGTGTTTAAGGTAGCGGTAGCCGGAGGTCCGGTCATCGACTGGAAATATTATGAGGTAATGTACGGGGAACGGTATATGGATACACCGCAGGAAAATCCGGAAGGCTACAAACAGGCCAGTTTACTGAATTACACACAAAATATTCACGGACATATTTTAATGATCCACGGAGCTGTAGACCCGATTGTGGTATGGCAAAACGGATTGTTGTTCCTGCAAAAGGCCATCAACGAGGACAAGCCGCTGGATTACTTTGTGTATCCTCAGCAGGAACATAATATGCGGGGAAAACCTCGTATCCATTTAATGAACAAAATCAGAACCTATTTTGACGATTGGTTGTAACCCGATAATAACCTGTATCAATACGAAACCATAAAATTCAATACTATGAAATATAATTTGTTAGGAAATACAGGATTAAAAGTATCCGAACTGTGTCTGGGTACCATGACTTTTGGCGGACGCGGAATGTGGACAAACATTGGAACCCTTCCTCAGAAACAAGTCAACGAACTGGTGAAGCAATCGGTGGACGGTGGTATCAATTTTATTGACACAGCCAATGTGTATAGTGAAGGGCTGAGTGAACAGATGACCGGGCAAGCCATTCGCGACCTGGGTTTGAACCGTTCGGATCTGGTGATTGCTACCAAGGTTCGCGGACAAATGGGTCCCGGACCCAACGATGTAGGGTTGAGTCGCAAACATATTATGCAACAGGCAGACGAAAGTCTGAAGCGGTTGAATATGGACTACATTGACCTGTATCAAATCCATGGATTTGATCCGGTGACCCCTTTTGAAGAAACTCTGGGAGCACTGGACAGTTTGGTACAGAGCGGAAAAGTACGGTATATTGGTTGCAGCAATCTGGCCGCCTGGCAAATCATGAAAGCGCTGGGCATTTCTGCCCAGGAGCATTTGAGTAAATTCGTTTCCTTGCAAGCATACTATACTATTGCAGGTCGCGACCTGGAACGGGAAGTTGTTCCCTTGTTGTTGGATCAAAAGCTGGGGTTGATGGTTTGGAGTCCGCTGGCCGGAGGTTTGCTCAGTGGTAAATACGAACGCGAAGGAAAATCAGGTGAGGGCAGAAGGGCGAATTTTGATTTCCCACCGGTGAACAAAGAAAAAGCCTTCGATATTCTGGATGTGATGCGACCTATGGCAGAAGCCCGTAACGTTTCAGTCGCCCAGCTGGCTTTGGCCTGGCTCTTACACCAACCAGCTGTCACAACGGTGATCATTGGTGCCAATACTACAAATCAACTGGCCGATAATCTGAATTCAGTTGATGTACAGTTCACTGCTGAAGAACTTGAAAAACTGGAAGAAGTCAGTAAATTAGCTCCCGAATATCCGGGTTGGATGATTGAACGGCAGGGTGCCGGAAGGAAATAATAACCCGTTTGACACATCGTTTAAATCCGGTTCCTCTGCACATTCATCGCTGAGGAACCGGATTTTTGCCGTTTCTTTGCATAGCAATTTCAATTAAATGGCGAAGAAAAAACAGGCTCCAAACAAAAAAGGTCAGGCAAAACTTTTTGCTCTGCTGAAGCCCTACAAAGGGATGATCGTCCTGTTGGTGGTGTTCACCCTCCTGGGGAACGGGACCAATCTGGTGATTCCCAAAATCATTGCCAAAGGGATTGATGCCTATTCGCACGGTCATTTTATTTTGCATACCATGCTGACCGAATTTGTGATCGTTACACTGGTAATTTTTATATTCAGTTATTTGCAGTCGGTGGTGCAGACTTATGCTTCCGAACGGGTGGCTCTCGATTTGCGAAAAAAACTGTCGGATAAGATTTCCCGTCAGAGTTATGCCTTTATTCAAAAATCCAATCCCTCGCGATTGCTGACCAATCTGACATCTGACATGGATTCTGTGAAAATGTTTGTAGCCCAGGCAGTTTCTTCCATTGTTTCGTCACTTTTTATGATTATCGGTATCAGCATATTGCTCATCACCATCGACTGGAAGCTGGCAATACCGGTAATTATGATTATCCCCATTATCGCCTTTGCCTTTTACATGATATTGAAAAAAGTGAGGGTCTTGTTTAAGCGTTCCCGCGAAGTGATTGACTGGCTGAACAAAATCATCAACGAAAGCATATTAGGAGCTGCGATCATTCGGGTAATCAATTCCCAGATGCTGGAATACAAAAAATTTATGGAGGCCAGTTCGGAAGCCAAAAATATTGGCATTTCCATCCTGACCCTTTTTGCTACCCTGATCCCCTTCATAACCTTTGTAGCCAGTCTGGCCCTGCTCACCATATTGGCACTTGGCGGGCATTTTGTGATCCAGGGAAGCTTGTCACTGGGTAATTTTACCGCGTTCAACAGCTATGTGGCTTTGTTGATCTTCCCTATTATCATGATTGGATTTATGAGCAATATTATTGCCCGGGCCTCGGCATCCTATGAGCGGATCGATAGGGTAATGACAGCACCCGAAACGGCTGATCTGGGAAAACTGGAGACTCCACTGACGGGAAGCCTGGAATTGAAGAATATTTATGTTTCCTACAGCGGAAAACCAGTTCTGAAAGACATTTCATTTTCGGTTCGGGCGGGAACCCGGACTGCCATCATCGGACCGACAGCGGCAGGGAAAAGCCAGCTGCTATACCTGCTCACCGGATTAGTCAAACCGGAAAAAGGCAACTTATTGTTTGACGGAGTTCCCATTGATGAATACAACAAGGAGTTTTTTCACAATCAAATCGGATTTGTGTTTCAGGACAGCGTGTTGTTCAACATCAGCTTACGTGAGAATATTGCCTTTAGCGATCAGGTGACGGATGAATCACTGAAAACGGCACTGGAGACAGCCGGTTTGAAAGAATACATTGAAACACTTCCCGATAAGCTGGACACGATTACTTCGGAAAGAGGAACCAGTTTGTCAGGCGGACAGAAGCAACGAATTATGCTGGCGCGGGCACTGGCATTGAATCCAAAGCTTTTATTGCTCGATGATTTTACGGCCCGTGTGGACCAGAAAACAGAACAGAAAATCCTACAGCGGGTTGCGGAAAATTACCGTGATTTGACCCTGATTTCCGTAACACAGAAAATAGAACCCGTTAAAGGTTTTGATCAGATCATCCTGCTCATGGAAGGTGAAGTGGTGGCCGTTGGTACGCACGACGAGTTACTAAAATCCTGTCCCGAGTACATACAGATTTATAATTCCCAGCTCAGTACCAATCAGTATGAATTACAATCTTAACAGCGACATCGAAAGCCGGCAGGCCAAAAAGACTACACTAGGGTCACTGCGGACTTTGATCTCCAACATGGTGGAGGAGAAAAAGACGTTGCTGACGGCGTTTATTGCCATGCAGATTGCTGCCGCACTCAGTCTGATGGGGCCTATACTGATCGGTTACACGGTCAACAAATACATTGTCACCAAGCAATATCATGGTGTGTTGGTCTTCAGTGGAATCTTATTGATTATGTATCTTATTTCTTTGGGAGCCGGGTATATCCAGGCCAAGCTGATGGGAACTGTGGGGCAACGCATGTTGTTTACCTTACGCAACAATTTATTCCAAAAGCTGCAAAGTCTCCCGGTTGATTTTTTCAACCAAAACAAAACCGGCGATTTAATTTCGCGTATTAACAATGATACGGACAACATCAATCAGTTTTTTTCCCAATCGCTGATGCAGTTTGTCCGCTCGGTGATGATCATGATCGGAGCTGCCATATTCCTGGTATCGATCAATTGGAAACTGGGTCTGGCTTCCCTGGCACCGGCTATTTTTATCTGGATTTTTACCCAATTTATTTCTCCCTGGGTAAAAAACCGCAACGCTGTCAACCTGCGCAACGTGGGATTTCTGAGCTCTGAAGTTCAGGAAAGCCTGAACAATTTTAAAGTGGTGGTGGCGTTCAATCGCCGCGACTATTTCCGCCATCGGTTCGATAAAGCCAACAAAGACAATTATGATTCAGCAGTGAAGGCAGGAATTGCCAACAACCTCTTCCAGCCGGTGTATACCCTGTTTTCCAACATCGGTCAGATGGTGGTACTTACCTTTGGTATTTACTTGATTTCGGTGCATCAGTTTACCATCGGGATGCTGATCAGTTTCCTGGCCTACATCGGCAACTTTTACAATCCGTTAAGGCAAATGGCTGGGTTGTGGGCCAACTTTCAGCTGGCACTGGCTGCCTGGGACCGGATTCACAGAATCCTGAACATGGAAAACAATTTACCGTTGTTGGAAACCGGGAAAAAGAACGAAAGCGATTCGTTGATGTCCTTTAAAGAAGTGTCTTTTGCCTATCCCAACGGGACCGAAGTATTACACAATATCAGTTTCGATTTGACTAAGGGAAAGACCTATGCATTTGTGGGACCAACCGGTGGTGGGAAAACAACTACAGCCTCCTTGATCTCTCGTTTGTATGACCCGACCAAAGGGTCTGTACTACTGAATGGTCGCGATATTCGAACGTTTACCGATGAAGAGCGTACTCAAAAGATCGGGTTTATTTTGCAGGAACCGTTTTTGTTCAGTGGTACGTTGCGCGATAATATCTTATACGGTAACGAAAAATACCGCGATCACAACAACGAAGAGTTGGAAAAGATCTTTTCGGATGCCGGGCTTGAACAGCTGCTGCAACGTTTTGATGAAAGACTGGAAACCAGGGTGGAAAGTTCAGGTGAGGGCATCAGCCTGGGACAGAAGCAACTGATTGCCTTCATGCGGGCAGTGCTTCGCAGGCCCGATTTGCTTATTCTGGATGAAGCGACAGCCAACATTGACACCGTCACGGAAAAACTGCTTGAAGACATCCTGGATAAACTCCCGCAAACCACCACGAAAGTGATCATTGCCCACAGGCTGAATACCATTGCCAATGCTGATGTAATCTATTTTGTAAATACCGGAACCATTACGCGTGCCGGTTCTCTGGAGGATGCCATCAACATGCTGATGGAAGGGAAGGTGGCCAGCTAAAATAAAAAAACCGGCTCAACGAACCGGCTTTTTTTATCTATTCTGAAGCTTTTGTTTTCATGAATTCATAAAAGAGGCGGACTCCGACTCCGGTTCCTCCAATCCCACGGTAGCCTCCGCGTTTGTCGAGAAAAGCAGGAGCTGCAATATCCAGGTGGATATAAGGATAATCGGTAAAATGTTCCAGAAACTTACCGGCTGTGATGGCTCCGGCTTCTGCACCGCCGATGTTTTTCAGGTCGGCGATTTCGGATCTCAGCATTTCCTTGTATTCATCCCAGAACGGAAATTCTACAATACGTTCATGAACCATAGAACCGGCACGCGAAAGTGTTTCAAAATCCTTATCGGCTTTGGCTTGCATCCCCACCATGGCCTGGGGACCAATAGCCCGGGCTGCTGCACCCGTCAGGGTGGCTGTGTCAATCACCAATTCAGGTTTGAATTGTTTGGCGAAACTCAGTGCATCAGCCAGGATCATCCGGCCTTCAGCATCGGTATTCAGCACTTCCACTGTCGAACCATCGTGCATATGGACGACATCTCCCGGTGCATAAGCGTTGCCATCGGGTCGATTGTCGGTGGCGGGTACCAAACCAATCACATAGACGGGTAATTTGTTTTTGGCAATGGAGATCATGGCACCGGCTACGGCAGCTCCACCTCCCATATCACATTTCATGGTGTCCATAAAATTGGTCGGTTTCAGGCTCAGACCACCGGTATCATACACTACACCTTTCCCAACCAGGATATACGGCTTCTTGTTGGCAGCATTTTTAGGTTTCCACTCCATCATTGTGAACGTAGGCGGATCAATACTTCCTTTATTCACTGCCAGCAGACCACCCATTTTCAGGCTTTCGATCTTTTTCTTGTTGAATATTTCCACCTTTAAACCAACGGCTTCACCCTGTTCTTTCATTTCATCGGCAAACCGAACGGCAGTCAGATAGGAAACGGGTTCGTTAACCCAGTTACGAGCCAGAACAACACCGTCAATCAGAGCAGATGTTTCCGTAAGGTCTTCATCTGAAATCTGCTGGTCGTATACGTCCACTTCTTTCAGTGTATTGCCCTTCCGGGACCCTTCTTTCTTATATTTTACAAACTGGTAATTGCCCAATACCATTCCTTCCGTAAAAGCCAGTGTTTCTTCTCTGGAAGCATGAATGTTAAAAACTACCGTTCTTTCTACCGAAGCCTTATTGAGCAACAACTGGGCCTCGTCGCCGCGCATGCGGTACGATTCCAGTCGCGATGCCAGGGTTCCCAGGTGATCGCCGTACACCACAATTAAGAGGTTCTTGTAGCGGTTGATCACAATCACCCGTTGTTTGTCGCGGTGTTGTTTTTTTACATACGCCATTTCGTCTTCGGTAAGACCAATTTGGGTCAGGTCCTTGCCGTCTTTTACCAGAAAAACTATATCGGCAGCTGTGGGTTTTCTCAGTGCTTTTTTCAATAGTGTTGACATGGTCATTATTTTTAAATTTTCACAAAAATAATCGGAATTTTTAAAAAACAAGGAAATTAACCGGCAACAATATATTCTTTCATTTTCCAGATTACCTTGTCCGTTGCTCCGGAATGGCTGCTGACATAGGTTTGGGCAGCCCGGGCTGCCTGAATATATTTTTCGGGTTCGGAAAGCAGCTGATCCATGATTTCCTGAAACTGTGTTTTGTTTCTAATGGTGAACCCCCCTCCCTTTTCTAATAAGTCCAGTGCCTCCTGAAAATGCTGGTGGTTGGGTCCGAACAGAACAGGAATCCCAAAAACGGCGGGTTCCAGTAAATTATGGATCCCTGTACCAAATCCACCACCCACATAAGCGATATCCGCGTAACGGTACAATCCCGAGAGTAAGCCCATTACATCCACGATTAATACCTGTGCATTCTGGACCGATACTTCATCAGCCTGAGAAAAGAGAACCGGGTTCCAATCGGCAAATTTCTGTTGTATCTCTCTGATGTGGGCCTCATCGGTTTTGTGGGCAGCAATCACCAGTTTTAGGTCGGGTTTTTGTTCAAAGTAATTTTTCAGAATCCCTTCGTCGGGAGGCCAGGTACTGCCTGCCATCAGGATTTTGCTGTCGCCTTTGAAACTTTCCAAAACCGATAGTTCGCGGGGACTTTCCAGGATTTTCAGTACCCGGTCGAAACGGGTATCGCCGCTCACTTCGTGGTGAAAGATTTTGATGTTGGTGAGCAATTGGGCCGAGGCCTCATTTTGCACCATGAACCAGCTGACCTTTTGCAGTTGATTCCGGAACCACCAGCCCCAGGTTTTGAAAAAATGCTGTTTTTTACGGAATATAGCCGAAATATAAAACAACGGAATTTTGTTCTTATACAGTTCGTTCATGTAGTTGAACCAGTATTCGTACTTGATGAACACGGCAATCCGGGGTCTGACTATTCTAACAAAACGACGTGCGTTGTGCGCTTTATCCATGGGCAGATAAAAAACATAATCGGCGGGTGCATTGTCTTTTTTCAGTTCGTAACCCGAAGGTGAGAAGAACGTAAGCAGAATTTTATAGCGGGGAAAAGTTTTTCGGAAGGCTTCCATTACCGGTCGACCCTGTTCAAACTCTCCCAGACTGGCACAGTGGAACCAGGCAATTTCATCGTAAGGTCCCAGGGCTTCTTTTATTCTTTTGAATTGATCTTTGCGCCCCTTTACAAAAAGACGTGCCTGTGCATTAAAAGGGGAAGCCAGCCGGATGATCAGACTGAACAGATAAACAAAAAAATTATAGATATATACCATCGCTTACGGTTGAAAATGTGAACCGGAATGCAAAGATAAGAAACCTCAAAGGGTATCGTATATTACAGCGTTAAAAAGTCTGAAAGTTGATAATGTTTGGAAATTTATAGTTTCAAATAAAACCCGGCGTGGAGTGAATTGGCCATAAAGAAAGTTCCACCGATCATGGCACCCGGGTGAATAAATGTTTCGTAACCCAGATCCAAAAACAGTTTTTTGTCAATTTGTACCATAACTCCCGGTGAAATATTGTATACTACAACCAAAGAGGATATTATGTTTACTCCGATATCAATCTTAGGCTGAATAGTACGGTTATTTGTAAAAATGTAGTTGACCATAAGTGGTATTCTGGCTCCTTGTTCTACGGTCTGGGTTTCATTCTTTTTATAAAATAATCGGAAATAACCGGTTTTTATGCTCCAACGTTCACCTGCGCGCGGTAACCTCAGGTAAACCAAAACACCAAATGAACTGAGGATGCCCTGATCATAAAGCAAATTTTTACCAAGATAAAAATCATACCTCGGTTCAATACCAAATTTCAGAGAGGGCTGTTTGTAATAAACCGTATAACAGGTATCGCCGCAGGTTAACTCGTTATATTTCTTGGTCAGCCGGATCATATTGTTGAAGCTGGGTTGCCCCATTTGACTGATTGTATTCTTCAGTGACGGCTGGTCTTTAAAATAATACTGGAGATAGCCTTTGTATGCTGTGGGCGTTTGTTCATAAGGATTGCCTTTTTTCCAAATGATATTGACCTCGTAAGGAATCAGGGTCAGGGTATCCTTTTTGAATTCCAACAGATAGTGATATCCGGATTTGTCTCTTAAAAAATAGACGCTCTTTTCCCCCCTGACCAGATATCGCGCAAAGATTTGATGCACGGTATTGGTATCTTTTAAATATCGTGAAACATAATAACCTCCCCGGTTATAACGGTAACCCGAAATCTCCCCCGGATGGTAGCGGGTTACATTTCCATGCTCGTTTTTAAATACACAGACCTTACTGTTTTGTATGTCACCGGTGTAATTGATGGATCCCTGTACTTCTGTCCCGTTCAATTTAATGATGGATCCTTTTTTGAAATTCGATTGAGCGTTTGAAAAAAGATAAATGCTGAAAAGCAAAAGGGTTAAAATAATTTTTTTCATAGGGTTATCGGGTTACTGAATAATTCTTCTTAAGGCTTCTTTCCGGCTTAAAGGACTGAGTTGTGTTTGTTCTGCAAATTGAGTTACCCAGTCCGGATTGGTTTTTCCGTATTCTCTGAGGGCCCAACCAATGGCTTTGTTGATGAAAAATTCTCTGGTGCAGGTGAGGGATCGGATGATGTGCGACAGCAGTTCGGTGTCGGTTTCTATTTTGTATTTCAACTGAAACAGAATGGCAGTGCGTTTCAGCCACAGATCTTCGGAGGAAAGCCATCTTTCCACACAGGTTTTTCTTTCTTCGGGAAAAGTTTTCAAATAGGCTCCCACCAGTTTGGCAGCTATAAAGTCCACCGTGTCCCACCACGAGAAATGGATGATCATGTATTCCAGGAGAGCAAGGTCCCTTTTTTCTAAGTCTTTGACATACTTCAGAGCCAGTTCCTGAGCGAAATACTGGTATTCGCGATAGGGTTGATTCCAGAGTTGATGAATAATGGAATCCAGTTCACGTTTGGGTGGTAAATGAGGTTTTGCCAGAAAAGGTTTTTGAATGTGTTGCCGTATCGGTGCTTTGATGCCCAGAAACTCAAACTGATCTTTCATGTAGGCTTTTTGTCCCCGGGCATTTTTCGGGTCGGCGTTGCAACTAAATTCTTTGATAAGCGCGCTCAAGTAGTCTTCCAAAGGAGTGTTGATACGGGAATTCATAACTAATTGTTGGTGACTTCTGACTGTTTTTTTCTTCATTCAAAATACCCTTTACAAGGCATTTTTCATCGAGAAGTAAAAATAGAAAATTCTTTGTTTCATGTATGATTCAAACGCTTTTTTGTTAAAAACTCTTAAACTCTGACAGGCCTCATACCACGAAAAACTACCTTGCGTTCTTATTTGGAATCAGAATAAATAACCAACCCTGATTTCAACGAACAATCGTTAACATTAAATCTGAAAAAATGGATCGAAGAAACTTTCTAAAATCGTCTTGTATTTTGTGTGGCTCAGCTTTTGTGGGTGCATCAATTTTTCTTGAAAGTTGTCAAAAAAGTACTTTGGGAACCTCGGCAGGCAGTGTGAACTTCTCTATTGATTTGAATCAGTCACCCTACACTGCTTTGAATTCACCGGGCGGTGCTGTGATTAAAAACAATGTCATTATTGTGAATTCCGGTGGGCGGTTTGTGGCCCTGTCGGATATCTGTACCCACCAGGGTTGTAGTGTGGCCTATAACAAAAGCTCCAACGACTTTGTGTGTCCCTGTCATGGCGGGACCTATGACATCAACGGGAATGTACTGTACGGGCCTCCACCGGCTCCTTTGAAAAAATATACGGTTACCCAAAGCGGCAGTACGCTGACGATCAAGGGTTGATTTATCCTAATTCAAAGGAGGTGATCCCGAATATTTTATGAATGTTTGTTTGCACGGGATTACCCCGATACATCCGGGCACATTCAAATACGTAGTGTGCCCGGTATTTTTTTACCAGTTCCACTGCCCCCCGGTTGATCATCGGTATGTCCAGGTAAATCCTGGCTCCTGCAACTGAGTTCAGACAGGCTTTGTACAGTTCTTCGGCTACCGATTCGTTGTCGGCAAACAAAGGTCCTATTTTATAACCCTGAGCGGCTTTTCTTCGAACGGCAAACCCCTTAAGTACACCGTTTTCTATGTATTGAAATGTTAGGGTACCCGGCCGGTTCATCCAGGGAATAAGAAATTGAGGCCTGGAATAGCCGAAACACTGACGGTCGTATTCCAGCAGTTCATTCAGTTCGGTTTCCATAACGGGATAAATGTGAGGGCTGAGATCAAATTTTTCCCCCAGTCGCTCGTATCGTTCATCTTTAAAAGCGATTTCAAACCCTCCTTTCCGATAAAAAGGCTGCATGTCTACCACGCCGTCCATGCCGATGGCTGCATCATTGTGAAGCCTGCTGATCAGCAGGTCTCTCCTTTGATACCAAAGTGTTCGTCCGATGCCCCGATTCCTGAATTCCGGTATTACGATGAAAAGTCCCATGAACCCATAGGCTCCGTTGTAGGAAATAACAGCTCCACCGGCAATCAGCTGATCGTTTAAATAAAATCCGTAAAAACCGTCCGGATCGGTTTCCCAAAACACTTCAGCATCGTGGGGTCCGGGATTCCATCCTTCCTCTTCGGCCCACCGGACCAGTTTTTTCACGTCGTCGAAATCCAGTTTCCTGAACGCTAAGTCAGTTATGTCTGTATGTTTCATTTTCATTAATTATCCAAAAGGTAAAGATACTTACTGATGCCTTTGGTGATGGCCCAGGAATCAAATTCATAATTATGACCGGTAGTAACTATAACGGTTTTGAGTTCAGGAATGATATAAATAAACTGACTGCCCAGCCCGTTCGCCCAGATGGTTTTGTAATTCTTCTTTCCGGAATGCAAATAGATGTCCCACCACAGATAAGCATAATTGTCTCCGGGGCTGTTAGTTGTTGTTTTCATGCTGGTGGATTCTTTGATCCATTGTTTTGACACAACCTGCTGATGATTGTATTCGCCTTCGTTCAGCACCATCATCCCGATTTTTGCCATATCTCTCGGCAGCAGGGCCAGTGAACCGCCCATGCAGGGATAACCGTGATTTCGGTATAAATGCCAGTCGTAGTGAGTAATTCCCAGTGGATCAAAAAGGTATTTCTGGGCCCACTCTTCGGCATAAACTCCGGTTTTGGCTTTCAGGACGGCGCCGAGAATTTCAGGATTTCCCCCGTCATAAATAAATCCCTTTCCCGGTTGCTGAATCAGTTTTCTGGTCAGGGAAAATGCCAGCCGATCATTATCGAGGTAGGGTTTGTATTCGGGCTCGTATCCGGAAGTCATGGTCAAGAGGTTTTCAATGGTTATTTTTTGGTATTGACCCTTTTTCAGTTCAGGAAACTGGGGGAAAATTTTGTACAACGGTTCCTGGAGATTCCCGATCATTCCCTTGTCTCTGGCAATACCGATCAATAGGGAGGTGATACTTTTGGTGCTGGACTCAATGGGATGGAGATCATCGCGAGTATAGCCGTAAAAATATTCCTCACAAATGAGTTTTCCGTCTTTGATTACCAGAAATGAATTGAGCCTTCCATACTTGTTTTGAATGATTTCGGGCACCAACGAATCAACAAACAGGGAATTATTTTTTGATTGAAACCGACCAGTTGGTATACCATCCTTAGTTGCAGTTGGAACCCGGTATTTATATTGATAATTACTTTTCTGGCAGCCCGGTTTGGCTTCGGTCAAATAAATTTCTGCCCCGTTATTTTTGTGCAGATTTACCGAATCAAAGGCTTCATTTTTACAGCTGAATCCTCCTTTCAGCATTTGATTCCCGGATAATTTTCCCAGATAAAAACAATTCCAGTTGGGAATGAAAAACCGAATGCTATCATCATGAACAGAAACACTGTCGACCCTGAAATGTTCCGTATAAAAATGACGGTCTGTCCAGAATCCTTCTGCTGCTATTGTATCATGGTGCAGCGTCAGATGAATGTAAAATTTCTTGTCTTTGTTTGCGGGATGCGGCCCTTCCCAGAAGCCTGAAAATTGTTTTCCGGTGTTGGAGCTGATACAACCCGATATCAGGAAAAGGGTCAGTAGAAAGAGCGCATATTTTGTTTTCATTGCCATGAAATATGAATTAACAATCAAATGAAGGGAATTATTCTTCAGGCAAGGGCAGATGATGTTGTCGTAAAAAAGACAACTGATCCCAGTATCCTCTTTGAAAAGCAATTTTATCCTTGATGATGTGGAAGAAACCACAGCCTCTCAATCCTAACGGATCCTTCCATTCCAGTATGCCCCATGTTCCGTCCTGATAAATGTGCTCAACGATGCAGGTCATCTCAGCCTGAGCAAATTCATTTTCGAACATTTTTTTTATGTTTTGCTTCCCACGAACGGGATTGGTGACCACCTGGTGATTCACAGCATCATCGGCATACAGGTTGCTGATTCCTTCAGCATCTGCTTTGTTGAAAAGAAAAACCCATTGTTGTATCAGTTCTTTGGGAGACATAGAAATAGGTGTTGTATTTACTCTGTGAAAGAGACAGAGTAAATAATTGAACCATAAAATTAGGAAATATTACCGAATGGTTTTTATTGCTGCAACGACTCTCTGACCGACTTTTTATAACTGCGGCCAATATTCAAAGTAGTGTCTCCGATTACAACTTCATTGTAGGTGAAATTTTTGATTTTTTGCTTGTTGACGATAAAGGAACGGTGGATCCTCAAAAACATATCGGGAAGTTGTTCCTCCAAAGTACTGATCTTTTCTTTGCTGATGATCTCCTCGGAAATGGTGTTAATCTTGATATAATCAGACAGGCTTTCGATGAAAATAATATCGTTGTAAGGGATTTTGGTCTTTTTCCTGTTGGACATGATTTCCAGAAAAGGAACCTCCATTTTTTCCTTCTCGATCATCAACTGCCGGATCATTTCCTGTTTTTCCTTGATCTGACGGGCCATCAAAAAAAAGGATCCTACAAAGACCAGTAAATACAAAATCACGGCCAGTAAGATGGTGTCTGAAGCATTCGGTCCGATCTTGCTGAAATGGAAATTTACCAGATAAATAAAGGCAAAAAGCAAAACGAGGACCTCCAGGTAAACGGAGACTACCATCATATAAAAGGTGTACAATCCAAACCGGAAGAATTTCTTTTTCAGGTAAAAACGGGGGACCAGAACATAATTGAAAAAATAGGAAGTGCCAAGCACGATGGGCAGCAACATGCTGATGAAATAAAAAGCAGCGGTATTGTTACCCCACGAATGACCGAAAACCAGGGTTAAAACCAAAATCACAACAAGGATGTACAAAATGTGATAAACCGGATTGGATGATTTGCTGTTCACTTTTTCAGATATTTAATACGAAATTCGTTAAAATTTTGAATCTTGCAAGGTTGTGTCGGTAAACGACCGGTTTAGAACCGGATTCGACCTTGATTCAGAGCCTTCAACGATTGTAATTTAGTCCCAGTATTAATCATTAAACTTTTTGTTATGAAATCATTTGGAGAATTATTTTACATGGGAGGCCCGTTGTTCATGGGAGTCCTGACCCTTCTATTCATCGCCATGGTTGCCTGGATCGTATATTATTTTGTTGTCGGTTTCACCTCCAAAATGGAGGCCAACAAGGTATTGCGCAAACTGGGATACGGTCGTTCCATTGGTTTGTTCGCTTTTATTTCCGGAATCCTGGGACAACTCATCGGACTGTACCATGCCTTTTCCGTTATCCAGCAAGTCAGTGACATTTCACCTGCAGTCGTATTTGGAGGTGTTAAAGTATCCATGATCACCACGCTGACCGGTTTCTTTATTTACCTAATATCCTTGTTGCTGTGGTTTGTGGCCACCAACATCATCGAAAAAAAGCTGAGCTAGGGATAAGTTTGGGCTTTTTTAATGTTAACCTGCCATTCCCATAGGGAAATGGGCAGGTTAATTCTTATTATCCCTCATCTTTATCGACATGGCTCCCTACGATCAACAGGATACAGGTACAATGCTTTATTTTCTGTACTCCAGAATATTTATTTTGACTGTCCGATCCAATATCGATAAGGGTAGTTTAAACAGATCCAGCGAATAAAAAGCTTCACTTCCTTTCTTGTTGGTATTGCTGATCTTTTGCGCGTGCTCGGGTTCAAACATGAAAGTCCCCAGCAGGTTATTGTTTGCATCGTAAAACCTGACGTTGTATTCGCTAACCTTGTTGTGTTTGTAAATATCTGTCGTTTTCAGTGCTGTTTGGGTGGCAAATTCAAGGTGATACGAATCATAACCGGCAGCCATTCCTAAGTCCTGAGCGGTGACCGAGTAACTTCCCGCTCTTTTTATGATAAACTGCTCGCTAACATTGAGCGGAGTAGTATCGGAATAAAACTTGAAATGCGTTTTGACGGTACCCAGCGATTCCGTAAGACTTTGTGCACTGGCCAGTCCCGAAAAGAAGAAAAGGACCGTAATGATATAGATTGTTTTTTTCATTTTTTTGAGGTTTTAATAGAACATTTCGAAATTAATTTCCGGCTTTGGTTTCAAACAGGGGTGTAAAACTAATCATTTTAGGTTCAAATTAAAAAGAAATCATCGGTTTGTATGGCTGTCGGTCTTTTGTTCTTATTTGTTCCTTTGCCTAATGAATAACGGAACAACTCCTTTCCGTTTTCTTTGATACCAGTCGTTGAACACCCGTTCAAGAGAAACGACCCGTGAGGTTCCGAAAGTCGGATCCCGGGCAGCTTCCATCCGGTCGGTCAGCAGCGCTTTGTTGCGATCAGTTTCCTGTTGGTAACCCCTTTTTATTTGTATACTTTCTTCACAAAGTCTTCCACTTCGGGCACACCGCCCTGGTAGACCAGATAGCCGTTGTAGGGCTCGCGGTGGGTGATCTCGTCGTTGACGGGCGTCAGCATCATACGTTTTACTTCCTCCGGATCTTCGGTCTGCCCCAGAATCCAGCTAAGCTTCACCCAGGCTACTTCGGGCAGCATATTTCCGGCCGGGATGATGCCCTTGGCCATCATGTCACGGCCGGTATCGTACACAAACATCTGTACGTAACCCCAGATGGTTTGCAGCGTCATGAACAGGTGGACCCCTTTGGCGTGGGCCCGTTCGATGGCAGGATAGAGTTCCTTGTTCACATGACCCAGTCCGGTGCCTACAATGATCACCCCTTTGTATCCCTTGTCAACCAGCGCGTCCAGTACGTCGGCGTTCATTCCGGGATAATAGTAGAGCATGGTGACCTTGTCGCTGAAATAGGGAAGGATTTTTACGTCTTTATCGTTGCGACGCTGGTTGTATTCTTCCTTGATGGGCGTGATTTCTTCGCGGCTGATCATGGCCAGCGGTGTGTCGCCGATGGTGCGGAACGTGGAACGATAAGAAGAGTGCATTTTCCTGACCCGGGTTCCTTTGTGCAGCAGGCCGTATTTGTCAGAAGTAGGCCCGAACATACAAACCATTACCTCGGCAATATCGGACTGTCCGGCGGCTTTCATGGCATGCATCAGGTTCAGGGCGGCATCGGAGCTGGGGCGGTCAGATGAACGCTGCGAACCCACCAGCACCACCGGGACAGGCAGGTTCTGGCACATAAACGTCAGCGCGGCTCCGGTGTGGTGCAGCGTGTCGGTACCGTGGCCGATCACAATGCCGTCCACGCCCTTTTCAATTTCCTTGCCGATGGCTTTGGCCAGAGCGATGTATTGTTTCGGTCCCATATTTTCACTGAAAACGGCAAACACCTTTTCCGTTTCCAAATTGCAGATGTCGGCGAGTTCGGGTACGGCACCATACAGTTCGCCCGGTGAAAAAGCCGGGATGACCGCTCCGGTGCGATAGTCAAGCCGGGAGGCAATGGTGCCGCCGGTTCCGAATAATTTTACCTTGGGCAAGCCGGGTGTAGTCGGGAATTCCTTTTCGGGAATTTTGTACACGGCTTTTTTGTAGCCGGTTTCCTTCATCGTTTGGATGGTAAACACGTCGATCCCAATGTTGTACCCGGTCGCTATCTTCACCACAATATGCTTGTCGTCGTCGTTTTCCGAACGGGGCAACACGGTTCCCGTGAATGTTCCACGCGTGGTTTCCACCCGGGTCTGACCCCACACACGCACCTGGTACTTCTTCAGTATTTCCAGCGCAGCACCTTTATATCCTTGAAAAATATCGTTGTCCATTTCTTCTTTTTTTATCCGATTTTCTTGCTTAACACGGTCAGATCCATATTCCCCAGCGCCATGTTTCTGAGCTGTCCCATCACCCAGTTGGTGCGGTCCCCTGGTTCGGAACCGGTTTTACTTTGGTTGAATTTCTCCAGTAAAACCGGCACTTTATCGACGATGGCTTCGGCCTTCATTTTTTTGAATTTCAGTCCCGATAAGATGGAGTCAAAATCCATTTTGGGATGTTCCAGCAATTCGGGAAGCATGTTGACGGCAATGAGCGGATGAATTTCCTTTTTCTTTAAATAACCGAACATCCCGTAGATCATCTTGTAGGTAAAATCGGGGGAAACTTTGTAGTGACCTTCGGCAAATTTCAATGTATGTCCGAAGAAAGTTCCGGCAAAAACGCTGTCGATGCCCAGTTCATTGATGATGCGTTCAATGATGGGGAAATGGTTTTTGGAAAAAATGTAGGCATAGGTGTCCTCGGGAATGTTCCAGGCCTTCAGCTTTCGGTAGCGCTCAATCATATCTTCGGGCAGATTGTGGGAAAGGCTTTCAATATAGGCATCATCCAGTGGAATTGGCGCGGAATCGGTGTCGGGATACATGCGGTCGGCACCGGGCAGCACGCGTTCGAAAATAGTGGTGCCATCCGGTAACGATTTGCGGGTTTCCTCGGGAATTCCTTCCAGCGCCATCTTACACCGTTCTTCGATGGTTTCCAGTGCTGTTTGTATGTCGTCTTCAGTCCCGGTAATGATGATCTGTGCATCGTTTTCACCAGAACTCAGTTTGTTTCTGATTTCTGCCCACTGTTTTTCTGAAACCACCGGTTCCAGTTCCTCAGAGTGAAGCATGTTTGGTTTCTCGATGCAGGCGATGACCTTCAGCCGGTCGGTAATTTCGTCCGCAAACATTTTGCCGGGCTGGGTAAACCAGGAAAGGGCACCCTGAAAACCGGGTAAATTCACGGCCACCAGTACTTCGGCATGCTCGGGCAAATCAACGTCTTTCAGAATGGATTTTTTAATGGGCTGGTGTGTGATCTTCCAATCAGATACATGGTTTATTCTTTTTAAAAGCTCGTCTTTCAGCAACAGCAGCGACCATTGTCGGAAGGCTTCGTTGTGCGACAGTTCGGGAATCCATTTGGTGTGCGCCACACCTTTGATTTCCACGCGTGAACCGCCGCGGCAGCTCACATTCACATCCTGGCGTCCGGCCCCCATTCCGGTTCTTACTTTCCCGGTACTCCGGTTCAGAAAACGGATGTAATCACAGGTTTCGCGCAGTTCGTCGGGGTTCGCACAGTCGGGGTAGGTGACCGTTTCGATGAGCGGCATGCCCAGCCGGTCGGTTTTGTATATGCGTGTGTGCCCTATGTCGGAAATTTCGCGACACGAATCTTCTTCAATGCTCAACTGAATCAGTCTGATTTTTTTGTGAGGCAGCTCCAGTTCACCTTCCACGCCCAGGATAGCCGTCCGCTGAAAACCGGTGGGAATGCTGCCGTCGAGGTACTGTTTCCGCGTGATGTGCACTTCGCCCACCACGTTGAGCTTGGACAACAGCGAAATTTCCAGGGCGATCTCCAGGGCTTCCCGGTTCATGGGGAAAGGGGGCGTATCATCCACTTCGTAGGTACAGGCTGTGCGGTTTTTGATCCGGTAAATAATTTCCTTTCGTGTTCGGAATTCCATGAGCGCGGTGCCGTCGTATTCGCCCAATTCGCTCAAGGTAGGGCGCATGTGGCGTACCAGTTGCGCATCGTAATCCTCACTCTTGTTGAAAATTCCTGCCGGACAGTGGCAAAACAGTTTTTCTTTGGTCAGCAACTGCTGGTGGACTTCCAGTCCCGACATGAAACCGATGCGGTCGTAATCTTTCTGGGTGGCCTTTTTTCGTGGAATATAACCTGCTTTTTTGCGGCTTTCTTCGAGGTTTTTCTTTGGATTCAATTTCATTTCCCGAAATGTTCAATGTTAAAATGAAGAAAGCTCAAAGGTAAGAAAAGGATTGTGTTGATGAGGCGAACCGGTCGTGTTTTCTGAACCAATATATGTTTTTTTGCACGTACGGTTGTTGTCATGCTGAACAGTGTAGCGCAACTCTAAACTGACAAGTTCAAAGTTTTATGTCTTATGTTGGAAGAAGGGTTTGATACTTACACCTGGCAGGGGTTTTCGCGGCATACGCTACATTTGATGCAGATAATTTTCAACTAATCTGGCAATTTCATCATGCTTACCATAGAGTCTTTCGCTTAAATCTTTATCATCATAAGCTTTCAAATGATCGATGAAACGATCGATAACTCCGGCAGGGAAAATCCCGGTGGCTTCAAAACAGGAACGCTTTTCCTCCAGCTTTTCTGCCGATTCCCAGCATGAAGTGGGTAAGCCTTTCAACTGGGCTGATTTGTCTTTGTGTGCCTCATCAAAAATATTTACATCCAGGTATAATTTCCGGGCGAGTTCCATACTGTTCTCCATCTCAAGACCATGCTGAGCCGCCACAATAATTCCGGCCACATAGTGGTGCAAATCAGCCGAACCATCGCCCGAACGCAATTCGATGGTTTGTTTTATTTCGTTCAATGGTTTAAGCGTCTTATCCTGCGGATTCTCAAGGGCTGCCATTTGATTGGCAGCGCCCAGCCATCCCAGCGGCACGCGAATCAAAGCGGAACGGTTTCGATCGCCCCAGCAAATACTGGTTGGCGCTTCCTGATGGGGTACCAATCTCAGGTATGAAGTCGGAATCGTATTTCCAAAAGCCGTTAAGGGTTCAGCCAAATCCAGTATTCCGGCAATCATTTTTTTAGCATCGGTACTTAATTCTCCCTTTTCCACCATCATATTCCGACCGTCTTTTTCAAGCTGCATGTGAATGTGCAACCCGCTACCGGCTTTATTTACGGTAATCTTTGGTGCAAAACTCAACAACAGACCATACTCATTGGCCAACATGCGTAACATCCATTTGGCAATGACCAGCTGGTCAACTGCCTCTTCTGCAGGGACCGGTAAAAATTCAATCTCCTGTTGCTCATAGATATTTTCCTCATCGGTAAAGTTTCCCACCTCCAAATGTCCGTATTTAATTTTGCCACCGGCCATCGCAATCAGCGTCATCGCCTCATCTTTGAACGCCTGGAAATTACTAAACGGACCCGACTCGTGGTAGCCCGCCTGGTCGCGGGCAGGATAGAGATTTCCCATTTCTTTAGGAACAATCAGATAATACTCTAACTCCCCCATAGCACGGAAGGTATAGCCTGTTTTTTCTTTAAAAGCCGCGTGCGCTTTTTTAAGAATATATTCCGGCGCAGAGGTCAGAGGTTGCCCTTCGCTGGTGTAAAAGGCACAAAGAATATCCAAACTGGGAATTTCGCTGAAGGGGTTCACAAATGCAGTTGTGTAGCGCGGTACAACATATAAATCTGATGAATCTGCACCTACAAAAGAAAAGAGCGAACTGCCGTCTACCCGTTCACCGTTGGTTAAAATAGATTCCAAATGCTCTTTTCCGGTAATGACAAAGGAAAGGGTTTTCAGACGGCCGTCTTCTGCAGTGTAACGGAAGTTGATGATCTCAATTTCGTGATCTTCGACATACCCGATGATGTCATTTCTTGTAAACTCGCAGGCTGGTTTTTTCAAATAGCGTACCAGTGGGTTCGGATTTAAAGAAAATTCAGAATCTTTCATGATTTGCTCCTTAAACAAATGTTATTCAATCGTTGATAAAAAAACAGGAAACATCTCGTAATGAAATATTTCCGATCAAAACCGTTTTTGCTGCACCCTCAAAAACAGAAGACTGTTTCTACAAAATTACTTAAATTAAAAATGCATTTTTTATAGAATGATTATAAACTGAAAGGATACACTTTGGCCTGCAAATGGGACTGAAGTAGTCCATACTGATGAATCCCGATCGAATGGGTGACAGAGCAAAGATTCAGGTTTCAGAATTTTAAGTTGTGCGTGGGTTTGGGTACTTTCACCTGGACTTATTGAAACCAGTGGATGAGTTGATCCACGCCTTCCAGTACTTTCGAACAATAGATTTTTGTAAACGTATCGGGTAAGGCTTGATGCACGGGGATCGTTCGGGCGGCAGCCAGTACCCGGGCACCGTCAAAATCAATATAGGCCATCCGGGCTGTAAACAGATCTGCTCTGCAATTAAACGAACTGCCCTGCAGAACAGCCACCCCGGTGTCGTTTAAAATTGCGGTACAAAGTTCTTTGGAGGTTTTGATTCCCCTGGATTGTATGGTTTCGAAAAAATTTGAAAAATCCAGAAAAAGATAGAAGCCACCTACAGGAGCGTGGGTTTTGATCCCGGCGTTGTTTAATTTCCCGGCACATTCATTCCCGATTTTGGCCAGGATCTTTCGTGACTGCCACAGGTATTCCTCAATTTCTCCTCCGCATTTGAATGCTTTGACGGCGGCAAACTGGATGGGTGCACTGACGGAAGTGTAGGTTTCACTGGCTACAATGGCCATTTTCTCCAAAATCCACTGTAAATTTTTGGGGAAAGCAAAGGTTCCCAGCCGCCAGCCGCCCGCACCACACCATTTGGAAAGTCCGGAACTGATGATGGTTCCTTCGGGATAATATTTAGCAATGGAAACATGTTGTCCCGAATGGTTCAGTTGTCCGTAGATCTCGTCCGACAAAATGATGATGTTGTTTTCCCTGGCCAAAGCTGCGATTTCTTTCAGTGCATCTTCCGCCAGAGAAACGCCATCCGGATTGCCCGGGTAATTTAAGATCAACAGGGAAAGCCTGTCTTTCTTCCCCCTGTTTTTCAGATAACCGCGAAACAGGGCAGGGGTCAGTTGCCATTTGTCTTCAAAAGAACTGTGGATCACGTCGATTCCTTTCCCGATAATTTTGGCTTGCGGAACATATGAAACCCAGCAGGGACTGGTAATAATGATGTCGCTGTTGAACACCAGCTGAAGCAAAAAAACAAGTTCTTTGGAGCCGGGGCCGATGATCACATGTTCAGCCGTTACATTGATATTGTCTTTTTTGCGGTGAAATTCGGCCACAGCTTCCCGCAACTGCAACAGGCCTTTGACCGGCAAATAGTCTTTTTGATCGGCATTCAGGCGTAGGGCCTCAACCACACACCGCGGGACGGGAAAGGGAGATTGTCCGAGTCCGAAACGGTATACCTTTTTTCCTGTAGCCATGAGTTCTTTAGACCGTTCGTTGATGGCCAGCGTATCCGATTGTTCCAATCCGTTTAAGTTGGGATTGATAGACTCGTTTTGATTCCAGGTAAGTGCGTTCATCGTAGTATGCTTAAAGATGGTTGAAACAGGTGCTTCAAACCATCCTGAGTTTCAGATCTACGTCCGGGTGATAAACCCAAATGAGCGGGGAGAGGGGCCTACAGCCGCCATTACTTTTTTCCTTTGGCTTTCCGCGGTTCTTTATTTTTCACATAAATTAATTTGTACCGGCTTTTGGGACTTTCCCGTTGTTCTATTTCAAACCTGCCAATGGCTTTGATCAACGGGGTCAGCTTTTGAAAGCCATAATTTCGGGGATCAAAATTCGGTTGTTTCTTTTGCAGTAAACTCCCCACATCGCCTAAAAAGGCCCATCCATCGTCATCAGATAAATCCGTAATCGTGGTGGCAATAAACTGAATTTCCTTATTCGTTATTTTATCGACGCTGTCTTTGGATGCCCCCTTTTCGTTTTCAGATTCCTGCTCCTTGGACTGGTTTTTCAGCACTTCAATGTAGACGAACTTGTCGCAGGCCACAATAAACGGGTTGGGTGTCTTTTTCTCTCCGATCCCGATGACCTGCATCCCGGCTTCCCTTAGCCGGGTGGCCAGTTTTGTAAAATCACTGTCGCTGGAAACCAGGCAAAAACCGTTTACTTTTTCCGAATAAAGGATGTCCATGGCGTCAATGATCATGGCTGAGTCGGTGGCATTTTTTCCGGTGGTGTATCCATATTGCTGGATGGGCGTGATGGCGTTCTCGAGCAACAGGTTTTTCCATTTCGATAAGTTGGGCTTGGTCCAGTCACCATAGATTCGTTTGATGGTCGGATTGCCGTATTTGGCTATTTCTTCCATCATTTCTTTAACATAAGCGGAGGGTATATTGTCCCCGTCGATGAGTACGGCCAGATTTAAATTCATTTTTTTATTTTAGAAAGTGTATTGTTTATTTGTGTGGCGCTGCGTCAAATTGTATGCGCAGCGGAAGAATAAAGATAGCAACTTTATTGGTTCTATTCACACAGCGTCCATCTTGAAAATTCGGCAGGTAATCCAATAGCGGTGTTAGTTGCTTTTTTTTGATTTGCTGCCAAGATAGAACTGTAAGCCCAGCGTGACAACCAGTTTTTTGGATACCGACTTTCCGCTCACTGTACCGGAAACGGGAAGGATGTCTCCGGATACGGTGGCTTTGCTGAAGGTCCACTGGTAGGCAGGCAGCAATTCGATGCCGATGTTTGGGGTGATGAAAAAGGCATAACCAATGCCCAGTTGCACGCTTCCGCCGTGGGTCCGTATGTTGTTGCTGAGGTTTTTGTAGTCGGTTTTGGTGACTTCCCGAACGTGTTGGTACAGAAAAGCCGTGTGAAAGAAAGCGGCGTTTCTTTTGGCCGGATAATAAAACCGGACCAACGGTCCGGCTTCCAGCACATAAGCGTTGGTGTTGAACCAGTATTGCTGCGTTTCTCCCGATACAGATGAATAAATCTTTTCATGACCGTAGCCCAGCCCGGTCTGTGCGCCCAGGCAGAAGTACTGATTCAGAAACCAACCGGCTTTCGGTTGCAGTTTTATGGTGAACAGGTTGTGACCGCGCTGCAGATCGTATTCGGCCGTTCCGGAAATGTTGATTAGCCTCTTTCCTTTCTCAGGCTGGCAAAAAAGACTGACGGAGAGCAGGAGCAGGAAGAAGAAAAGGAGGAGCTTTTTCATCGTCGTTGTGCTGAGTGGTATCTTTTCCAGTCAGTTATAAAGATACAAAGTTCTGTTCACAAATCAGGGACAACGCGAGTATCGTTGTTTAATTTTTAAAATAGATGTATCCGTTCAGTGAGGTTGCAATCAGCAGCCAGACAAAATAGGGGAGAATCCATACAGCCTTTACTTTCAATACCGGCCAATAAGCGAACAAAAAATAGCCCACCAAAAGGGTCAGTAGCGAGATAACAACCAGCGCAACGGCAACCTGATGGAACGAGAAAAACAGCGGATTCCACGAAACGTTGAGGATCCATTGAAAGACATACAACCCAATGATCAGTTTCTTATTCGCCACCTCCGGCCACAGCGCAGCCATGTAGATTGAAAAGCAAATCATGATGAGTGTCCAGGCGAATCCAAACATCCAGCCCGGAGGCGTCCAGGGTGCTTTGTCGAGTTCCATATACCAGGGGGAAGCTACTCCGCTTCGGGTAAAGAGTCCGCCAATGCCCAGGGCTCCAAAATTTAATACCAAAAAAAGAAGGGTTCTGACAATCATACAGCTAAAATAAGTCCATTTTCCTTAGGTCTGTAGCATACAGCCATTTATTTCCTTTGCTCCCGCAAGCCTGCCTTAGGCAGGTGAGTATTCTCGATCGGATCAATCCGGTCACCCGTTGCAACAGCTGGGGTGATAGGTTAATTAACTTTTTTAAAATGAGCCCTTCCATTTTCAATGAGCATCTGATTCGTAGAAAAGGAAACAGGAAAGTCCGTTCCCGCCAATTCAATTTTTTTCTCCGCTGGCTTGTACTGAAAAGTGATGAAACCGGAGGTGTCCTCCCATTGCTGTTGCCCCACAACATAAGATTGTTTGTAGCGGTATAAATCGGGATTGCTTATGAATTCAAGCTTGGTAGTTAATGTTCCGGTCATCAGATCCGGCACCTGATCCCGGTCGAACGAACAAATAAATCTGAGCGAACTCCATGTTCCGTACACCCCTCCCGTTCGATTCTCCGAAAGGCGATTGTAGACCGCTACGTTGGTAAGGGTAAGCAAACTATCGGCGAGTTGCAGGCGCATTTGTGGAAAGACATAGGTATACGAGGCGTTGATTTTGTCGTTGAACTTGTTGCGGTCGTATAAAAGCCTCACGTCTGTAAAGAAAAGGAAAGAGTCTTTCACTTCATACGTTCCTTTGATGACCTGAACCAGGGTGTTGTCCACACCATAGAAAGTAGAATCGGTGAATTCATTATTCTCGAAAAAGGAATACTTAGTACAATTGTCTTGTCCTTTCCAGGTGCCCAGAATTTCAGATTGGCTAACCCCGTTGTTTGCTGTGTACTCTTCTTTTGTACAGCCTGCAAAAAGAAAAGGAAGGAGGATGAAAAAGAGAAAGGATTTATGGTTCATAAAAATGTTTTTTTGATGGTTTTTTTGATTCCTGTTTCATCGGTTTATCGGAAAACAGGGGTTTCATTTTGCCTGACTTTCAGCTTGGTTTTTGGTGGTAGCCATGTACAATTTAGAAATCAATTCTGATGAACACTTACCCGCATGTATCATTCTAATGATTCTTCTTCAATCTCAATTTTAGTCGGGAGCGCAGTAATGTTGAGCTTATGTGACGTTGATTTTATTTCTGGTATTTTTCCATTGGTTCCTTTCATATATGAATCAAGCATACGAAATGAGTGTGTTTCACCATTAACAATAAATTCATAATGTGTGCGGTAACCGCCGGGTCCCTGCCCCCAGAATGAATGAATTTTTAGTTGAATTTTGTTGTCTCTCCAAAAGAGAACCGAGTCGCTTATAAAGTCACTACCTGGTTTGGTGCTAAAAGTAATTTTTTCCCATTGTAAAAAGAATACCATAATAATAGATTTTGGTTGGTTTTTTTATTTCTGTTTCATCGGCTTTTCGAAAAGCGAATGGTTAATTTTTACCTGTTTCCCCGCCATGGTTTATAGCTTCCTAAGCTTGCAAAATCATTCCTTTTAATAAAACAGGAAGAACGAAGGAGCGGAAAAAGATTATCTATAGCCTTGAACCGATAGAGTTCGTCAATCCCGATAAATCGGGACTCTTTCCCTATTCTGAATTGGGCTAGTCCATTACACAGCGTATAGAATAACCATGGTTTTTGGGACAGTTGCACCCGCCTAAAAAGCTATAGTTGTAGCCCATGGTCACGTGATACACATTATCCAGGTTATTAAGATCTTCCTCCGACACGGTCCACCAGCCACCCTCTATTCCCATATTAATAAATCCATCGCCATTTATTGCAACACGGTAGCCACCCGGAAGTGCCGTAAAGCCGGTTTCATTTGTTACCTGAAACAGTGGAAAATAGTTCCAATGGGTATTGCCAGACTCTTTTAACTTGATGCCCGCAAGAGAGTCTACCAAATAGGTTTCAAGTATGATCCAATCGTCATGTGTAGGCACGTGCCAGCCGTTGGGAATAATTTTTCGATTATCGTTCACGGCTGCCCAGTTGTATAACCTGCCATATGTAGCAATAGTATCGATGTTTTGAGTGTTTTGATAATTGCAATATGCTCCTGTGCTTAAGTTTATCCATGCTGTATTATCTGTAACCTCGGGGATGTCATCGCCATTGCAATATTTAGTCGTTCGCAGGTTCTCAGCCATCCAGGTTTGGGAACCAATCGTGACGGTTTTATAGGTATTCCCATCTTGATCAGTCATTGAACCATAGGTTACGTTTGGATTGAACAAAGCAGTGGACTTGCCGTTGGTTGGGTTAACGATGTCCTTTTTACAACAGTATAAAAACAACAACAAGAGAGACAATCCAATGAATGGCAAAATCAGAAATCGAAATTTCATTTTCATATCGATACAGTGTTAATTTTTAGTTTAATAATTGCATTGAAGTTAAAATTATTTTGCCTTTTACAAACTGCTTTAAGCGCTTACATTTATTGTGGGTTAGTGGCTGGGCTCTCTATTTTTCTATTAATCCTTGTAAATATAAAAGTCAAAGCTAAAAACCAAACAGTCCAACCGAAATGATAAAATCGTTGTTTAATT
>JAFGYB010000043.1 GCA_016936355.1 Bacteroidales bacterium | reverse complement strand
GCATGGCTCCACTTTTCGTCCGGGGAAGCTTTGCACAAACAGGCACGGCTCCACTTTTCTTCCGGGGAAGCTTTGCACAAACAGGCACGACTCCACTTTTTGTTCGGGGAAGCTTTGCACAAACAGGCATGGCTTCCTTTTTGACTGGGGAGCCAATGCACAAACGTGCACGGCGCCCCTTTTTGCCTGGGGACTTCTCGTCTCTGCCTCAGGCACGGATATTCTTATACATACAACTTTTTAAATTCGGGAAAGAGAAAACCAAAACAGTGTGATGATCCGCTGAAATTTGATCAGGATTTTATTATCTTTAGCAAAAAAAGACAGATGATTTATTATGAATTTTTGTTTGAAAACAAGTTGTTGCTGGTTGGGATTAACGGTGACATTGATAAGAAAACAATGCTGTCTTTCTTGAATTTCCTGTTCCACATCAAAGAGACTTCCGGCGTATCGAAAGCCATAATGGATTTTAGAAAAACCGTTTTTCAATTTTCCTTAAAGGATTTAGAAGAAATCGTAAAACTGAGGATTGAAAGTAGTGATTTAGTGAAAGAAATCCAGGTAGTCCATTTGGTCAAGACTTCTTTTGAAACGGCTTATATCATGTTGTTTGCGAAACAAATTCCGCAGGAAGTAGCCAATATTGAAGTTTGTTCCACGCTGAAAAGAGCCATCCAGTTTCTTGCCCTTGATTTGAGTGAAGAAGCACTGGAAGAGGCGCTGGAAGATCTGGCCATCAGCTATCACTAGAGTTTTTTATCAAGCCAACAGCAATAACCTGTGTTGGAGCCTTCCTTTACCGGCGCAAGCATTTGCTTGTGACAATTACTTTCTCAATATCGCCGCCCATAGTGTGGTTTATTAAAAATTGTTATACCTAAAGCATCCGATTGGATTGGGAAAGGACTTGATGTATCTTTGGAATTCTAAAAAGGAGTTTGCTATGAATCAGTCTGCAATATTCAATATAAAACCATTGGGCTTTCAGTGGGAAGCCCTGGATCCCTTCCTGTTTTGTGTGCACCACGAAGATTTCTACCCAAAAGGAACAGCCGGTTTAGGTCCCGACAAAAGGGAACTGGCGGGAAGAAATATTGGTCAGGATTTCCAGGTGAAAGACGGCTGGCGGATGTACCACGGGCAAAACGTTCCCGGCTTTCCCCCGCATCCGCACCGCGGCTTTGAAACGGTAACCGTTGTTCGCAGGGGCTGGGTCGATCACAGCGACTCGATGGGAGCCGCTGGTCGCTATGGCAACGGCGATGTACAATGGATGACGGCCGGTAAAGGGTTGCAGCATTCTGAAATGTTTCCTTTAGTGAATCAGGATACAGAAAATCCGATGGAACTTTTTCAGATTTGGTTGAATTTACCGCGTGTTAGTAAAATGGTCGAACCGCACTATAAAATGTTTTGGAACGAGGATATTCCCCGATACGAAACGGTTGACAGGCAAAGCAGAAAAACAAAAATTGAATTGATAGCCGGTAAAATAGATAGTCTGGCAGCTCCGGTTCCTCCACCGGATTCATGGGCGGCCAAAGCCGAAAACGAGGTGGCCATTTGGGTGATTCACCTGGAACCCAATGCGACGTTTGCGTTGCCTGTGGCTTCACCCGGAATAAACCGGCGGTTGTATTTTTACAAAGGCGATTTGCTTCGTTTGCATGATACGAATCTGCCCGCCTACCATTCGGCAGATTTACAGCCGGACCACCCGGTCAGCCTGACGGCCGGAGACGAAGCCTGTTCCGCCTTGCTGTTGCAGGGACGGCCCATGCAGGAACCCGTGGTGCAGTATGGACCTTTTGTGATGAATACCCAACAAGAGATTCGGGAGGCTTATGCGGAGTACCGGCAAACGCAATTTGGCGGCTGGCCCTGGCCGGAGGATGAAGTAACCCACGGGGCCGAAGCGAAACGCTTTGCCCTCTATTCGGATGGGACGAAAGAGGAGCGGTAAATTTTTACAGACGGAGAGTCATAAAAGGGGTTATTCAGAATAACCCCTTTTTTTGTCATGCTGAACGAAGTGAAGCATCTCTGTTTAGTAAGAGATCCTTCATTCCGCTTAGCTCCATTCAGGATGACAGGTTTTTTCCGTAAGACTTCTCAATTATTAATCATCGTCATCATCCTTGCCGGCGTATTTGGCAGGATAAGCTTTGGTTTTATTTACAGATGACCAAATAATACGGTTCAGCAAATCATCGCTTCCGGCATCAATACCTAACTGAGCCATTTTCTCGGAAGCAATGGCATAGTTCAGTGCTTGTCCTTTCAATGCGGTAAGCGGAGGATTCATTTCATTGATAGGAATGATATTTTTCAAAGCCTTGTAAGGTGTATCGTTTGCTTTATCGGTAAATACATCAAACATTGGCTTGGCTGTAGCATCTTCAATATTCATGGGAGGAATGCCCAGAATCTGCTCAATGGTTCTGATCATGGATGTTTGGTTGTATTCTGTTGAAACCACTTTTCCGTGTCTTGAATAAGGACTAATCACCATCCCTACTGTACGGTAAGCCGAAACATGATCCCAGCCGTGTTGTGAGTCGTCTTCGGTTACAAAGACTACTGTATTTTTCCAGAATTTACTGTGCGACAAAGCTTCGATAATTCTTCCCAATGCATAATCATTGTCAGCAACCATAGCTCTTGGTGTAGGGTGTTTGGGAGAAGTTCCCCCGGTGTGGTCATCGGGCAAAGCCATCACAATGAGATCGGGTAAAGCATCTCCGGGCAGACTTTCGTAATGTTTCAATTCATCGATGAAAGCCGTAGCACGAATCTGATCCGTAATATTATGGCTGTCGTAACCGGGATAGGTTGGGGACAAAAGTCCGCGTACCCTGTCGATGGTAGTTTTATTTTTAAAGATAAAAGGTTTCCCGGCCATGTAATTCTGGTAAACATCAGTCCAGGTGGGCAATCCTTTCCATTCAGGAACGCAGGCTTCACCATAAATCCGTACACTTTTGCCGTGATCCAAAGCGTCGTCCCAAATGAAACCGGTTTTCGGATAGGCCATCGCATCATATAAAACATGGGTGTAGCTGCGGAACCAGGCGCGAACATTTTTTTCGATGTAATCGGTAACAATGGAAGCATCGGTCCACAAATGGCCTTCGGCAGAACATTTACCTGATGCTCTGTAATTATCCATCAAAACATATTCATCAACCAGTTTGTGCGAATTGGGCGTTACTTTTTTACCAAAAGTACAAAGGTAAGGATCGCCATTTCCTTTTTTCATATCGCCCAAAATTTGATCGTAAGTCCTGTTTTCTTTGATG
>JAFGYB010000042.1 GCA_016936355.1 Bacteroidales bacterium | reverse complement strand
TATAAACCGAGCTGGTTTCAGTGGGATAACCATCCATGGCAGGGAAAGCGTCCACCAGGTTTTGAGCCGGGTTACAATAACCGCTGCCGTATAGAGAAGGGGCATAGTAAGTCGATTCCATCCAGTTACCTACCCAGGTTGGATAAATCCAAATATTGTCAGGACTTGTGGCATCATTAAAGTTGCCAAAATCTTCGAGATCGGTCAACCCTCCTGCAGCCTCAATTGCTTCCGCGGCAGCCCGGGCGGCACGTTGCCATTTGGCCTGGTCGGGTGAACTGTAAGCCGGGCTGGCCGCGTAAAGGTACATACGGGCTTTCAGGGTCATGGCGGCCAATGCTGATCCGCGGCCTCTATTTAACAATCCGGTGTATTCATCAGTCCCGTTCAGGTAATCGAGAGGTAAAACCTTAATGGCCGAGTCGCAATCGTTGGCAATTTGTTCTACGCATTCTTCGTAGGTATTTCGCGGAAGATCCAGTTCGTCTCCTTGTTCCAGCACTGTATTAACAATTGGGAAACCCAAAGCAGTTGATTCCCCTTCAGCATATCCTCCGTAGTCACGAAGCAGTTGCCATTGGTACCAGGCCCTGAGAAAGTAAGCTTCACCCATGCGATGAACATTCAGGACAGAATCTTTGTATGAATCAGAAACTTTGTAAACCAAATCCGTAGCATGCTCAATAAATAAATTGAGATAACGGATGTTTTTGTAGCAATTATCCCAGTTTCCTATCGGATTGTTTTGTACTGTCCACGATCCTAATGCCAGATTATTGGCCCCGGGAGTATTCGGAACGGCATTGTCGGTATAATAATCCATATCGATTGGAAAATTGCTTTGAAGGTCGGCATAAGCCGTTGTCAGAATCCCTTCGCCGTAAGTTGCGTGGCTCCACAAATCTTCGCTGGTTTGATCCTGGATTGGCCTTGGATCCAGGAAATCGCAAGAACCCAAGCTTACGGCCAGTATAATAATGAATATAATTCGTTTCATAGGTCTCATTTTAATAATTAAAATTTACAGGCAACACCCAACGTGATCGTTTTAAGCAACGGATATCCCATGGAGCTTCCGGCATATGGATTTTCCGGGTTCAAACCGAATTTCGTGAGATCGGAAACGGTGAACAGGTTTTTCCCCTGGGCAAAAACTTTAAAATCACTCATCAGGAGTTTCTTTGATAAAAGGCGGGGAAAAGTATAACTAACTTCCACATTTTTAAGTGTAAAGTAAGCTGCATTGGCCAACCAGAAAGATGAAGCTTGGTAATTATTCACCGATTGGGTAGTTAACCTCGGATAGTTGTTGGTTTCAGGCCAGCGTTCGATCATGGGTTTTGAGTAGTTTTGGCGTGAACCGGTAATCCAGAAGTAATTGGATTGTGTGTACATGGTTTTCCCATCTGCCACACCGGTTCCGATCAATTTCAAGCCGATGCCTTTGTAGTTCAGGCTTAAGTTAGCCCCGTATGAGATGCGCGGATCGTGTTCTCCCAAATCGTGGATGTCTTTTTCATCAACAACTTTATCGTTATTATAATCGGTGTATTTAATGTCACCCGGTTTAACGGCTCCCCAGCTTTGAGTAATATTGCGGGATGTAATCTCAGATTCGGATTGGAACAAGCCATCTGAGGAGTAGCCCCAGATATTGTCGACTTGGGTATTTGCCCGCTTCCGGTAATCTTCAAGAGCAACCGGTTCATCCACAATAACATATTTTCCCCTGTTATAGGTGGCATTTGCTCCAACTGTATAGTTCAGTTCACCTATTTTACCAGTGTATTGAATGAAACCGTCAAGCCCCCAGTATTTATTCTCACCGTAATTGGTTGCTGGTAAGAAGTCGTATCCGCCATATAGTGATGGGGTTTCATTCACCTTTAAGGAGAAAAGATCAGTTTCCCGGCGGGTGTAATAATTCATTTCAACAGCCAGGTGGTGATCAAACAAATCAGTTTGCATACCAATATTGAAGAAACTAAGTTTTGGGAGTTCGAAATTATTACTTCCGGGTTGCATGATGTTGTAGATATTTACCTCTGCCCCTTTGTTCCCTTCAATGCCTGATTGCCATGAACCTGTTCTTTGCCAGAGCGTTTCAAACAGATAGTAAGAATTAAAACCCGACAGGCCAACATACTCAATGCCCATAATACCATATGAAGAATAGAGCTTCAGGTAGTCAACCACCTTGCTGTCTGAGAGGAAATCCTCATTGCTGATAATCCATCCGGCACCTATAGTTGGGTAAAGATCAAAACGTTTGTCTTTCTGCAAAAACATACTCCCGGTATAGCTTAAATCCAGCTGCGCAACATACTTGTTGGCATATGCATAATTAGCTCTCAACCCAATATCTTGCTTTTTTAACGGCTGATAATTGGGATCGGTATTCCGGATTTCTTCCTGCAGCTGAAAATACGATGCATTGACTGTCAGTGCGTGTTTGTCAAAAGTGCGGTCATAAGTGAATTGGCCATAAGCCGACGTTCTTCTCATGTAACTATCCCATCCTTCCGACAAATTGGGATCAACCTGTTCCTCAACGATCCGTTCAGTACCAATTTGGCCGTTATCATCAATCAACCGATATAAAGCAGCCGTTCCGCCTTTGTTGTTGGTGATCGAGTTGTTCACATCAAAGGCCGCAGCAGCCTTGAATGACAAGCCTTCCAATATGCTGCCAAGATCAATCAGAAGTTCCGCGCTGTTTTGCGTATTCAGTTCAGCATTTTCGGCAAAGCCGCTATACCTCAGTTCATTTGTCAGGTTGATCGGATAATCGCTATTGACAATCAATTTATTATCATAAGATATCGGGTGCGCATTAGCAGGGTATGAGGAAATGACTTCGAACAAATTGAACGGGAAAGCACTTCCGCCTTCGTTGGCAAATCTACGTTTACCGTATACTGCCGATAGGTTTACGTTCATTTTCATCCAGTCATTCAATTTGATATTGACATTTCCCCTGATTTTATACCGATTCAGCTTGGTGTCCTGTCCTATAGCTTCCAATCCATCGGTGCCCACATAATCAAGCATGGAAAAATAGTTTACTTTTTCATCGCCTCCGCTAAAGTTAAGATTCGCTTTCCGGTACATCATTTGCTTTTTCACATACTGATCCTGGTAATCGATATTCGGGTATTTTACCGGATCTGAGTTGTTTTTATAGGCATCCAATGCTGTTTGCGAATACACTGGGCTTAGTCCGTCGTTTACCCGTGCTTCGTTATACAAGGTGGCATAATCGTATGCATCCAGATATTCAGGTAGGCCAACCGGGGAACTTAACCCAACACTGGCGGTTGCATTAATTTGACGTTTGAAACTAGCTCCGCTTTTTGTAGTAATCCATATTACCGGATTTGTGCCGCTTAAACCCAGCATCGCCCTTCCCGCCAAATCGCGGATGACATGCACGGTTTCCACTTCGTCAACGGCAAGGTCGGAAGCATCGCGTATTACGCCATCAATATAAACTGCTGCGCTGACACCTCTTATCGCAACGCCAACAGATTCTTGTCCTGGCGTTGAATTGAATTGTCTTACCACCATACCCGGAACGCGTCCAGCCAATGTCTCAAAAAATGAGGTGGCTGGGTACGACTTTAATTCCTCACCAGTAATCACAGTGGTTGCAGATACCGAACGATCGGAGAGTAAGTCCTGGTAAGGAAATGACAGATTTTTCTTGCCTTCAACCACATATTCACGGTTTAAAACAATCATGTTGTCATCTAAATTTCCATTCACCAGATCAACTACCAAAGGTTTAAATCCGTTTTCTTCCACATACAGATGATCGATTGCTCCTAATGCCACCTGAATGGTAAAATTACCTTCCTGATCGGTAATGGCTTTATCCTGACCCAAAAAAGATGAAACTATTACATTGGGTACCGGCTGATTGGCGTTGTCCAGAATTTTTGCAGTTAACGCTTTTGTTGGCGCTTTTTCCTCCTGCGCCCTGGCTGTAGTAAAGCCAACCACGGCAATGAATAAGAGAACCAACAGTTTCATTATATATCTTCTTTCCATAATCATATCTTTTAAACTGATTGTCTGTTTTTGCTTGCATTAAACTCCCTTCAGACATTTTATATCAGATTGTTATTTACCACCCGGGGTTTTGTTTAAATTCTTCAAACATTAAAGCATCTTCAAGTGGTATGGGCCATTTGTAGTGTTTCTGGTCGAAAGTGAGCGTAAAAAACGGGGTAGTAGCACGCGAAATGACATAACCTGTTGGGCTACCTGCATCCTCCTGGAAATCCAATGAATACAGTTGACGATGTTTCGCTTTGTGGGCATCTCCCCATCTTGATAGGTCGAAAAAGCGTTTCCCTTCCAGGTAAAGCTCAACAGCACGTTCGTTTTTAATTCGTTCGCGGAAGGAGTCTTTGTCGTTCAGATAATTGCTTTTTACCCCGGGCATTCCTACTCGGGCACGAACCAAGTTGACCGCTTCAACGGCACTTAGGTTGGCTCCGGTCAGTTTGTAATTGGGCCCGCCCAACTCATTCGCTGCTTCTGCGTATTGCAGATACATCTCAGCTAAACGGAAATAAATAACATGTGTGAAAGGGGCGGGAAGCCCCGACCATTGATCGACATTTTTTGCCCAAAATTTACGGGCCAGATATCCGGTCACTGAATTATGTTCGGCATTTTTCCGTTCGTTACCGCCGTTGAAAAGTTCCATATAGCGGCCTGTCTGGCTGGTCCATCGTTCGCCGTTAAACAGAATAGACTGGTAAAATCGGGGATCACGATCAACGTAAGGGTCCTGGCTGTCAAAATCAGGGTCATCCTGTATGGCAAAGCCTTGCTTGGTCTCAAAAAGATCGACGATATTCGCCGTTGGACTGAATCCCTGGATTACGCCCCCGGCAGCAAGACTTGGAGTGGTAAATACAGAATACATACCTCCATCAGTGCTGGCAGCATAATGTTCCCAAATAATTTCATCATTATAGGGTTGATACATGAAAATACTGTCGAATCCGCTCACGTATTCAATTGTTTTTACGCCGGATGGTGTCTTGCAAGTCACTTTATCGGTGCCTTTACTTGCCAACAACTTGTATCTGCCGGTAGAATGTGCAAGATTGATCACATTCCAGGCAGCGGTAGCAGCTGCTTCCCATTTAGCCTGGTCTCCGCTCGGATTATTGGTCGGGCTTGCATCAAATAGCAGCGTCGAAGCTTTTAGCGCCATGGCAGCTCCAATTGTTGGGCGACCAATATTTGCATCGTCCCATCTGGAGGGCAATAGCGTTGCCGCTGTATCGCAATCTGCTGCAATTTCCATCGCAGTTTCGTGATAGGATAACCGGGAAAGGGCAAAATTATCTGTTCCTTTAAATGCTTTTTTGATATAAGGCATACCGCCTTGGCGTTTCAGGAACTCGTGATAATACCAGGCACGCATAAAGTGGGCTTGCCCTTTTAGCTGCTTGATTTGTTCAGCGGTCGCGTTACCTTCCAACTGATAGAGGTTTTCCAGCACCAGGTTGGCAATACGAACGCTTTCCCAGCCATTCCATACCCCATAGAATTGAAGTGCCTGACCGGTGTTGTACGAACGGATCCAGTCGCCACTTTGTGCAATTGGCATGGTTTCCCATCCCGGCCCCAAATACCCTTCGTCGCATAATGCAGCGATATAGGTATAGTCGTAAGCAGCCAAATAGTTATGCATGTCTTTATACATGCGGTCTTCGAACTTTCTGAAGTTCAAATAATCAGTATAGACATCTTCAGCCTGAAGCCCTGCCGAATCCTGCACTTTGTCCAGATAATCTTCGCAACCAAACAGGACAATTGCAGAAAATATAATTAATGCTATTCTTTTCATACGTTTCTGTTTTTCCAATTAAAATGTCATATTTAGTTCCAGGGTATATCTTCTGGTTTGCGGATAAGCACCAAAGTCTACACCATAGTTAAATCCTTCCGGGTCACCGCCCCACCCCAGCTTCTTCCAGGTAAACAGGTTGGTGCCCACAAGGGCCAGGCTCATTGTTTTTACCCCGATGGTCTTAAGCGCGGGGATTTTGAAGTTTCGTCCAACACGGGCATTCCGTAAGCGCACATACTGTCCGGCAACCATCGAGAAGTTGCTGATTTGATAGTTGTACTGGTTTGTTGCTTCCGAGTGGACGGAAGGGAATTCAGGATTCGTATTCGTCGGGGTCCAATGGTTTGCATGGGCCGTGTAGGCGCTGCTTTCATTGTCGGAGAACGGGAACAGGTAGAACATCCCTCCTTGCCGCATTGGTCGCTGAACAGCGCTGATTCCATAAAACGTTACATCGCAATACCAATCTTTATAAGTAGCGCCCAACTTTGCATTCCAGGTGAGGTCGGGAACGGTCGGGTCCTTTGATACGACATAATCTTGCTTATTCACTGCCCCGTCTCCGTTGAAATCAAGAAATTTCAGGTCTCCGACAATCGGACTGCCGCCAGAAGCAACCGGCCACAGGAACAACTCGTCAAAATCCTGGTAAAAGCCCTGATCAACCAAGCCTGTTCCGGGTGTGTAGCTGCCGATCCGACGAGCAATATCAACCGGTTTGCCTTCTGCTTTCAGATTGAATGGTAATTTAGTCGGCTCATCGTAAAATACAACACGGTTTTCCGAAAGGGAAACATTGGCGTCAAGGAATAAGCCTAACCCGTTGTTTAATTGCTTATTGACCGATAAATCGATCTCAATACCATGACTTTTTGTTTCACCCAAGTTTCCTCGAATTTCGCTAACTCCTACATAACTTGGAACAGACATACGTTGTTGCAACATATTGGTCCGGCGTTCGTTAAACAAGTCAATGTTTAAGGTAACCTGACTGTCAAAGAACCCGAATTCAAAACCCAGGTTTTGCTTAATTGCTTCTTCCCAAGTAGCGTCGGTAACGGGTATATTGCCTTCCTGAATATAGGGGTAATACTGCATCGGGTAACCAAAACCGATGCTTTCACCAGCATTTGAAAATTCGGAAATATATAGCCATCTGTCGATACCCGCATCGCTCCCCACTTTACCCCAGGAATATTTAATTTTCAAAGAATTGACAATATTGGTAATCGGAAGAAAAAAATCTTCTTTCGAAATTAACCAACCTCCGGCAAATGCGGGGAATGTACCAAAACGAAGCCCCGGTGCAAATTTTTCGGAACCCGTGTGAGCAACACTGGCTTCAAAGAAGTAACGTTCTTTATAATCGTAAGTGGCGCGACCAACCCAGTTTTCCTCGTAATGTGGAAAGTCTAAGATTCCACGCGATTGGCGACGACTGAATACGCCGACTGCCGAAACATTATGTTTACCGAACTTGCGTGCATAGTTTAATTGTCCTTCATAATAGTGCGCACGATCCACTTGCCATAAATTATCTGAATTGGTTACTGTAAGCGGAGGCTGTGGGGTATCAAAGTCCTCGGATCCCCAATTATCGTAACGCCCCCATTGCTGCGTTTCAGGATCCAGGTAATATCCGTAGTAACGATCCAGGTAATACGATTTGTCATAAATGGCCTGGCTGTTATAAGAATAAACTCCGGATAGCGAAAGGCCTTTAGTAATAAAATCCAGCTTCTGGCTCAAGCGAATATCTGTATTGATTTCATTTGCCTTTTTACGGAAAAAACCGCGTCCACCAAGCCAGTGCAACTTGGTTTCACCTTTTGCCGCATTGATAAAAGGGCGTTGTCCGGTCTGAAGATACGGTATAACATCATCGGGATATTGGTCTAAGATTCCATCGGGATAAAATGGCATGTTTGTAGGACTTTCATACCAGATCATCTGCGTAAAAGTATCTTCCGGCTTGTTCCATACTTTAATGTTACCCCCCAGATTTACCGACAGGCGGGTTGACTTGGTAATATTGAAATCAAGGTTATTTCTGAAGTTGTAACGTTTATGCCAGTAGTGTGCATTTTTCTTGTCATAATCGTAAGGGAACTCATTTCCGACAGCGAAAATATCGCCTTCGTTTAAGTAGCCAAGCGACACGAAATACTGAACAAAATCATTTCCACCACGTGCATTTAGGTTATAGGTTTGGTCGAAACCAGGTTTAAACAAGTAATCCATCCAGTCGAAATCCGGATATAAATAAGGTAGATCCTGATTTTTATAGTGTTCCAACGCATCTTCCGGAATAAGCATATTCCATTTGCCATCGTTTTTGTAGGCTTCATTGCGAAGAAGCATGGTTTGGTAGGAATTCATATACTCCGGGAGGATGGCCGCCTCTTTCATGGTAAAGTCTGCCGAGAAGTCCAGTTCAACCGCACCGGCGCGTCCCCGTTTGGTATTTACAATGATAACGCCGTTGGCCCCTTTTACACCATAAACCGCAGTGGCAGATGCATCCTTCAAAATAGAGATCGATGCAATTTCATTGGGATCAATGTTTGAGAACTTACGTTCTACGCCGTCCACGATAACCAGCGGATTATTGTTACCCATAGATGAGGTACCACGAATGGCCATTTGGATGGGAGACGCTGCATAGTAACCACCAATGGCTTCTTCACCAGGGGTAGGGTCAGTCATAATTACGGTTAAGCCGGGTAGGCTACCCTGAAGGGTATTCTCAATACTACCTCCCATTTTAATGGCTTTTAGTTTATCTCCAGAAACTTGGGAGATAGCCCCAACGACCGATTCCTTTTTTTGAACACCGTAGGCAACAACCATCACTTCGTCAATATCCTTGGTGTCAGTACTCATTGCCACTTTCAATTCTGTCTGATTCTTGACAACAATCTCCTGTGTTTTAAATCCAATGAAAGAAAAACGCAGAACATCACCCGTTTTTGCTTTAATGCTGAATTTTCCGTCAAAGTCGGTAACAGTACCTTCGGTTGTACCAACAATTACGATGGTTGTCCCAGGTATGGGACTCCCTTGTTCATCGTAAACCTTACCGGATATTGTCTTGGGTTGCCCGAAAACAGTAACCGGTAAAAAAGCAACCATAAGAAGAAAAAATAGCAATCGCATTTTTACAATAAAATTAGGTTTCATTTACATCGCTTTTAAAATTTGTGTTGTAGTTAGATTCTCCTGATATTACAAGATGTCTCTGAATGTCTAAATAAATGTTTCATCCAGATCTACCCGACCCATAAATTTGATCATGGGCTATGCTGCTGGAATGATGAACTGAGAATTTCTCTTTTGGAGAACAAGAGAAGAGGCATGCATTTTTCATAGGCATAAGTTTTAGTTTTTAGTTTCATGATTTTTAGTGATCGTGGTAGCAAGTAAGATAATATTCAATGTCTCGACAATCACAATTGTCTAAAATAGTAGTACAACTGTCCACTCGACCTTCCGCAGGCTGGTTGTTTATGAGGAGACAGAACTGGAAGGCATTGAAAATCTGAACAATATCGGGAATACCCCGGGGAAAAGCAGACCTGACACACGTTTTGGGTGAATGAGATTATCATTGCAGACACGATTTTCGGTTTCCGACTAGCACAATATTCGTTGAGGTGGTATTTGTTTTTTTAGCTTCACGGCAACATTCGCAGATCATTGTTCCAAAGAGGTAATTATGCTGTACTCATCTTTGCAAAATCAACCATATCCTGAATTCTGTTGATCTTAATCTGTTTGCCGTCCAGCTTTATGAAGTTATTGCGTTCAAGGGTGTTCAACGATTTGATTAATGATTCAGGTGGAGTTCCTACAAATCTGGCCAACTCGACACGGGGCAGGTCAATGTTTAGCTTATTATTTTCATCGACACTAAATCGCTGGTATAAAACAACTAATGCTGCTGCAACCCGTTCCGAAAGTTTTTTCCTGGAAATATCAAACAGAAAATTATTCGCTTCTTTCAGTTCATTGCATGCTACTCGCAACAGATAGTACGAAAGATTGTGATTGTTTTTAAAAAGATGGTCGAGTGCCTGGCGAGGAATGAAGCACAATTCTGTTTCGGTTATTGTTTCTGCGGTGGAACAATATAACTCATCACACAAAAGGGGTCTGTACCCAAGAAGATCACCATTTTTTGAAAACCGGATTGTATGTTCTTTTCCTTTACTCCCGTTTATCGTCATTTTAACAATGCCCTTGAAAATAAGATAAACCCCTTTTATTCGTTGCCCTTCCTTATAAATGATACTTCGTCCGGGAAAATGGTAACAGCTCATCTGAGCTTTAATAAAATCCAACTCCTGACCAGATAATTGCCGGGAAAAGTCAATCTCCTCAAAGTTGAATATTTCCGGTTCAAGCACTTGTATTTTTCTTCTTCGGTTCACGGGTAGTTGTTCTACATTTCTGCTTACATGTATATCGGGATGTTTGCTGTTTCGTTCTTGCTTTAAGCACTACATTCAGCGAAAGATAAAACTACCGTTTACCAGTGATGGCTGCTTTACCGTATGTTTATAAAACTGATACAAATATTCAGCTATTCCTATTTTTTTTTTGCAGGGAACCGCAATCTCGCAATATTAACGAGAGCCAAATACAACTGATATACTGCACATTAACCGAGACACTTTCATCAATTGGGTATTTACTCCTTTCTTTTCTCAGATGGAATACAAGAAAATGTAACCGGCAGAGAAAGACAACAATCCGGTTTGATCATAGCTGAAAATATTCACGGGGAGATTTGCCGTAAAACTCGCGAAAACAGCGTGTAAAATAAGTTGGACTGGAAAAGCCGGTTTCGTATGCTGCTTGTGAAAAATTGCACTTTCCGTGCGAAATGAGTTTTACAGCCTCCTTGAGCCGAATTGCCCGAATGAATTCGGTGCTTGAGCACCCGACCAACCCTTTCAGCTTCAAATGCAAGAGCGAACGACTGACTCCCATTTCCTTTTTCAGAAAAGTTACATCAAGGTCGGGATTGCTGATATTATCTTTAATAATGGCAGTAAGCTTCTCGATAAACGTTTTGTCTGATTCCGAGTAGGCCATTTCTTCCAACTGGATGTAATCATCCGTTTTAAAGCGTTCAATCAGTCGTTTTCTTGTGCTCAGGATGTTTTCGATATTTTGTTCCAGGATGTTGGGGTAAAAGGGTTTCTCGATGTAATAGTCGGCCCCCGAACGAAGTCCTTCCAATTTGCTTTCTACTCCACTTTTTGAGGTTAGCAGGATGATCGGAATATGTGATGTTTTTATGTCTGATTTTAGGTGATGGGTCAATTCGATGCCATCCACTCCGGGCATCATGATGTCGCTGATGATTAGTTCCGGAGTGATCGTTTCCAGTTTTTGTAAAGCCTTTTCCCCATTGATTGCAGTTACGATCCGGTACTTCAATTCCAGTGTTTCCTTCATGAAATTAATCAGTTCGATATTGTCTTCCACAATTAAAATCAAGGGTTTCGATGAAAGGGCATCCGGATTGATCAATTCGCTTTTCCCGTATATATTGTCCTGCATGTCCTGCATCTCAACCGGTCGCTGATATTGTACCGGTTCAAATAAAATTTCCTCAGGAGTGAAGTCTTCTTTGCTGGCAGGTAGTTTTACGGTAAAACTTGTCCCTTTATTTACGATGCTGTCAACCGAGATGGTTCCTTTATGCAAAAGGACAAGGCTTTTTACAAAGGCCAGCCCAATTCCGGATCCTACGTTCCTCGTGTGGTCGTCCGCAATTTGAAAGAAGCGATCAAATACTTTTTCCTGCATCTCCGGCTTAATCCCTTTCCCCGAATCCGATACTGTAATAATCAGGTCCATCAGTTCGTCTGGAGTACGAGGATTACGCTTTTTAAGCTCAACAGAAAAACTGATCTTTCCACCTTCGGGTGTAAACTTAAAAGCGTTGGACAGCAGGTTGAAAATAATTTTGTCCACTTTGCCCATATCAAACCAAGCCACTTCTCCTGGCTGAGGAAAGTTGAGATGAAAGTCGATGTCGCGGGCATCAACCGTGTTGCCGAATGAATTGGATATTTCCTCCATCATCGGACACACTTCACATGGTGAAACTTTCAGGTTGTCTTTACCATTTTCAATTTTCCTGAATTCCAGTAATTGATTGATTAGTTGGAATAGCCGGTTTGCATTTCGCTCAATCCCGAGCAGTCTTTTCCGGAATGCCGGGCTGATCTTTTCTTCTTCCATAATTTTATTGAGCGGTCCTAAAATCAAGGTCAGCGGGGTTTTAAGCTCGTGCGAAATATTAGTAAAAAACTCTAGTTTTACCTTGTGAATTTCTTCGGCGTGTAACTTTTCTCGATGCTCCAGCTCGGCCAGCGCTTTTGATTTCTCAAGGTTTTTCCCTACCCGGAATACCAGTATGAATATCAAAACCGCCAAAATAAAGTATAGGCTAAAAGCCCAGTTGGTCAACCAGAAGGGCGGCCGGACAATGATAGTGAGTTGTCGCTCTTCAGATTCGTTTTGATTCTCATTCATTGATCCTTTTACCCTAAAAGTGTAGGTTCCGGGGTTCAGGTTGGTGTAGGTGGCAAAGTTTCGGTTTCCCACATTGTTCCATTCTGTTTCAAAACCTTCCAGAAAATAAGAGTACTGGCAACGTCCGCCGGAACTGTAACAAAATGCGGTGAATTCGAGTGTGAAAACGTTTTGGTTATATTTCAGAACGATCTTGTCAGCTTTGTTAATCGACGTGTTTAAACATTTTATGTCTCCGGGTTTCAATGTTTTATTAAATAATTGGATGCCGGTAAAAACGACAGGGAGCTTTTGCGGTGTAAAAAACTCGTTTTCTTCGTTGAAAGATATCATCCCGTTGTTGCCCCCGAAATAAATATTGCCTTTACTGTCGGTAAACGAAGCACGGTAATTAAACTGATTAAAGGGAATACCCGAGTTGCTGTCGTACATAATGTGCTTGCCGGTTTCCGGGTGAAACTTGATTAATCCTTGATCGGTGCTTGCCCAGTAAAAGTTATTTTTTCCTTCTTCGATACTAAAAATCCAATGGGCGGGAAACCCATCTCCCACCTTAAATTTCAAGATTGTATCGTTTTTCTCATCGTAGCAAGAAACTCCTTTGTAACAATCGCCAATCCATATCCGACCTTTTGAATCCGCTTTTACAAAATTGATATTCTTCATTTCCGGAATCCGGTCGAAAGAATACAGGGAATCAGTTTCAGAATTGTATTGAAAAACCTGGGCCGTTGACGAAAACCAAAGAATTTTCCCAATTGAAGTAATGCTCTCAAATTGCGTAGCTCCGATAATCTCCGGTTTAATTTTGCGAAACTTTTTATCGGATATGGTGTAGGTGACAATTCCTTCGGAGGTTGCAATATAGATGGTATTGCCTACCTGTTTAAACATATAAATGACATCGGAAAGAATTCCGTTTGTATTTTTTCGGTTGTAATAGCTGAAACGATTTGATTTGGTATTGAGGATATTGATCCCTCCCGTGTAGGTGCCAATCCAAAGTTCATGGTCGTTCACAAAAAGCAAATCGTGAAGGTTGTTGTAAGTGAGATTGTTCGAGCCGTCTTCTGACGAGAAATGGGTGATCTCTCCTGTCCGTATGTCAAGTTTATTCAGCCCCTTGTCTTCCAAGCCAATCCAAAGGTTTTTGTCTTGATCTTCGGCCAGGCAACTTACCACATTGCCCGTAATTTGCCATTTCCCGTAACCCGGGATCCAGGTGCGGAAAAACTGTTTTTCACCACTCCAGAAATTAATACCCCCAAAGTAGGTTGCCAGCCAAACATTGCCCTGTTTGTCGCAATAGGCATCGTAAATGGGGTCGGTGTTAAGTCCATTTGGCTCCGAAAGCTTGTAGTTGTGAAAACTCAATATGTCCGTTTCCCCGTCATAAATAGCCAGCCCCGATTCAGTGCCGATCCAAACGCGTCCCCGGTTATCTTCCGTAAAACAATGAACCAGGTTATGCGGAAGATAGTACGGTTTGTTTTGTTCTTTGGCATAAAAGTGATAATTGCCGCTTTCGATGTTCAGACGTACCACACCATAATCAAATGAAGAGATCCACATATTTCCGCGGGAATCAATCAAACGTAAATCATGCTGGATTGGGTTGAGTTCACCGGGAAGATCATATTTGTTTAATCTCTGCTGGCTGTAACTATAACAGTAAATGACCGCTGTTGTGGTGGAAAAAGCAAGCCAGTCTCCTTGTTCATACACTCCTGTAAATTGACATTTTTCTGGAAGTTGATGCAGGTTGAGTTTATGCCGCATGCTTTCGCGTTTCCCGCTGTGCTGGTCTAAAAAAAACAGCTCGTCGTTTTGGCATACCCAAAAACCATCGGTGGTTGGAACAAGAGCCGTTGTCGAACCTAAGGCGGTTAAAAGAGGGTAAGGAAAAAAACATTCCCTGTCGCTGTTGAAGTAATAATATTTTTCATCATTCGTCCGCCCGATGAGTATTGAATCCAGGGTCATGAAAAGTTTGTTGCAAAAAATCTTAACCGGAAGATGCTCCGTATCGAAAGCCGGGAATTCACGAAAGGCTTTTCCGTCAAAGCGAACAACAGCCGAACGTGTAGCAGCCCAAATAAACCCATCGGCATCCTGAACGATGCTTTTGACATAAGAGGAAGGCAAGCCATCTTCTGTTGTGTAATGTAAAAAATGTACCGGCTCATCGTTTTGCGCTTTACCCTTGTGCTGAAATCCCAAAAGGATGAGTATAATTATCAACCACAGGCAATTCGGTATTAGATGATTGTTTCCTTTTATGCTCATAAGTCCAACATTCCTTTCAATAGGATTTAAGTTCATAGTTTTTGGGCGGATCAATGCCTGCCAAATTCTCCACAAAATAGTCCCACCGTTTCCGTAAAAAGTATGGTACTTCAAAAACGCTTCCGTGATTTTTATTCGGAATGATCAGCATATCAAAATCTTTGTTGTGCTTTACAAATTCTCCTGCCAATCTCAGCGTTGACGTTGGATTTACGTTGTTGTCCAGGTCACCGTGTACCAGTAGCAACTTTCCTTGCAGATTCGCGGCCAGGTTGAAGTTCGACTGTTCATCGTAATGTGCTCCGATCAATCCTTGGTATTGCTCGTCCCACCAGGCTTTGGCAATGCGATTGTCGTGATTGCCGGCAGATGAAATACCCACCGAGTAGAATTCAGGATGGGTCAACAGGGCCCGGCAAGCATCGTAACCGCCCGCGGAGTGACCGTAGATCCCAACTTTTGTTGAGTCCAGGTATGGGCGTTCTGCTGCGAGTGCTTTAATCGCCTTGATATGATCTTCGGCGCCAATATCTCCCAGGTTTTTGTATGAAAAATCATGAAACTTTTTCGAACGCATCGCTGTTCCCAATCCATCGACAGTGACGACGATGAAACCCAGCTCAGCAAAGGACACATCGAACGACCGGTAAGCGCTATTAAAGGTTTTGGGCGTGCGAACTGCTTGCGGTCCGGAGTAGGTGCCGTCGATGATCGGATATTTTTTATTTGGGTCGAAATCAGACGGATAGTAGATAGCACCGTAGATGTCGGTTTCTCCATCGCGGGCTTTGGTTTTGAATGGTTCGGGAAAACGCCATCCGCTTGCCAGCAAAGCTTCAGTATCTGCCGTGATGGGTTGATGGATGATTTTCCCGTCTATTGCAGAGCGGACCACCGAAACCGGCTTGGTATCAATCCTCGAATAATTGTCAACGAAATGCGTATGATCAGGTGAAAGAAGGATATTGTGATACGCATTTTCCGGTGTCAGTAGTTGCAGGTACTCTCCATCTAGTCCAACGCTGTAAAATTGCACGTAGTACGGATCCATTCCCGTATCTTTTCCGCAGGCAGTGAAATAGATTTTGTTATTTTTCTCATCTATGCCTGTGATCCCGGTCACAACAAAATTTCCTTGAGTCACTCGGTTTAATAACCGCCCTTCTTTGTCGTAACGATAAATGTGGTTCCACCCGTCGCGTTCGGAGGTGTACAGAAATTCCTCGTTGTTCTTAATCCAGCGACAGGTTGTTAATTGAGTTTCAATCATTGTCTCGGCCTGCTCGTGCAGGATGATTTTTGACTGGCCGGTATTCGCATCAGCCAGGTAAATGTCCTGTGATTGGTATCCTCTTTGGTAGGCACCGATCATGATTTTATCGGAACCTTCCATCCACTGCGGACCAAAGCTCATACAAATATCCGGGATGGCCGGGATGTCGAGTCGTATCTGTTCTTTCTTTTCGACATCAAACACGTAAAATTCCTGCATGATGGCATCTTCTCCCGGAATTGCCCGCTCGTAAGCCCACACCTTTGCCCGGAATCCGCTGTCGGGTGTGCTTTGATAGAGGTACATCAACCCGACTTTTCTTTTGTCAATTTTATAGGTAACAAACTTTTTCGAATCACCAGACCATTGAATATCAATATGAGGATCGTACAAATCTCCCTTCGAAACATCAATCAGTTTTTCCCAGTTGTTGGCCGGATTGGCATATTCGTATTTTTCCATGCCATCACTGGTTAGAGCAACTTTTTCATTGGTTTCAATATTTTTCAGGAAGAGGTTATAATCGTTCAGGCTCACAACCCATTTTTTGTCGGGAGAGATTGACTCTGCCGGATTTCTTTTTTCTTCAGCTTCTCCTGCTGTCTCAATGGAATAGTTCTCCAGGTTGACTTTTATTTTTTTACCGTTTAAAGAAAAAGTCATCATTTTCAGATCCTGCGAGAATTCCGGATGGTCGAGTGTCAATGAATCAGGAGAAATCTTTTTATTTGTTTCCTTGAAGATCAATCCCGAAAGCTTTTCGTGATCAAATGCGGGTCTGACGGTTTTCTTCCCGAATTCAAAAAGCATGTAACGTTTCCCGTTCTCTGTTTGAAGAACATACCAAAAGTCAGCATTCCCGCCAATCCAGTACGGATTCAGGTAAATGTTTTTAACCAGTTTGCTGATATTTTTGGGTAGGAACAATTCTGCTTTTTCGTACCGCCCGGTCAAATCCCGGGCGGAAGAAAAAGATGCTGTTATTATTAAAATTATGAAAGGGAATAGTCGGTTAAAAGTTCTCATGTTCAGTTCTGTTAATAATTTCATTCTGTAAATCTTCACCCAAGTCGTTAAAGTAATCGCTGTATCCTGCTACCCTGACGATCAGGTCTTTGTAATTTTCAGGATGTTTTTGTGCATCGCGAAGCGTTTCGGCATTCACTACATTAAATTGAATATGGTGACCATCCATTTTAAAGTAACTGCGTACCAGACTCGAAACTTTCTGAATGGCTGTATCATCTTCGAAAAAGGAAGGCGTAAATTTTTGGTTCAGCAGGGTCCCGCCGGTTCTGAGATGATCGATCTTTGCAGCTGACTTAACCACCGAGGTCGGGCCTTTGCGGTCAGCGCCTTGTACCGGTGAAATGCCTTCGGATACAGGAGTTCCGGCCATCCGTCCATCTGCACTGGCCTGCATGACACTGCCAAAATAAACATGGCAGGTGGTTGGCAGTAAGTTAATCCGGTAATCGGCACCTCTTGGGCTTTTCCGTCCATCCACAGCGTTGTAATAAATTTCGAAAACATCGCGCAGCTGGTCGTCGGCACGGTCATCGTCATTCCCGTATTTGGGCGTTTTGTACACGAGTTGGTAATGTAAATCTTCGGCTCCATCAAAATTGATTTCCAATGCAGAAAGCAATCCGGACATGCTGTAATTCTTTTCCTCAAAAATGTGCTGCTTGATGGCTGTCAATGAGTCGGTAATGGTTCCCATCCCCACTCCTTGGATGTAATTGGTGTTGTAGCGGGCACCTCCGTTGATGTAATCCGTTCCGGTTGCCACACAATCGTCAATAATTAATGACAGGAAAGGAGTTGGCACATGGGTTATGAAAATTTTCTCGATGATATTGCTTCCTGTTACTTTGATATCGACAAAATGCCTGACTTGCTTTTCGAAGGCAGCCATCAAATCCCCCATGCTTTCAAATGAAGCGGGATCTCCGGTTTTCAGTCCAATCTGCTTTTGTGTTCGTGGATCGTATCCATTGTTTAGTGTAATTTCCAGAATTTTAGGCAGGTTAAAGTAGCCGGTCAGGATATAGCTTTCTGTTCCGAAGGCGCCACTCTCCACGCATCCGCTGGCTCCGCCGTTGCGGGCATCTACGATGTTTTTCCCTTGGCCTACCAGTTCCTGAACGATCGCATCCGTGTTAAAAATGGATGGTTGTCCAAAACCTGTTTTCACGATCTTTACCGCCCGGTTTATAAAACTTTCGGGGTTCTTTTTGCTTAACTGAACCATCGAGCTGGGCTGTAACAGCCGCATTTCTTCAATCACATCCATAAGGATATATGAAAGCTCATTCACAGCATCGGATCCATCGGGCTTCACACCACCTACATTGATCAGCGCAAAATCGGTGTAAGTATTGCTTTCGAGAGCTGTAACCCCAACCTTTGGTGGTGCAGGGTGGTTGTTGAATTTCACCCAGAACGATTGCAATAGTTCTATTGCCTTTTCTGTTGTTAGTGTTCCGTCTTCAATTTCTTTTTTATAAAAAGGATACAGATGCTGATCCAAGCGACCGGGGTTGAACGAGTCCCACGGGTTCAATTCCGTCACCACGCCCATGTGCACAAACCAATAATATTGCAATGCTTCGTGGAAGGTTTGCGGTGCATTTGCCGGAACGTTCCGGCAAACTTGTGCCATCATTTTCAGCTCGGCTTTTCGGTCATTATTTTGCTCCGTTGCAGCCAGTTGTTCCAGCTTATCGGCGTGTCTGTTGGCAAATAGAATAATTGTTTCAGCGGCTATTTGCATCGCCTTCAGTTCTTCCTGCTTGTCAAAAGCTTTCGGATCATGTAAAAAGTCCAGATTCGAAAGGCTTTTTTTCACATCAAGAATGATGTCCAGCATCCCCTTTTTGTAGATTTTGTTTCCGGCAACGGTGTGACCAGGGGCTCGTTGTTCCATAAATTCGGTGAAGATCCCGGCATCGTATGCATCATGCCATTCGGGGCGTATATTATACATAATACGGTCGCGGTTTGAATGGCCTTTCCAAAACGGAATGATGATATTCTCGTATGCATCGCGTGTTTTCTCATCAACTCGGAACCACACTTTTTCGCGGGTATTCAGAATGTCCAGATCTTGTAGTGAGTGGACAGTGATTTCCGGATAGGTTGGAGTTGCCTTGGGGGCCGGGCCGCGTTCCCCAACAATCAGTTCATCATCATTGATACAAATGAATTTGTTTTGCATGATGTACCGAAAGGCTTTTGCTCGCTGAACCGGGATCGAATCTCCGAGAGATTGCTGGCTTTTGTAAAATTCGGTAATTAGAAGTGCCCGTTCTGCCGAAATCCGGTTGATGGCATTCAGGCTTTGTTCCCGTAGTTTTTTTATTCTTGGTGTCATCCTGTATTTCTTTGTAGATGTTGATTTTTTTTTGATTTCGTATTCAGTGAAACATTAACCTCCGATTTTTACGGGGAAACCTGCTTTTTCAAACTGCTCTTTTAGGGAAGACAATTCCTCCTTTTTCATGGAATGCTTGTCCGAAAATTGGTTCTTCATGTGAAAACGATTGTATTTTTCATTGGCCGTATTGTGGAAAGGCAACAAATCAACAGCCTCAATCCAGCCATTCAGTGCAGAAAGGAAAGCAATGCTTTGACGAATGTTCTCCGGTGTAGTTGTCACTTCCGGAATCATCGGGATTCGTATCCTCATTGGAATGGTCAGCCCTGCAACTTTTCGAATATTCTCAAGGATCACTTTATTTGAAACACCTGTATATTTTTCATGTAAGCTGTCATCCATCAACTTTAAATCCACGAGGAACAAATTGGTCATTTGGGCAATCCGGCTAACCACCTCCCAGCTTGAAAACAGGGTCGTGTCAACGGCCGTATGCATTCCAGTTTGCCGACAAAGCTGAAGCATCTCCAAAAGAAACTCATGTTGCATCAGCGGTTCTCCGCCCGAGAAAGTAACCCCCCCCGACGATTCTTCCATAAAAACCAGCTCTTTCTGAAGTTCATACAGCAATTCTTCAGTACTTATCTCATAACCAATTACTTCCTGATCGGTGAACTCCCGCCCATTCAGTCTTGATGTTTTTTTTATGCAAATGGGCGCACGATCAATGCTTTCGGGGTTGTGGCACCATTGGCATTTCAATGGACAACCTTTAAAAAATACGGTGGTACGAATCCCAGGCCCGTCATGCACCGCAAAACGCTTAATATCGAAAATTATCCCATTCATGGGGACTTTAATGTTGGTGAGTAATTGTGGGAAATCGATTAGAAAAGAGTCGCCCTTCCGGGCAAGTTGAACGGAATTTCAATTAATCCAGCATTCGTAAAGGCCAATGCCGAATTTGTGGTATAAGTTCGAATATCGTTTAATCGATTGTTTCATCAGCGGAAAGTTACACTTTTTTGAAAATGTAAGAAATACTTTTATTTCGTTTTACTCTATTTAGAATGCCTTCAAACAGCATCAGCAATAATTCATCCCCCAAAAAACAATGTGAAACATATTAATTGCAACCGCCCGTCATATTCCTATTTGAATAATCTGACATAGTCCACAAACAAGTATTGTCTTCCTCTTTTCCCTCCGGTCATTT
>JAFGYB010000007.1 GCA_016936355.1 Bacteroidales bacterium | reverse complement strand
TCCGGCAAGCCTCTGACCGCGTCCGGCAACCCCCTGACCGTATCTGGTAAACCTCTGGCCGCATCCGGCAAACCGCTGACCATGCCCGGCAAAGGTCTGACCGGTTCCGGTAAGGTGATGACTGCGTCCGGCAAACCCCTGACCGTATCCGGTAAGCCTCTGACTGCATCCGGCAAACCGCTGACCATGCCCGGCAAAGGTCTGACCGGTTCCGGTAAGGTGCTGACTGCGTCCGGTAACCCCCTGACCGTATCCGGCAAACTTCTAACCACCTCCGGTAACCCGCTGACCGTATCCGGTAAACTGTCATTGTTTTCAAAATAGGGTAAAATAAAAAACCGGGAACTGAACAGCCCCCGGTTTTCGTATTTCAGAACGTAATGATTATTTAACCACAATCCGGTTGGAATACGGTTTGTCGTATTTCACCGGGATATCGGGGATGCCGTTGCCATTGGTGTCTTTCAGCTTTTGCATGTACCGGATCACACCCAGCCATTCGCTTCCTTCCTGGATACCGGGTTTGTTTTTGTCGAAATCAATGAGGGCTTTGCTCATATCATGGATGGGTTGTCCGTCTTTGAATTTGGGTACCACGTTCACGAGCCCGTGACTGAGTTTTTTCACCCGGCCGATAAAGCTGAGCAGATAAGTATTGGCCGTAACACTATACAATTTGGTGTCTTTCTTTGAAGTGTTGATCTGTTTTCCGTCCACATCGATTCTTTTTACGCGGGTCAGCATGAGTTTATGCGGATTGTAATAGGCTTTCATACCCGAAACGAACACGTATCCGTCATCATCGGTGGAAAGCAACAACACATTCATCAGGTTTTTTAATTCATGACCGGTGAGGTAGATCCTTGCCAGCGGATAGCCGGGGAGGTTGTCGTTGGCCATACCCAGCGACATCACGCGGAATACATCCGGCGGAGTAATCACACCGGTTTTCCCTTTCAGGATGTTGTCGCGTACCGTACCGGAAGCCAGCAGTGTGATGTCGGTTCCGCCGCCGTCGGCATCCACATAACTGCGGATGGCATGATCCAGAAAATGGCCCAGACTGGTATACTGATACCCTTTCTTGTTGTGTTTCATCAGGTTGAAGGACGTTTCGGCAACGGGTTCGCTGTAACCGAGGTACAACGGCGACAGGTACTTAATGGCGATCACTTTCTTGTAATCGTTGATTTCGGCATTGATGGCTGAATCGCCTTTGATCTTATCGTTGATGGGAATGAGCTTGTATTGATAGCTGGCAATTTTGCCGTCTTTTACATCAAAATCGAGTTTACCCAGATAGTGGAGGTAAGCGCCGGTTTGCACGATCAACGTGTTCTTTACCTTGAAAGGCTGTGGTACCACCACGTGGGTATGTCCGCTGATGATGATGTCGATGTCTTTGGTTTTCTTGGCCATTTTCACGTCTTCGCCATAGAATCCGCCTTTGCCGTCGGGATAAACACCGCTGTGCGACAGGCAGATTACCAGGTTAACGTGTTTTTCTTCTTTCAGCATTTTAGCCATGGCGCCGGCAGTCTTGATCTGGTTTTCCACCACCACCGGTGTTTTCAACGGGGCATCATCGGCAGCATTGATCCCGAGAATGCCGATCAGGCCGATTTTCACGCCTTTCACATCAATTACTTTATAGGGAAGAATGGTGCCGTCTTTGAAATACTTGGCCAGTACGCTGTCTTTGGGTGAGTTATAATCGGGCGTGAGGTTGGAAGAAATGATTTGCGGAATACCGCCGTTTTTGATGGCGTTTTCAATTACTTCGCCCAGTTTATTCGGCCCGTAATCGAATTCATGGTTCCCGATGGTGGTAAACTGAAATCCCATCTGTTTCATCATGGCCAACTGGAACCCGGTGTTGGGTTCATTGACATTAAACAGGGTTCCCATCAAAAAGTCACCGGCATCGAGCACGAGTGTCCCCTTGGGGTTCTGGGCCTTTTCCTCTTTGAGTAAGGTAGCCAGCCGGGCAAAACCACCCAGTACTTCGTCGTTGTTGGTAACCATGGGGGTGTAGTCAACTTCGGGGCCATCGCCGGTAATCCTGGAATGCATATCGTTGGTATGCAGAATGGTCAGGTGTTGTGCATGTACCAGGCCGGTAAATGCAAACAAAAGCACTGTAAGCAGTGCCAGCTTAAATGTTTTCATTATTAACAATTTGATATGAACAAACTCGGACAAATATAGCGGTTCCTTTCAAACGGGATAATAAGTATAGGTTAAAAAGTGGGGGAGGCGGTTATGAAATCAGGTGGGCGAAGTGTTTTTCGATTTCCAGTTCGGGGATTAGTTCATTCAGATCGATTGGCTTTTCACCCGAAAGGATCAACGTATCGCGGTCCACTGCATTTTCCGATCCGCATTTAAAATGGCTGTCCCAGATGTGTTGCATATACCATTCGGGTTCGGTGCCCCAACGGTAATCTCTTGATTTTCTTTGCCAGAAAGTATCTTTGCTGATGGTCAGAAAGATCTTTTTGTCGTAGTGCTGCACGATGCGTTCGTCGCAAAAGGCGAAAAGGCCTTCGGCAATGACCAGGTCGTGGCTTTTGGCATCTTCCAGCACCTGTCGCAAATACCGCTTCAGGTCCAGTGATTGCGGAATTTCCCAGTTCACATGATTTCTTACCTTGGGAATCTGTTCTTCGGGTTTGGGAAAATCATCCTGACAAAGAATGCTGACCTTTAAAGTGGGCAGGCTTTCTTTCAACTTTATTGCCAGAGTGGTTTTACCGGCATTGCTTACTCCTCCGATTCCGATGATCATCCTTCTGTCTGAAAAGTTATTATCAGGTATTGATTTTATTAAAGGCTGCAAAATTAGGAAGTTTCCCGATACTATTTACGTTGTCCCGGAACAAATTGATAGGCACCCAGATCGGGTAGCGCTCCCCGTGTATTGCCCAGGATGTCGTAAGGCGAAGCCGAACCAATGGCAAGACTTCCTTTTCCGATGGCCGGAGAAAGCGTGTCCAGGCGGAAATCCATGGTGTGAACGTCTTTGAATTTCGGGTCCGTGTTTTTGATGATCTCATTGAAATTAATGGTATTGCCCGTATTTCGTGTGGTCTTTACCAGGCAGTGATCAAGAAAATAGCTCGAATCAGCACCGGCTACCATTTGGGTTCCGAATTCATTATCGTTGTATCCGTAGATAATGCTGTTGCCCAGGTTAAAGCTGAGGTTGTTGGGGACAGCCTGGTTATTGCTGTCCGTAACAAAATTGGTGAGCATCACTGCCGGATTGTTTCGGATGGAATAGGGCCAGTAATTGGCAATGGTGCTTTGGATGAAATGATAGCTTCCGCCATCTGTAAGGGCCAGGCAATAGCCGCCGCAATTGGCCACCACCAGGTTCTGTCCTTCGATGGTGTAATTCCTTGAAAGGATACCGGCACCGTCCATGTTTTGGATGACCACATTCTTCAATACCAGTTTGTTTTCATTTTTCTTGAAGAAAGATTCGGCCTGAATGCCGATGTACCCGTTTTTGATGATCGCATTTTCAAGGGTATTATTTTGGTTCGACTTCCCTTCCATAATCCAGATACGATCCCACTGACCCGGAATGTCGGCATAGTCACTTTCCAGGCGGTCGCCCTGAAAAACAATGGGCTCGTCGATGGTCCCCTGAGCTGTGAGCTGTCCGTTGGCATAAATCCACAGCCCTGAATTTTTGTGGAAATAGATGTGTGTTCCGGGTTGAATCTCCAGCTTCCCGTAAGAGTTAACCACTGCGTAACCATATACTACATAGGGTTTATCGTTGGTCCATCGAGTGGTTTGTAAGCTGTCGGCAACAATCTTGTAGGAAGGAAAGCCGGGTACTGTATGGTCCGCTACAATGTAATGGGCATTTTGTCCCCAGGCCACCAGACGAACCGTTTGATTGTTGCCGTTGATCTGAAACAAAATACTGTCTTCCACCACAAACGGATTGTTGACGTTGGTAGGATTGATGGTTACCCGGGCAAATATATACAGGCTGTCCCCTCCGGCCAGTTCCACATCTTTTTGATCCGGGGCAGGATTGCCGTCGATGTTGATCCGGAAGGGAGATTGCTCGCCACCGGCCAGGGCAATATCAGATATTTTTATTTTCTGATGGGAAGGATTATACACCATGAGACGCCGGGTGGCAGAACCCAGTGAAGTGAATACCGTGTCGAACAAAACAGAGTCAGTGGAGAAATTCAACGTAAGGTTCGGGCTGGTATCCAATACCTCATTTTTTTGACAGGATGCCAAAAATCCAAGAATAAGCAGCGAAAAAAAGAAAATGGTTTTTTGGAATTTCATCTTCACTTGTTGCTTTTAACTATGGGGAAGGCTTTGCCTTCCCCATAGTTCCCAAAATTATATTACAAACAAAGCTACTATTATTAGTGAGACGAAAAATTTAAATTTTTATTGTTTACCCTGTGCAATTCCGAAAGGAATGTGCAGTGAAACGGTGATGTTTCGTCCCGCATTGTACAAACCCACTTCCTGCAACGTGGACAAGTGATCCACATACGTTACATTGAATAGATTGTTGGCGATAACATTCAGGCTTACCAGCTGGGAACCCATCTTAAACTGTGTTCCCATCACCAGGTTGAACAGTGTATAAGCTTTGGACGTATTCTCAAATTCAGACGGGTGATTTTGAGCAAAAGCGTAATTGGTCTCTATTTTGAAGAAACTGTCTCTGAACTGATGCCATTTGTTTTGGGTCAACATTACTTCAAAATGAATTTTGTTGGCCGGTATGAGTGGCAGATAACCTCCTGAAATCACTTTTCCCAGGATGTAGGAATAGTTGGCGCTCAGATGCAACCAGTCCAGCGGATGCGGATGGATGTGAAACCCTACTTCACCTCCATACAGTTCGGACGGGGTTTGCATGTACTGATAGATGCGGTATCCGTTTGTGTAGTTGTCTGTCGGTGAAAGGTAAATGTAGTTGTTGATGTGGTTGTAAAAAGCCGATACTTCAAAAGTAGTGTGTAACGTATGGAAATGCAGTCCCAGGTCGGCTTCGGTGTTTTGCTGGTTTTTCAGGTTGCTGTTCCCTTTTTCGTATCGGGCACCGTGTACACCGTCCTGGGTCAGTTCGGCGATGTTGGGACTTCGGAATGCAGAAGCCACATTCAGGCGCAGCAATAAATTTTCAGCCAGGGGCACATTGGTTCCCAAAGAGGCACTGACGTTGTCGTAAGTCCTCGTCATATCAGGAACCGGGCTTCCGTTGGAAGTATAGGCCGGAATAAAGATTTTTCTGTGATCGAACCGCACACCGGCTTCAGTAACGATGTTTTTGTTCCAGTGGTAACGACCCATACTGAATATGGAAAAGTCATTCTGACTGGCATTGGGGATCACATGCTGCGGTGCCTGGTGGTTTCGGTTGTTTTGACTCAGCCCCTGGATCCCCAGAAAGGCTTTGAACTTATCGCTGAAATTATAAACTCCTTTCATCCGGTAGGTGAACGTCTGCAGTGTCATATTTACCAGTTCAAACGGAGGACTGTCGGGTGATCCTTCCAGTCTTCGGTTGTTGTTCTGGTAGGAAAAGTCGGCATCCAGTTTGAAATCCCCCAGAAAGATTTTGTTTTTTGAAATGAGCAGGTTGTTGGTCAGGTTTTGATACCATACCTTATTTTTTCTTCCCCTTTCGGTCACCAGTGCCAGGGCAGGAGGGACGGCCATCCCCAGTTTGTCGCGGTCGTAGTTGTAAAACAGACGGAAGGTTCCTATTTTTTTGATGAACCCGGCATTCAGTTTGGCACTTTGGGTATTAAACCTCGTGTTGGGAGCAAACTTACCGTTGCCCTGAATAAAGTCTGCCTGTGAATTCAGTCCAGCACGGGCTCCCCAGACAAATCCGTTTTCGTTGCCTTTGATGCCAATATCAGAATTGGTTCCCATCGTGTTACTGTAATAGCGTAAATTGGCACTTCCTTCAATGGTTCCCCTGTCGGCTACCGGTTCACCGATCAGGTTGATCACACCGCCCACGGCACCCGAACCGTACATCAGCGAAGCCGGGCCTTTGATGACTTCAATGCGGTTCACCCCTGAAGCATCCACCATATAGGGGTGTTCTTCCGAGAACTGAAAGTTTTCCATGGGAATACCGTTATTCAAAACCAGAATGTTGCTCAACGACATACCCCTGATCACCGGCGTAACCACGCCGGGCCCTTTGGAAATGACATCCACATTGGGAATCTGAGCCAATGAAGCCATCAGCGAAGGACTACCCACCTGATTCAGACTTTGCGCATTTACCGAATTGATCTGTACAGTATTTTCGTGTTGGGTTCCGGTAAAACTTCCCGTAACAACTACTTCCTGCCCTTCAATTACTTGAGGGTTTAATCCAATATTCAATGTGATGTGTGTATTCCCGGTAAGGTGCACTTCTTTGGTAATGTTTTCATACCCCACATAGGAATAAGTGACAAAAAACTGACCGTTGGGAAGGTTGCCAATGGTGTAATGACCCTGGGCATTGCTGACGGCCCCCACTGAGAGGTCAGCCACCACAATATTCACGCCCGGCAAACTTCCCCCGGCTTTGACATCGGTTACGAGACCGGATATACTGTTTTGTGCGTTTACTTTTACAAAAAGAAACAGCATAAAGAAAAGAAATACTTTTGCTTTCATTTAAATAACTTGTTATTAGACAATATGTTTTCTTTGTTTAGGAAAGAATGTCTAACAACGGCGGACCCCGAAGGGAAAACGAAAGGACAAAACGGGATAAGTAAGGTTTCAGGGTTCTGAAAACATCGATCTTGTGAAGGAACGATGTTCCGTCCAATTTAGGAACCGAAGGCTGAAATGTGAACGAATGAAAGTTGAAACCGGGGATAGGACACAATGAATTATACGGGTTGTACCCTTCCTCTTTTTGTTTGGTATAATGGCTGGTGTAGTGATGGTGAACAATGACATCCGCCAGCTTGATAGGAACGGGAGAAAAGAAAACCAACAGCAATACAACTGCCAGTATGATTCGCAACCGTCGCGAAACATGGAATACAAAGTTATTTTCTTTTCTCATGAAATCTTCTATGGTCAAATATGCAGAAGAAACTGTAAAACGGATGCCTTATTGCTTCACAGGAATGTTTTTCAGAACATCCAGTGTCAAATCCCAGAATTTTTCCACAGAGGCAATCTCCAGTCTTTCGTCGGGTGAGTGCGCTCCCTTGATGGTTGGACCAAAGGAGATCATGTCCATTTTGGGATATTTGGCGCCGATCAAACCACATTCTAAACCGGCATGAATAGCCAGTACTTCCGGTTGAACCGAAAAGAGTTTCTGGTAGGTCTTTGCCGTCAGGGCCGAAATCTCAGAATCCGGATTGGGGGTCCATCCGGGATAGCCATCCGATGTTTTCGTCCGGCCACCGGCCAGACGGAAAACACTGGTCACCATATTTGTGGTGTCGTCCTTTTCGGTTTCTACTGAACTGCGCTGACTTGTGGTGATGACAATCTCCTTTTCTTCAAATTTCACAGAGGCCAGGTTGGTGGAGGTTTCCACGAAATTTTCAATATCCTGCGACATGGCGATTACACCGTGAGGGCAGGCATACAGCGCATTCACCAGGTTTTCAAATTCTTCGTCAGCAACGACAAACTCAGGCATTTCTGCCTCGGCTATGGTAAACTGGAGGTTGGATTCTGTTTTGTGGAATTCTTTTTGGAAGATGGCTTCGTATTTCTTTACTTCCAGTTCAAAAAGATCCAGTTTGTTTTCAGGAACGGTTACCACGGCAAATGCTTCCCGTGCCAGTGCATTCCGGAGATTTCCCCCGTCAAAAAGATTCAGACTTAATTGAAAATCGTTTTTTGTTTCCCACAGGAACCGGCTCAGGAACTTATTGGCGTTTCCACGGCCTTTGTTGATGTCGTCGCCGGAGTGACCGCCTACCAAACCGGAGATCATCAGTTTTACAGCTTTGGTTCCGGCAGGGACGGAATTTTTGGAATAGGGGAGCCAGGCCAAAGTGTCCTGACCACCGGCACAACCAATAAACAGCTGTCCTTCATCTTCCGAATCGAGGTTGAGCAACAGTTCACTTTGCAGGAAACCCGGTTGCAAACCAAAAGCACCGGTCAGTCCGGTTTCTTCGTCGATGGTAAATAATGCTTCAAGGGGACCGTGTTCGATGGTTTCCGAATCCAGAATGGCCAGCTGGGTGGCTACACCAATACCATCATCGGCACCCAGTGTGGTTCCGTTGGCTTTAACCCAGCCGTCTTCCACAGTTGTTTCGATGGGATCGTTGTCAAAATCATGAACTTTGTCGCTGTTTTTTTCGCAAACCATGTCCACATGGCTTTGCAGCACCACCGATTTCCGGTTTTCCATTCCCTGAGTCGCCGGTTTTCTGATCAGCACATTGCCAATTTCATCTTTGACTACTTCCAGATTTCGTTCTTCAGCAAAACGGATCAGATAGTCAATAATTTTTCCTTCTTTCTTTGAGGGACGGGGGATAGCCAGGATTTCTTTAAAAAAATACCAGAGTTTCTCGGGGTTTAATTTCAGGATCTCTTCGTTCATGATGTATAATTTTCCTGCAAAAGTACAAAGAAGCGCCTAATTCAACGGGTGAAAAACCAGATTATTTAGATTGATTCTTTTGTGATAGGGGATTCCTTTTAGAAAGACCACTTCAGCCGCAAATAATACATTTGCCCAAAGTCCCCGTATTCGGTGGCGGGTTTCCCTGTAAAGAGTTGCCCCATCACATACAATTCCAGGTTTTGAGTCATGTTGAAAGCCAGTGAAGGGCCCAGGAAAGCAGAACCGTCGTATGGGTTCACAATGGCAGAGAAATCGGCTTTGATCAGCGGGGAAAGCTGGGCAGAGACCTCGCCAAACCAGTTCATTCTGGACAGGGTTAGGGTCTTTGGGGAAAGGTTTCCCATTTCAAAGAAATTTCGGAGCCCTGCTTTTCCGGTAGTTCCCTTGCTGTTGTAGATGAAGGAAGTATTGATGAAAATGCTGTTGGGGAACGTGTAATTGGCACCTACCGAAACCACCCATTGCCCCGTGGAATCTGCAAAATGATCCTTATTCCTGAAGTAGCTGGCTTCGCCTGTAAATCCAGCTCCTTTGATTTGCCCGGCCCATCCGGCACCCAATACCACATCGTTGTCCATAACCCCACCCAGCACCTGAATATCGTAATTGGCGACATTGAATTTGTAGAGCGCGGCTGCGGTTAGCCGGTTTTTATTGTCCAGTTTGGCTGCCAGTTGCAGTGAGGATAAAGAGCCGGTATAATACTGAACCAGTACGGCATCGCTTCCCGGACGTTCCACATAGTCGAAATTGAAATAATTGTAGGTGTTGAAAATATCGTTTGGGTTCCACACCAGGTTGATGCCCCAGTTGATGCGTTGCCGTCCGACGGTTACTTCCAGTTTTTTCAAGCTCCACTTAAAATTCAACCGGTCGATATTGGAATACAACAGATAAGATTGTCCGCTGGCCAGTTTAAAAGTAAGATCCATCCAGCCGTTGTCCTGGGTCAGGTATTGCTCATACATCGGGTTGAATGCGGCCAGCATGGAGCCGTAATCAAAGTTAGTGCGCAACCCGGCTGAGAAGGTAAGTTGCTGGCTGGCGTACCAGTGAAAATCGATGCGGTTGTATATCCCCGAAAAGCCGATCCATGAGGCACTGGTAGTCGGTGCCCACGTGGTGTTGGAATATTCCAGAAAACCTTTGACATCCACCGAATGATTTTGTGCCTGTAGCCTGAAGCCGGTCAGTAAAAATGATGCAATCAGAAACAGATAAATCTTTCTCATAAAGTTTAAGGCTTAACGATCGAAAGTTTCATCGCTGGTAATCTTTCCGTCGTCGAGTGTTACAATTCTTCGGGCTTTATCCATGACACGCTGGTCGTGGGTAGCAAAAATGAACGTGGTTTGGTATTTTTTGTTCATATCAGCCATTAAGTCCAGCAACTCGTGGGTGGATTTGGAATCCAGGTTGGCAGTGGGTTCATCGGCAATGATGTACTTGGGTTGCGAAGCCAGTGCTCTGGCAACGGCTACCCGCTGTTGCTGCCCGCCTGAAAGTTGCCCAGGGCGGTGGTTGGCTTTGTCGCCGATGCCAACTGCCTCAAGCAATTCTTTCACTTTTTCTTCTCTTTCTTTTTTAGGGCGCTTTTGCAACACCATTATGAACTCGGTATTTTCTTTAGCCGTCAGAACCGGGATCAAATTATAAGCCTGAAAAACAAATCCGATGTGGTGCAGCCTGAAATCGATCAGTTGCTTCGAAGACAGATCTTTCAGATTGGTTTGTTCAATAAAAATATTTCCCTTTGAAGGAAGATCCAGTCCGCCGATGATGTTGAGCAAAGTGGTTTTTCCGGAGCCCGAAGGGCCGACAATAGCCGTAAACTCACCTTGTTCAATTTGAAGATCCACACCGTTCAGCGCGTTGACCGGAACGTGTGTTTCATTGTAAGTTTTATAAATGCCTTCTGCTTTGATGATACTCATGGTATTTTGTTTTATTCGTTTTTTTAATTGTTTTCTCTGATGGCGGTGGCCGGTTGTAATTTCAGTGCTTTCATGGCAGGCGAAATTCCTGACAACATGGCGATGATCACTACCAGCACCATAGACATGATGTAGAATTGACTGTTGACCCTGAAGAAAATCTGGGCGCTGTATCCAAGGTAGTTCATCCCCCGGGCAACGGAAGACAAATCGAAACCATGAGTTGCATAGTAATTTACGATGAGGATACTGATGCCCAATCCCAACAGGGCACCGATAATGGAAAGAAAAATAGTTTCCGTGAGGATCATGGTGAATATTTTTCTTCGGTTCATCCCCAGTGCCATCAGCATCCCGAATTCACGGGTTCGTTCCATTACAGACATCAGCATGGTGTTGATGATGGCAAAGGCCAGTGCAGCGAGGATGATCAACAGAAACAGGTAGGAGAAATAGTCCATCATGTCGATCATGGATTTGATCAGCGGCTGGATCTGCTCCCAGCTCTGAATGAGGATGGCTTTTTGTTTGACCATCGGAGCAAACAGTTTATTCAGTTTGTCAACTACCTGTTGGGTTTGTTCATTATTGGTAAGCAAAATGGCGATTTCATCACCCGTGGTGTCCGGAAATCCAACCAGTTTTGACAGATCACTTCGTTTCACAAAAACGTGCGATTCGTCAAAAATATCGTTGGCCGTTTTATAGATTCCCACCACATTATAGGCTCCGCTGGTAATGGTTCCGGTAGTATCGGTGAGCGTGACGATGAGTTTGTCTCCCACACCGATGTTCAGTTTTTTGGCCAGTTTCTGACCGATGACAGCCGGAAATCGCTGATCATTTTTCAAGTAAACACCCGAAACCAGCAGGTTGTGCAGATTGCTCACTTTTCTTTCCGCATCGGGTTGTACCCCATACAGGTTGATGCCGGCCCCTGCATTGGCGGATGCCGCCATGGCATTGATCTTCAGCCGAAGACTAACGCCTTTCACTTCGGACAAACCTCTGATTTTAGTAACCATTCCTTCTGCATCGGGAATGGTGTATTTAATTTCCTGATTCAGCAAATATTCGGGATTGTGAATCTGAATATTAGAAACCTCATTGGCAATGGCAGCATCGGCCCGTTGGTCTGTCATTCCAGCCATGAAACCATCGGTGATCACTGCACCAATGATACCAATGGTAATGGACGCAAAAATGACCGAACTGCGCAATTTGTTTCTCCAAAGATTTCTCCAAGCAATAGCTGCTAACATAATTTTATGAGTTTAGTGCCTGTAGGCGTTTAACACGTTAAATTTCAAAATATAAAGAATTGGGTATACGGCTGAAAAAAAGGAAAGACCCAGAATGATGGCTGCCTGACTAAGAAATAATTCCGGGCTAGCCAAAAAAGGCATGATGGGTTCCAGGTTGTACAAAACATAAATCTTGGCCATTTCACCCGAAACCTGAACGGGGTGAAAATGCATATAGGTCAACAAGGGAACCATCACGGTCAATGCTGCTAATACGCCCACTATGGATACAATAATGGTTTCTACCACACTGACCCATACCAGTCTTCCACGCTGCATACCCAGGGCAATCATGATGGCGTATTCTTTTCGCTTTTCGATGGTCATCATCAGCACGGTGCTGAAAATACCAAAGGCGGCAATCAGATACAGAATCAGTACAAAAACCTGGTTGGAGATTTTACCCACTGAGATGGTCTGTAACATGTCGGATAAAATGGTTCTCCACGAAATGATTTCATATTTTTTACCCAGTTGTTTTTCCAGCTGTTTTTTAATCGGCATCTCCTGGGTTCCGTCTTTCAGGTAAATGGAATAGCCTGTGAGCAATCCTTTTTCATAGGGATAGACAAAATCCTGTGCATCTTTCAGCCCCATGTACAATAAGTTGCTGTTCATTTCCCGTGAGGGGAGGTTAAAAATACCGGCAACTTTATAGATGCCGTAGGCTGTGATTCCTCTGTAGCCCTGACCCAGTAAAACAATACTGTCGCCCACGTTCATTTTTAAATAGGTAGCCATCAGTTCACCGATCAGTACTTCATCCCTTCCGGAAAGATAATGCCCGTCGATGATTTTTCTGGAAAGTCCGGATTGCTGGTCTTCCAGTCGGGGATCAATGCCGGAAATGACAATGCCTTTGGTTTGTTTGCCGTACGAAGCCAGGGAAAAGGTTTGTAAATGAGGTACCACTCTGGTGATTTCCGGTATGCTTTTAAAAACAGGATTAAACTGTCCGTGTTCGAAAAAGGCCCGGTCGAGGCTTTTGTTTTCCCAGTAGCCGGTGTCGTGGATCTGTAAATTTCCTACCTGGTTCACCCCGGCAGCAATCATTTGATAGAGTGAACCTTGTTTCATGGATAGCATAAAAAGAGACAATACCATGGCCGTGAATACCGAGGCAGCCGCAATGAGGGTCCTGCGTCGGTTTCTCCATACATTTCTCCAGGCAATGGCTGCTAACATAGCTCTTAATTTTAATGTCGGAATGCGTTGAGTACTTTGAAAAACGACAGATAGAAAACCGGATACAATGCCGACAACAGTGAGAGTCCCAGTATGATCAGTGTTTGCTTGATGAAAATATCGGGTTGGAGGGCAAAGGGAAGTACCGGTTCGATGTTGAATTCAAGATACATCTCCGCCATATCACCGGTAATGGGAATAGGATTCAGGTGGAGGTAGATCAGGATGGGGGTGATGATGATCAGTCCAATAATCACACCGATGATCGCAACAATAAACGTTTCCAGCACACTGACTGCGATTAATTTGGTTCGTTGCATACCGATGGAAACCATTACCGCATACTGTTTGCGTTTTTCCATGGTCATCATTAATACGGTGCTGAAGATACCGAAGGCAGCAATGATGTACAAAATAAACAACATGATCTGACCCGAAACATTGTCCAGTTGAATGGTTTGAAGCATATCGGCCAGGATGGTTTTCCAGCTGATAACTTCATAGTCTTTTCCCAACCGGCTTTCGATCTGCTTCTGTGCTTCATTGATTTCTGAAGGATTTTTCAGGAAGATGGAGATTCCGGTTAAGAGTCCTTCCTGATACGGGTATACAAATTCCTGTGTGTTGGGAAGGTTCATGTAGACTAACTGGCTGTTCATTTCCAGTGAGGGGAGGTGAAAAATTCCGGCAACTGGATAAATCCCGTAGGCTGTGAGTCCCCGGTATCCCTGACCGATGAGTACCAGACTGTCACCCACTCCGATTTTCAGGAACTCGGCAAGCTTGTCTCCAAGCAGAACACCTTTTCCCTGTTCCTTCAGGTAGTTCCCTTTGATAATTTTTGCTGATAAATTGGTTTGACTGTTTTCTTCCTGAGGATCAATCCCTGAAATCAGAACCCCCTTGGTTTGAGCTCCATACGAAGCCAGAGAAAAGGTTTCTAATTTGGGTAAAATGGCTTTTACTTCAGGAAGACTTTTTAAGCTGTCGCCTAATTCTTGTTTATAGAAAAAAGCCCTGTCAATGCTTTGATTGGCCCAGTAACCGGTATCGTGTACCTGCAAATCGCCTACCTGATTGACTCCGGCCTGAATCATCTGGTCATAGGATCCGAACTGCATGGAACGCATGAACAGAGCCAACACCATGGCAAAAACCACTGCTGACGCGGTAAGAATTGTTCTGCGTCTGTTTCTCCAGAGGCTCCGCCAGGCTATTTTTAGTAAAGTGTTCACAAGGGTTACAGTTTTTCGGGCCTTATATTTTTGATGCGCTGGATGGAGAAGAAAGCTTTGTTGACGTTCTTAATATCAAATTTCTGCTGCAAAATATCGATGATGGTTTTGTGCCCTTTTTTGATGTTGGAAGTCATCTCCAAATGAGCAGGAAGTAGTCTGCCCCCCATGATTTTTAAATCCGATGCAGCTTCCGTTTTGATCAGTTTGCCGTGCGTGTCGAAATATTCGGCTTTCAATGTATTCAGGTTTTTCTTTGCGATCCATAATTTGATGGATCCCCATACTACGGCAGCTTCGGGAAGAGGTTTGAGTTCAATGAGGTAACAATCATACCCTTCTATTTTTTTATTTCCAATGAATTGATGGGTATAGTCGGTCACAATGCTGTTTTGCTTCATTAAATCGTTGTTCGTGAAATCAGATCCCATCCAGGATTGCATCATCATGGACGGAGGAATTTTGATGGTGCGGTTGATGGCGGGAATGAAATTCCACATGTCCTTGTCGTATTTCATGAATACCTGTCCCTGATCCCTGGCCGGTGCAGTGATCAGTGTAATGTAATAATCCGTGCCCAGCGACCAGTTCTGCATCTCTATGGAGCGGCTCCAGCTGGGACGTTCAATGGTCATTTTCATAACGCTGAAGCTGCTTTTCCCCAGAAACATATTGAATGATTTATTGACTACTTCTTTGGCTGTCATGTTTTGTGCCTGCAGAGCAGGGGAGGCCAGCAGTAAAAAAATGAGACTTATACGGCTCAGTTTAAGGATTGTTTTCATCATGCTATGAATTTTTCGATAATAATTTCTTTGATATCATTTAATGGATAATGTTCCGGATCAAACATGTAGTCGATACCTACCCCGTCGAAAATGGCTCCCAACAGATAGGCATAGGCCATGGGGTTTTTTACTCCTTTTTCTGAATAATACGTCGCAACAATGGTGAAGAACGGTTCCAATATTTTAAAAATTTCTTCCATAACCATTTCGGCAACGGCAGGTTGAGTGATCACGGCGATATACAATTTCCAGAAATCGGTGTTCGATTCAATCAGGGCAAAATTCTTTAAGATTAACTCTTTCATCCGCTCTTCATCCAGTTTCTGTGTGAAATCGAAGTCCATCTCCTGGAGGGCCGTTTGGAAACCAGCCTTGATGATGTCGCGAACCAGTTCGGTCTTGTTGGTGTAGTAATTATAAAGTAGCCCCTTGGATACGCCGGCGTCTTTGGCAATATCCATCACGGATGTGGCAGTAAATCCTTTATTGGCAAAGAGCTTCAGTGCAGAGGCTTTGAGTGATTCTTTTCGTTCCTGCCGGATGGCTTCAAATTGTTCTTCAGATCTTGGGGGCATAATTTTATGACTGAACGTTCGGTCAAAATTAAATTAAAATATTTAATTGGCAAGGGAAAATTGAAAAAATAATATTGAAATAGTTAGCTGTTTTACTTAAAGATCAGAATATCAGTAAAGAATATTCTTAGTCAGTAGGTGAATCGATCGGAATGAATAGGACAGGGAAGGGGTAAAACAAAAAAAAGCCTCTTCCAAAGGAGAGGCTTTTTTAAAAAAGGTGGCGACGGCCTACTTTTCCACTTGGTAT
>JAFGYB010000006.1 GCA_016936355.1 Bacteroidales bacterium | reverse complement strand
ATACCAAGTGGAAAAGTAGGCCGTCGCCACCTTTTTTAAAAAAGCCTCTCCTTTGGAAGAGGCTTTTTTTTGTTTTACCCCTTCCCTTAATTCATCATATCACGGAATCGACCTGCTGGAGGAAAAAATCCTTATTGGATTCAAAGACGGAACGGTACATGATGCTTTCTTTGTCTATGGCCCTGTCTACAGCAAGAATTCCGTCCAGGTGATCCAGTTCATGTTGTAAAAGCTCAGAATAAGCTGGATCCAGCTTTTCAAGGACTTGTTCTTCGCCGTTTTCATCCAGGTATTTCAGGCTGACAGAAGTATGTCTTTTTACCTTAACCAGTAGATCCGGAAACGACATACAGTCGTCCCAGAGACGAAAGGTTTCCCTGGATTTCCAGGTAATCACCGGGTTGATGATCGTGAAGCTTCTTTCACCAATATTCAAAGCAACGAACCTTTTATTTATTCCAATTTGTGGGGCAGCAATTCCTCTGCCGAACTTTTTTTCTTCCCGGAATTTTTCCAGGGCTGTTTTCAATTGTTCCTTTTCTTCAAGGAACTGAACATCTGATGTATTTCTGACTTTTTCAGCGATCCTGCGTAAACGGGGATCTCCCAATAGCAAAATGTTCCTTTGCATGGTCTTAATTTTTTATCTGCAAAAAAGTAAAGTTAGAGAAATTTATTGATGAAAAAAAAGTACCTGCGGCCGGGATGGGAGCGGCAGCTCCCTGCGATAGAGGCCGATGAGAAATAAGGAAACCAGGGCGACCGCAGGAAGCCACTGGTATGCTGTGATTGAACACGGTCTGTGGCGCAGGGACTCTAGCGAACAGCCCGATAAGCCGCCCTTATAAAAAAGACAAACAATTCAATGGAATTTCAGGTGCGAGAGAAGTTCTTAGTATTTTACTTCTTTTTGGTATTGATGTACGTTGTTGCCATAGGCCGGGCAGCCGATGGTGTTGCTGGAGGCACAGGAAGTGGCCAGTATAGCGATGAAAAAAATAATCGTGAGAAAAATACCTGCTCGTTTCATGTTTTTATAAAAGTTGTTCATTATGATACAAAGAAAGACAGTTTTTCTATAATTAACAAGGATTTCTTACTTTTATTGTCTAAAAAATATTTATGACTGCTGTAGCCCCCGACATAGAAGAAAGCTGGAAGCTGGCACTGGAAGACGCTTTTCAGAAAGAATCGTTTATTACTTTGAAGGATTTTTTGACCGAAGAAAAAAAGAAATATCAGATCTATCCTCCGGGACCGAAAATTTTCTCTGCTTTTAACCTGACGCCTTTAACAGCGGTGAAGGTAGTATTACTGGGCCAGGACCCGTACCACGGTCCCGGACAGGCCCATGGACTGGCTTTTTCGGTGCAGGAGGGCATCCAGCCCCCGCCTTCGCTGCAGAATATATTTAAAGAACTTCAGGATGATCTGGGCCTTCCAATTCCGAAATCGGGAAATCTGGAACCCTGGGCCCGTCAGGGAGTTTTGCTGCTTAATGCAACCCTGACTGTCCGAAAAGGCGAGGCCGGATCGCATCAGGGGAAAGGATGGGAAGAGTTTACCGACCAGGTGATCAGAACGGTGTCGGACCTCCGGGCCGGTATTGTGTTTTTGCTGTGGGGTAAGTTTGCCCAGCAGAAAGAAGAACTGATCGACACTTCCAAACACTTTGTCCTGAAAGCGGCGCATCCGTCACCTTTCTCGGCTTACCGGGGATTTATGGGCTGTCGTCATTTTTCCCAAACCAATGAGATCCTCAGGGAAAACGGGTTGGGAGAAATCGACTGGAAACTGGAAGCCTAGAGCAGATAGAAGGCCCCTTTCGATAAGACCTGCATCCCTTCTGTCAGGACTTTATTCCCTGAAATCTGAACCATACCTTTTTCAACGATCCCCGGAATGACCTGTTCTTTTTCAAGCACGTATTCCTTCTCGTTTTTCCGTTTCAGTAAGAGCACAAAATAGTTATCTTCCTGTTTGATGAGTGCCGATTCGGGAACAGCCATCCGCGATACATCACTGGTATATATTGAGGCGCTGACGTACAAACCGGTCACAAAACGGGTATGGGGAGATTCCAGATGCCCGTGCACTTTGACGGTTCTGCTTTCGGAGTCGATGGATTTACCAATCAGTTTTACCATTCCATCGTATTCGGTAGTTCCGATGTCGGGAATGGTGAAAACGATCCTTTGCCCCGGTTTTACTTTCAGAATATCTTTTTCAAAAACATTCAGTTCCAGGTGTTCATGGGAATTGTTGATGATTTCCATCATTACATCCGAGCTGTTGACATGTGATCCCAGGGTGACATCCAGCATGGTGACACTGCCGCTGATGGGAGCCCGCACGGAAATATCGGACTGGAAGCTTCCTTTTTCCACCTTTTTGGGATCCAGGTTCAGCAATACCAGTTTTTTCTCCAGGTCTTCGCAGGTAGCCAGCGCGCTGGTGTAATTACTTTTGGCCATCTGGAGTACTTTTAACGAAGAAATGCTGTCCGAAGCCAGTTGTTTCTGGCGGTTGTATTCCTTGGTCTGATATTCCAGATTGTTTTTGGCAATGAGATAGTCTTTTTGCAGCCCGATGAATGCCGGATCGGTTAGCCGCAGCAATTCCTGTCCTTTGGTTACCCGGTCGCCAATCAGTACATTGATCTTACTTACCTTGCCGGGATAATAACTGCTGATCTTAGCCTTGTTGGACGGCGGTACGTCCAGATAACCCTGGGCCAGCACTTTTTCGTGGAAGGTATAATTTTTAATGGTCGTCAGTTCCATTTTGGAAGTGTTGAACTGCTCTGTCGTGATCACAAACTGATCCGTCTGAGGTTGGTTGTTTTCCGTTTGTGCAGGACTTTGATTCGGAGTCTTTTTTTCCGATGATGAGCAGGCAGTGAAGGTAAGAACTGAAAATCCTGCAATCAATATGAAGATACGTTTTATCATGGTTTTATTTTTTATAATTCGAGGTATTGAAGTTGAATAACGGTTTGGTTGTATTGAAACAAATTGTCCAGATAGTTGAGCCGGATGTCAGTGGCATCTTTAATGCTTAAGATGTATTTGATGTAGTCAATTTCACCCTGGCGAAAACTTTGGGAAGCCATCCGCAGCAGGGCATTGGACAGTTTGTTCCCTGTTTTTTCGTAATAGGTCACAGAGGTCAGATACTTATCCAGTTGTTTCAGCAACTGGTTCTTTTTCGTTTTTACAGCGCTTTGCTGGAAAAGTGTTTGTTGCTGTGCTGCCCGGTATTCCAGTTTGGCGGCATTGGTCCTTGACTTTTGCGGGACAAACCACAGTGGGAGGGCGACTCCTACATTGAATCCGTGATAGACTTTGCTGGCCGACCAGGAAGTTTTCCCCTGGAAATATTCAAGATGCAAATCGGGAAGGAACCTGCGGCGCTCGGTTTTCAGCTGGAACAACGCTGCCTGGGTCATGGCCCTGGCTTCGTCCAGATAATATCGGCCCGATCCGCTCGTATCGGGAACCGGAAGCCGGGTTAGTTTGGTGTCCTGAACCGTAAACGTACTGTCGGTTCCCATCTGTTTGTTCAGCTCGCTGTAGCTGATTTCCAGGTCTTTTCTGATCTGGCTTAGCAGTGTGTGAATTTCCATTCTCTTGGAATCGGCCGTCAGCTTTTCCAGATAATTGGTTTCTCCTGTTTTCATCCGTTTTTCTGCCGCATAGGCGAAATGACTGTACAGACTGTCCAGATATTCGTAGGCACTGATCTTGTTTTGCAGATACACGATTTGATAGTAGGAGAGAGAGATGTTTTTGATCAGTCTGCTTTTCACAATTTCCAGGGCAGCATTCTGCTGGCTGGCTATGCTTTCGAGCGTTTTCTTTTGTGCTGCATAGATTCCCGGATAGGAAACACTTTGTTGCACACCGGCTACTTTCAGCGGCAAGCCCAGATCGGTCAGATTGTTCTGATCGAAATGGTAGTACACATTTGTTTTTCCCAGATCGAGTGCCGAGGGAATCAGAGCCGTACTTTTTTCGGTCATGCTTTTCTGAGCCTGAAAATTCTGGTTGTTCTTCAGTCCCAGCTCAACAGCCTGAGCAAGGTTCAGTGTTTGAGCGGATGTATTCAGGGGAATCAGCGATGCCATTCCCAGCAGAACCAGCAGAGTCAAAGCCTGTTTTTTCATTTTGATTTTAATCGGTTTTTCAAACAGTGTATAGAGCACAGGCAGTACGATCATGGTAAGCAGGGTAGCTGTTACCAGACCGCCAATCACCACCGTTGCCAGCGGACGTTGTACTTCGGCACCGGCTGATGAAGAGAAAGCCATGGGGAAGAAACCCAATGCTGCAGCCGAAGCCGTCAGCAAGACGGGACGCAGTCGTTCGGAAGTGCCGATCAGAACCCTTTCGTGTACATCGGTAATTCCCTGTTCTTTGAGTGCTTTGAAATGCTCAATCAACACAATCCCGTTCAACACGGCAATTCCAAACAGGGCAATAAATCCTACCCCGGCCGAAATACTGAACGGCATGTCGCGCAACCACAACAGATAAACACCTCCAACGGCAGAAAGCGGAATAGCCGTATACACCATAAAGGCCTCTTTCATGGATTTGAAAGCAAAGTGCAACATAATAAAGATCAGCAGCAAGGCTATGGGAATGGCAATGGCGAGCCGGTTTTTCGCTGTGCGCAGATTTTCAAACTGACCACCGTATTCGATTGTATAACCGGAAGGAAGGTGTAATTTCTGTTCCAGTCGCGCCTGCACATCTTTTACCACGGATTCGAGGTCACGGTCGCGGACGTTGATCCCTACCACAATCCGTCGTTTGGTGTTGTCGCGGGAAATTTTTGCGGGCCCCGTAGTATAGGAAACATCGGCCAGCTGGCTTAAGGGAACACTGCTTCCGTTGGGCAGCTTCACCATCAGCTGACGTACGTTGGTGATTTCTTTTTTGAAATCTTTCTGATAGCGAACCACCAGGTCGAAATTGCGTTCACCCACATAAATGGTTCCGGCTTTTAATCCGGCAAAGGCCATGGAAACAATACGATTCAGTTCATCAACCGAAACCCCGAATTTGGCCAGTTGGTCGTGTTTGTACTGAATTTTGATCTGGGGAAGACCTTCCACTTTTTCCACACTGATGTCGGCAGCGCCCGGAATGTCTTCGATCAGGGCCTTGGCCTGTTGTGCCAGCTTATTCAACATAGAAAGGTCTTGTCCGTAAATTTTAATGGCCACATCGGCCCGTACACCGGTGATCAGCTCATTGAAACGCATCTCAATGGGCTGGGTAAATTCATATTCGATGCCGGGGATGGCTTCCAGTGCCTTTTTGAATTTGTTGGCCAGCTCGTCTTTGGATTTGGCCTGTTTCCAGTATTTTTTGTCCTTCAGTTTGATGATAATATCCGAATCTTCCATAGACATGGGATCGGTGGGGACTTCCGCTGCCCCGATCCGGCTTACCACCTGCTGAACTTCATCGGGGAACTTTTTCAGCAGGATGTTTTCGATCAGTGTGGTGGTTTCGATGGTCTTGCTGAGCGAGGTTCCGGTCTTCAGTATTGGTTGAATCACAAAGTCTCCTTCATCCAGTGTGGGGACAAATTCGCCGCCCATCCGGCTGAATGTGAAAACCGAAATAACCAGCAGGATCAGAGAAACACTCAGCACCATGGTTTTGTGTTTCAAGGCAAACAGCAGCGAAGGCCGGTACAGTGATTGCAGCCAGTTGATCAGCCGGAAGGAGATGTTTTTTTGGTTTTTCATGGGTTTCAGGAAAACCGAAGCTACCACCGGAATGTAGGTAAATCCGAAAAACATGGCTCCCAGCAAAGCAAAGGAAAAGGTGAGTGCCATGGGGCGGAACATTTTTCCTTCCACACCGGTGAGTGAGAGAATGGGGATGAATACGATCAAAATAATCAGCTGTCCGAAGATGGCAGAGTTGAGCATTTTGTGGGTGCTCTCCAACGTGATGGCATCCATTCTTCCCTGTCGTTTGTCTTTGGAAAGTTGCTGAATGGTATCCCATTTTTTCATGATCTGCAAGCTGATGAACTCCACAATAATTACCGCACCATCAATAATGATCCCGAAGTCAATGGCACCCAGGCTCATCAGGTTGGCATCCAGTCCGAAAATATACATCATGGAAAGTGTAAACAACAGCGACAGGGGAATGACGGAGGCAATGAGCAATCCTGAGCGCCAGTTGCCCAGCAGCAGGATTACCACGAACATTACGATGAGGAAACCCAGGATCAGGTTTTCGGCCACCGTAAAGGTGGTTTTCCCTACCAGCTCGCTTCTTTCCAGGAAAGGATTGATGCGAATCCCTTTCGGGAGGTGTTGCTGGACTTCGGCCACCCGTTCTTTCACCGCTTCGATGACTTTTTTCGAGTTGGCTCCTTTCAGCATCATAACCTGACCCATGACTTTTTCTCCATGGCCGTTGCCGGTAATGGCACCAAAACGGTTGGCATGACCCAGTTGTACCTTAGCCACATCTTTCACCAAAACGGGAATGCCTTTTACATTTTTGATTACGATATTTTGAATATCCTGAATGGACTTGGCCAGTCCGTCGGCACGGATGAAATAACTTTGGTTGTCTTTTTCAATGTAGCTACCGCCGGCGATGGCATTGTTGCTTTCCAGTGCCTTATACAATTCGGAAATACTTACATTCATGGCCTGCAGTTTTTCCGGATTCACAGCCACTTCATATTCTTTCAGGTAGCCGCCCCAGGTATTGATTTCAACCACCCCGGGAATACCGGCCAGTTGCCGTTTAACGATCCAGTCCTGAATGGTACGCAACTGCTGTACCGAATACAGGGAATCGTAGCCCGGAAGTACGTCCAGCGTATACTGGTAAATTTCCCCCAAACCCGTTGTGATGGGGCCCAGGGTAGGACTACCAAAAGCCTTGGGAATGGATACCGTTTTTAATTTCTCCGAAATCAGCTGACGGGGTAGATAGGTTCCCTGGTTGTCTTCAAAGACAACGGTCACCACCGAAAGTCCGAATTTTGAGACGGAACGGATTTCTTTCACACCGGGCAGGTTGGACAATTCCAACTCAATGGGATAAGTAATAAATTGTTCCACATCCTGGGTGGCCAGATCCCTGGAAGTTGTAATCACCTGCACCTGGTTGTTGGTGATGTCGGGTACGGCCCCGATGGGGATTTGGGAAATGGAAAACAAACCAAAGGCTACTACCGACAGGGTAAAAAGAATAACGATCAGTTTGTTTTTGATACTGAATTGTATAAGTTTTTCTAACATAGAGCACGGTTAATTAATTCGCCATACAAAAGTAGTATCGTCTTTGGAACGGTCTGAAAATGAATCCTTAAGATAGTCTTAAAAATTCCGGAATGCGATGTTACTGTTGTATAGGCTTGGGATGAGTAATTTTAGGTTAATTCGTATTTTATTTGTTTTCGGGAAAGTAAATCAACACCGACGTCCCCGCTCCGGGTTCACTTTCCAGTTTAAAATTCAGGTCTAATATTTCGGTTAATCTTTTGACAATGGAGAGCCCGAGGCCGGTTCCTTTGATGCCGGGATGTTTCATGGCTTCGGAACGATAAAAACGATCAAAAATCCGGTTTTGTTCTTCTTTGGGAATCCCCATACCGGTGTCGGTTACACAAAAGTAAGGGCTCTGGTTGGTGAAACCCGTTTCGATGGTGATGCTTCCTTCTTCGGGTGTATATTTTATGGCATTTGAAAGCAGGTTGTCCAGAATAATATTAAAGAGGTAAGGGTCGGTGGAAACATGGACGTTTTTTTCGGATACGATCTTCAAATCAATTTGTTTTTCTTCCAGTTGGTGTGCTCTTCTTTTGATCAGTTGCTCGATGGTTTCCTGTAACCAGATATTTTCCTCTTCCAACGCTTCTTTTTGGCTTTCAAAGCGTGCCAGCAACAACAGCTGATCCGTGAGGTGGCTCATCCGGTCTACTTCTCGCAAACAGTGCTCTATTTTGGTTTGGTATTCTTCCGTTGTTCTGGGTTTGCGCATCAGGATCTCCATATTCCCCTTCATCACCTGAAGCGGGGTCTTCAACTCGTGGGCTGCATCGGAAGTAAACTGTTTTTCTCTTTTTACAGCGTTTTCTATCCTGTCGAGTAACTGATTGATGGTGTTGACCAACACATGCAGTTCGTCTTTGTTTTGGGGAACAGGAATTCGTTCGCCCAGATTACTCTGGGTGATCTTTTTGGCTGTATGGATAATGGAGGTGACCGGCTGAATCCCTTTGCCAGCAATGAATCGTGCCCAGAAAAAGAGAATGAGCAACACGATGGGAAAGGCGATCAGTAAGGTGCTTTTTAATTGCTGCAATACCATAACCGGTCCCTTTTGAGAAAGGGCCACCAGAAGATAACCGTAGGTTTTTCCATTTTTCTGAACAGGCTGTTGGTATTGTCGGATGGGAATTCCGGAAAGTACTGCATTGGCAAATCCACCAATTGTTTTTTTGAAAAGAGTAAGCGAGTCAGCCTTCAGATTTGGAGATTTGTCTATGAGTTTGCCGTTCAAGTCTGTAATCTGGATAAAAACGGGATTTACTTCCACAACCTGATGCTCCTGCTGTCTCCATGCTTTTTTGTTGAACCGAAGTGTACTGCCACTGATTAAAATGTCTTTTGCGTGTTTCTGCGACTCTTTAATAATGGCATGATCGAGATAATTGTAAGCACTGTGTTTTACCGTGAAAATAATCACCATAAAAACAATGAATACAATACTGGCAGTACTTAGCAGATACCAAAAAGCCAGCCGTTCTTTAAATCCTAATTTCATGCTTGTTCGGTTTCGTGTTCTTTAATCATGTATCCGATACCCCATACTGTTTCTATGAAACTATACTCTTTGGGGAGCTGGAATTTTTTTCTCAGTGCATTGATGTAAACATCGATAACCCCGGAACTGTACTCAAAATGAATATCCCACACCTTATCGAGAATTTCTTTGCGTGTGCATACACTGTTCATGTTTTTCATTAAAAAATGCAACAGGTCAAATTCTTTTTGTGTAAGGGTAATGACGGATTCTTCTTTTGTAACTGTTCTTTGAACCGGATCGAGATTCAGTGGCCCATAAGTGATCACTTTCTTGTCTTTTGAACCGTTTCTGAAATGGACTTTAATTCGTTCGAGTAACTCGGAAAAGCTGAATGGCTTTTTTAAATAATCGTTGGCCCCCGAACGCAACCCCAATATGGTGTCCTGCACCGTATCTTTGGCTGTCAGGAAAATGATGGGAACATCGGCGTTGACCTTTCTTATTTGTTCTGTAACTTCCACTCCCGACATTCCCGGCAGCATCCAGTCCATCAGAATCAGGTCAAAAGAATGGTTTTTGAATTTCTGAAGTCCCGTTGTTCCATCTTCGGCCACATCTATTTGAAAACCTTCTTCTTCCAGCCCTTCTTTTAAAAACCCGGAGATTCCCGGTTCATCCTCGATAACAAGTATCCGTTTCATCTGTAATATTCTGTTTTGCATGAAAATACAAAAAAACGGCTTTTCTTGTATCAAGAAATCGACAGTTTCTTAAGATTCTCTTAAAAAGGTTATTAGTTGTAATTTTGGGATGGGGGATGAACGAATAATAACGAAATTTATACAAACATTTTAAGACTATGAAATCGTTGAAAGAAAGAAAACCGGCAACTTTTTTGGGAGCATTGTTTGTTCTATTGGCAACGGGATTTTTCTTCACATCCAGTGCCAAAATAAACCCGGGCGAATCGGGTAGTCTTCCTTTGAGTGCAGAAGATTCAATTTCTTTGATGCAGATGCGTGAAGAAGAGAAAATGGCAAGAGACGTATATCTTGGTTTGTCTGAACTTTACGGACTCAATATTTTTGCCAATATTTCTTCCAGTGAGCAGGTACATATGGATGAAGTGCTGCGCATAATTGAAGCAAATGGCTTGTCAGATCCTGCCTCCACAGAAAGAGGTGTTTTTAGGAATCGGGAGATTCAGAAACTTTACGATGATTTAATGGAAAAAGGAAAAAAATCGTTGACCGATGCATTACTGGTGGGGGCAGCCATAGAAGATGTGGATATCTATGATCTGCAAAATTTTATGGCCAGAACAAAGAATAAAGAAATTTATGCCGTATTTTCCTTTTTAAACTGCGGTTCCCGAAACCACCTCAGGGCTTTTACCTTTCAGCTGAACAGATTCGGAGTGAATTATATTCCAGTGCATATTTCGGATGAGGAATATGCAGCCATCATCAACAGGCGCCACGAACCCTGTGGCGCCCTGTATTAAAAATAAAACTTAACACCGGCCTCTGTTTTTAAAGCAGGGGCTTTTTTATTTTTGCGGAAAAATTTTGTTTCCATGCATAAAATAATCTTTGCTACTCATAATGCTCATAAGCTGCTTGAACTGAAAAATATTTTATCCGGATTGTATGAGGTGGTCTCTTTGGATGAGATGGGAATCAAGGAAGACATCCCGGAAACGGGTGAAACGCTTTTTGAAAATGCTTCCATTAAGTCGCGTTACGTAAAAGAAAAGCTACAGATGGATTGTTTTGCTGACGATACGGGACTGGAAGTGGATGCGCTGAACGGAGCGCCCGGTGTGTATTCGGCACGGTATGCCGGAGAAACTGCTACTTACGAACAAAACGTGGAGAAGTTGTTGCTGGAACTGGGTGATACAAATCATCGGAGTGCCCGGTTTAAGACAGTTATTTCCTTATTGCTGGAAGGAAAGGAGTATTTTTTTGAAGGTACGGTTGAAGGGAAAATAATTTTTGAACGCAGGGGTAGCGACGGTTTTGGTTACGATCCGGTTTTTATGCCTGACGGATACAATGAAACATTCTCAGAAATGACCATGGAACTAAAAAACTCCATCAGTCACCGGGGACGTGCTGTTCAAAAGCTGGTAGCTTTTCTAAAAGAATACCATCAGGAATTATAAGTATTGGGCCAGGTAGTGGGCCATCATTTCGTAAAAGTGATCTTTTCTGAAGGGCTTGGACAGATATTCGTTACAACCTGCAGCCAGTGCAGCTTCTTTATCTTCAACACGGGCATAAGCAGTTTGAGCAACGATCGGCAAAAGAGGATGTTTTTCCCTGATGAGTTTCGTAGCTTCGATCCCATTCATTTCCGGCATTTTAATGTCCATCAGGATCATATCCACCTTATGCCCGTTCTGACAATAGGTAACAGCTTCCTGTCCGTTCATCACATGATGAATGTCAATCGGTATTGGGAATTTACGCAAGAGGATCTCAATATACTGATAATTGACTTCTTCGTCTTCAGCAACAAGAATTAACGGCCTGTTCTCTGATAATTGCCTGTCTGTTTGTGTTACTACCTCTGTGTTCACTGTTTCTTCCATAGGGATTTCTACAAAAAATGTTGAACCTTCACCTTTTTCTGATACTACTCTAATATTTCCTCCCAGTAGCTGGGCATTTTCCATAGCAATGGACACCCCAGACCCAAACCTCCTTTTTTTTGGGAGATTTCTTTTTCTTCCTGTGAAAACCTCTCAAAGATAATCTGCTGCATTTCCTTTTTGATCCCCAATCCGGTATCTTTTACACAAAATACATACAGATTTTTTTCCTTTTTTAACCCCAGTTCAATATGCCCTTCTTTGGTGAATTTAAATGCGTTCTCCAGGAGGTTGCTGAGTATCTTCTTTAATTTACTGGCATCGGTGTTGACCATGTATTCTTCTTCGCTTAGTTGATTCTTTAAATACATGTGCAGACCGGCTTGTTTGGCCTTGAGATCAAATATGCTGAATAACTCGAGTAATACATCCGAAAGGTTGACTTCCTCTTTCAGAATCTTAATTTGTTTGGTTTGTAATTTGGATATTTCCAGAATATCATCAATGATGCGCAACAACTGTCTGCTGCTATTGATAATGATATGTGAGAAGTTTTTTCTTTCCTCATCATTCAATACTTCCTGTTCCAGCAGGCTTGAAAAACCGATGATTCCATTCATCGGAGTCCGGATTTCATGGGAAAGATTGGCCAAAAATTCCGATTTCAGTCGGTTAGATTCTTCGGCTTTATCTTTGGCTTCGATCAATTCGTTGGTGATCTTGATATAGTCGGTAATGTCTTGCTGTATCCCTAGAAAATGGGTAACTTTTCCGGCTTCGTTTTTGATCAGGGCACCTACCGTATGGCTTATCCATGAAGTTCCATCACTGCGCAACATATTGATGTTTAAATCATAGGCTTCATCCTTCTCGAAAGTGTTTTGAATGGCTTCATTTACTCTCTTTTTGTCGTCCTTGTGAACGAAGGAAAGGAAAAGTTCTTGGGAAGGGATCACACTCCCGGGTTCAAGACCAAGCTGATGAAACACTTCGTCAGACCAAAAGAGTTTGTCATCCATCAAATCATAATCCCAGGTTCCGATCTTCCCAATTTTTTGGGCCAGTGCCAGGCTCTTATTGCTTTTCAAGAGGTCCTCTTCAGCTTTCTTTTGCAGACTGATGTCGTTGTTGATGGATAAAATACCCATGGAGCCATCGGGAAGCTGAATGCGGGTTTCAATGATTTCTGTATGGTGTCTGTGTTTGCCTGATTTGTCAACATTTATCACCTCCTGACGAAGGATCTTTCCATTCAGAATACTTTTAATGTCTTCTTTGACTTTCTCATGGTCCTCTTTGGGAGCAAAGATGCTGATGTTTTTCCCGATCAGTTCCTCTTTGGTATATCCTGTTATTTTCAGAATCACTCCGTTGGCATCCAGTACATTTCCTTCGCTGTCTTCCAGAATGAGGCCGATAGGACTCAGCTCAAAAATATTTTGGTAAAACTCTTTTTCATAAAAGAGGCTTTGTTGGGTATAAACTTTTTCCTTTTCTCTCTTTTTTCGGGCCATTGCTTTTTTGATGGATAGGCCCACGTTGTCGCCTTTTTCCTCAAAAATGCATTCATCCACACCCTTGAACAGATAGTTCAACAGGCTGTCCTCATTTTGCTCTTTCATTAACAGGATAAACGGGATCAACGGGAAATTTTTATTCCTGTATTTCAGTATTTTATCTATGTCAATGGAATCGCTTTCCTCCCGGGCAATGATCACATCAAAAAATTGCTGGTCCAGCATCCGGATGAATTCTTGTCTGTTGCTTGTTTTTTGAACCTCGTAATGATCGATAGTATCATTCAAAACAGTTGTCAGGTGTTCTGGTAATTCACGATCCCCCACGACAAGAATCTGTATGATTTTATCTTGATTCATATTCGAATTTGTAGTAAATCACAAACATAACAGGAAAAAGGGTTCCAAATAATAGCGATACCGATATAGATCAATACGCACAGTTTAATTTTTTAGGTTAATTGTCAAATGATTCAGTTTATTCCTGGTTGAGCTGGCTCAGATGAACTTCACAAAGTTAAGTTAATCTGTTAAAATAACGAATAAATTATTGAAAAAAGAAGTCCTTATGCCTGATTGTTTTTGCTTATGTTTGTATGATCAAAGTTGAAAAACATGTCCCTTCAAATTCAGGAAGTTACTTCAAGAAAAGAGAAAAAAGCATTTGTTGAATTGCCTTTTTCCGTGTACAAAGAGAATCCCTACTGGGTGCCCCCGATCAAATCGGATGAATTGAAGGCCCTGGATCCGGAAACCAATCCCTCCATGCGTTTTAGTGATACAAAGTATTGGTTGGCTTATCGCGATGAACAGGTGGTAGGACGAATCATGGCGATAATTAATCACAAGTACAATGAAAAAGTAGGGGAAAAACTGGGGCGTTTTTTTAAGCTTGAATTTTTTGATGATGCCGAGGCGTTTACTTTACTGATGGATACAGCTATTTCCTGGTTGAAGGAAATGGGGATGGAAAAAGTGCACGGACCCTTGGGCTATACCAATCTGGATACTCAGGGTTTGTTGATTGAAGGGTTTGAGCATTTGCCTTCAGTTGCTTCGGTATATCACCTGCCTTATTATCATCAGTACATTGCCGATTATGGTTTCGAAAAAGAAGTGGATTGGGTAGAATTCAGGCTTACATTAGGAAAGGAAGCCATTGAGAAATCAAATCGGGGGGTGGCATTGATCAAAAAAAGATATGGATTTGAAGTATTGCGGTTTAAGAAAACCAGCGAGCTACTGAATTATGCAGATGCCATCTTTGACGTGTTGAATGAAGCATTTGCTGTTCTTCCTTTTGTCGTTCCCTTCGATAAGGAGATGATGGATATGTATAAGAAAAAGTATCTGAAAGTGATCAATCCCCGGTATGTTTATATGGTCAAAAAGGAGGATGAGATCATTGGATTTATGGTGGCGGTTCCTTCATTGTCAGAAGCCATGCAAAAAGCCAACGGAAAATTATTTCCCTTTGGATTCTATCATATTATGAAGGCAATGAAGAACCCCGATGTGTTGGATTTCTTCCTTGCAGGCGTTAAACCCGGGTACGAAACCCAAGGGGCTGCCGTTTTGATGTATACCGAAATTCAAAATCAAATGCTCGAAGACGGGGCTAAATTTGTGGAAACTACCGGGGAATTTGAGATGAACCACAAAGCCATTACAAACTGGAAAAACTTTGACCACATCCAGCACAAACGCAGAAGGTGTTTTATCAAGAATATTTAATCTTTTTCTCCAATTTCTTTTGTTTTCCCATTTTTGCTTAACCGGCTCCTGAAATTTCCTGAGATCATTTGTTGCAAACGTTTGTAGGTGAACAAGGAGGATTTTTCTTTTTCTTAACCCCTTGTTTGGTATTCTTCTGCACTTTTTGCTGAAATTCATTTGGTTACGATTTATCTGTGGTTTGAAGCTCTTTTGTCAGAATTTCAGAAAAATTTGCTCGTATGAAAAATACTCTACTTTTACTCCGTTGAAAGTAGCAATGACAGCATTTATCATAAGGCATATTATTCTCTCCATTATTCTTCTTATTGGATACAGCCAGTAAATCGGAGGGATGTTGTGTTAGTCACCAAGTCAAACTCTCCGATTTTCGGGGGGTTTTTTTTTGAGCAATACATTTTGAATATGAAAAACAAATTAAGGAGTAATACAACAACACAGGGAAGAAACATGGCAGGAGCCCGTAGTCTTTGGCGTGCTAACGGCATGCAGGAAGCTCATTTTAAAGAACCGGTCATTGCCATTGTTAATTCGTTTTCCCAGTTTGTTCCGGGGCATGTGCATCTGCATGAAGTAGGGCAAAAATTAAAACAGCTGATTCAGCAGCAAGGTTGTTTTGCCGCGGAGTTCAATACCATTGCCATTGATGATGGTATTGCCATGGGTCACGATGGTATGTTGTATTCCTTACCGTCGCGGGATCTGATTGCCGACAGCGTGGAATATGTATGCAATGCCCACAAGGTGGACGCAATGATCTGCATCAGTAACTGTGATAAGATTACACCTGGAATGCTGATGGCAGCCATGCGTCTGAACATCCCCACCATTTTTGTTTCGGGTGGCCCCATGGAAGCCGGATCGTTTAACGGAAAGCATTATGACCTAGTGGATGCCATGGTAATGGCTGCCGATCAGTCGGTAGACGATCAAACGTTGTTGGCTGTGGAACAGTCGGCCTGCCCGACCTGTGGTTCCTGTTCGGGGATGTTTACAGCTAATTCCATGAACTGTTTGAATGAAGCGTTGGGACTGGCTCTTCCCGGAAACGGCAGCGTGGTGGCTACCCACGAAAATCGTACTGAGATGTTTGAAAAAGCAGCCCGAATTATTGTGGAAAATACGTATCGGTATTACCGCGATGGAGACGAAAGTGTATTGCCCCGGGCCATTGCTACCCGGCAGGCTTTTTTGAATGCCATGACGGTAGATATTGCCATGGGAGGATCCACCAATACAGTGCTGCACTTATTGGCTGTTGCCCATGAGGCGAAGGTGCCTTTTACAATGGAAGATATTGATGGTTTATCCCGAATTGTTCCCAACCTGTGTAAAGTCGCTCCCAGTTCTCATTATCACATGCAGGATGTGAACCGTGCAGGCGGTGTCATTGCCATTATGGGTGAATTGGAAAAAGCCGGGTTGCTGGATACATCGGTATACCGTGTAGATACACCGGATCTGAAATCTGCTATCGATCAATACGACATTGGCAGAGAAAATCATTCGAAAGAAGCAGAGAAGATATATGCCAGTGCTCCTGCCTTTGTGCCCAGTTTAAGAATGGGTTCGCAAAGAAACTATTATGAAAGTCTCGATGTGGACCGTGGGAAAGGATGTATCCGGGATGTGGAACATGCGTATAACCAGGACGGCGGACTGGCAGTACTTTTCGGGAACCTGGCCGAAGACGGATGTATTGTTAAGACGGCTGGTGTAATACCGGAGATGTTTTCCTTCAGAGGGAAGGCTAAAGTATTCGAGTCACAGGAGGCTGCTGTGGAGGGTATTCTGGACGGAAAGGTGAAAAAAGGAGATGTGGTAGTGATCCGCTACGAGGGACCTAAAGGCGGACCGGGAATGCAGGAAATGCTCTATCCCACTTCCTATCTGAAATCAAAAAATCTGGATAAGTACTGCGCCCTGTTGACGGATGGTCGGTTTTCAGGAGGGACTTCAGGGCTTTCGGTGGGGCATGTGTCTCCCGAAGCTGCTTCCGGAGGAACCCTTGCATTGGTGCAGGATGGAGATGAAATTTCCTTTGATATTTCCAACAGAAGTATACAGTTACTGGTCTCTGATGAAGTCTTGAGTAAGCGTCGAGCTGCAGAGGACGCTCGCGGGCCCGAAGCTTTTACTCCGGGGGGCAGAGAACGGTCCATTTCACGGGCGTTGAAAGCCTACGCTTCCCTGGTTTCGTCAGCAGACAGGGGAGCCATACGATTAATTTAAAGCATGAAACAAAAAACTTAAACTTTTGGCTATGTTTATAACAGGATCAAAAAATAAAATCAGTGGCGCCAGAGTGGTTATTAATGCGCTACTGGAAGAAGGAGTGGATACCATATTCGGATATCCGGGCGGAGCCATTATGCCTATTTACGATGAGCTCATCGATGAAGAAGAACGAATGACTCACATCCTGACCCGGCATGAGCAGGGAGCAGCACATGCAGCCCAGGCATTTGCTCAGGTCAGTGGTAAAACAGCGGTTTGTTTTGCCACATCCGGACCCGGAGCAACCAATCTGGTGACAGGCATTGCCAACGCATTTCTAGATTCGGTGCCGGTCGTGTTTATCACGGCGCAGGTGATTTCCAGTCTTATCGGTACGGATGCTTTTCAGGAAACTGATATTCTGGGAATCTCAGCTCCGGTAACCAAATGGAATTATCAGGTAAAATATGCTCATGAGATTTCTGATATACTGGCCAAGGCTTTTTTCATTGCCGGTTCGGGTCGCCCGGGTCCGGTATTGATTGATATAACCAAGGATGCCTTGCAGGGTTTAACGGAGTTTTCCTATCAGAAATGCAGCTGGATTCGTAGTTACAATCCTAAATTGCCTGTTTTAAATCAGGATGTATTGGTGGATGCTGCTCAAATGATCAATGAAGCCAAAAGGCCTATGATTCTTGCCGGACACGGTATACTGATCTCTCATGCGCAGGAAGAACTGAAAGCACTGGCTGAAAAAGCCGGTATTCCGGTTGCCTATACACTGCTGGGCATTTCTGCCTTTCCCGAGGATCACCCCTTGTCGGTAGGATTGCTGGGGATGCACGGGAATTATGCCCCCAATGTGAATACCAACAATGCAGATTTGCTCATTGCCGTGGGTATGCGTTTCGATGACCGTGTGACGGGAAAACTATCAGGATACGCAAGAAATGCTAAAATCATTCATATAGAAATTGATAAGGCGGAGATTAACAAGAATGTGTCGGTGGATGTGGAGATGAATGCTGATGCCCGGGAAGCGTTGCGGGCGCTGCTTCCTATGATTTACGAAAACGAACATTCGGATTGGCTGCAGAGTTTCCGGTCGATGGACATGCAGGAGCAGAAAAAAGTGGTTCAGGGTGAAACAGCCCCCGCCACGGGAAAAATCCGGATGGGGGAGGTAATTCGTATGATTTCGGAAAAAACAGAGGGGAAGGCCATTGTTGTTACCGATGTGGGCCAGCATCAGATGGCCGCAGCCCGCTATTTTCAATTCACGGAAACCAACAGTTTGATTACTTCTGGAGGTATGGGAACCATGGGGTTTGGCTTGCCGGCAGCTATTGGTGCCAAACTGGCTGATCCCGATAAGGAAGTGATTCTCTTTGTGGGGGATGGCGGTCTCCAGATGACCATTCAGGAGCTGGGAACCATTTTGCAATACAAAATCCCCGTAAAAATCGTGTTGCTGAACAACGATTTCTTGGGTATGGTGCGTCAGTGGCAGGATATGTTTTACCACAAGCGCTACGCTTCCACCGAACTGGTCAACCCCGATTTTGTAAAAGTTGCTCAGGGATTCGGGATCGATGGTCAGAAAGTAGTCCGGCGGGAAGACATTTCTGAAGCTGTGGCCGGGATGCTGGAAAGCAAAGAAGCTTTTTTGCTGGAAGTATCGGTGGAGAAAGAAGGAAATATTTTCCCGATGATCGAACCGGGGAAAGCAGTGAATGAAATGATTTTGGAACCCCATCAATAAAAAAAGAAATGGAGCAAGAATTCACAATTAGTTTGTTTACAGAAAACCACATCGGTTTGTTGAACCATGTGACTAATATATTAACGCGAAGGCAAATCAACATCGAAAGTATTACCGCCTCCGAATCGGCAGTGCGGAATGTCCATTTGATCACCTTGGTGGTCGTAACGACGAAAGAAATGGTGATTAAGGCCTCTCATCAGATGGAAAAACTGGTGGATGTACTGAAAGTTTTTGTCCATGAAACGGATGAGTTGGTACACCAGGAAATAGCCATGTATAAAGTAAAAACCGGAGAACTCATGCAAAGTCATACGATCGAAGATATTGTCCGGAACAACAATGCCCGTTTTCTGGAAATTACTCCGGCTTATGTGGTCATTGAGAAAACAGGTCACAAGGCAGAAACCGGTGATTTGCTGGAGAAATTAAGGCCTTTCGGTGTATTACAGTTTGCCCGCTCGGGCAGGGTGGCAATAACCAAGCAACGGAAAGAACTGGTTCAGTACCTCGAAGAAATTGATGCACAAAAAACAGAATAGAAATTATTTAATTCAAAGAATATGGCAAAAATTAATTTTGGTGGTGTGGTTGAAAATGTGGTAACCCGCACCGAGTTTCCTTTGGAAAAAGCAAGAGAAGTATTAAAAGATGAGGTGATTGCAGTCATCGGTTACGGAGTTCAGGGACCGGGACAGTCGCTGAATCTGAAAGACAACGGATTTCAGGTAATTGTGGGACAGCGAAAAGATTCACCTACCTGGGATAAGGCTGTTAACGACGGCTGGCAACCCGGAAAAGATCTTTTTGAAGTGGAAGAAGCCTGTGAAAAGGCAACCATCATTCAGTACCTGCTTTCGGATGCCGGACAGATTGCTCAGTGGCCTGTGGTGAAAAAACACCTGACCCCCGGGAAGGCTCTGTATTTCTCCCATGGTTTTGGGATTACCTATAATGATCAGACCGGTATTGTTCCGCCAGAAGATGTGGATGTGATCCTGGTTGCACCTAAAGGGTCGGGTACTTCGCTGCGTCGACTTTTTGTAGCAGGAAAAGGGTTGAATTCGAGTTATGCAATTTATCAGGATGCAACCGGAAAAGCGTTCGAACGGGTTATTGCATTGGGTATTGGCGTGGGATCCGGTTATCTTTTTGAAACCGATTTCAAAAAAGAAGTTTACAGCGACCTGACTGGGGAACGCGGTGTGTTGATGGGCGCTATTGCCGGAATCATGGAAGCGCAATACAATAAACTGCGTTCCAAAGGGCATTCCCCTTCAGAGGCTTTTAATGAAACAGTGGAAGAGCTTACTCAGAGTTTGTTGCCTCTGGTAGGCGAAAACGGAATGGACTGGATGTATGCCAATACATCTACTACAGCCCAACGCGGTGCTCTGGACTGGAAAAACAAGTTCCGGGATGCGGTGGCACCCGTATTTGATGAATTGTACGATAGTGTTTCCAGTGGAAACGAAACCCGCATAGTAATTGAAGCCAACCGACAATCTGATTACCGGAAGAAACTGACGGCAGAACTGGAAGAAATCAGGAATTCGGAAATGTGGCAGGCAGGTGCAGCTGTCCGCGAACTGCGCCCGGAAAATAATTAAACCTAGATTCCAGTTTTGTTTGCAGTCCCGGAATGCCATGGCATTCCGGGACTTTTTCTTGGGGGCACTTTTCTCAAAAGACGGTCCTCCATTGAAATGGATTCTTTATATTTGTGTGGAACAAAACGGTCCTTTTCTGTAAATTTAATAGATTGAGAAAGGGGCAATTATAAGATAACATTGCTTTTGGTCCTGAAAGGAAATCAAACAAAGTAAATCAAACACATGAAATACAAGAGAATTCTTTTAAAACTAAGTGGTGAAGCGTTGATGGGTAAAAATGCCTACGGTATCGATCCGGAAACGCTGTCGACCTATTGTAAAGACATCGTTGAAATTGTTAACCAGAAAGTAGAGACCGCGATTGTCATCGGAGGAGGCAATATTTTCCGCGGATTGCAAGGAGCTACCGAAGGTTTTGACCGTGTTCAGGGTGATTACATGGGGATGATGGCAACGGTGATCAATTCCATGGCCTTGCAGGGGGAACTGGAAAAGCAAGGGTTGAGAGTAAAACTGCTCTCCGGCTTGTATATAGACCCTGTGACAGAAAGTATGAGTGGACGCAAAGCCATTCGCTATTTAAAAGAAGGGTATGTGGTAATCATTGCTGGGGGAACAGGTAATCCGTTCTTTACTACTGATACGGCATCTGCACTCCGTGGTGTTGAAATCCATGCTGATGTGCTCCTGAAAGGTACCCGTGTGGATGGTGTGTATACCGCCGATCCTGAGAAAGTTCCTACGGCTACCAAATTCGATCAGGTCACTTTTGACGAAGCCTATGAAAAGAATCTGAAAGTGATGGATATGACCGCGTTTACACTTTGTAAAGAAAACGATCTGCCAATTTATGTGTTTGATATGAATACACCCGGGAATTTACAGAAGGTAGTGCACGGGGAAAAAATCGGGACACTGGTAAGCAACTAAGCTTCATCAATGCCTTTATGTAGAGCATAGTTTCTCCATTTTTCCAACACGTTTTGGAGGTCTTCCGGAAGGGAAGAGTCAAAGTTGAGTTTCTTTTTTGTGGCAGGATGGATAAATCCCAGGGTTTTGGCATGCAATGCCTGGCGCGGGATCATCTTAAAGCAGTTTTGTACAAATTGTTTGTATTTTGTGAAGGTGGTTCCTTTCAGTATTTCACTGCCCCCATACTTTTCATCATTGAACAAGGGATGTCCCAAATAGCGGAAGTGTGCCCTGATCTGGTGGGTTCGTCCGGTTTCAAGCTGACACGATACCAGGGTAACATAGCCGAAACGCTCCAACACTTTATAATGGGTGATGGCCTGTTTTCCTGTGGATCCGTCTTCAAAAACAGTCATTTCTCTCCGGTCTTTGGGATGGCGGCCAATGTGACCTTCAATAGTGCCTTCCTCTTCCTCCAGATCACCCCAAACCAGTGCGTAATAGATTCGTTCCACAGAATGATCAAAAAACTGTTTGGCCAATACCGTCTGAGCCAGTTCATTTTTGGCCACCAATAATAGACCGCTGGTATCTTTGTCGATACGGTGTACCAAATAACCAAATCCGTTTTCTACTTCCGTACGGTTATTCTTTTTGAAATATCCGGACAGTGCATTGAGTAACGTTCCGTCAAAATTGGCATATGCCGGATGCACAACCATTCCCGCCGGTTTGTTGATTATAATCACATCGTTGTCCTCGTAAACAACTTCAACAGGAATGTCTTCGGGCAGGATGTCTGTGATACGGGGCGGATGGGTGAGTACCACCGTAATAATGTCCTCAGGTTTAACCTTGTAGTTGGACTTTACGGCTTCCTGGTTGACCAGAATACTTCCGGCTTTGGCTGCCTGCTGGATTTTGTTTCGTGAAACATTGATGATGCGGTTGAACAGGAATTTGTCGATTCGTTCGGGATGCTGCCCGGGGTCCACCACAATGCGGTGGTGTTCATAGAGTTCCTCTTCCCGTTCCAAATCTTTATCAAAGTCCATTTCCGGTAGTATCAGGTGAATAATTAATAGAGGCTGTCGTTTTTCGGCATGGCTTTTTTGAACAGACTGGTATCAATCTGTACTGAATCAGCGGCCGTAGTATCGTTGAGCTGTTGAATATAACCTTTGAAATCAAAGTTTTCATCCGATCGGTACCATATATTGATGGAATCACCCGGATTCATGAGTGAATGCGACATTTGAGCCGGTTCAATTTTGAACACGCGGGCATGCGCTGTATCGTTTCCATCCAGAAAATATTCATTGCCAACATTCAGTGAAGCATAATGCAACGCCTCATGGGCTTCCTTCATTTTGTCTCCGATAATAAACGGAATGGGAATCTGGGTGGGATTGTTCCCCTTGCCAACCACCAGGGTGATTTCGGTTCCTTTGGGAAGATCGGTGCCGGGTTCCACCGGTTGTTCATCAGTGCTCAGCAATTGTTCCACCACTGCATTCTTGGCGAAATAATCGATGTAATTTAGCTTTTGCACCGGCAAACCGTTTTCTTCCAGCAGCACCAGTGCCTGTCGCAGAGATAAATTCCGTAGGTCGGGCATTTTCACCATTTCAGGCATCTTGGCCACAATGGTCAGGTATACGTTTCTGCCTTTTTTTACTTTGGAATCGGGCAGCGGATTTTGCATGACAATGGCTCCCGGTTCGTATTTTTTGCTGTATACCGAGTCGATAATCTGCAAATCAAAATAGGCACCGTAATTTTTTGCCTGGAGCTGTTGCATGGTTTGTCCTTTAAAATCAGGAACCAGATACACCTGACCGTGTCGTGTATACCAGGCCAGCGACTGCAATGCACCCCAAAGAAGGAGCAGAGTGAGTAAAATGGCAATCAAAAGATGCAGGTAAAACTTTTTTTGTCCCAAAAAATAAAAGAATCCCATCGTTGAAAAGTTCTGTCGTTCGGTATAATTAACGTTTAATGTCTTAATTTTGTTCTGATGATAGCATTTTTTTTCTGTTCTGCTGAAGCAATCCATAAATGCTTTGGATTCAGAAATGCTGAAATCAGACTTGCGCAAAGGTAAAAATTATTGCATTAAGCTATGAAAAACATTGCCATAGTATGTGGTGGAAATTCAGGGGAATATGAAGTGTCCATGGGCAGCGGCCAGGCCGTGAAAAAATTCCTGGATAAAAAAAAATACAACTCCTATTTAATTGAAATCAGAGGAAGTAACTGGACCTATACGGCAGCCAATGGTGCCCGCTATGCGGTGGATCAGTCTGACTTCAGTTTGAATTTACCGGAAGGGAAAGTGCTATTTGACGGGGTTTTCAACGCAGTACACGGAACTCCGGGAGAGGATGGAAAGCTGCAGGGATACCTGGACATGCATGCGATTCCCTACACATCTTGTGGAGTGGATACTTCATCGCTGACATTTAATAAGTACTACTGCAATCATTTTATTCGTTCGCTCGATGTACTCACACCGGGTGGATTGTCTTTTAAGCGATCGGATGAAATCAACCGGGAGGCTGTAATCGATACGCTGGGCATGCCTTTGTTTATCAAACCGGCACGCAGTGGTTCCAGCGTGGGGGTTTCCAAAGTAAAAACTGAAGAAGATTTTGAAGCTGCCGTTGAAAAAGCCTTTCTGGAGGACGACCGAATTCTGATCGAAGAAGCACTGCAGGGACGAGAACTCACCTGTGGTGTGTTTTGTAAAGGAAAGGAAATGATGGTATTCCCTTTGACTGAGATTGTTGCCCATAATGAGTTTTTCGATTACGAGGCCAAATACCATGGTGCCTCCGATGAAATTACACCGGCGGATGTTTCCGCTGAGTTGGATACGCAAATCAAGACCCTGAGTTCTTTTTTGTATCATAAACTCGATTGTAAAGGTTTTGTCCGGTTCGATTACATAGTAACCCCTGATGAGACCTATTTTCTGGAAGTAAACACTGTTCCAGGGATGACCGAAGCCAGTATTATTCCGCAGCAGGCAGCTGCCTATGGGCTCAGCAAACAACAATTGTTTACGCTGGCTGTTGATGCTCTTTTTGAATGATGTTGAATGGGCAGCTTTGAGAAGGTTATGTAAATAACTGATTAGCAATTTATTTCCTGGTTGGTTCCAAAACTTTTGGGAAAACTCTTTTTATTTGTGGTTTTTTCTTTCGTTATTTGTTCCCTTTAAAATTAAATAGCACTGTTATGAAGCAGCGGAGGACCGTTATTGTGGGAACCGGGAAATATATTCCCGAACAGATCATTCCCAACAGCCACTTTATGAATGCCAAATTTTACGATGAGTCGGGTCAACGGTTTACCACAGATCAGGAAGAAATTATTGAAAAGTTTGTCAAAATTACCGGTATCAAAGAACGTCGCTGGGCAACGGATAATCAGGTAGCTTCCGATTTAGGATATTTGGCGGCAAAAGATGCGCTGGAATCATCGGGAATAGACCCCGAAAGCCTGGATTATATCATTTATGCTCATAATTTCGGAGATGTACCGGCCCACAACAAACATACTGACCTGGTACCAGCTCTGGCTTCCCGTGTGAAACATAAACTGGGTATTATCAACCCCAAAACCATTGCCTACGATTTACCCTTTGGTTGTCCGGGATGGGTTCAGGGGATGATCCACTCTCATTATTTTTTGAATTCAGGCGATGCGAAAAGGGCATTAATCATCGGCGGTGATACACTTTCGCGCATTTTTGATCCCCACGATCGAGACAGTATGATCTATGCCGACGGAGCCGGGGCAACGATACTTGAAGCTGTTGAGTCGGATCAGGAAGACGGAATTCTGGCCCATGCTACCCGTTCCGATACTCTGGAGCATGCTTTTGAACTGTGGATGGACAGTTCGTATAACCCGAAATACACAGGGAATGAAGTGTATCTGAAAATGTATGGCCGCAAATTATATAATTATGCCTTGACTAATGTACCGGGTTTGGTGAAAGAAAGTATTGACAAGGCGGGCTTATCCATCGAAAATGTAGATAAAATCCTGATTCATCAGGCCAATGAAAAAATGGATGAAGCCATTATTCAACGATTGTTCAGACTCTATGGCCACAGGAGTTATCCCAAAGATAAGGTACCGATGACCATTTCATGGCTCGGCAACAGCTCGGTGGCTACTGTACCCACTTTGCTGGACCTGATTCTGAAAAATGAAATGAAAGGTCAGGAAATCAAGCCGGGTAACATCATTGTTTTAGCTTCAGTAGGCGCCGGTTTGAACATCAACTCCATTGTGTACAAGGTTCCGGAATAGAATATTTTGAAAAGGGTTAACAAGAATTAAGTTAAATTGATCCTTCAACTTTGTCGTTTTTGTATTTTCGGTGTCAGAAATTTCCTGAAAAGGAGAAGTTAACCTTAAAAAATCATATCAATGAGTATTCTGACACAAGAAATGAAAGATTTGGTGGCTACACAGCAGTGTTTTATCGGGACTGTAAATGAAGACGGTACACCCAATGTTGCACCCAAAAGATCCACCAGGGTATTGTCCGATGATTCCCTGATTTTTACCGAGGGAACCGGTGGCGCCACTTATGAGAACATAAAAAGAGGGTCCAAAGTATCGGTTTCTGTAGTGAACCGTGAGATTCCTGATGGTTTTCGCTTTAATGGTGATCCCGTGCTGATGGAAGAAGGCGAGTTGTATGAAAAAGCAGCAGCCCTGTCGCAACAATTGGGTATGCCCAGGCCTAAGGCAGTGGTGGTAATTAAAATCACTGAGATTGATGCCCTGAAACCCGGCCCCAATGCAGGTAAGAAAATCGGATAATTTATTCAGGATTTAGAAACTTAAGGCACAAGCGAACGTTGTCCCTTTTTTGTGGCCTTGTTTTAAATCAGATCATATTTTTTCAGAATCAGATTAAATTTATCGGGTTCTATGGGCTTGGTAATATAATCATTGCACCCGGCTTCCAACGCTTTGTCGCGGTCACCTTCCAGGGCAAAGGCAGTTTGTGCCACGATCAGTAGGTTCTTATTAAATTTTCTTATCTGACGGGTTACTTCATATCCTGTCATGTCCGGAAGCTTGATGTCCATGAAAACCAGATCGATATCCGAGTGGTTTTTACAGGTACTGATGGCCTCTTTTCCGTTCTTTGCTTGTAAGATGTCAGAGGCGATAGGGCTTAATCTGATTTCTAACAGTTTCCCTGAAATAACATCGTCTTCCACAATGAGAGTTTTTAATTTCTTGTTTTTTTTGTTCGGTTTCAATGGATCAGCCGGCTGGTGATGTACTTCGTTTGTTCGTCCCGCAGGATAAAAGGGCAATTGAAAATAAAACCGGGTACCGTTTTTACCTTCCGGATTATTGTGTGTGCTTTCAAATCCCAGTGTGCCCCCCATAATTTCAACATAATTTTTTGAGATGGACAGTCCTAGGCCTGATCCTTCATAAGGACGTGTCAGGGAATCGTCTCCCTGCCTGAAGCGTTCAAAGATGACTTCCTTTTTGTCCTCCCGGATGCCAATGCCGGTATCTTGAACGTAAAACTCGAGCACATCACCCTTTTGAGTATATCCAAAATCGATGGTTCCCTCATTAGTAAATTTAATGGCATTGTTAATGAGGTTACTCATGATGCCGATGAATTTTTCGTGATCGGTTTGGATCATGGATTGTTCATCTGGTAATCCATTATTATGGGATAGAAGAATCCCTTCCTGTCTTGCTTGTGCATCAAACAAGTTGAAAAGAAAATCCATTTCCTCATTCAGGTTTATATCCGTTAAGTGCAGTTCCATCTGACCGGAATCGATTTTTGAGATGTTGACAATATTCGTAATGGTGTTCAGCATCCGGTCTGCGCTCTTCTTGATCATGGTCATGTAGATGTGTTGGGTTTCTGAGTCGATAAACGGCTCATCCAGTAGCTCGATGAATCCCATAATGCCGTTCATGGGAGTTCTGATCTCATGACTTAAGTTGGCCAGAAACGACGATTTTAACCGATCAGATTCCTGTGCTTTTTCCAGGGCTGCTTTCAACTTTGCATCCTGTTTTTTTCGCTCCTTAATTTCATTCTCCAGTTGTTGGGCATAGAGTCTTAATTCCTTTTCTGCTTTTTCAGTCTGCAGCATTTTATCTTCAATCTTTCGGATCAGTACTTCGTTGTATTCTTTCAGAACAGTCGTTTCAGAGTCATCGTGTATTTTGCCGGGGGATAATGTTCGTGCATTTTCTGCATCAAAATCATCAATAATCCTGAGAAAATCTTCGGGTTCCTGGGGCTTGAGTATGAAGCGGTCGGCACCCAGCCCAAGCGCATATTCTTCATCGCGTGAATCCGTGTAGGTTGCAGTGTAAAAAAAGAACGGTACCTTGCTGAGCCTTGGGTCGGTTTTGCATTTTACACACAGTGTAAATCCATCCATAATCGGCATGAGGATATCGGAAATAATAAGGTCAGGAACTTCGTCTTTCATCTGCTCCAGTGCCTCTTTGCCGTTTCTGGCGCTGATAGTTTGGTAGTTGTTTAGTTCCAGGATCGATTGAAGGAGATAGATGTTCTCTTCTTTGTCATCTACTATAAGAATTTTATGCATGATTTGTCCTCCGAAGGGTTAAATAAAAGCTTGTAATTGTGTGATAAATGTGTCGGGATCAATCGGTTTTTCTATGTACCCGGTAGCTCCTGAAGCGTAAGCCTTTTCTCTGTCACCTGACATGGCATAGGAAGTAACAGCAATGATCGGGGTTTCCTTAAGTTCTTTAATTTTTCGTAGTGCACGGGCAACAGAATAGCCGTCCATTTCCGGTAACTGAATGTCAAGCAAGATGATGTCGGGGTTGAGTTCTTTTGCCTTGGCAATCCCTTCCTGTCCGGTAAATGCCTGAAAAACCTCATAATTATTACCTTCCAGTAAATAAGTCAGCATGTACATGTTTTGCAGGTTGTCTTCAATAATGAGTGTTTTTTGCTTCATATGGTGTGAATTTATTGTACAGGGAGTATTACAGTAAATGTACTCCCATTGTTATATTCTGATTCTACATGAATTCTTCCGTTGAGAATGTCCAGCAACTTTTTGCAGATAGACAATCCCAAACCTGTTCCTTCGTGTTTTCGGGAGAGTCCCGTATCAACCTGGGTAAATGGTTTAAAAAGCAAAGACAGTTTATCCTGCTCAATTCCAATTCCGGTATCGATTATTTTGATTTTTATGTGATCATCGCTTTTGTAACAATTGATGGTTACCGAACCTTCATCGGTGAATTTGATGGCATTGTTGACCAGGTTGATCAATACTTGTTGAATCCGTTGTTTGTCGCTTACAATTTCTCCTACCTGAGGGTCCAAAGAAACCTTGATCTCCAGATTTTTTTTATCAGCCAGTGGTTGGTTGATTTCCACCACATGATGGATCACCTCAGGAAGGTCAAATTGATTGATGTTAACCTTTAGCTGACCCGCCTCAATTTTTGAGATGTCCAATACATCGTTGATCAGGGAGAGGAGATGCCGGGCACTATTCTGTAACATTCCCAGTTGTTTCTTTTGCTCGTCGTTTAACGCTCCCGGACGTCCCTGAAGCAAAATGCCCGAGAATCCGATAATGGAATTGAGCGGTGTCCGGAGTTCATGCGACATGGTGGCCAGAAAGGACGATTTCAGTCGGTCCGCCGACTGGGCTTTTTCCTTCTCCCTTTCCAATTCCAGTGTTCGTTGTTTGACCAGATCCTCCAGGTGGTTGCGGTAAAGCCTGAGTTCTTCTTGCTCGTGTTTTTGTTTGGTAATGTCACTGCTGACGCCCACCAGAGCAACCGGTTTTTTTTCTGTATCGTATATGATGGTGGTTCTGAGCGAAACGGGAAATGCACTTCCGTCTTTTCTAATGTTGATCAGTTCTCCCTCCCATCCGCCTTTCAGGGTATTGGGATAAATGGACTCTATGACGCTGGAAGGGTTGTCTTTTGCCCGCAATATGCTGATGTGTTGACCGATTAGCTCCTCTTCAGTATACCCATAGGTGTGCAGCAGCGATTGGTTTACAAAGATAATCTTGTCGTTTAAATCAGTAATGGTGACATTTTCGTTGATGCTTCTGAACACATGGGCCAGGAATGTGGTTTCCTTGATGGCTTCGTTCCGTTCTGCCTGTGATTTCTGAAGCTCGGCCAGCATATTGTTAAACTGTTGGTAGAGCATCCCTACTTCATCCTGACCATGGGGTTTGAGGCGGACCGAAAAATCATGATTTTCGGAAATGGTAGCAGTTAACCGGGAGAGTTCCAGAATGGGATCGGTGATTAACTTTTGGGCTGCTGAGGCCAGGAAATAGGATAAAATAATCATCAACACAAGCAAGGCGGAAGTTGTGGATAAAAGCTCTTTCTTCCGGTCGGTGATCGCGTGTGTGTTGGCCTTGATAATTAAATGCCCCAAGGTGTCCCCCTGGAAAATGACCGGTTCTCGTATATAAAAGTTTCCATCTTCCAGATGGACTTCCTTTTTAGTCTGAATAACCTGGTCCCTGAGTGTATCGGGATAGCTGGCAAAAACAGTTCCGCTTTTATCATAAAGCAACCCTTCTTCCACGGATTTCAGTAATTTCAACCGCGATAAAACCTCCGTAGCCTGCTCATGATCTTCAAAGGTCAGCGGTACCACACAGTAGTCTCCAATTAATTTGGCGTTCAGTATCAAACTGGACTGAATATCGGATTTCAGTTTGGATATGTGCTGAATGCCCATATAGATAAAACCGATGGATATCACCATCAGTACCACGAATAATACAATGGCGATGGTTTTATTCTTAATGGAAAGATCCCGTAAGATTTTTGAACTAATCATCTGTTTTAACAATTACTGCATAATTTAAAAGCAAACTGTTTATTTTAAGACCCGATTGGGCCAGTGTACTGGTGTTGATCTCGTAGCGGATGTAGTTGTTTTCCTTAAACATGTTGATGATAATCCCTTTTTTGGCGTATCCTTTGCTTTCACTGATGGTAAGAATTTGCCTGCCCCTGGTATAGGTCAGGACATCCTGCAGCTGATTTCTGGAAAGTTCACCCGTAATTATCAGCATCATAGCATGGTTGATTTCATCTGCGGAATGGATAAACTGAATTTCTACTTTCCGGTTCTTAACTTTGATCCCTTTGAATAATTTCTTAACAGCCTGTCCCAGTCCGTTTTCACCCATAACCACGATTTTGAATACCGAATCGTTCTTTTGTTGCAACTCGGGCCATTCAACAAAATGGGTGAATTTTTCAATGTAGCCGGCTTTCAGAAGTGATTCCCTGTTTTGAGCCGGTAACCTGTTCGACCAAAAGATTCCTACTGACAGAACGATCAGGATCCACAATTTTATTGAGCTATTTGGAATGCTTTTTGCCATCTTCTTAACGGAATTTCAAACTGATTTTTTCATTTCCCATCGGTTAGGATTTTGAGAATAAGTGGTGAAAATTATAAGTGACTTTGAGTGTGACCGTGCGCTGAGGTTGCCGGTATCTTCCTATTATGAGGTTCGAGGGATCAAAATATTTGGTGTTGAAAATATTATTGATTTTAAGTTGGATATCAAATCCATTCCAATCAAAATAGGAAATACTTCCACTGAACAGGAGTACGTCTCCTATGATGTTGTTCCCCGTGTTGGGGATGACGTATGGGTTGGTTCGTGTGCCAATGTAGTGCGAGCGGAGGTTGATTTTGAAATGTGTATTGTATGAATACGTTGCTCCGGCATTGGCCGTTTGCGCCGATATCTCAGGAATAGAAATGCCATCCTGATCGTAGGAGTTGGTGTAGGTATAATTGGCATAAAACAGAACTCTCTGCAACAGGAACTTTCCGTAAATCTCTATTCCAAAAGTATTCAGTCTGTCTTTGTTAACCCACTGGAAATTTGAGCCGTTGGATTGCAGCGTCAGTTTGTTCCGGATCAGGTTGTTGTATACAGAGGTGCCCATCGAAAATTTGTTGTTCAGCGTATAGGAAAAGACAAACTCAAAAGATCTCATTTTTTCGGGCCGTAACATGGAATTACCGATGCCGTAGTGGTAGTCCCAGGGTTTGGGAGCCCTAAACGCTGTATTGTACAGCAACTTGGTGGTAAACTGATTTTTGTTGAACAGGAGGCCTGTTCGGGGTGTGATAACGTTGCCGTAATAGCTTGAAAAATCGTGCCGTAATCCACCGATAAACGAAAGCTCCTTTGTGATGTTAAAATCAGCCTGTACGTAGTAACTAAGCAGCTGGTTGTGGAGCATGTCGGGTTTAGGCGGTGGAGGAGGGGCGATCAATTCAGAATAACTATGGGTAACCGAGAACCCCTCGGAAAGTTGTTCTATTTCACCTGTGATTCCCAGAACCACCATGAGGCTTTTCGAAGCCTTGAAATTGATCTGGTTTTCGAGTCCGATCAGGTGATTGGGGCGGTAGAAGCCCACCTGATCCCCGGCGGTTGAATCGGTGGCTTTGCTTACATGGTCAATGGTGTTGGGTTTTACTGTGGCGTTCCGGTTGTACAGCGTTGAATGTAATTCCCATTTTTTACCCAGGGAAGTGTGGTATTTTAAGTAGGTATTTAAAAAAGCAATGTCCCACAACGAGTTCCTGTCAAGGTATTGTTCACCGATGGATTTATAATAGGTTGTATTCGACGATTTTTTCTCCTGATATACGGCTCCGATCTCCAGTTTGTTGACAACTACTTTGGCAGAAAAGGAGAGGTCATGTTCAAAGTTTTCCATTTGTTCGGTCCAGTTATCGTCCCCTTGTGCTCCTCTCAGATCCGCTTTGTTGGAGGTTTTGTACATTCCTGAAACATAATATCCGGTTTTCTTTTTTGCATTGTAATTCCTCAGGCTGAAATTACCGTCTCCGGTGTTGAAAGTACCGCCAAGCAGGCTCACGTGACCGTCATGCTTTCCCTTGGGTTTTTTGGTGATGATATTAATAATCCCCGAAACGGCGTTGGTTCCGTACAAGGCTGATGCCGGGCCATACACCACTTCGATGCGTGCAACATCTGCCAGGTTGAACTGTCCGCCGCCATAGAATCCGCCTGAATTCAGTTCGTTAATCTGAATGCCGTCAACCAGCAATAGGATCAGGTTGTTCTGACTTGTGGCGCCCCGCATAAATACATAACTGTTGAAGCCGTTAATGTTTCGAAACTGGATGCCCGGTAAATCAGACAGCGCATCTTCCAGTGTGAAATAACCACGGATCTTGATTTCTTCAGCCGTAATAACCTGAACTGTAGCTGCTACATTTTTGATTTGTTGTTCTGTTTTGGAGGCCGTAATGACCTGTTGGTTCATCAGATCAGTAAACGACATTTTTAAAATATCTTTGGGCTTCAAAGTATCGGATCCCTGAGCTCTGAGTGTCGTGGAAAACGTGGTGATAAAGAGGACTGAACAGAAAACCACAAAAATGGTTTTGTGAATTTGTAAGGTTTGTTTCATCTGTGCAGGTTAGAATTGGATTGTCCAAGATAGTAATTTTCTGATAAGAAACAAATTAAATGTTTGATAGATAACAGAAAATGAAGACTTTTGGGGGATTTCTTTAAGGGAGGGAATCAAAACACTGCTCTACACAAACAAAAAAAGGGAAGCATGATGCTTCCCTTTTAAGCGGTCCGGACGGGACTCGAACCCGCGACCCCATGCGTGACAGGCATGTATTCTAACCAACTGAACTACCGGACCAGTATGTGATGAACTCTGTTCGAAATTCGGACTGCAAAAATAAGGGGTTTTTTTAATTCTGCAAACTATTTGTGAAAAAAATAGGATTCTTTTTACTGATGCGCAGTGCCCCTGATTTTGCAGTTTCTATGGCTTTAATTCTTAAGTTTTTAGCTTCACGGGCAATCTTTGTTCGTAACCAGTCAGGGACTGATGAATCCACAATAAGTGTGTTGAAAGCAAACGATGCGCTCAGGTTTTGAAGCGAAATGTATTTCCTGCCAGTGTAGAGGAGTGCTGTAAGGTGAATTTTGGACTTTAGTTCCGGGTAATTTTTGGTGCCGGATAAAATATAATAGTGTTGCCCGTTGAACTGCAGAAAACCATCATGATAATATGTTTTGGCCCCTGATTCGTCCCCTGATAAGTTTTGTGTTTCGTTGTGCAAGCCCCGGCTGATGCGGTAATTGTCCAGGTTATAGTCAAGTATATCCGGTTGAGCGGCTGCCAGCGAATCGGTGATCAGGAGTTGGGTATCCCCTTCAATCAGGCCAATTACCGGGTGCCGGTTCACAGCATAAACGATCAGGTGCTTTTGAGATCGTATCTGCAGGTTGCGGAAGGTTTGCAGTGTGAGGAGCACGAGAGCCACGGCGAGTGCCGGCAGCAACAGGTTTCCTTTCCTTTTAAAAAGTAACTGGAAGACAAACAAGATCAGCAGGTAAATCAGTATCACTTTCGGCCACGGAAAATACAGGTCAATGAGCTGGGAAAAGGGTAGGTGTGCCACAAAATGCACCCAAAGGTTCAGTATTTTGATTGTCCAGGAAAGAGCGATCCCCAGCACTTTCGGTACGAGCGGAAGCCAGGATAGCAGCAGCAAACCAAAGCCCAGATTCAGGATCAGATACGACAAAAGGAAAATAATCAGGTTGGTGAGCAGGAAATAAACCGGGAACACATGAAAATAGTGGGTGGCCACCGGAAAGGCTCCCAGCTGAGCCGACAGCGATACCATGAGTGCCGCCCAAAAGACGGAGATCAGTTTGTTTTTAATGTAGAGGCTTCGATACAACGGATTGTAAAAGGTAAGGATCCCCAGCACGGCACTGTAGCTCAGCTGAAATCCTACATGAAAAATCAGGAAGGGATTGAACAGCAACAATACAAACGCGGAGGCAGCAAGCAGGTTGTAGCTGTCGTAATTGCGCTTCAGTGCGTTAGCCAGAATGAAAAAGCTGATCATCACCGTGGCCCGAAGCACAGACGGCGCCAACCCGGTAAGCCAGGCATAGGACCACAGAAGCAGGAACAAAATCAGATTCTTTACCAGCGCGCCTCTTTTCAGCCTGTTCAGGAAACCCAGCAGAAAGTTCAGCACCAGAAAAATGATGCCCACATGCATGCCCGAAACACAAAGAATGTGCACGGCACCGGCTGTCGCATAATTCTGTTTGGTGTCGGGATCAATCAACTGATCGTTTCCCAGCAGGATGGCCGCTGCCACCTTGTATTCCTCCCCCGACAATCCGTTTTGCTGCAGCGTGGTGAGTAAATAGTTTCTCCAGCGGGAAAAGGTTGCTTTGAGGGTAGGACTTTTCACCGTCTTGATTGGTTTCCACTCGTGCTCCCGGACAAAAAGCACCCGGGTGATGCGCTGGGTTTTCAGGTAAAAAGCATAATCAAATTCTTCGGGGTTACGCGGCGCCTGAGGTACGGTCAGATTGCCCCGTGCGGTAATGAAATCACCCATACGCAACTGCCGGGCTTTCGGTTCATTTTTTGTAAAAACCAGGACATTCCCCGAACGGTACACCCGTTTCAGTGAATCATAGCCGGGCTTCAGGATGAATTTGACGGATTTTTGGGTGGGTTGCGGTTCGCTGATAATTTCTCCGGTAAGGACGATGTTGCCCTCATTCGGCAGCGAACTGTTTTGTTTCTCCAGATGCAGGAACGTCATGCCGATGCCTGCCAAAACAAAAGCCAGAGCAGTCGTTAGTCCGGGAAGCCAGCGCAGGGAATAGGTTCTGAGAAACCGAACGGTTCCCAACAGAAACAGCATCCAAACAACGCTTAGTATCAGGAAAAGAGAGGTTGGAAACTGATGCAGCCAGGGAATGTACACAGCTGCAAAGATTCCGGCAAGGAAAAAGAACAGAATACGCACAAAAGGACGGGTTCTCCACATGACCGTTGCTGTTGGTCCTGTCAAGATACAAAAAATTGATGAAAGGCGGAATTATTTTGTGTCGGAAAGAAAGTCCTGAATAACTCCGGCAGCCTTCTTCGAAGCCCCGCTTTCGCCCAGCAGGCTGCGGAGTTTCTGATACTCCGATTTCATGGTTTCCCTGCCTTCAGGCGAAAGAATTTTTGTTAATTCGGACTTCAGGTTTTTCAGGGTGAACTCCTGCTGCAGCAGTTCTCTCACCACTTCTTTCTTCATGATGAGGTTCACCAGCGAGATGAAGGATACGTTCACCAGCATCCGTCCCACGGCATAGGTCAGGGCACTGGTTTTGTAACAGACTACCTGGGGGGTTCCCAGCAAAGCCGTTTCCAGCGTGGCTGTTCCGGAAGTGACCAGGGCGGCTTCAGCCGATCGCAGCAGATCGTGGGTTTGTCCGAACACTACCTTCAGGTTTTGGGCCACGTTGTAGGTTTCTTTGGGGACCGAATTTACTCCGCCGATGACAAACTGATAATCGGGAAAGTCAGCGCTAAGCTTCACCATATAGGACAGGATGTTGGTAATCTCCTGCATCCGGCTTCCGGGCAACAGGGCGATGACCGGTTTGTCGGGGAGCTTATTCTTTTCCAGAAAACCGGCTCTCGACAGATGTTGTTCTTCTTTCAGTTCGTCCAGCAGGGGATGGCCCACAAAATAGACTTTGTAATCATACTGCTGATAAAACTCCTGTTCAAAAGGCAGGATCACCAGCATGCGATCCACGTATTTTTTGATGGTGAACACCCGTGATTTCTTCCAGGCCCACACGGTGGGAGAGATGTAAAAAACAGTTTTCATCCCGTTTTTTTTGGCAAATTTCGCCATACGCAGGTTAAACCCGGGGTAATCTATAAACACCACCACATCGGCGTTGTACTCCAGCAATTCTTTTTTGCAGAAGGTCATGTTTTTCAGGATGGTGCCCAGATTCATCACTACTTCCTGGATGCCCATAAATGCCAGCTCGCGGTAGTGTTTCACCAGCGTTCCGCCCACGGCCTCCATTTTGTCTCCACCCCAAAACCGGAACTCAGCCTTCGGATCGTTCTCCCGAATGGCTTTCATCAGATTGGCTCCGTGCAGGTCGCCCGATGCTTCACCGGCGATGAGGTAGTACTTCATGCTAATATTGTTTGAAGAAAAGCAGGAAAAAAGCCACCACCATCAGGATGCTGATGAGCAGCATTCCCCGCCCGGTTTTCTGCATCTGCCATTTGACCATAAAGAAGCGTATCAGCAGAAAGTTAAGGGCAATGCTCAGCAGGTACAGATTTTCGTGGGGTTGCAGTCCGTTCCATACACCGGCTTTCTTCAGCCCTGTATCGATCAGCCACAGGATACCGTAGACCGGAAACGGGAGTACCAGTCCGGTGAGTAAACCCAGAAGGAAATTGTCTTTTTTCATGACGGGAATTTAATTTGGTCGAGGTACTGATCGGCGGTGAAATCTACTTTGACCGGAACAACGGCCACGTAATTTTCTGCCATGGCTTTTTCGTCTGTATCGGGACGCGGATCGCCGTTTTCAAACACGCCGCCCATCCAGTAATACTGTCTTCCGTAAGGGTCGGTGCGTTGTTCAAATTCTTCCACCCAGCGGGCTTTAGCCTGCCGCACGGTTTTGATGCCTTTGATGGGCTGATCCGATTTTTTGGGAATGTTTACATTCAGGCAAATGCCTTCGGGCAGACCTTCGTCCAGCACTTTGCGGGTAATAAGTTCCACATAAGGTGCCACGTGGCTGAAGTCGGCTTCCAGGTCAAAGTCATCCAGTGAGAAACCGATGGCCGGAATGCCTTCGATGGCGCCTTCCATTGCGGCTGCCATGGTGCCCGAATACACAATATTGATGGCGGCATTGGAACCGTGGTTGATTCCCGACACAATCAGGTCGGGTTTGCGGTCGAGCAACCGGTGTCGCCCGATCTTCACATTGTCAACCGGTGTGCCGTTGGTGATGTATTCGGTATAGCCTTCTTCCTGTTTCACCAGCCGGGGCATCAGGGGGGTTTTGATGGTTACGGCGTGGCTCATGCCCGACATCATCTGTTCCGAAGCAATCACCACCACTTCGCCCAAAGGGCGCAGAATCTGCACCAGCTTATGCAGGCCTTTGGCGTGAATGCTGTCATCGTTGGTAACCAGGATTAATGGTTTTGAACTCATAGTTTATTTGTTGTTGATGTTGGTGACCCCGGCAGAAATCACGAATTTCATGACTTCCATGGCGGGGGCATCGATTTTTTTCACGTTCTCGGCCGGTACCACATAGATGTTTCCCGACCAGGTGTAAGCATGGGGCAAATATACGGCTACTTTTTTATTTGGCTCGCCAATAATGGAAAGGTCATGGTTGGTGATGAACCCAATGCGTTCCACTTCCCATTCGCGGCTCATGCGGATGAGTACCGGTTCGTTGAATTTTTTCTTCTGACCTACAAAGGCGGAAACCAGGTCTTTCACGGAAGTGTAGACGATTTTGATGAGCGGCGTTTTCGTCAATACTTTGTCCAGGTAGTTCACCACCGGATGAAAAATAAACGTGGATCCCAGGAAGCCCACCAGACTGATGGTGACCAGCAGGATGATGAGGCCCAGTCCGGGGATGTCAATACCAATGACTGCTTTGATGTAGCTGGTGAGTAAACTGTCGATGAAGACGAAGATTTGGTAGATCACCCACAGTGTAATGGTGACAGGAGCCAGGTACAGCAGGCCCTGCAGGAAGTAGTTGATGAGTCTTTTTCCGAAGTGTTGAAATGGATGTTTCATAGCTTAAACTTTGCCTCAAAGTTAGTCCTCATAATCGTTGGCGAAGCAGTTTAGTATGAAGATTTTATTAACTGTATTCAGATGAAAAATGGGTGTCCGTAGTGAAGATTTTCCTGTTCGTCTGTCCGGAACCGTCTTCGTCTCATCCATAATTTACCTGTAGAGGCTCTCTATAATATTCCGGAGATTATAGAATTCCTGACATCGTTACGGATTTTACTCTTTTTTCCCCCACCGGGTTTGGGCCCAGGCACTCCGTTCCTCTTTCGACAGGAACGTCCAGGCGACAATCCGGGTGGCTTTGTTTCCCGTTCCCATGGGAATGGTTTTGACACGGGTGGCTTCAAGTTTTTCCAGCGACTTATAAATCGTTTTCACATTGGATTGTTTGGATACCAGCGTGGAAAACCAATAGGCGTTTTTAGCGAATTTCCGGCTCTCCTTCACCATCTTGTCAATGAACTTCGCTTCCCCGCCTTCGTAAATGAGTTCGTCGCTGATGCCGGAAAAATTCAGCGTCGGGTTGGTGGGCTTTTTTCCCGTCAGGTTCTTTACTTTTCTCCTCGTTCCTTTGAGTGCCTCATCAGAAGAAGCATGAAACGGCGGATTACACAAGGTGCAGTCTATCTGCTCTTCCTTGCCGATGATGCCGAAAATAATATCGGTGGGATTGGGTTGCAGCTTGCACTCGATTTTTCCGTGCAGCGACGGGTTGGCCAGGACAATCTTTGTGGCCGAATCGATGGATTTGGGATTGACATCGGACGCGATGAAGTTCCAGCCGTATTCTGCCACCCCGATAATAGGGTAGATGCAACTGGCTCCGGTGCCTATATCATAACAGGTAATGTCTTCGCCTTTCGGGAGGGTGCCGAAATTACTTTCCTGCAGCAAATCGGCCAAGTGGTGAATGTAATCGGCCCTGCCGAGGATGGGCGGACATAAGTTTTCGTCGGGGAAGTCCCAGTGCCGGATGCCGTAATAGTGGTTCAGCAGCGACCGGTTGAGGATTTTGACTGCCACGGGATCAGAGAAATCGATGGAATCTTCCCCCAGCTTATTGGGGGTTACATAACCGGCCAGTTCGGGATTTGTAGTAATGAGTGCGCGGATATCATACCGTTCGCGGTTTCTGTTTCGGGGATGCAGCCGGGATTCCTTCTGCCGTTGCTCTTCTGATACCATGTTTTGCTTTTATGCGCCAAAGATACGCCGAATTTCACGGCTTCTCTTCCTCCAATGTTTTATTCTGATTCCGGTTGAATTTATCGTCCTGTCCCTGTCAACCAAGTCACCCTGAAAACTGTCTGTGTAATCAAAAGTCCGTTCATCAGCTTTCAGCATCGACCAATCAGGAAGCGTGGATTGATTGTTATTTGCGATCTTCTTTGTTGAAAAGCACTTTATTTGGTAGTTACTTTCATGATTTCATCATATAAAGCCTGCACATCACCATTAGCCGGGTTAAGGCTTTTTGCCTTTAGTATGGCCGCTTTTGCAGCATCCACCTCGTTACTTCTAAGATACAGAAAGGCCAGGTAAAGATAGCTTTCCCATGAATTCGGATGAATTTCCAAATTAACCGCAAATATTTTTAAAGCCATCTGCGCGTTATACCCGATAAGCATTTTGCCCAACAGATTCATCCGTTTATCCTGATACAACGTTTCGTGCGACCTGATTTCGGCCAGTGCGTTTTCAACCCCGTTATTTAAAAGATGGTTCAGCAAGCCTGTTATAACGCTGTAATCGACCGTATCTTGTTGGATCAATGGACTGTTTGGTATTTCGAAACCTTTCGGTTTCAAGCGGTCCGACTTTACTGTGTTATCAAAAAATGCGTTCACCGCAAGGCAGACCAATTCATAACTATCAGAAATTGCATTATGGTGTTTTTCTTTACTGCACCGGTCAAATTGTGTCCAATAGGAGATGAACCCGTTGTGTCCCAGATACGACATTTTGTACAAATATTTATTCCCGGATGCGATAGAGCTGTAATAGGGATAAAAAGAAAAATCTTTATAGTTGTTGGCGAGCAATAAGTAAGGCATCACAGCCTTGGCCGGATCAAAATCTTCAAATTGATGGAGGATTAAATACAACCCGTATTCCTGACTGCCGTCCAAACTGACCATGGCTTTCACCTCCGGATGTCTCATCTGGTAAATAACCGTTGCCATGCCGCCGCTGCTGAAGCCCAGCAATCCCACACCGGCGTATTTTATTTTCAATGAATCTTCGATGAATTTGACAATAAACTCCATATCGTGCACCTGGGCCAGGGCGGCTTTTATTTCGTTCTTTCGTTTTAATGTTTCAGCTCCTGCCGAACCCACCGAAACGACAAAATACCCGCGACGGGCCAGCTCCTCACACAGGATGTGATTCTGAACCGATGATTTGCTGTTTGAAGGGGCATAGATGATGAGCGGAAACTTTCCGTTGACGGGTTTGGCCTTATAAATGGCCCGAACACGACTGTTGAATACTTCTTTTGTGGTTACCGTTGTATCAATCCCGAATTTTTGTTTGGCAAATCCCAGGTAAGCACGAATGAAGCTTTCGGAAAAGCCGTTTATCTCCTGCTGATTTTTATTGAAGTCTTCCCTGATGGCGATTAAATCAATATAATCTTTAAACGTCATCGGCTGAAGGTTGGAATTTTTTTTGGCCGGATACCAAAAATGAATCAGCATCGGCCTGTCCACCGTATCTGTTCCCAAAATATACTTTCGCGAAGGATCGGTGGTTTTAAAATATTTAAATCCGACACCATAATCACCCGATTGGTCCGGCTGGCAATAACTGAAACTATAAGCGAGCAGGAGCAAAAGAACGGGTACGAGTTTCTTTTTCATGTCAATCGGACTTCGGTTAATTTCTGTTTGGGTTCCTTTTAGCTTAGTTCATTGTTGTGCAGCGTTTTTTCGTTTCTATATTCTCTCGGTACCTGGAAGTCCTCCGCCGCCAGGTATTTACCTGTGCCACAATACCGGGTCCCAGAATTAGTATTTCCGGCTCCAAACAGTTGGTTTCCCTTTGTAAATTTAGGAAATAATCTGCTTTGTAATTAAACGGAACTCATGCAAACGAAGGCCAGGACTTTCCGAAAAACAAGTAGGCGGACAGCGCATTTGATTTTGGACCCCTTCGCCCTCGCAAGTGTTCCGCAGGGCCACTTGTGAGGTTTTAAGATTATGTCACAAGTTGCAAATCCCGATGGATCGGGAGAAGCAATCTATTGCAGGACACTCAATATTATTTACATGCAGATCGCTTCGTCTCCCGATCAATCGGGATCAGAATTAAACTTCGGGAGAAAAGAAAAAAGTGCGTAAGCCACCAAAACCGGCGGGCTGCGTTCGCGTGAATGAAAAAATGGTTACGAGACGTGGCAAAGGCGCTTGCGTTTTGAGGAAAACGAAGGGAAGGTGGAGTGCAGCGTTTTTCTCGACCTACTTTGCCACGTATCGTGGCATTTGTTCAAAGCGGGAAGACGCATTGGTTTTGGCCTCCTTTCTTTGGTTCGTTTCTTTGGAGGTCGCAAAGAAATGAACAGAAAGTCCTAAAAAACAAGCCTTATTGCGAGAAGTATAATAGGATGCTCGCACGCAGGACGATTAGTTTGGGAAGCGCCCCTTCAGAGCCTGTTCCGACTTGTCGGGAGGTTGGGGGTGCGAAGGCAAAACCCTGTTTATCCTATAACCGGGGACTGGCGTACCCAGGTGTCGCTGGTGAGTTGTTCCACCATCCACCGGGCCACATCGGCGCGCGTGATGCCGGATGTGATGCCCGTTCCGTCAGCCGATGCTTTGATGTTGCCGGTGGCGGGTTTATTTAACAGACGGCCCGGACAGGCATTCACAAAATCGAGGTCGGAGGCAAAGAGCAGTTGCTCTCCGCGTTTCTTGTCGGCAAAGACGTTGCGCAACAGCACCTTGATAAAAAACGCCCCCATCAACCCCATGCTTTTGTGGCTATCGCTTGATCCCCGGGCCGAGAGGTTCACCAATCGCTTTACCCCGTGTTTTGTCATGGCCTGAACAAGGTTGCGCATCAGCACTTCCTGAATGTCGTCTTTTCCCAGCCCGCGCGGTCCGAAGGCACACATCACGGCATCCTGTCCTTTTACAGCCTGATCGACCTGTTCGGGATCACGGACGCCGCCGGGCATCACCACCAAATGTTCATCTTCAACTGTAACCGCCTCGGGGCGCCGCACCAGCGCCGTTACCGTGTGACCTGCGGAAAGCAAAAGGGGTAATATAATCTGGCCTGTGGCACCCGTGGCGCCAATCAACAAAACTTTCATAGGATGTAGTGTATCGTTTGTAGTTCAAATTTTTAAAGCGCCAAAAGTAGCTGTTTTTATTGAACCGGGAGAAAGTAAAAATTCTGCTGCGCTCCTGCTGATTCACCCGCCGGAGGAGGGGATTATTTCTTCCTGTCATTTCGAACCTTTGGGCAGATGGTGTGCCGGCGTGAGAAATCTCATCAATTGAAACAAAATCTATTCATTCCCGCATACATTCATGGGATTTCTCCTCACCCGAACACCGGGTTCCTCGAAATGACAGTCTTCTTTGGAGGACGCAAAGAAAGGAACAGGAAGGTTTTACCCACCCCCTGCCTTCGGCAGTGCCCCTCCGGGGAGGGGATTTACTGGTCCGGCACAAAAATGCGGGCAGGCACCAAAATCAGGCGGTCAATTGATTGCAGGATACTCAATATTATTTATATGCAGATCGCTTCGTCTCCCGATCAATCGGGATCCTCGCGATAGGGACGAAGGTGGTGGATGTGTTTCAGTAAAGTACTTTAAGATGCTTACGTCGTCCCGATTCATCGGGACTCCTCAGAATGGAACTACACTATTTTTTATTACAGTTTATCCCTGAGTCCCGCAGGGACGTGAGGGTCTTTCGTATCGGTTGGTTCCCTTAGGAGGAAAAAGAAAAAAGCGCACAGCGCATTTGATTTGGGCCTCTTTTCAGGTGTCTTTTATTCAGTCTTCAGCTTGTTGAGCTTTTTTCTGCTTTCGGGATTTTCTTTCAGCGAAAGCGCTTTGGTGTACAGTTCAATGGCTTTGCTTTTGTTCCCCTTTTGGGCATAGTAATCGCCGTACGAATCGTACGCATTAAAACTCCGGGGGTAGTTTTCCACGTTGAGCCTGAAATAGTACTCGGCCTGCACGTAGTTTTTGCGCATCAGCGAATTATACCCCATGGTGTTGATGAAATTCTCCGACGGACGCACTGCATAGCCCATCTTTTGCGATATCATCCGGAAGTGTTGTTCAATCTTTTGCGGCAGTGCCAGGGTCGTATCGTTAAAATCGTTGCGCGTCAGGGGCAGGTTATAATAGCTGAAAATAGTGCGCAGGGCATCGTACATGGCAATAAACGGTACCGAGCTGTGGGTGTCGTTGGCGTAGTATTTGTAATGGAACTGAAGTCCGGCGGGGCGGTCGTTGCGCAGCAGGTTGACCAGCTTGAGTTTGGAACGGAAATGTGCCGTGTTGGGAGATGTGTCGGTTTGAACCGTCAGTGTGTCCATGCCATTCCTCAGGGTATTGGCAACGGCCACGAACAAATCCGCAGGCCCGAACGTAATTCGGGGTAGCGCTTTTTCGGCTTCCTTTAAATATTCCTCGTTATTCCACCACACACTCGGATCAATGGCCACGTAAGCGTTGAACAGACGGATAGGGCGTATCAGGACGTTCAGCGTGGTTAAGCCGCCCAGCGAATGCCCGATCAGCATCCGGTAAGGTTCGGTGGGGTAGTGGGAGTCGATGTGCGGAATGAGTTCTTTTTCGAGGAAGTTGATGAATTGTTCGTTGCCCCCTGATGTGGGACTGTAGGTGCTGTCGCAGGAAGGCGTCAGGTCGCGGTACCGGTCGGGGTGGGCAATGCCGACCACGATCATTTCGGGGCAAAGGCTGTTGCCGTTTACATAACTCAGTTGTTGGGTCATGCCCACCACGGCTGTGAAGTGCCAGTTGCCGTCCAACAGATACAACACGGGATACCGCGTGTGTTCCCCGGCCGCTTCGTGATCGGGTACGTACACCCATAGTGTTCTTGTTTCGTTGAAAATCCGGGAATGCAGGGTATCAATAAACCCTACGCTGAGGCTGTTCGTCTGAGCCCAGGATGAAAGGGTAAACGCCAGGAAAGCAAGCGTATAAATCAGTCGTTTCATAATTGAATATTTGTTGATTCGTAATGAACGCATACCGCTACCCGCGTCGGGTTCAGGAGTTGATATTGAGAACTTCTTTCGCCTGCTTTCCGGTTCCTCCTGGCCAGCGCTGCACACTCAGGGTCTTTGGCAACTACAGCCAAGATACAAAATATTTGAAAAGGTACAGCAGTCAGCGACTGAATTTTTGGTGCACGGTAAAGTAGAACGAAAAAATACGGATTCCAATGGAAACGGTGTCTACGGTGTTGCCTTTACCCGGCCTCCTTTGATCACCAGCCATACGGCAAACAGGATTTCTCCCAGTGCCATGGGTGCGGCCAGGAGGGTTTCCATGCTTTGGGTCACCTCCTGAATCTGGGGAAGTGCAATTTTTAATGTGTGGATCAGACTATAGGAAAAACCAGCCAGCAGCATCAGATACCAGAACACGTTCGGGATCTTTTTGTGGATCTTCATAAGGATGCCGATGAGGATGAGGTGCACGCCGAAGATGATCAGCCCCAGCGACCAGGTAAACTGAAACAGGCGGAAGTTTTCCATGATCCAGCCATCGCCGGGCAGTTTCAGGTTTTGCGCCAGCCGGTAGATGGCCAGGGCAAACACGATGGAATACACCATCCGAAGCCCGGTGGCTACCAGCGCGATGGCCTGGTTGTCTTTTTGGAAAAAGTAGTAAAACCCGAAGGAAACTATGAGGTCGAGCAGCACGATGAGGCCCAGTGCCCCGATCATCAGTTCGTAGGTGCCGAGATGTTGGCGGATGAGTTGCCCGGGAGACAGGATGGGCTCGGCCTGGTATACGGTTTGATAGGCATAGCCCAGCGCGTAGCCCGACAGCAGGGTCATGAGAATTAGAGACCATCCGGTGATTTGAGCTGCCAGTCTTTGATTTTTCATACTCAGTAGTTTGGTTGTTTCTTCACGATCGGGTATTCGGTGCAGTTCAGGGTCGCGATCGGAACCGGACGAATTCCGGTTGCACGTTCAGCTGGACCGCACTTTTTCCTTTTCCAATTACATTGAGCTGTGAAAATAATAAATATTCGGTTTCCTACCGGTGCATCCTGTTGCAGCTAAAAAGGGTGCACAGGGTCGAACACAGAACCGGACGTCGTTGCAAACGACACCCTGGTTTGTTACTTTTTTCCGCCTCCTTTGGAACTTCCTGATGATTTACCACCACCCGATGTGTTGTTGCTTCTTCCACTTCCTGATTTAATACCACTCTTCGTGGAAGGCCATCCGCCAGCGTTTCCTTGTCCTTTTTGTCCGGTTTTTCCCATAATTGTAATTGTTAGAAGTGAGTGCCTACTTCCGTTTAAAGTCATTTTTCGGCGTGTTCCGACTGTTTTTTACGTTCAGCTGATTTTGTCCATCAGTCCCAGCAACCAGATCTTGTGTTCGAGGTTTACTTTCACTTTGTAAAACCGGTAGGTGTTGGTCAGCGACAGGATGGTGAAGATAATCAGTATGCCTGCCTTGTTCAGATCGGCAACATTCGTTATTTTGAAGAGGTTCAGCATCAAGATAAGCAGCAGCACAGCCGAAAATACCACGGACAGGGTCCGGTACAGCTTGAAGTCACGGGTTACTTTCTTTTGTATTTTGCGCAGTGCAGCGATGTCATCGCTAAACACTTCGCTCAGGTAGGATCTTCCCCAGAAATGGATCAGCGCCTCATTGGCTTGAGCAATCTGCCCGGAGATGTCACGTTTAATTACGAAGGTATTCATAGGTTTTTAGTTTGGTGATACTTTGTTTGTTGGGGTTAAAACTTCAGCCTCAGGGCGAGGGGCGAAACTTCCATTTTGGTGTTTTTCCCCAGTTTGATTTCCTTGTACCTGGGAATGGAACCGCAGATAATGGCTGCCGGTACCGCCCCGACCAGTAGTGTGGTGCCAATGCCGTACCACCACTCCTGTCCCTCTTTGCGCATCATTACGTTCACGATCACCGAACCGATCACGCCCCCTACGATGCCTTCGGCCAGATAGCTGCCGTTGCGGTATTCCACTTTGGTGTAAGCGGCCAGGTTGGTGGTGGCATAGTCGCCTTTGGCGTCGGTGTAGTTCAGCGTTTGGGTTTTCAAATCGAGGTGGGCATTTTGCAGTTTGTAGACCTTGCCGTTTGTTTGGGTGACCCTGATTTCGTTGTACGTCTGCGCCCGGGTGACGGCAGTGAACGTCAGCATTACCAGCAGGAAAAGAATTGTTTTTTTCATGTGTTTTTTTCTGTTTTTGTTTCTGTAACGAAACCCGGTACACGCCTTCGGCCTGTGTTTTTTTTCTATTATCAATGAGTTGAGAAGAAGTTCGGGCAGCGGGTTTTCGTGGTTTGTTGTCACAAAGTTAAAAAAGAAATGGAATATACCCAACAGTTCCGGACTAATTTTTCAACCAAAATGAACTGCCGGAGAGTGCTTTAAAAAGAGGGGAGCTTCCAAAATCGACGAGGACTTTCCCTACGAGAAAAGACAGTCGTTTTGATCGGAGCACAGCGAAGAGAAAAATCGCTGCAGGGGGAGATTTTGGAGTCCGGATCAAAAAAAGGGATGCCGGCTTATCTTCCTGCCAGTGCTTTCCGGATCAGTGCGTATGTGATGCTGATGTGGGCCAGGTAGTAGGTAGGCAAAATCAGAAAATTCAACGATTCATAGCCCACAAACTCTTTGAGCGAAATGATTGTGTCGGAAAAAAGGATCAGAAAGATTCCGAACACGTAGGCTCCTTTCACCAGCCCCTTGTCCCGGATGCCCGCGGCGGCTCCGAGCGAGAAACAGGAAATGAGCAAATAAATCAGTACCGCGGTCACCAGCACAGAGTCGTGGATATCGGGATACAGCACCAGGACATAAAACACCAAAAAAACGGCCAGCACGATTCCTGTGAAACCCCACCGGATGCGCCCGTTGCGAAGGGCGTACATCAGATACCCCACATGCGCTAGGAAAAACAGGGCAATGCCTTCGGTAAACATAGCGGCATTTCCCTTCATGTGCGAGAGGAACCAGTCGCCGGCAATGGAAAACAAAAACGCGGTCATGATCCAGAAGGATGTCCGGTCCGGTTTTTCTTTGGTGAAAAACAGCAGCAAAAGGATGAGGATCCCCATCCCGGCGGTTCCCGATTTAAAGATGAAATTGCCGGTGATCAGTGCCCCAACGGCCGAGAGAACCGAAACCAGCAGCAGTAAATAAATCCAGTTGTTTTTGAGTGCCATAGGAGTGATGTTTTGCTGTACCAATATACATTAAAATGAATGAAGTTTGAAGTCTTAAGTTTGAAGTTGTCCTTTCGACGATTCCTTTTCGTCCCTATCGCGATCCCGATTTGGATCGGGAGAAGCGATCTCTTTCCAGCACAGATTGCTTCGTCGTCCCCTCGGTCCTCCTCGCAATGAACGGTGTTTTTATTGAGGAGATTTCTCACACCAACACACCATCTGCCCAAAGGTTCGAAATGACAATAACTATCAAGTCGAGAGAAATCAAACCCCGAAAACTTCTTGCGGGTTCGAAAGGACAGGAGGGATGAAGCGCCCGGGTTTTTGTTTAGTTTTGCGGTTCGAAACAAGAAGTATGAAAGTAAGCGGATTTACCTTTATCAGAAATGCCCTGAAGTATGATTATCCCATCGTGGAAGCCATCCGTTCCATCCTGCCGCTGTGCGACGAAGTAGTGGTGGCCGTGGGAAATTCGGAAGACGATACGCTGGAGCTGGTGCGATCCATCGATCCCAAAGTGCGGATCATCGAAACAGTGTGGGACGACAGTCTGCGCACGGGCGGGCGGGTGCTGGCGGAGGAAACCGATAAGGCTTTTGCCGCCATTGCCCCCGATGCTGACTGGGCGTTTTACATCCAGGGTGATGAAGTGATCCACGAAAAATACCTGGACATTGTCCGCGCAAGCATGAAAGAGCACCTGAACAACCAACAGGTGGACGGGCTGCTGTTTCATTACGAACATTTCTACGGCTCCTACGATTACGTGGGCACGTCGTCGAGCTGGTACCGCAACGAGATCCGCGTAATTCGCAACAACAAGTCCATTTATGCCTACCGCGATGCCCAGGGTTTCCGCAAAGGCAACAACGAAAAACTGCGGGTGAAAAGGGTAGATGCCTATGTTTATCATTACGGCTGGGTGAAGCCGCCGGAGATCATGCAGCGCAAGCAGGAAGATTTTCCCAAGCTGTGGTTCGACGACGAATGGGTGAAACAAAATGTGGAAGCCGTTTCGGAGTTTAACTACGAAAAGCACGTGAAAAGTCTGGGGCCTTTCCGGGGAACGCATCCGGCAGTGATGCGCGAACGCATTGAGGCCAGCAACTGGAAATTTGATTTCGATCCTTCGTTTGCCCGGAAAAGCATGAAAGACCACCTGAAACGGCTGGCCTGGATCCTGCTGCGCTGGGACCTGAATTACCGCAATTACAAGTTACTTCCTTAAGGACGTTTGTTCCTGACTCGTTTCCCCTGCAAGAACCGTTGTTTTACTTGCTTTTTGCCCCGATTTTGATTATATTTGGGACATCAAGGCGGTAAATCATGAACTATTCAGGTACAGTTAAATTTGCTGCAATTCTTGTCGCATTCCTTTTTTTGGGTTTCGATGCCTTTTCACAGTCTTATCAATGGAATCTGGTGATGTCGCGGAATGCTGGTTATACCCACCAGCGTTGGAGAACCCGTACTTTATTTCCATCAGACGAAATTGAAAAAGGCTGGAAGGAGAACTACGGGATCACCGACCTGACATACCACAACGGGATATGGGCTGTGGTACTGTCGCGGGGGACCGGTTACACGCATCAAAGCTGCTTCAGAAAAGCAGCATTTCCCCGGGAAAAAATTGCGGAGAACTGGGACAAAGGCTACAACATCACGCACCTTACTTATGGGAACGGCCTGTGGGTGCTCGTGATGAGCAAGGACAAAAATCCCCGCAAGGCTCAAATGTGGCGATCCCGGGCATTGTTTCCCAAAGAGGACATCAGTGAGTTCTGGAACAAGGGATACGACATTACGGATCTGGTGTACGGCGACGGGCGATGGGTAGTGGTGATGACCAAAGGGTATAACTATACCCAGTCGTGGCGGCTGAGGCAAAACTATCCCGAAAGCGACATCAAAGAGTTCTGGAACAAGGGCTACTTTATCTCTCATCTGGTGTACGGCCACGGTGTCTGGGCGCTGGTGATGTCGAAAGGAACCGGTTTTACCCATCAGTGGTGGCGGCTGAGAAGCACTTTTCCCGAAAGTTTGATTCATGAAATCTGGGATAAGGGAGGACGCATTACCTGTCTGTCGCAAGGCCCCTACAAGACGGAATCCGTACCGCAGCAAATTATTAACGAAGATTAGCGCGACTGGCCTTCGCAGTGTGCTGACACAGCAGCTTCGTTTACGAGTGAATTTCCGGATCGGTGGCTCTGAACCGGCAGCCATCAGGCGTAACATCGATTTGTGCCAGTCCCAGCACAATGAAATCGGACAGCAGGTTTTCGGCTTTGAATTTGGATAGCAGAGCTGCTTCCTGCAGTTGCTCCAGTGTAATGTGATCCTGTTCCCGAAGTAATTTCAGTAAAAGATGTTCTTCGGGGCGGCTGGAGAAACTAATGGTTTGGTCGCTGTTTTGCCGGGTCCACACTTTCATCTGAACGCCGCAGGCCAGGATGTTTTCGTCGGCTACCCGGACAAAGGCCTTGAACACTCCTTTTTTGTCGGGCGCCTTGTAGGGGATGCGGTCTCCTTTCGGGATGATTACTTCCAGGATTTTCTTGCCGTCGAGGTTCCATTCTTTGGTGTGAAAAGCTACTTCGGGTTGGCAATAGTGCTGAGCTGCCCGTTCGATCATGTAGTATTCTTCTTCGGAAGCAATTCCGGCAATGACCCCGTTGTCTTTCACCCCGACTAGCAGTGAGCCACCGTCGGTATTGGCAAACGCCGAAAGCGAACGGGCAATCTTAGGGGCGTCGGAAATCTCGTATTTGAAATCGAGGTGTTGACCTTCGCCTTCTTCAATGCGCTGAAGCAACGGGTGTTTCCTGACTTTCGATATGTGGTTAAAAGATCTCATGGTTTTCCGGACGGATTTGCAAAGAAAAGAAAATCCTTTGAAAAACAGAATCGTTTTAGGATAGATTAAGTTTTCCACCTTCCTGGCCTCCAACCCCTAAAAGGGCGGGCTTTTCTCAAAATTGCATAATCCGGAATCTTCCCTGATTTTCCCTTCTGTTAGGGGGTCGTTGCAGCGCGTTCCTTCTACACAAAAATAATATCTTCCTGGACCATGGTTTTCTCGCAGTAGTGGCAGGCCAGTTTTGTAACGCCGTGGTGGTCTTTGACGATGTTAAACCGGGTGGGGATCTGCTGGTGGTTGGTCACGCATTTGGGGTTGTAACACTTCACCACCTTCTCCACGGTTTTGGGGAGCACGATTTTTTCTTTCTTGGAGATGACATAGTCGCGGATTTCGATGAGGGTTGCCTGGGGGGCTGCCAGGGCAATCTTGTTGATTTCGTCGGGTTTGAAAAACCGTCCGCTGATCTTGATGATGCCTTTCTTGCCCAGTTTTTTACTGTCGAGATTGGTGCCTACGTACACCTGATTTTTGGCCTGATCCAGGTTCAGAATCTGGAAGACCCGGAAGGTATTTTCTGAGGAAATATGATCGATGACCGTGCCGTTGCTGATGGCCGATACCTGCAGTTCTGTTCTTTTGTTTTTCATGATTCGTGTTTTTGTCTATTGTTTCAATCCTAAAATGGCGGCAATAAGGGCCTGACGTACGTACACGCCGTTTTGTGCCTGCTGAAAGTAGTAGGCTTTGGGGTTGTCGTCCACGTCGGTGCTGATCTCGTTTACCCGTGGTAGCGGATGCAGTACGCGCATGTTGTCTTTGGAATTTTCGAGCATTTTGTTTTCCAGCACATAGGCATTTTTCACGGCTTCGTATTCGAGAGGATCGGGGAAGCGTTCGCGCTGGATGCGGGTCATATAGATAATATCCACGTTGGGGATGACTTCACTTAAATCGGTGTACTGGTGGTATTCGAGTCCGGCTTCGGAAATCCATCGTTTCACAGCACTGGGCAGTTTGAGCGACTCAGGCGAAACCAAATGGAATGTGGCATTGAACAAACTCATGGCCTGAACCAGTGAGTGTACCGTGCGGCCGTATTTCAAATCACCCACCATGGCAATATGGATGTTTTCGAGGGTACCCTGGGTTTTCTGGATGGAATACAGGTCGAGCAGACACTGCGTGGGGTGCTGGTTGGCGCCGTCGCCTGCGTTGATGATGGGCACCGGAGACACTTCACTGGCATACCGGGCGCTGCCGTCCAGCGGGTTGCGCATGACGATGAGATCGGAATAGTTGCTGACGGTGAGAATGGTGTCTTTCAGCGATTCGCCTTTTTGCACGCTGGAACTGTCGGCAGAGGCAAAACCCACGATGCTGCCGCCCAGATACTGCACAGCGCTTTCGAAGCTGAGCCGGGTACGGGTGGAAGGTTCAAAAAACAGGGAAGCGATCACGTGGCCCTGCAGAATGGGCTGCCGGGGATCTTTTTCAAAGTCGGCGGCAATCTCAAGTACTTTCAGAATGTCGTCTTTGGAATAGTCGGTGATGGAAACCAGACTTCGGTTCTTTAACTGGGACATGATGTTTGGGATTTATTGATTTGGAAAAAAGGGACATAAAAAAAGACGGCCAATGCCGTCTTAAATATTGTATTGTCTTTCGTGTAGGAAAGATCATTTTGAAGTGCACAAACAGGGGCCGTTAACATCTGAGCAGATTTTGTGTTACCGGGATACAAAAATAAATAAAATTTCCTTTGGAGAAAGTACGGTTTTGGAAATCGTGAAAAATTAATGTCGGTAGCGGGTCAGAAAGAAGTCCTGATTGAGGATCACGTAAAAACTATAGGAATAATCAAGGTTTTTCTGTGCGAGGTCGTAATAGGTAGATAACCGGACTTCCAGTTTCAGGAGGTTGTTGATGTTTTTGTGGTACCAAAGTTTGGTGGTCCAGAGTTTCCGGATCGGATTGGTATAATGGTCAATTTGCGAAACCGACTGAAACAGATACGACCCTTTGGGGGCAATAAACCGGTTGGCATACCAGTAGCCAGTCATGAAACTGAAGTTCCTGTAATTGAACCGTACTTTGGAATACGTTCCGAATCCGTTTTTATACGGCTGACTCAGGGGTTGGCCGGGATCGGTGAGGTTGGCGCCGTAATAGATAAAATACTGTTGTTCCAGCCAAAGACTGCTGTGTAACCCTGTTTTCTGTTTGTAGGTCAAACCACTCATTCCGTTCATGAGGGTGGTAGTGTACCGGGGGGGAGGGGCCAGTTGACCGCCCGTATGGATGATCAGCCATTGAAACGGCAGTTCCAGACTCCAGTTTTTCTTCTGAACAAGCTGCACGGTGGTGTTGTTGCCTACGGTCAGTCTTTCGTTGGCCGTGTCGCCAGGCATGATGTAGTGAACCCAGTGAAGCCACAGTTCGCTTTTGATCTTTCGGGTGTGCAGCAGAAACTGCATGCCATATTCCACCGGATCGGTGTAGAACTTCTCGTAACGGAAAATGGGCTCGGCCAGCTGGTGATTCATACTGCCGTAGATGCTGCCCAGCACGATGTCCAGTTGCGGAAGGGGTTCGTACTGAATGCTCAGAATCGGAGTCACCTGACTGAACCCGTTGCGTCCGGCATATTTCAGTGCAAACACTCCTGCGTTTACTTTCAGGTTGGGCAGGAAATAATATTGCAGTGTGGGTTGGGCATACACTCCGATGCCGGTGGCTCCTTCCACAAAACGATTGAAATATTCGTTGTTTTGCAGGAAAAACGAAGTTTCAAAACGGAGACTCAGGTTGCGGTACTCCTTTGGATGAAGGGGTGAAAAACGATTAAAAACAGACAGCTGTGCCGAAGCCTGAGACCCCATCAGTGCGACAAACAAAAGGGTCAGTACTGAATGTTTTATAGTGTTCTTCAAAAGATCAGAGTTCGATGCCTATTTTTTACTTTTCTTTTCCTTTTTGGGTTCTTTCGGTTTGTCAAATTTCTGAACCCGGTAGGTAAATTTCAGAATATTTTCGGAAAGAGGGATCAGTTTTCCCATGAATTCCAGCCTTACGGGATTTTGATTGTAAATCTCAAAATTAGTTTCGCTGCTGAAACTCAACGTCAGACAGTAGTCGTAGTCTTTTGTATCGTCGGTAAGGTTTGTTTTCTTTCCCCATTCCACTGACTTCAACGTGCGGGCTCTCTTCTTCATGTTGTACGCCTCCATCGCTATTTGCTGAATGGTGCTGTCGCTGGTCGACTTTTTGAACTGAATCAGAAGGATTTGTTGAATTCCTTTCACCTTTACTTTAGCGCCTTCCGGGCTTCCGGCCTGAGCCATCACGGAGAACAACATTAAAAGTGCAGTGAAAACAAGGGTTTTGTTGGTATTGATACGACGTGCCTTTTTCATAATGATTCGTTGTTATTTTGGCGACAAACTTAAATAAAATATGGCTTTCTTGTGCCCGGAGCAGAAACTAAGCCTGCATATTTGTATTTTTGAAAGCTGATCACGATGCAGAAAGATGAAAACACCCTGCATCTTCGTCAGATTAACCTTTTTAAAGAGCGATCTATGAACAAGATGAAAAAGAGTATGATGCTGGTCGTACTGACCCTGTTGGTTGGCTTTTCGGCGAATGTAAACGCCCAGGATATGTGGAAGGGGATGAATCCCAACGAAACCACGAAAAAATATTCGACGCTGTTGCTGCTGATCAACAATTTTTATGTGGATACGGTTAATATGCCTCATCTGGTGGAAAAGGCCATCGTTGCCACTTTGCGCGATCTGGATCCGCATTCAACGTATATTTCTAAAAAAGATCTGGAAGAAGCCGAAGCCCCGTTGCAGGGAAGTTTTGAAGGCATCGGCATCACTTTTCAGTTGTTTAAGGATACAATTCTGGTGGTGGCTCCCGTGCCCGGAGGTCCTTCCGACAAAGTGGGCATTATGGCCGGGGACAAGATCCTTAAAGTAAACGGTGAAAAGGCCTACGGTCCTTCCATCACCAACGAGTGGGTGATGAGTCATTTGCGGGGGAAAAAGGGAACGAAAGTAGAGGTTAGCGTGTACCGAAAGGGTGTGGATCACCTGATCGACTTTACGATTGTGCGGGATAAGATTCCGCTGAAGAGCCTGGATGCCGCTTTCATGCTGAACAAAAATACCGGTTACATAAAACTGGGACGGTTTGCCAGCACGTCGCACGAAGAATTCAATCAGGCGTTGGACAGCCTGAAAAAACAAGGACTGAAAAACCTGATCTTCGACCTGCGGGGCAATCCGGGAGGCTACTTAAGTGCCGCCCAGCAAATTGCCAGTGAGTTTTTACCCAAAGGGAAGCTCATTGTTTATACCAAAGGGGAACACAGTCCGCGACAAAATTATTATGCAATGGGTAACGGTCATTTTCCGGAAGGAAAATTGATTGTGCTGATCAACGAAGGTTCTGCCTCGGCCAGTGAAATTACTTCCGGAGCCCTTCAGGACTGGGATCGTGCCCTGCTCGTGGGCCGGCGTTCGTTTGGAAAAGGCCTGGTACAGCGTCCGTTCCGTTTGCCCGACGGTTCGGTAATCCGCCTTACGGTGGCACGGTACTATACACCTTCAGGCCGCTGGATTCAAAAACCGTATAACGATGGAGTGAAAGCCTATTACAACGACATTGAAAGACGGTTGCAACACGGTGAATTGTTGCATGCCGACAGTATTCATTTCCCCGATTCGCTGAAATATCAAACCAGTATGGGGCGTACTGTATACGGAGGGGGAGGTATTATGCCTGATGTATTCGTTCCCTGGGATTCGACCCGGTACAACGAGTTGTACTCAGCGCTCATCCGTAAAGGAGTGTTCAATACGTACGTGAATGAATACCTGGACGGTCACCGGGCCACCTTGCACAAACAGTATAAAAGTCTGAATCAGTACATCAAAAATTACAAGGTTACAGAAGCTGACTTCAAGGTTTTCCTTCAGGATGCAAAGAAGGTGTCGGTTGCTGTTGTTCCTGAAGAACTGGATCCCAACATCAATTTCATCAAACTCCAGATCAAGGCACTGATCGCCCGGGATCTGTTTAACCAGAATGCGTATTACGAGATTGTCAGTTCTTCGGATCGTACCGTCAACCGGGCGTTGCAAATTATGAAGAGCAACAAGCTGTTTGAACAAATGGATATTCAGGATACCTTCCCGAACAAGAAAGAGGATCCGAACTAATCAAAATACAAATAAATGAAAGCCGCATTTTTACTTGAAATGCGGCTTTTTTATTATTCCGGTTTCTGAACAAGTCTTACAGCGGATTAAAAAGGTGCTTTTTACTTTTTTTATTTGGAATATTAAAAGTAATTAATACTTTTGTTAAAATTTATCGGATGTTACAGCAATACGATTTCCAGGAACCCCATTTGGTAGCCATCGACAATGTGGTCTTCGGCTACGAGCAGGGACAGCTGAAGCTGCTGTTGTTTCAGCGAACCATTGAACCATCAAAAGGCGACTGGTCGCTGGTGGGCGGTTGGGTCAATCCCGACGAATCGGTAGAAGATGCTGCTTACCGGGTGTTAACCAGCCTTACCGGACTCAGTGATCTGTTTATGGAACAGGTGGAAGTTTTTTCCAAACCCGATCGGGATCCAGGGGGCCGGGTAATCAGTGTGGTTTTCTATGCTCTGATCAACATTCAGGAACACAACCATCAACTGGTGGACCATTACGGAGCCAAGTGGTGGCCGGTGAACGATTTGCCTCCCTTGATTTTCGACCACGGTAAAATGGCGGAGGTAGCCCTGGAGAAGCTTCGGATGAAAGCCAGCCGCGATTTGGTTGGTCGCGATCTGTTGCCCGCCGAATTCACGCTTACCCAGCTACGGAATCTGTACAATTGTATTTTTATGAAGGAATTCGATCCAGGTAACTTCCGCAAAAAGATTCTTTCGCTGAATGCCCTTCGGCGGCTCGACAAAAAAGATACTTCTGAATCGAAAAAAGGAGCCTATTACTATACCTTTAAAAATATTGAAACAGATCAGTTTACCGAACGCATCATCAACTTTTAATTAACCATGAGAAAAATTTTTACCCTTGTTTTGCTTTTGTCGCTTTCGTGGACGTTGAAGGCACAGCAGCCTGTTTTGGGTGTCGATCTTTCCTATGCCAACGAAATGGAAGATTGCGGTGTGGTGTACAAACAATACGGAAGTCCCAAGGACATTTATCAGATTTTTAAGGATGAGGGAGCCAAAGTAATCCGCTACCGGTTGTGGTATCACCCCGATTCCACGACTTACAGCACACTGGCTGATGTAACCCGGGGAATCAAAAGAGCCAAAGCCGTGGGGTTGGAAGTGCTGCTCGATTTTCATTATTCCGATACCTGGGCCGACCCGGGCAAACAAACCCGACCCAAAGCCTGGCAGGGTATTACCGATCTGAATGTACTGGCCGACTCGGTGTATCAGTATACTTTCAGGGTATTGTCCACACTAAAAAGTGAGGGACTGACCCCCGAATATGTTCAGATCGGAAACGAAACCAACGGCAATATTCTGGTCAATCCTGGAGATTCACTGTATCCCAACAACTGGCCCCGAAATGTCAAACTTTTCGAAGCCGGCATTAAAGCAGCGCACGATGTGGATGCTTCCATCAAAACCATCTTGCATGTGGCCAATCCCGACAACGGCGACTGGTGGTTTACGGCAGCGCGGGATAACGGCTTAACCGACTTCGACATCATTGGCCTGTCCTACTATCCTCAATACCACAAGATCGATATTGCCCGGGTGGGACAGGATGTGAAGAATTTAAAGCAAAAATTTGGGAAACCGGTTTGGATCGTGGAAACAGGCTATCCCTGGAGCGATCAGAACATCGACAGCGCCGGCAATATTCTGAATTCGGGATCTGTGCTGGAAGGCTATCCCAATCCGCCTACGGTGGAAGGCCAGAAGAATTTCTTGTTGAATCTGAATTATGCCGTCATTTCCAACGGGGGCATGGGAACCATCTACTGGGAACCGGACTGGGTTTCCACCAGCTGTAAAACAGAATGGGGGCAGGGTTCACACTTTGAAAACGCAACGTTGTTTGACTTTAACGACAATCTTTTATCCAGTGCTTCCTATCTGTCCTATGATTATTCAATACAACCCCAAACCAGTTCTGAAGTGATCTTTCAGGTGGATATGACCGGTATCGATACACTAAATGGTGTGTACGTTACCGGCGATTTTACGGGAACCCCTTCCACCTGGTATTTCAAACGCATGACCGACATCGGGAATCATATATACCAGTACAGAACTTTCCTGCAAAAAGGAGATACAGGTGCTTATATTTTCACGCGAACCAATACCTGGAACGGCGATTATCAGCAGTATCAGGAAACGGTGCCTACGGCTTGTGCCCTGAAATGGGGAACCCACCGCCGGTATGATATTCAGAAGGATGTAGAAACCTATGCTTTTAAATGGTCTTCCTGCGAGCCGATCGTAACCGGGGTGGAATCGCATCCGGCCAGATCACAGGCGGTGGCTTATCCCAATCCGTTTGATGATAAGCTGAATCTGAAAGGAGCACCGCAAAATGCGGAGAAAATTAAAGTGTATTCTCTGTCCGGAAAACTGATCCGAAAGTTTAGTCCTGACAGGAAGTCCATTAATACGTCGCACTGGGCGAGTGGGATCTACGTGATCCGGTGGCTGGACAAAAACAATCAGGTGCTCGATACACTGAAAGTGATCAAAACGTCGAAATAAGATGAAACAAATCAGATATTACATCCTGCTGGGACTGGCTTTGGTACTGGTAGCCGGATGTCAGAACTCAGGACAGGAGGGAAGAATTGTTGCCAATTTCAATAACAACTGGCAGTTTGCCAAAGATCTTCCCGATTCAAATTATGCGTTGCCCAGTGCCGATACTGCTGCTTTCCAACCGGTAACCCTGCCGCATACGCCCCGCATTGAACCGCTGGTGGTCAACAATCAGTGGATGGGAACCTGCTGGTACAGGAAGACATTCAGTGTGGACCCGTCTCAAAAAAGCAGGAGGTATTACCTGTACTTCCAGGGAGCTATGCAAAATGCGGATGTTTATCTGAACGGGAAACACATATACAGTCATGAGGGTGGTTATTTGCCATTTGAAGTTCCGATCTCAAAAGAACTGCATTACGACAGGCCTAATTTACTGGCGGTGAAACTGGTGAATACCGATGATACGCTGGTTCCTCCGGGAAAGACATTAAAAACACTGGACTTTAATCGCTATGGCGGAATTTATCGCGATGTGGAACTGATTTCCACTTCCGGAATACACATCACCAACCCTCTTACAGCTAAAGAAAATGCCGGTGGCGGCGTATTTGTTGTACAGGATACCGTGAACCACTTGCTGGCAAAACTGACCATAAAAACCCAGGTAGTGAATCAGGAAAGCGGGGAACGGGGATTTCATGTGATTCAGGTTTTGAAGGACCGAAAAGGAAAGGTTGTCGCCCGGGTTAAGTCGGAGAAGTATATTCTGGATCCCGGAGAAAAAAAGGATGTTACGCTGCAAATGGATGTTCAGGATCCGTCGTTGTGGAGCCCCGAAAGTCCTTATCTCTATCGCCTGGAAACAAAAGTTGTACGGGGCAGTCGTTTGCTGGACAACATTACTCAGCGGATCGGATTGCGGTCGGTGGTATTGAAACCGGAAGGATTATTCATCAACGGAAAGAAAACATTTCTGAGCGGTACCAACCGGCATCAGGAATATCCTTATATCGGCTATGCGTTGTCGGATGAGGCCCAGTGGCGCGATGCCGTGAAAATAAAGGATGCCGGGTTCAATGTGGTGCGCCTGTCGCATTATCCGCAGTCGGAAGCTTTTATGGATGCCTGCGATTCGCTGGGTATTGTAACCATGGATGCCATCCCGGGCTGGCAATTTATGGGGAACGAAACATTCAAGGAAAATGTGCTGAAAGATGTTCGTCAGCTGATCCGCCGCGACAGGAACCGGGCTTCGGTGTTTTTCTGGGAACTGTCGCTGAATGAAACCTGGATGCTGCCTCCGTTTATGGACCGCATCCTGAAGGTGAAGAATGAAGAATTTCCCACCAAGAAACCCATTGCCTGTGCCTGGATCGACTATCCGGGATATGATTTGTTTATCCCGGCCAGACAGCACGGACATCTGCCCAATTACTGGATCAACTACAAGGACGGGAAACGTCCGGTGTTTGTAGCCGAATACGGCGACTGGGAATATTATGCCCAGAATGCCGGTTTCAACCAGACGCAGTTCAAGGGACTGAAACCCGGGGATCGCAGCAGTCGCCAGCCCCGGGATGCGGGGGAACAGCGGTTGTTGCAACAGGAACTGAATTTCCAGGAAGCCGCCAATTCCAACGAAAAGGGCAGAGGACACGGGACCGTTGGTCAGGCTAACTGGCTGATGTTCGACTACAACCGCGGTTATGCCAACGACCTGGAGACTTCCGGTATTTCCGATATCTTCCGCCTTCCGAAGTTCTCCTATTATTTTTACAGGAGCCAGCGCGATGCGCATGAACCGGTGACGGCTCCGGCCACAGGTGGCCCCATGGTGTATATTGCCAGTTACTGGACAAAAAAATCGGACCGGGATGTGAAGGTGTTCAGCAATTGCGGGGAAGTGGAATTGTTTTTGAACGGAAAGTCGCTGGGGAAAAAAAAACCGGTTCGCAACCGGTTCAGCAACGAACTGCCCCATCCGCCATTTCTCTTTCATCTGAAATCATTTGTTCCGGGAACGTTGAAAGCGGTGGGATATATTGACGGCAAAGCGGTGGCAGAATATATGGTTCGAACTCCGGGAAAACCGGCAGCCCTTGTTTTGGAAGTGGATAAATCCGGGATTCCGGTCAGCGATAAAAACAAAGATGTAGTTTTTGTTTACGCCAAAGTGGTAGATGAAAACGGTACGGTGTGTCCTTACGACAGTAGCTTGGTTGACTTTTCCGTACAAGGTAACGCCCGGTTGGTGGGCGGAAATCCGTTCCGCGCCCGGGCAGGCATTGCTTCCATTGTGTTGCAGACCGAACCCACGAAAAACCCCATTGTGATCTCTGCCCGTTCGAAAGGAATAAAAGAAGCAACCATAGAATTGAAAGAAGGGAAATGATAGAAAAAATTAAACAAGCATTTGAAGAACATTTTGGGAAGGATCCGCTGTTGTTCAAGTCTCCGGGCAGGATCAATCTGATCGGAGAACACACCGATTATAATGATGGATTTGTATTGCCAGCGGCAGTAGATCTGGGGGTATATTTCGCCTGCAAGCCCAACGAACTGAATAAATACCGTTTTTACAGTTATGATCTGGAAGATGTGTGCGTGCGGGACGTGCATGATATTGCGATAAGCAAAACGCGGTGGGTGAATTATTTGCTGGGGGTGATTGCTCAGTTTGAAAAATCAGGGAAAAAAGTACAGGGGTTTGACTGTGTGCTGGGCGGTAATCTGCCCATGGGTGCCGGGATGTCTTCATCGGCGGCAGTGGAAACCGGACTGGCTTTTGCCATCAATCAAATGGAAGGTTACGGGTATGAAACCCTCGATCTGGTAAAATTTTCGCAAAAAGCCGAACACGAATATGCCGGAGTTCAGTGCGGCATTATGGATCAGTTTGCGGTGATGCACGGTGAGCATCAGCAGGTAATCAAACTGGATTGCCGCAGTTTGGAATACCGGTTGTATCCGTTCCATATGGATAATTATGAGCTTATCCTGGTAAACACCGGAGTAAAGCATTCGCTGGCTTCTTCCGAATACAATAAAAGACGTCAGGAATGTGAAACCGGGGTTGCCCTGTTGCAAAAACATTTTCCGGAAATTAATTCCCTGAGGGATGTTGATTTGGAACAAATTCAGAATTTTGAACAGGAGTTTGATCCGGTGGTGTATAACCGTTGTTCCTATGTGGTGGAGGAAAACCTGCGTTTGGAGCGTGCCTGCGCTGCACTGGAGAAAGACGATATGAAGGCTTTCGGACAGGAAATGTACGGTTCTCATGAAGGGCTACGAGATAAATACGAAGTGAGTTGTGATGAGCTGGATCAATTGGTGGACCTTGCCCGAAGTGTGGAAGGGGTGCTGGGTTCCCGGATGATGGGCGGTGGTTTCGGAGGCTGCACCATCAACCTGATTGCCAAAAAATCGGTACCTGATTTTGAGCAGAAAGTGTTGGAAAGTTATCAGACTCCTGACGGAGGTCAGCCTGAAATTATTAAAGTAAAAATTGAGCGGGGAACGCACCCGGTTCAGATCAATGAAAAATAGTTGTCAATTATATCTTAAAAACCATGAACAGTCATTTTGATTTTATAGATTATTTGATCTTTGCTGCCTACGCAGTGTTGATCATTGCCGTGGGATTGTACGTTTCACGCACCAAAAAAGGGCAGGAAAAAACCGCCGAAGATTACTTCCTTGCCGGAAAGACGTTGCCCTGGTGGGCCATTGGCGCATCACTGATTGCGGCTAATATTTCGGCCGAGCAATTCATTGGCATGTCGGGATCGGGCTTTGCTGTGGGGCTGGCCATTGCTTCCTACGAATGGATGGCAGCCATTACCCTGATCATTGTGGGAAAATACTTCCTCCCGATTTTTATCAAACAGGGTCTGTATACCATTCCCGAATTCATTGAAAAAAGATTCAACACCACTTTGAAAACCATCCTGGCTGTTTTCTGGATTGCATTGTTTCTGTTTGTGAACCTGACTTCCGTGTTGTATCTGGGTGCCCAGGCTTTGGATACCATCCTTGGAACCGGAAACGGAGATACCATCATGTATTTCATTATTGGTCTGGCCTTGTTTGCTGCGGCTTATTCGTTGTGGGGCGGTCTTTCGGCTGTGGCCTGGACCGATGTAATCCAGGTGGTTCTTTTGGTTACCGGCGGATTGATCACCACCATTATTGCCTTGGTTCATATCAGCCCAGACGGTTCCATACTGCATGGTTTTACCTACATTTATCATGAAGCTCCCGATAAATTTCAAATGATCCTGAAAAGCACCAATCCCGAATTTAAAAACCTGCCGGGTATTGGGGTGCTGATTGGCGGGATGTGGGTAGCCAACCTGTACTACTGGGGTTTTAACCAGTACATTATTCAGCGTGCTCTGGCAGCCAAATCGTTGAAAGAAGCCCAGCGCGGGGTGGCTTTTGCCGGTTTCCTGAAGCTGATTATTCCTTTGCTCGTCGTGATTCCCGGTATCATTGCTTTTGTGATGTTTCAACAAAACATAGACGGTGCACGCGGCGTTTTTGAAGGACTCAATGGTTCCGTTACTTACGATAAAGCCTATCCCTGGCTGATCGCCAAATTTATCCCCGTTGGATTGAAAGGACTGGTTGTGGCTGCACTTTCTGCCGCTATTGTGTCTTCACTGGCATCCATGCTGAATTCAACTTCCACTATTTTTACGATGGATATTTACAAACCGTATTTCAATAAGAATGCCACCAACAAACAATTGGTATCGGTAGGTCGCTTGTCTGTTTTGGTTGCCCTGATTATTGCAGCCTCCGTTGCCAAGTCACTGGGTTCCATTCCACAGATGTTCCAGTATATTCAGGAATACACCGGTTTGGTCAGCCCGGGAATTCTGGCTGTCTTCCTCATGGGATTATTCTGGAAGAAAACCAGTGTTAAAGGGGCTATTGTCGGGGTGTTGAGTTCCATACCAGTGGCTCTGGCATTGAAATTCCTGCCCATTGACATGCCATTCCTTGATCAGATGCTCTATACCCTCCTCATCACCGTGGTGATTATTGTGGGTGTATCTCTGACCACGGCTGAAGGAGATGCCAATCCCAAAGCCATCCCTCTGTACAGAGAAACGTTTATCACGGAACGCAGGTTTAACATCAGTGCGTATATACTGATGACCATTTTGGTAGTGTTGTATACGGTATTCTGGTAGGGGCAAGAAAAAGCATGCATCATTTAATTAATAAGAACGGGATGGAGATTTCATTTCTGTCCCTTGGCGGGAAATTGTGTTCTGCACTGATTCCGTCGGAACATGGAAAGACAGATGTTTTTGTCGGATACGACACCGTGCAGGAATTCCTGCACGGTGATCCGTTTTTCGGGGCTTTGGTGGGGCGATATGCCAACCGGATTGCTGGCGGAATTTTGACGCTGGACGGACACGAAATTCAATTGAACCGAAATCAGGAACCCAATCATCTGCACGGCGGAGCTCAGGGTTTCTACACCAAGGACTGGGCGGTGAGTCCGGCTTTGGTTCCGGGTTATACTTCAGCTTATAAGCTTTCCTTGTTGAGTGAGGACGGAGACGAAAACTACCCCGGAAACTTACAGGTGGAGGTGTTGTATGCGCTGAATGAAAACAATGAATTTTTAATTGATTTCAAGGCATATACAGACAAAACCACAGTGGTGAACCTGACCTCTCATCCTTATTTCAATCTGAACGGACCGGGAGGAGGAAATGTACAAAACCATTTTCTTCAGATTTTTGCGGATCACTATACTCCGTTGAATAAATTTTCGATCCCTACCGGAGAGTTGAAACCGGTTTCGGGAACAAGTATGGATTTGCGTGAGCCTGTGAAAATTATGGATGTGGTGGCAAGCGACGATCCGGATATATTGTTGCGGGGTGGACTCGACCACAACTGGGTGATCCGCAGAAAAGAACACGACCTGGTGAAAGCCGCTGTTCTGTCGGTTCCCGAATTAGGCAGGAAGGTGGAGGTGTACACTACCCAACCCGGCATTCAGGTTTATGCCGGTATGCATTTTGACGGAACGGAAAATGGAAAAGGAGGATACCCCTTGCAGACTTATGGGGGAATTGCCCTTGAACCGCAAAACTTTCCTGATGCCCCCAACAAAAGTAACTTTCCTAACGCGGTGCTGCATCCGGGAGAGGAATACCACGAACAGATCGTTTTTAAGTTTGTTTTTTAAAGACGTTATTCGCTAAATATCAGTTAATTTAGACTGATTCAAAGCACGATTAATAATCAACTTTTGTAATTTTAAGCAGCGGAAACAAAACTTAATATTACGATTATGATTTTCGGAAAATCAAAAGGAGGCCCCAATTACAAATTCAAAAGCCTGCAGTCGTTTGCCTGGGATCGTGCCATGGGCAGCAAGCGGAAATTCAGGAAAGTGTTTGATCGGTTCGAGATCAATTATCTGGGAGCCGAACTGGCCTTTTACAATAAGCTCTTCGATGAAGAGGACTGGACTGCTAAAATCCGTATCCGGGCTGTCAATCAGGTAAATCGCGAAAAAACTGTTGAAATCTGCAACAAAGAGGAGGAAATCCCCGTATCGAAGGAGGACAACATCATCACCTACAGCTTTGGCTGGGGCGAAGATGAATATGCCAAGTTCTGGAAGCCGGGGCACTACCGCTGGATTGCCAGTATTGATGGCGATGAAGTGGGAACCGCTGATTTCTATATAGAAGATTACAACCGGGTGACTGAGGAAGAGAACCCTTATTTTGAGGCCATCAGTCTGCGTACTTATGAAGCTCCGGGAGATGATTTGCCTGAAAAGTCAAGGAAATACCTGAAGACTTTCGATGCGAAAGAAACAAGGTATATCATGGGGGAACTTCGCTTCCTCAACCAGATTGAAGAAGAATGGCTTTGCGAAGTCTTTTTCCGTTTCGTGGATGATACCGGGCAAACCGTTGGTGTCGCCGATACCATGCTCAATATTACTCCTTCCATCGGACCGGGAGAATCGTTTACCGTCACTGCCGGTTGGGGTTCGGAAACCAAAGGGACCTGGATTCAGGATAATTATCGGTTGGAAGTCATTTTTATGGATACAACCGTTGGAGTGATCCCCTTTTCTGTTGGTGACAAGGAAGTGGAACGCATCAGCGATTATGAAGCGCTGCTGAATGAAGAAGTCAGTAAATGGTATGATGTTTCTCATGTTTCGCAGGGTATGTTGGATAAAAAGGAAGCGGATAAACCGGATGAAGACAAGACCGACGAAGGTCAGGATACGGGAAGTCAGCCGGAAGATGAAATTGTAATTGACGACCGTCCGTTGAGTGAAATCATGTCCGAACTGGATGGATTGATCGGTTTAAATAACATCAAACAAAAAGTCAGGGAATATGTGGACTATGTGAGTTTCCTGCAATACCGTGAAGCGCAGGGATTTCAGGAAGAGGAAAAAATCAGTTTGCATAGCATATTTACTGGAAATCCGGGTACGGGAAAAACCACAGTGGTAAAACTGCTGGGGCAGATTTTTCATGCCATGGGACTGCTGACCAAGGGACATGTCCATGTGGTGGATGCCAATAACCTGGTTTCGGGTTATGTGCGGCAAACGGGAAAAGATACCAAAGAAGCCATTGAGAAAGCCCGGGGAGGCATCTTATTTATTGACGAGGCATACATGCTGTTTAAAGAAGGGGCTTCGGGTGATTTTGGTCCAGAAGCCGTTGCCACGCTGATCACCGAAATGAGTGATGGTCCCGGCGATATTGCCATTATGGTAGCCGGCTATCCCAAGGAAATGGAAAAGCTGATCGGCTCCAATCCCGGACTGCAATCCCGGTTCAAACATCATTTTCATTTTGAAGATTACACACCTGATGAATTGCTGGATATTGCCCGATATGCGGCAAAGAAAAAAGATGTAACACTCAGCATTCAGGCGGAAGAAAGATTGTTGAAACTGGTTACCGATGCATACCGTAAAAGAGACAGGACCTTTGGTAATGCCCGGTTTGCTACCTCTCTGATTGATGAGGCCAAAATGAACCTTGGGATTCGCGTAGTGAAACAATACGATTCGGAACATTTGACCAAAAAGATACTTTCTGAGATTCAGCCTGAAGATATTGAGGATATTGCCGAATCGGCCATTGAAAAACAACTGAAACTGAGCATTGATGAAGATTTGTTGAAGGCTTCGCTGAATGAACTGAATAATCTGACCGGACTGAAAAATATCAAGCAGGAAGTGAGCGAACTGGTGCGTCTGACGCGGTATTACAAGGAAATTAACCGCGACGTACTAAAGGCTTTTTCCATGCACAGTGTATTTACCGGAAATCCGGGAACGGGAAAAACAACGGTGGCCCGGATTCTGGGAAAAATATACAAAGCACTCGGACTGCTTGAACGGGGTCATTTGGTGGATGCCGACGGAAGTTCGATGGTGGCAGGTTTTGTGGGACAGACGGCTCTGAAGACCAAGGATTTAATTTCCAGTGCCATGGGGGGAATATTGTTTATTGATGAAGCCTATTCACTGACGGATGGGCAAAACAATGATTTCGGAAAAAAAGCGGTGGCGGCCCTGGTCAAAGAGATGGAAGATCAGCGACGTAATTTCGGAGTGATTGTAGCGGGTTACACCCAGAATATGCAGCATTTCCTGGAATCCAATCCCGGGCTGGATTCCCGTTTTGATCATAAATATCATTTCAATGATTTCACGGAAAGCGAATTGTGGACCATTGTGAAATCGAGTTTCAACAGGGAAAATCTGGTACTAAATAAGGATGCAGAAGAACATCTGAAAACATATATTGCCTATTTGTACAAAAACAGAGATATTTTCTTCGGGAATGCGCGTTCCATGCGAAAAATTGTAGAAAAAGTGATCCGCAATCATGAGCTCAGAATGGCAGACACCCCTAAGCAGGAACGAACCACAGAAATGATTGGAACAATTGTTTTGTCGGATGTGAATGAGTTTGTACCACAGGCTAAAATATCCAGGCCTGCACTGGGATTTCATATGGAATAAGGGCTAGCTCTTTTTGGAATTCAGTTCATCGATTTTCTCCTGATCGGCAGCAGCTTTTTCCTTTTCCCCCAGCGCCAGATATACTTCATTACGCAACATATAGGCCAGCAGGTGTTCCGGATCTATTTCCACTGCCCGGTTGCAGTCTTCCAGCGCTTTCTCATTTTTTCGGAGCTGATAGAAAGCACCGGCACGGCAGCATAGATAAAGTGTATCTTTTGGCTCCAGATTCACTGCTTTGTCAAAAGCGATGAGTGAGGCTCTGATGAGGTCTCCCTCACGTAAGATTTCGCCACTGATGAAGTAGTAAAAGGCATTCTTATTGTCTATTTCGATGGCCCGGGCAATCATTTCCCAGGCTTCGGTCAGATCGCCCCTGTCAAAAAAAACCTGGGAGCGTTCGTAATAGGCGAAATCATCTTTCGGATTCGCTGCGATTTGTTGTTCCGTTCGAGACAGAATCTCTTTTGACGTTTCTGTGATTTCTTTTTTTTGTAGGGGGTTGTCGAAATAATTGCCGGCGACTCCGGCTGTTTCATTTCCGATGGTTCTGGGAAAGCCCCGGGCATTGAGATAAATTTCCAGGAAATTGGCAAAATTATTTGCAATAATTCCCCAGGTGGAAGGGGGTTCTTCGTGGAACGCATCAAATACCGGTGATTCTTTCCCGCTTTTTTCTCCATGGATAAAGACAAGTAATTCGCTGTTGATGGTTGTGCAGAACGGGATAACAGGATAGGGATCAGCCGTCTCTTTTCTGACTTTCCAGCGCGAAAACATGAGATCATCGTATTTGATTTCTATTTCCTCAATACTCATCAGGTACACGGAATTGTGCTTGTGCAGTTCATAGTCATTTTGAGTCTGGATGTATTTGCTCAGTTGCGGATAAGTAAACATTCCACCATTGTACTGCATGAGGAATTTTTTATAGGAATCGGGCAGTTTGATGTGGTACTTTGCCTCAAAATTTCTTATTTTATCTGCTGAGGCTGGACGTTCGAAATGAGTAGGGAATTTCGGATCGGATTTCATTTCCCGCAAGCGTTCCAACTGTTGGTCTATCTTATTTTTGGTCATGAAATGGTCAGTTAATCGGGAAATAATCGGGGTATCTCATCTTCCGGTTCCGGTTTTTCAATAATAGGTTTAACTGGTTTTTTTCTTCGAATAACCGGTTTATGGTGAGGTTTGACATTCTTAGGTTTCCTAATACTGCTAATGGTTTTGCGTTCACTTTCCCATTCACTCAGTTCCTCCTTGAATTCCCCCAATCCTTTACTCAAGATGGTGCCTGCTGTTTCTTCCTCTTCCTGTTTCCGCCTGTTGGATGATTTGAAAAACAAAAACGAAACAATTTTGTAAATAAAATAGACAAGCGCAAGGGCCAAAATTCCCGAAAGGACAGACAACGTCAGACTTGCCATCAGCAAACAGAGCAGGCCGTAATAGAGAAATCTTACCGGGGCATACCAGCCGGCGGCCTTGATGCTTTCCATGATAAGGAGTACGCCGAGTGCAACATACATGAGTGTAATAAAATTCAGAAACCATACAAAGGCACCCGAAGTTAGATAAGCAGCAAATCCCTGATTCTGCAACAGGGTAAGAGAATAATAGGCAGAAACACTGCTGCGGCTTTTCAAAACAGCAAGGAATAACAAAACCGAAATAAATGAAGACGTTTTCAAGGACCACCAGTTGGTTTTGAAATAGTTGTCTTTGGTCAACACCAGCGCAAAAAAATATTCCGGAATAAGCCCGATGGAAAACGGGATTCTGTAATACCAGTCGTATCCTTCAAAATTACGTCCTGACTTCTCTGAGAGCCAGGCTTCCATCCGGTTGGCGCCTGTCATGCCATAGCGAATGCTGAACGCCAGCAAAAAAGCAGAAATGGCAAATACAAATATAAAAATGAGGAAGTTGAGCATAGCATTCTATTTGGGGATGAGTAATTTTTTCCAATACCTTAAGAAATAAAACAGAACAGCAAGAGCCAACAGCGATACGATTAAATATCCCGAAATCAGGCCGGCATAAAAATACAGTACTGTGAGAAGAACATACAATACCGATCGAATCAGTCCTGCTTTGGGTCCGAAGTCTTTAAAGCTTTCGCGTATTATTCCCGTAAGGGTAAACAGTCCCACAGCAAAAACGACCCATTCAATGTGCCATTCGGCAATGTTGAAAGTCAGGTCGTCTGGGGAAAATACATTATAAAAAAACACAAATGCACCCAATAGTAGGGCAACCAGAAAAGACCAGGGTTTTCTAAGTTCTGTTCCGTCTTTTTTTGTGAATTGTGCAATTTTTCGATCCGCAAGATAGATGTACTTCTGAAGAAAGAAAAGAGCCAGTAAAAAGAGAACGGTGAACAAAAAACTATCGGTCGGAAAGGCTGTTGAAACTGTGTTGTTGATCGTGTCCATTGTGTTCTTTAATCTTATTAGTACTTATTGCAGAACCTGACTGAACAGACTTACCGTGAAAATAGTCAGTAAAAACCAGCCGATAATTCCTTCGATAATGCTGATATACATAGCAATACCTTCTTCGGGCATCACGCCAAATCCCAATGCAATTAGATTGTTCAGACTCATGATAAAACCGGTAATGAATTTGACTACCAACACATAAACAATGAAGAGGAGCATCACCAGTGGAATCATGAGGTACGAGAAAAACTTTTTAAATGATTTCAGATTTTCCCAGCTCTGGGGCTGAAAATTCAGCAACCGGATGAGCCTGGGAGTTAGAAAACTACGCACACGTCCAAGGGCATAGATTACTTCACCAACCATGGTGATGGTACGGGGTACCTTCTTTTGTTTTTTCAGGTAATCCTTTTTGAGGTTGTTGACCAGTTTGTCGGTTTTGTCTTTTTCTTCCTCAAAGACGTCCTGTATGTTTTTGTCGCTTTGGATGTAGTTGAAGAAGAACTGAAACTGTCGCACGCAGTATCCGTAATTCATTCCGTCCCATTTGGAAAAGGTAAACATGTACAGCACTGTAAAGAGCAACAGGAACTGCCAGGCTCGGTTCACCGACTTTCCGGGATTGGTGGCGTAATCACTGAAGAATTTCATTACTTTGTTCAGCAGGATGTTGATCAGGTTGGTGGAACTGGGATGCACCGACTGGATATATTCAAGGTGTGCCGTTTCCAGTTCCTTAATCTCGATGTAGGAGCCGTTGGCAGAGGGTAAGTCCCCTCTGTCCTGATACAGGGTGTTGAGTTTTTTATACACGCTGACCAACTCGTTGTAGAGAATTGTTTTGGAAAGTTGTTGTTTTGTTTTGGCCTGATAGGGAACAATCCGGTCGCTCAATCCGGTCTGGAATAAAGCCAGCTTTTGTCCTTCCAGGTTGTTCCATGGGATATTGGTGTTGGCATCCGGGAAATCAAAGTTCTGGACTCCAATGTATTTTGAGACCGACAGTGAATCAATTAAAATGGATTTGGAGACTTCCGCATCCGTGAAATTCAAGGCGGTCATTTGGTTGTTCATCCAGTTGATTTTCTGAATCTCGCTTCCGGAAAGATCAATGGAAAACAAGTTGCTTATCCCATGATTCAGCAACAGGCAATGCTGCATGTCCATTTCGCCAATCTGAATATTTTTTGCTGAAAGCTGGTAATGGGTTTTTTCTTCGTCCAGTGATTTAAAAAAATTGGTGTCGGCATCAAACCGGCAATGGTTCAACGTTAGGTTGTTTACATTACTTTTTACCAAAAGCTGTCCTTCAAAAGTGCAGCCGTTCACTTCCAAATCTGAAAGGTTGCCTTCCCCCGAAATCGAAAACAGGTTTCGAAAAGTACAGTTTTCGAGTACCAGGGGATAGGATTCGTTGAAAGTACAACCGAACAGGAAAAGGGGCATTTGAAAAGTACATCCGACAAAGTTCAGTTTCTTAAAATGCCAGTTATCCAGAAACAAAGGCGTATCGGGCGGAATCACAAAATCACAGTCGTAGAAAAACAGCCGCCTTTCGGATGAGTTGGGTGCTTTCAGATGATATTCCTTGAAAAAAACCTGATCATTCAGAAATGTACCATCCTTCTTCCCCGGAGCAATCGTCTTATTCGAAATTATCACATCCTGCTGTGCATGCTCAAGCTGTTGATATACCTGATGCAGGGATAGTGTATCTTTTAACTCTTTTGAATCCTGTTTTTGGTGCTCTGAGGTAGTCTCAGCAGTCACTTGCATTGACATCAACAGAGCCATCAATACAAAAACAATATTTCTTCTCAAAATCATATCCGTACGCCAGGTTTCTATTTAGTCAGTTGTTTTCTTTAAAATTTCCTTTTTCAAATTCAGTTTCTTGGTGATGTGGTTTTCACCAAAATCGAACAGTAAATCCCCCGAATCCTTAAACAGTTTGATCGTATTCATGGCAAACCAATGGTTGGGAACTCCAACGTCAATCCCCGAAAAGATCTGAACTTCCACGTTCCCGCTTTTGTATTTGATCACTTTGATCCGGGCTTCGTTGTTGATTTTAATCTTATCGAAATACAATGGTTTTCCGTCGTCGGTTCGGATCGTGATGATTCCACTGTTGTTTTTCATAAAACGCATCAGGCCAAATCCGTCGTAGAAGTTCTTGGCATACTGAATGAATTGCTTGTTGTGTTTCTGAAATACGTCCTGAACCTGAATACCCTTTATCTCCAGCGAATTGGCTTTGATGAGCTGCATGGCGGCAAACAAACCGGCAATGGTTTGCTCGTAGTCTCTTTTCACCAGGGTGTCGTTGATGCTTTTCAATGCAGTCTCGGGACTGAAATCAGATCCCGTGTTGTAGTTTGCGAAATCGTGGGTATTCATTCCTGTAGTAGCATAAAATGAACCGGTGATCAAGGCGCTGCCATCGGCTTCCGTAGTTAATCCGTACTGTTCGAAGTGTTCCGATTCGCTGAACAGCCGGGCCATGGTTTTCTCTCCGGATGCGTTGAACCGGGCAGCAAACATAAAGTTACTGCTGTGATCCAGTTTCCCGATGCCGGCTTTTTGCACCCACTGAAGCTTTCCGTTTCGGTTGATTCGTGCCAGAAAAACATCCGGTGCGTTTTCTGCCTGGATTTCATTATTTTCAACAGTAAGGTTTTTTTCCATGGTTCCGTAGACATATAGGGAACTGTCGGGAGAGAATGCCAGGTTAAATGCTGTATTGTTTCCTGTTCCTGATAAGGAGGTGGCCCAAACGGTTTTGTTTTCAGGATCGATCCTGGCAATAAAGCCTGTACGAACGTCTTTGGAACCTTTTAACTGAATTTCTCCCAGTTGGGCTTCTCCCACGAAATAACCGCATACGTAAGCGTTGTTTTGTTGATCGAAAAGTACATCCTGTAACAAATCTCCCCGGAAAAACCCACTGTTGGTGAGTTGTTTCCATAAGGCAGTGGATCGGTCAGCCTTCACTATTTCATTGTTAACGGGTATCAGTTGCGCCCGGGTACCTTGGACCTGGGGCATCAGCATGCCAATCGGGGCACCGGTATAGGTTGGATCTGCCACCACATACTTTTCTCCCTGCCAGGTTAGAAAGTCCCCTTCGGGTTGCCTGGTAAAATGAACGGCCGTAGCCATATGCCCGGGAAAACCAAGCCCCATCACATTCAAATGAAGAAGATTTTTGACCAGGTAAGCGTACAAAACGGCACGGTCTTCACAATCGGAATAGGGATAGGCCAGTAGCTCATCCGGAAAAAAATATTGTTCGTGGTGATGGGCTTCTGTATCGGTTTTATACTCAAAGGCTCCCTGCACAAAGCTAAGCAGCAATCCGGCGGCTTCCGATTCAGTTTTCCCCTCAATCAATGGAGTAAATTGTTGTACAAAAGAATTTTCCGAAATCTCACTTCCCGTTGAATTAAGATAAACACTGATGTCGCTCATAGGGACGGACTGGTAAAATTCCATCATGATTGGGTCGTATTGCAGGGAAACGGTGATGGGTTTGTTTTGCCATTCGAATGTGAAATCTTTACTTTTCGGTGCCCCTTTGGTGTTGAATGGCCGACTGATGCGTAAATCCATCACTCTGTCCGCTTCAGGAAAGTCAAAGTCATAGGTGTACAGTTGGATTTCTTTTCCCGAAACGATGTAGTATTTCAGTTGATCAAAGGCAATGTATGGTTTGCCGTAGAGCGTGAACAGGGAAGGCAGAAGGAGGTAAGCCTGATTATCAGCAATCCCAATTTTTGCTTTGTAGCGGCTCCGGTTGAGCAAAACCCATTGCAGCAGTAACTGATCGTTCGGCCGTTCGGGGAGTAACTTCTCGGTGAATTTCCTGATGAGCTGATAATAGGCCCAGTCGTTGGCATTGAGCATGTCCTTTGCCGCGCTGAGTTGAGCCAGCAAATGGTTGTACTCGGTTTGGCTCATTTCGGTCCAGTAGTCACTGACGGATCTGGGAGTTAACTCGTTGTTGTGAATGTTTTTTATTTTTTGATCCGACTGGAAATCAAACGACCATCCCAGATAATTGAGGTGTGTATTGTTGACTGGAAATTGAACCTTTTCCGTTTTTTTGATTCCCGGAAGCAGGGTTCCCTGATGCTGAAGCGATTGTGTTCGTACTGACTGGTACTGAATCTGATTCCCTTTGTCAACCTCTTCTCTGGATGCTTTAGGAACTGAGGTGGGTTTGGGTGCTCCGGATTTTGCTCTTACCGTGAGTGGATGATAAGGGCCAAAATTTTTACTGAGGTGTTCGGCAAATTCCTTGTCGATGGAAGCCACAAAATTGTCGAATTTTTGTTGAGTCTCCTTTTGGAAAGTACTGAACTTGCTGTTGATCTGTTTCTTGAAATCATCGAATGACTGACCTCTTGCCCAACCGGAACAAAGCAGTATCAGAATCAGTCCGAAGGTGCGTAATTTTCCAGACATGATGCTTAATTTTATCCCCAAAGGGAAATTAAAAATCCAGTATTTTATCCAGCTGTTCGCTGTTCAGTTTGGCTTTTTCTTTCATGTCCTTACGCAGCATGCTTTTGGCGACTTCCATAGCCGTTTTGTAACTGTAGCCCAGCGTAACCATTACTTCCGTGTTTTTTCCAATGTTTCGGGAAGCTTCAAACAAAGTGAGGGTTCTGCCCATCTTTGAACCGGCCAGCGATTTAAAGGTAGCCACACTTTCGGTTACTGAGGCAGCATCTGTAGCATTCAGCTGGGTGTTTCCCAGTTTTGTTTCGATTAGCCCTGCCACTTCGGTACCAATTTGATTTGCCAGATTTATTTTGGCTATCTCGTATGCTTGCATCTTCGCTGCTGAATGGGTTTCGCCCACCGCTTTGGCATCTGCAATATAAAATGCAGGACGACCTTCGTTGTCGGTTTCATACCGTTTGGTCCACACATTTTCAATTTGTTTGTCCATGGGCAGTTGACCCGGGCTTACTCTGAAGCCGTCTTTGGCAATCTTCTTTGCTTCTTTGCGTGCCTGCTTCACAGCTTTGGTTTTCATTTCCTTTTTAATGTTGACATTGTTTTGAGCTGTGGCAGGAAGCACCAATGCAATAGATAAGGTGATAAGCATAATTAACTTTTTCATGCGAAAAGGATTTAACAGGTTAATAATTAACAAAGTTCTCTATAAAAGAGGCTTAGTAAAATTAGTTGATTCCATTGAGAAATCAAAACGCTCAGATACCTTAAGTCCTTTTGATAAAAAGAATTATGAGGTTTTGTGCAGGTTTTTTATCGGTGCTATATTTTCCCGTATTTTCTGAACCATAAGTTATACCTGCATTCTGCAGCCTCTTCGTGTCTTCATGTTCATGATTTATACGTTTGTATGGGGCTAAAGAACTGATAAATGTTGACTTAATTTAGACATTCTCTAAATTATTTGATAAATTGTAGGATAGCATTATAATTAGTACTTTTATGTTCATTGAAAGTGCCTTTAATTATTAAAAATCATGGTGTTATGAAAAAACTAATCACTGTACTTATCGTTTTAATTTTTGGTTTCACAGCAGCTGAACTGAAGGCCCAGAAAATTGAATGCTTCATTCTTAAGGCTCCGGAGAAACCATTTTATCATATTAAAAAGATAGGAGTTTTGCGTTTCGATTGTACGAATAACAGACGAAAAAGCGAAGTGGTGACCAATACTGTGATTGCCGATTTGCTGGATCGCCAACGGGGGATTTACAATAAGACTCAATTGTTTGGCCTGGGTAAAGTGAAGGAGGGGAGGACCTATTTAAAAGGAGTTCAGACTGACTTTTATGATGTGGTTGAAAGGGAACAGCTGGATAAAATACTGAGAGAACACAGGCTGTCTCTATCCGGTGCCATTGATGAATCATCAGCTGCCGAGGTTGGGAAAATCCTTGGGCTGGATGCGATCATCATGGGGAATGTCCACTACATCGCAAAAGACGAACGTACTACAATTATGAAAAACCCATGCCTGCAGCGGAAGGTGATAGCCTCAGGAAGCATGAAGATTATTTCTGTACAAACGGCTAAAATTGAGGGATCCAAAAATTTCACCGTGGAATATAAGAAGTCGGCCTGTGGAAGTAGCACATCGGGACTTCCTTCGCGGGAAGAGATGGCTGATGTGGCTTTGAAAGGGTTGGCACACCGATTTGTCAACTACTTTACTCCGGGATATCAACATACCGAATTTGATCTGGAGAAAATCAAACTCAAAGCGTACAGAGAGAAGAGCAAAGAAATGGTAGACTTTCTGGAATCGGGCGATATCCAACGGGCTTTTCCAATAGCATATGCTGTATTTGAGGCCGACTCATACAATCCTAAGGCGGCTTATAATCTGGGGGTTATTTATGAAATGGTAGGTGATTACGAAGAGGCCTCACATTATTATGATATTGCCTACGAACTGGACTATAACAACGAGAAGTTTCAAAAAGCTGCTGAACGGGCAAAAAAAGGAATCGCCCTGATGGCGTTTCTGAAAGATGTTGGACGACCTGTTCAGCCTTATAATTTCTCGGGAAAGGCAATTTCAACGGCGCTTGCTGACAAGGTAACGATTAAAGGATCCAGTGCCGACAGAACGCCTGTTTTTGAATTGCCCGACAAAGCATCCAATATCATTGCCAGAATTCCCGGAGGACTTGAATTTAAGGTTGTACAAAAACAAAGTGATTTTTATAAAATTCAGTTGCGGGGAAATAAAACAGGTTTTGTTCATCAATCGGATGTAAAATAATTTGCATTATGAAAACTCAAAAGAACAGGTTAATAAGCCTGATGGCTTTGGCTATTTTTATCTGTCTGGGAAGTGATCTGAAGGCTCAACAGCCTGAATGGACAGAGTACTACAAAAGAAGTCAGTTGTATCCTTCTGCCGAATGGATTACGGGTTTTGTATCCGGATATAATACCCATGATGAAGATCCGGGCAAACTGATCACTCACTACGAGTTCCTCTCAAAAGAAAAAGTTGTACAGAATATTGAGGTGGAGATTGAAACACAGAACAGCATGAAGATCTCCAACATCAACGGTAAATCTTCGGAAGCTTTTGTTTCCAATAGTGCCTCCTTTTCACGGGCCCGCATCAACGGATTGCGTACCGAACATTTCTATGACCGGAAAACCAAAACGATTTATGCTTTTAGTTATGTCAACAAAAAGGAACTGGCATTTTACTACAAAAATATCCTGGCTTCCAGTCAGCAAAAACTGGAGCAGTCTTTGAAGGAAGGGCGGAATTTTTTGAAATCAGGCAACAAGGAAAATGCCCTGAAAAGTTTTTATGAGTCGATGCCCGTGGTCGCTGAAGCCAATCAGGCTCATGGATTGTTATTGGCTCTGAACCGTTCCATGCTGGCCAATATCAATATGGATGAAATCTATAGGATGAGTGCAGAGCTACAGCAGGAAATTGATGGTTTGCAAAGGGGGAAAGAACTGAATTTGCATGAGGCTGCATATTTTGTGGCGTACGGGTTGTTTGTTCAGCTGGGAAAAATATCCATGCCGCTTTCGATGGAAAACACAACTTTTTCAAACACGGGTTTTGCGACACAGTTCAGCAACTTGTGGCAAAGTGCTTTAAAAGACGCATTGATCAAAGCGGGAAATTACAAAGTGAACGCAGGAATGGGGACAATGCCACAAGACTATCAAATCGTTGGAAATTACAGCAAAGAAGGAGACGAATTACGAATCCATAACCGGGTTTTATACCAGGGAAAGATCGTAGCCGTTTCCGCAGGCCACATTCCGCTGAAGTGGTTGGCTTCGGAGCAAATTAAATTTTTCCCCGATGAGCTGAGTCGGATTGAAGAAATGAAAACTTTTCATTTACAGGCAATGAATCCTGAGGTGTATGTTAAGTCAGGAATGGCTTCAGAGGCGCCCGTACAGGTAAAAGTTATCCATACAGTGGAAGGTAAATCTACCCCTGTTTCCAACATTCCTTTGAGTTTTCGGGATAAGAATACCGGGAAGGTTTTGTGTTCGGGAATTACCAATGAAGAAGGCATCGCTTCGGCATTCCTTCCGAAACTCAGTCATAAGCAACCTCTGGTGGAACTGGAGGCCTCAGTAAATCTTTCTTCTTATGTACCGATGGATACTACTACGGCTTACTTCACACTGGTAAGACAACAGTCGCCAGTAGTATCTGCCCAGTTCATTGTGCATGTTCAAAAACAGGTTTGCTATATCCAGAGTAAGGAGCTTTTGCTGGGAGCGCCTATGCAAATTAAAACCATTGAACCTGTTGTAAAGGAAACTTTGGCCAAAGCCGGCTATCAGTTTACGGAGGAGCCGGAAAAAGCAGATTATCTGATTCAGATCAATGCTTCTTCCACAACAGGGACGATGTATAGCGGAATTTATTTTACCTACGTGGATGCCAACCTTTCGGTAGTGAATAAAAAGGAGAATAAAGAAATTTTTAAAACACATATCGATCAGGTAAAAGGAGGGGGTGCCAGCTATGCCAAGGCCGGGAAAAAGGCTTTTTTAGTGGCTGCAGAGCGAATGCGGAAAACGTTGGGTGAATTCTGACAGGATAATGATTTTACCTTGTTTAGATCAGGCGGCCGTTTTACCGTGATCAGGAATTTGTCGTATTTTTATCTTCAAAAAAACACATGAATTTATTACTCATCAGTAACTCCACCATGGCTGGAGAAGAATACCTGTTATGGCCCCGGAAGCATATTGAAAATTTTTTGAGGCAACACAACCTTTCTGAGGTTTGTTTTGTGCCCTTTGCAGGGATCAGTTTGTCCTCAAAAAGCATGAAGGATTCTTATGATGTTTATGCCGAAAGAGTAGGAGCCGTTTTTCATTCGCTGGGAGCCAAACTCGTTTCAGTGCACACCACCAACGATCCAGTACAGAGGGTCAAAGATGCCCAGGCTGTTGTTGTAGGTGGTGGCAATACGTTTCATCTGGTTTATCAACTGCAAACACTGGGTTTGATGGATGTTATCAGAGAGAAAGTGAAATCGGGAACCCCCTACATAGGCTGGAGTGCCGGATCCAATATTGCTTGTCCGTCGCTGATGACCACCAACGATATGCCCATCATTGAACCGCTCAGTTTCCAGACCCTGGGGCTGATTCCTTTTCAAATGAACCCTCATTACCTGGATGCCAATCCGGCCGGACATGGCGGAGAAACCCGTCAGCAAAGAATAGAAGAGTTCTTAATCGTTAACCAAAAAACTAAAGTGGCCGGTTTACGGGAAGGTTGTTTGCTTTGGATGCAGGAGGAACAGTTTAAAATAATTGGTTCTAAACCTCTTCGTGTGTTTGAATACAACAAGGAACCGTACGAAATAGAACCCGGATCTGATGTTTCTTTCCTTTTGGAATAATTGCAATTCCCGAATATAAAGGGTGTTTAACATTTTTTGGATTAATTCATTTCCATGAAGTCCTGAAGTTAGGTCTTTTGGCATGATTTTGGCAACCATAATTGTTGTTCTTAAAAATTATGTCATGAAAAAGATAGCGTATTTCGTAGGAATGTTTCTGGTTATGGCTGTTTTATTTGGTCAGACTGCTGATGCACAAAATGCAATGATCCTGTCGAAAAAGGAACAAAAGCGCATTGAGAAACTTCGCAAGGAAAAAGAAAGGAATATGAAACGTGCGGCATCCCGCACCTACTACATGGAATTGCTGAAGAAAAAATATTTTGTTTTTCAAGCAGACTATGTCATCACCCCCCGGGGGACTTCTTTTGTGGTAAGTCCGGATATCAACTTTTTCTCTGTAGTGGGAAATAAAGTAATTATTCAGTTTGGTTTGGACGGTGTGATCGGACCCAATGGAGTCGGAGGAATCACTGCCAGAGGTACCATCATGAACTATAAGCTTGTCCCAGGGAAAAAGAATAATATGTACATTTCCACCGATGTGAGCCTGGTAGGCCCCGGATTACCGCCTCATATTACCATGAATGTGGCTGATGACGGAACAGGACAGCTTACCATTCAGCTGAACAATGGAAGAATTATTACCTTATACGGACAGGTAGTATCTCCTAAAAAGGCCAGCATCTTTGTTGGACAAAGTATATTTTAACGATCATTTGAAAAGGGTTCTGTACCAACAAGGTACAGAACCCTTTTTTTACTAACCCAAACAATTAGCTATGAAATCATTTACTAAAACCACAATCCTTACGCTCCTGATTGTGATGTTGTCATTTACTGATTATGCGCAAACACCGGTTGCATCAAAGGCCAAACACCGAAAGGAGTTAAGGATGAAGAAAAAGGCGGAAAAAGCCAGGGCCTCTCTCGAATCCAGAAAATATTACGCCTACCTGCTGAAGAACAGGGCTTTTGTGCTCGAAGCTACAGAGTTTTATGGCCCGAGAGGGGTTATGATGCCTGTTTCTCCTTCTACAAATTTTTTGGCCGTCAGAAAAAATAAATTGATTTTTCAGTTCGGACTGGGGGCTGGGGGGCGAAATGGTGTGGGAGGAATGACTGCTGAAGGCTTCATTAATCACTATGAATTTGATCCTGGCAAAAACAATAACAAAGCCCTTTCAGTCAGTGGAAGTATTCAGCCCAAAGGATCGGGTGTCCGAGGGTTTTTTACGGTTACCGTGATGAACAGTGGTGTTGCTGACCTGTCTATTTCTCTCCCCTTTAGTAGCGGACAGATCAGGATGAGCGGAAGAATTGTTTCGCTGCCAAAGGCCGGTGTATTTAAAGGACAAACAGATTTCTAAGAATTTTGGCGTAAGGGATTAAGTGATTCCCTGAATTTTTCAATTCCTGTTCCTTCATTACGCGGGGTTTGTATCTTTGTTTCAATCCAAAAAATGAACGAGATGTCGAAGCGAACCATTGTTACCCTGCCTGGAGATGGAATCGGAAGGGCAGTTTTAGACGCTGCATTGCGTGTGCTTGATGCAGCAGGATTTGAAGCCGATTACGTGGAAGGCGATATCGGCTGGGAATTCTGGAAATCAGAAGGAAATCCCTTGCCTGAACGAACCATCAAGTTACTCGAGAAACACAAGGTAGCCTTATTCGGGGCCATTACCTCCAAACCCAAAGACGAAGCAGCCAGCGAACTGGCCCCGGAGCTTCAGAATAAAGGGTTGGTCTACAGCAGTCCGATTGTGGGTTTGCGACAGCATTTTGGCCTGGATGTATGTGCACGACCCTGCAAAACATACAAGGGGAATCCCCTGAATTTCATCCGCCGGGGACCGAATAATACCATTGAAGAACCCGAAGTGGATGTGGTTATTTATCGCCAGAATACCGAAGGACTTTATGGGGGTGTTGAATGGTCCAATCCACCGGATCAGGTATACGATGCGCTGATGACCCATCCCAAATTTAAAAAGAACTTTGGTTGGGCTCCTCAGGAAGAAATTTCTGTTTCCACCCGCATATTCACAAAGAAATATACGGAGCGCATTCTGCGTGCTGCTTTTGAACACGCTAAAAAATACGGATACAAGTCAGTAACCGTATGTGAAAAACCCAATGTGATCCGCGAAACATCAGGAATGATGTACAAAATGGCGCAGCAGATGCAGCAAGCGGATTTCCCTGAAATTGAATTGTGGAACACCAATATTGATGCCCAGATGATGTGGCTGACCAAAAACCCGGAGACCTATGGCGTCATTGTTGCCGGTAATATGTTTGGCGATATTGTTTCGGATGGTTTTGCCGGACTGATCGGGGGACTGGGATTTGCCTGCTCGGCACAGTTTAACAACGAAACAGGCATTGGAGTATTTGAACCCACCCACGGCTCTGCCCCCAAGTATGCCGATTATCCCGTTTCCATTGTCAATCCCATTGCCATGATTGAATCGGCTTGCATGATGCTCGATTTTGTTGATGAAAAACCCATTGCCTCTCAGATCCGAAAGGCAATAGCCGCAGTGATAGAAGAGGGCAAAGTTCAAACCTACGACATGAAAAAAATGTCGGGCAGAGCTGATGTGGTTGAAAAGGGTGCTGCCTCAACCGATGAAATGGCGGATGCCATTATCGCTAAATTAGCCTGATAATTAAAGACGGAACCATGACAGAAGAAGTTTTAAAACTCTGGCCCGAGCTGGAATGGATCGCTGATGAAAATCTTCGCGAACAAACCGCCCGCACCTGGGAGCTGGCGCTGGAAAAAAGTGTCCTGACTCCCGATGACCTGAACCGCATACCCTTTACTTTGCTGGTAGGCCCCGATCTGACTGTTACCTTCATGGAACACAAACGTTCAGTTGTGCATATTGCCCGGGATGCCGGACAGAAGATCAATGCCCTGTATCATGGCGAACTGCCTGTGAATATGGATGTCCTTATTGCCGGGGCTATATTAGCGGATGTGGGGAAATTACTGGAGTATGAACTCGATGAAAACGGAAATGCTGTTCAGGGAAACTATGGAAAATATTTAAGACATCCTTTCTCGGGAGTATCACTGGCCGAACAAGCCGGGGTTCCCGCCAAAGTTTGCCACATCATTGCAACCCATGCGAAAGAAGGCGATCTGGTGAAACGAACCACGGAAGCCATTTTGGTACACCATGCTGATTTTATGACCTTTTTACCTTTCAAAGAACGATTAGACATACCCTAAACAGATTCGTGTACTTGTTTGCTCAGAGAAAAAGATGAGTTCTTCGAGCGATGAAAGGGAAAAAGATTCATGAAAATCCCGTTGGAAAAAATAAACAAACTGGGCAGGACAAAGTTTATCCTTTATCTTGCCCTTTTCTATGGTGTGCTGATGTCTGTATTTTCATCAGTCGTTGAAATCATCGTGAAAGATCGTTATTCGTTGGATCAATTTTATAGTTCGTCTGCAGTGGGAATGTTCCTGGGCGGAATTCTTGGGGGACTGTTTTTGGGGATGATTCTATGGAGTAATTTCCAAAGTAAAAAAGGATGAACGAATAGGTTCTGATGTGCTGACAGTTACCGGTTCAGTGATCGGGTCGGCTCATATATTTTCATTGATTACCAGTGCAAAATAATCATGATCGATGGGAAGGTAGCCGTGCTCATAGCAGAAGTAATAGATTTTGCCTTCCTTGTTTTTATAGATATGCGTAAAATGTTTGAAATCGAATCCTTTGGATTCCAGTTGCCTTCTGGAGACTTTAGTTTTTCCTTGCGGATTCAGCTCTTTCAGTATACGACGGTTTTTTCTTAATGCACGGTTGATGTTCCGCACGTAAGTCGTTTCATCTTTGTTGAGCCGGTTATTATAAGTATTTCGACATTGATCGGAACAGAACTTCTGGTCCATCCGACCGTGGAGTTTTTCACCACACTCGAGGCATGTACGTTCCATAACTGAGGATTTTTCTCAAAAATAAGAAAAATCTCTATTGGTCAGTGCATTATGAGTTCTTTTGCTACCACCCGGTTGTTGAAGAATGTGGGAATGAGCACCAGGTTTTCCCCGGGAATATAGCCCATATCGGCCGCATTGATTTTTTCCTTTGTGGTATTGCTGACAACCACCGGATTTTTTCCCGGAGAAATAATTTGAATCTTTCCGGCCCAATCGGAAACCAGGTATTTTTGATCTCCCAGCGGGATCAGGCCGTCAATGCTCCCCGGATTGTCCACCAGTATTTTCACGGATTTTGTTTCGGGATCAATCTGTACCAAATGATCTTTGGCACCCAGCAGGATTTTTCCGTTTTCCATGGCCAGTCCGTTGGCCCCGGCAAGCAACGGGGATTGAATCCAAATTTTGGCATACCCTTTTTCCAGTTTGTACAGGGCTCCATTTTGCGTATCCGTAATGTAAATATTCCCCTTGTCGTCGGCTACCACATCATTTAAAAATTTGGCTCCGGGAGCCGGGAAAAACAGCATTTTATCCGGTTGCTTCAAATTAATTCTGGCTACCCGGTCAATATCTGAAACATATAAATATCCACCGTAGACAGCGCTTCCTTTGGGCGCATTCAGGCCGGTAGCCCAGTGAAGCTTGATGATTTTTCCATCCGGAGAAAGAAGAGAGATAAATCCGTTTCCGTCTTTAACAGAGGGATTCCCGTTGATGTTGGAAACGAATACCTGTTGGGTTTTGGCATCATACAAAACCGATTCGGGAGTTTTGAGTACGGGCTGAGTAGCCCATTTTGGTTGAAGCGACTGGGCGTTGACCACAAAAGGGATCCAAACCAGCAAAAAGAATAGCTTTTTCATGCGAATACTTTTTAGTTGAAAAGCTAAGATACGATTTTAGTACATCAACGGGAAAGGCAACGGGTTCTTATGCGTCTGATTTCAGTTGAAAGAGGGTAATTTCCGGCAAGATACCAATGCGACCCGGATAGCCAATAGAACCCAGACCCCGGTTCACATATATCTGACGGGGGCTGGTAGCATCGGTGTATAATCCGGCCCATTCCTTGTACAAATACTGAGCCGGACTCCATTTGAAGCCTTTGGTTTCGATGCCGAACTGAAAACCATGCGTATGTCCCGCGAGGGTCAGATCGATGTCGTAATTCTCGGGAATAATGATGTGATCCCAATGGGTCGGATCGTGGCTCATCAGGAGTTTAAAAATATCGTCGGACAACCCTTCAGTGGCTTTTTTGATGTCGCCACGCTTGGGGAAGCGGGCATGAGCGCCCCAGTTTTCCACACCGATCAATGCAATTCGGGCCCCGTCTTTTTCCAGCAACGTATGCCGGTTGTTCATGAGTTTCCAGCCGATGTCCTTATACAACATGAACAGTTGGTTCATGTTTTTTTGTTTGGCCATCTTACTGGGCCAGCTCACATAATCTCCGTAATCATGGTTCCCGAGTGTGCAATAAACCCCATACGGTGCTTTGATTTCTTTCAGAACCGGAGCAAACCGCACAGCTTCCCTTGTGGAGAAATTAACCAAATCCCCGGTAAACAAAACAAGATCCGCTTTCATATTGTTGATGTGCCTGACCGCTTCTTCCAGTGGTTTCAGTGAACCCCAGCTGCCCAGGTGGAGGTCCGAAATCTGAACCACCTTAAAGCCGTCGAATTCAGCCGGGAGTCTTTTATACCGGAGTTGTTTTTTAACAATGTTGAAATCATATACCCATTTAAACATTCCGGTGAGCATGGTGCCCAGAACCAATCCTCCGGAGAGATATCCCAGATACTGGAGGAATTTACTTCGGGAAATACCTTCGTGCTGATTACGGATTTCGAGCCGGTTTTCTTTCGTAATAAAGGAAGGTATTTTCCGGATCAGTCGAACCAAATCCGCCAGCAAAAGAAAAAACAGCGGGAATACCTTGGCCGTGTAAAAGACCACAATAAATCCGATCCAGAAGGTTCTGAAGGCATCGTTCCAGTCAATAATGGGGACAACAGCTGCTCCGATGATGAAAAAGATAACCATCATCAGCGGGAGCCAGAACAGTGAAGTGATGGTGGTTTTCAGCCAGAGTTTGTGACTGAAAATACTTTTCCTTAATGCCGACCACAAATACAGGTCAGCAAAAAGTAAAACGATAAACAGAACGTATTCACGTTTGTAATGAGGTAGTTCGTAGGCCAGTAAGAAGTATCCTGCTATCAAGAGCAACGTAGCCAGGAGACGAATGATAATAGTTTTGTTAGCGCGCAGTTTTTGCATTTCTTGAAACGTGCTTTACGAGGCATGTTCCCGGATGTAATTTACAAGGCCTCGTGCACGGAATATTTCCATTAGTTTTTCCGGGAGCGGTGCAAAAGTAAAACTTTTATTGCCAACTAAAATGAAACCTTTGTTAAAATCGATGGAAACGTCATCGCCTGGTTCATAAGCATCTACTGCTTCGGGCAGCAGGATAATGGGCAGCCCCTGATTGACCGAGGAACGGTAGAAAATCCGGTTGACCGATTTGCATACTACAGCCTGCACACCGGCATGGGCCAAACCCACGGCCGGATGTTCCCTCGAACTGCCGCAGCCGAAATTCGCTCCGGTAACAATGATATCGCCGGCCTGAACCTTTTCGGTGAAGTTCGCATCGAAGCCTTTGAACAGATGCGGCATGATCTTTTCAGGCTCCGAACTCAGTACCTGGTAGGTAAGGTTTCCGGCAAACATCTGGTCGGTGTTCAAATCATTCACATCGCTGTAGTTCCACACATTGTTGATGCGCCGCTGATCGTTTTCCCCGATGGTGACCGTGGTCACTTTCTGGGTTTTGTAGGGGAACTTGTCGTTGGCTTCCATCCCGCGGGGATCGGTGATCTTTCCTGCCAGCGCTGAATGGGCAACGGTGGCAGGTGAAGCCAGGTAAACAAAAGATTCGGGGTTGCCCATGCGTCCTTTGAAATTCCTGTTGGCGGTGGAAATCACATTGTATCCATCGGCAGGAATCCCCTGTCCTGTACCCAGGCAGGGACCGCAGGAAGCTGCCAGTACATTGGCTCCGGCATCCAGGAAAATTTCGATCAATCCTTCTTTCATGGCTTCCAGGTAAATCTTTTGTGACGCCGGGACGATGACCATCTGGAAACCTTCGGGTAGTTTTTTGCCTTTTAAAACGGCAGCCGCTTCCCGCAAATCCTCCAACCGGCCGTTGGTGCAGGTGCCTACCATGGCTTCGTGCAGCGGAGTGCCGGCTACTTCCGATACGGCTTTCACATTGTCCACCTGATGCGGTGCTGCCACCACCGGGAAAATTTCAGAAAGGTCAATTTCTATTTCTTTGGCATAGGTAGCCCCTTCATCGGCCCATACTCCTGTACCGTTGAAACGGTTGCCCAAATACTCTTTCAGAACTTCATCGTGGGGGAAGACCGCGTTTTTGGCGCCCATTTCCGAAGCCAGGTTGGCCAGTGTCATGCGCTGGGAAATGCTCAGCGTTTTGACCCCTTCGCCATGGTATTCGATGGACATGTAATCGGCACCACTGGCTCCGATCATGCCGATGATCCAAAGCGAAAGATCCTTGGCGTATACACCGGGTTTTAACGTTCCGTGCAAGGTGATCTTCATGGTTTCAGGCACCCGGAACCAGGTTTCGCCCTGTCGCCACAGTCCGGCGGCTTCGGTGCGGTCGATGCCCGCAGCAAAAGCATTGAAAGCGCCGGCGGTACAGGTATGGCTGTCGCTGCCTACGATGGTCATGCCCGGTAAAGCATAATCGGCCATAATCTGGTGGCAGATTCCTTTGCCGGCATCATGAAATCGGGTGATGCCCTGCTCTTTTACAATGTCCCTGATTTGCTGATACTGGTTGGCCAGTTTCGCGGTTGTGGGCGGGGCGTTGTGGTCCAGTACAATGAGCAGCTGGTTGGGATCTTTGACCTTTTCACCGTTCATTTTCCTAAACGTATTGAAAATGGAAGCGGTGTTGTCGTGGGTTAAAATGAGGTCGGGTTTTTGAAAAACAATACTTCCCTTGGAAGCATTGAAAATCTTTTCAACAAATGTTCTTGAGGCCATAGGTCGCTGTTTTTCGTATTTCCTGGTCAGATAATAATTGTGACAATAATTGGGCAAAGCTGTAATTTTTGTCACAAAGATACACGTTCGGTTCAGAAAACGGATGGGGTAGTAGCGGGTTTGAAAAGAAAAATTTTACACCCGAATCTTTTATTGAGCGCGGGAAGTTGGGTAGTATTTTTTCTGAATCCAAAAGGCCACGCTCACCAAGCCAATCATCACGGGAACTTCCACCAGCGGACCGATAACCGCTGCAAAGGCTTCTCCCGAATTCAATCCGAAAATAGCAATAGCCACAGCGATGGCCAGTTCAAAGTTATTGCTGGCCGCGGTAAACGACAGGGTAGTGGATTGCTCGTAACCGGCACCGATCTTTTTACTCATGAAAAACGAAAGCACAAACATCACCAAAAAATAAACGAGCAGTGGGATCGCGATGAGCACCACCTTTACAGGGATGTTGATGATGTACTGTCCTTTCAACGAAAACATCACAACGATCGTAAACAGCAGGGCGATCAGGGTGAGCGGGCTGATTTTCGGGACGAATTTGCTGTGGTACCACGCTTTGCTTTTGACGCGAATGAGGATGAACCGGGTGAGAAATCCGGCGATAAAGGGAATGCCCAGGTAAATGAAGACACTTTCGGCAATCTGACCGATGGTGATGCTTTCCACCGCCTGGTTGGTGGGCACGCCAAACCATCCCGGCAACACGGCAATAAACACATAAGCGTACACCGAGAAAAACAATACCTGAAAAATGGAATTGAAAGCCACCAGTCCGGCGGCATATTGCGTGTCTCCTTTGGCCAGCTCGTTCCAAACAATGACCATGGCGATGCACCGCGCCAGTCCGATCATAATGATCCCGTACATAAAGGGCAGATTGGCGTTGTTTTCGCCGGGGAACAATTTGAAGAAAGCGATGGACAGGGCAAACATCAGCACGGGGCCGATAACCCAGTTCTGGACCAGCGACAGCGAAAGGATTTTGTAATTTTTAAACACATCGCCCAGTTCTTCATATTTCACTTTGGCCAGCGGCGGGTACATCATCAGAATCAGTCCGATGGCGATGGGCAGGTTGGTGGTGCTGTCGGGTGACGGTTTTAAGGATTCCCAGAAACCGGCGATCGCGGGAAAGAAATAGCCCGACAAAACACCCACGAGCATGGCCAGAAAGATCCAGAGGGTGAGGTATCGGTCGAGAAATTTGAGGCGTTTTCGGGTGGGCATGTTAGTGGCTTTTGATGTGGTGGATATAAAAATCGTAAAAGGCGGCCCTGATTTCATCCCGGACCCGGTGGAATTCACTCATGATAAATTCTTCGCTGCCCGTTGCTTTTGAAGGATCTTCAAAACCGATGTGCAGCCGCCGGTTGACCTGACCGAGAAAAACCGGACAGGTTTCGTTGGCGTCGTCGCAAACGGTGATCACAAAATCCCAGGTGTCGCCCAGGTAAAGGTTCACGGATTTGGGATGGTGGTCGCTGATGTCGATGCCCAGCTCCTGCATCACCTGAACGGCTTTGGTACTCACTTTCGCAGCCGGTTCTGTGCCCGCAGAACAGACAGTAATGTTGTGATCAAATGATTGTAAAAAGCCCTGTGCCATCTGACTGCGGCAACTGTTTCCGGTGCAAAGAATGAGTATTTTCATAGAACAAATTTAACGGAAAAACGATTGTAATAATAACCACGGTCGCGCACCCTGCTTTTCGCCCGGTGTCGTTGTAAGAATTTGGAAAAGCGGAAATTATTCTTCAACTTTGTGGGGCAAAACATACAATGTGAAACAAATCAGGAACCCGTATCCCCTTCATTCCAATTTACAACAGTGGGTTTTACCCCAGCTGTTATTCGGTACCTTTGGTACGGATAAAAGAAGTT
>JAFGYB010000041.1 GCA_016936355.1 Bacteroidales bacterium | reverse complement strand
TTGGAATTAAAAATCCTGAATTTATTAGCCATTGGTTTTTCATAAGGTTGAATTTAAATACGGAGCAGAAACCGCCTTGCCACTAACTTCTTTTATCCGTACTAAAGGTACCGAATAATAGCTGGGGTAAAACCATCGTTGTTTATTTAAATGGGCAGATACGGGTTCCTGATTTGTTTCACATTGTATGTTAGGCCTCACAAAGTTGAAGAATAATTTCCACTTTTCCAAATCCTTACAAAGACACAGGGCTACAGTCGTTCGATACAAGCCGTCGGTGTTCTGCGGGCACCGTGCCGGCTGAGATAGTGTGTAACAAGCCGCTCAGTGATGCAGAAGCCGGGTGTTACAGGCAGCACCTGATTTTTATTACCTTTTAGAAGCGGGAAGTTTACGGTACGAAGAACCAAAAATACAATACGAAGACCTGAAAATGTGATACGACTACCTAAAAATGCGACACGAAGAACAAGGAATGCGACACGAAGACCCAGGAATGCGATACGAAGAACCAGGAATACAACATGAAGAACTATGAATATGATATGAAGAACTAAGAATGCGACATGAAGACCAGAAAATACAATACGAAGACCCAATAATGCAATAAAAAGACCTTATTTTGTTGTAAGAAGAACTTATTTACTCATAAGAAGATCATTTTCGCTTGTAGGCGAACCTTTTTTAAATTTTTTTACGGGATGAACCCCTTTTTTCTGTACGCTTAACCCTTCAAAGGATGTTACACTACAATTTCGACAGCGTCGTTAAAGCCCGGGGCATTGAAAAGCCTTCTGTTCTTCCAACGTTTCATTCCGAGGGATCCCGATTCATCGGGAGACCGCGGGCATCCTGAGGTACATTACGGAACCTTCTTCAATGCAAAGACCCTCACGTCCCGGCAAGCCGGGGCTCAGTTCCTATCAGGTCACAAGATAGAAACTTGCGACAGCGAGGGAAACTGAAGGTTGAAACCTTTGTCATCCTGATCGAAGCAGAGCGAAGAGAAGGATATCTTCCCGGATATTCAAATAATCAGCGTCATTGCGCGGAGCCTCAGGGAAGAATGGAGGCAGTGCGACAAAGCAATCTGTGTTTGGTAAGAGATCGCTTCGTCTCCCGATGAATCGGGATCCTCGCGATAGGGACGAAACGGGGGGAGAGGCGCATAGAAATGAACAGAAGAGACAAGTTTTTAGTCGTAAGAGGGTTTGGGGCAATGCCCCAAGGGGCGCCGCTACCGGGTTCTTGTTTACAGGCACTTCCATCCAAAAACCCACTCGGCCTGCGGTCTCCTTAAAACTCCTTTTGCAGGTTGTTTTTGTGTTCTTCCTTGTAGCGGTCCATGATCCGTGTAAATAACCCGCCCAAAAAGATGGAGATTGTGGTGGGCTGGTCTTTGCTCAAATTGGTCTGATACAGGTTAAACCCTACAAAATGATGCGGGGGAATTTCCCCCAGTTGTTCCCGTAAGGAGGCATAATACGGTTTCCCGAAATTTTTAACGACATATTCATTCGACCAGTAATTTGTTTCGGAAAATCCGGTATCCATTTCGTGGGAGGGTTTGCCAAACACGGTTTTAATATCCGACCGGAAGGTATTGAACTCTTTTTGCGGGAGGATGGTATCGAAGACGATTTTCATATACTGCAGCTTGTTTTCATAAAAAATGTAGTAAACGCCCTTGAGGTTGTGGTGGAGCAAACTCAGGTTTTCATCGCGCAAGGTGTACACCTTTACGTAAGAGGCCAACTTTGGCTGCAGCAATTTTTGAGGGTCGTGGGCCACGAGGGAGTTGCCATAGGTTTTTTTAAACGCTTCCCAACTGGTTCCCATATTTTTTCCCCGAAAAGAATAAATGGTTTTCAGTCCGGAGGCGTCGCATTTCTTCGATAGTTCGGCAAATAATTTCCAGTACTTGATCTCGTTGTTGTACCGCATGGTTAATACAATATTGCCGCCGTAGTATGGTTTTTTGATTTTTCGGGGCGCTTTGATGGCATAGGAAAAACGCAACTGATTTGCTTCACTGCTGGGGATGTTTTTAAAATGAACATTCCATTGGGCTTCGGACCCCAGCCGCTGCTTGATGAATTTTTGCGCACTGAACGTCACGGAGCGGGTAAAGTTGTTGCTCTCATGGGACGGCGGGTTGTATTTTTTGTATTCCTTGTATTCGTGGGGATACCGCCATTTAATGGCTTCAATAAGGGCATCGGCTTTTTTTTCGCTCTCGATGTATTTTACCGGGGCAATGAATTTAATTTCCACCAGTATATGGTTGATAAACTCAAGGTGCATGGTGGGAAATTCAAGGTCCTTCAATTGGTACACCTTCCCCTTTTCTGCCAGGTTGATCGTGACATAAGAGGTTTCGATGTTGTATTGATCCGCGTGGGCAATGAGTCCGCCAAAGCGACCTCTTTTTACCACCTTACACTGGTAGGCCTGTTCCACTGCTGCGGCCGTCATACCCAGGTGTACTTTGTCGAAATGCCCCAGGGGAACCACGGTGGGCTGCGCCGCAAGGAAGAAGGGAAAAAGGAAGCCGAAAAGGAAGGTTGCTGTTTTTTTCATGGGGTATTAATTTTTTGGGTCGTTCGTATGCTCCGTCACATTTCCTGATTGTGGTCTGTTTGGGGGTGGATGGATGTGACATTCTATGATCATCGGGTTTTTCATTTGATCGTTAAAGTTAAAAAAAGATTTTCAACTACATTTGAATCATCAACCGAAAGATACCGATCAAAAAGAGATTTGTCATGAAAAATAGTTTACGCCTGTTGCTGATTGTTGTGATCGCTTTTGCCTTTAAAGCGTGTGTTTCAACCCATAACCCCCGGGGTGTTGTTGATTTTGACAACCACTGGCATTTTCACCTGGGTGATGTCCCCGGTGCTCAGGCAGTGGCCTTTCACGACAGTGCCTGGCGGCTGCTGGACCTGCCCCACGACTGGAGCATTGAAGGCCGGTTCGACAAAAACAGTCCCGCCGGTGCCGGAGGCGGTTACCTGAACGGCGGCATCGGCTGGTACCGAAAGACCTTTCGCCTGGATCGGACTCAGAAAGGCAAACAGGTGTTCATAGATTTCGACGGCGTGTACCGCAACAGTCGGGTGTGGATCAACGGGCATTTGCTGGGCTTTCGTCCCAACGGCTACATTTCGTTCCGCTACGATCTGACCCCTTACGTGCACTGGAATAAACCCAATGTGGTGGCTGTGCGGGTCGACAATTCCGGGCAACCCAATTCGCGGTGGTATTCCGGTTCGGGCATCTACCGGAACGTGCGGCTGGTGTATCTGAACCCGATGCATTTTGCCCACTGGGGTATCTTCGTTACTACCCCCGAGGTAAACAGGGAAAAAGCCATCGTCAGCCTTCAGTATAAAACCGTGATGCCTTCCATTCTGAAAGGATACATCATCGCAAGGATTTATGATGCGCAGGGCCAGTTGGTGGCTCAGGCGAACTACCAGGTAAAAGACAGCGTGACCGGAACGCTGGAAGTCAACAATCCGCACCTGTGGTCACCCTCCGATCCCTATCTCTACACAGTGATTTCGTCGTTTTATGTGGGCGATCAGCTGAAGGACCGCAAAACCACTCAGGTGGGCATCCGTACTTTTCATTTTGATGTCAACAAAGGCTTTTTCCTGAACGGAAAGCACCTGAAAATCCTGGGGGTTTGCAACCATTACGACTACGGCTGTCTGGGGACGGCTTCCAACAGACGGGCCATCCAGCGCCGGCTGGAAATACTGAAAAAAATGGGCGTCAACGCCCTCCGTACTTCCCACAACCCGCCCGATCCGCAGTTGCTGGATCTGGCCGACAAAATGGGCTTCATGGTCATGGACGAAGCCTTTGACATGTGGGAAATTGCCAAAACCAAATACGACTATTCGCAGTATTTTGATCAGTGGCACCGGCGCGATCTGAGCGACCAGGTGCGCCGCGACCGGAATCATCCCAGCGTGATCATCTGGAGTGTGGGCAATGAAATACCGGAACAGGGCGATCCCAAAGGAAAAGGAGCAGCAATTATGAAAAACCTGTGTTCCATCGTCCACAGTCTGGATACCACCCGGCCCATTGTTACCGCTAACGACCATCCTGATCTGCCCGACAACCCCCTCATCACCTGCGGTGCCACGGACCTGATCGGGGTGAACTATCATTTAGCGAACCTGCTATCCTTTCAGAAAGACTTCCCGGGTAAAAAACTGATCGCCACCGAATCGGCGTCCGCATTTGAAACACGGGGATGGTACCGGATGCCTTCCGATTCGGCTTTGATTGTACCTAAAGACTGGCGTGTCCCCTATGATTCGCCGACACATTTCTGTTCTTCTTATGATAACACCTGGGCACCCTGGGGCAGCAGTCACGAAGCCAATTGGAAGGTGGTAAAGGCTCATCCGTATATTTCGGGTACGTTTATATGGACCGGATTCGACTATATCGGCGAACCGACGCCGTTTGTCTGGCCCTCGCGCAGTTCCTATTTCGGTATTGTGGACCTGGCCGGTTTCCCGAAGGATATCTACTACATGTATCAAAGCGAGTGGACCCACCAAACGGTGCTGCATATTTTCCCGCACTGGAACTGGAAAAAGGGCCAGCTGGTGGATGTGTGGGCTTATTACAACAATGCCGATGAGGTGGAACTGTTCCTGAACGGGAAATCGCTGGGCAAAAAACACAAAACGGGCGATCAGCTGCACGTGATGTGGCGGGTGAAGTTTGAACCGGGAACGCTGAAAGCCGTTTCCTACAAGGACGGGAAACAGGTGAAAGTGGTGGAAGAAAAAACCGCCGGTCCGGCAGCGCGCGTTGAACTTACAGCCGATCGCAACCGCATCAAAGCGGGGCAAAAAGACTTATCGTATGTTTCGGTGCTCATCCTGGATAAAGACGGGACACTGGTTCCGCGAGCCGACAACCTGGTGAACTTTTCCATATCAGGCCCCGGAAAAATTGTGGGGGTTTCCAACGGAAACGAAGTGAACCTCGATCCGTTCAAGGCGGATTACACGCATGCTTTTTTCGGTAAGTGTATGGTGGTTGTTGAATCAACCGATCAGCGGGGAGTCATTCATTTAACGGCTACCTCAAAGGGGCTGAAAAGCAGCAAAATTGATATTGTGACCGAATAGAAGTAGTTGACCGGGGTAAATTGAGGTTCATCCCGGCAGGGAGGTGACGGTTCACGAATTTCTATAATATTGACACCGTGTTACTTGTGGTTGGTAGCTCATTCCTCTCGTTTTCTGATCAGCCTGAATGACAGATACAGTATGTTGAGAAACAATCCCATAAAAATGATCATTCCCCAGGCCCTGGGATGCTCAAACGGATTCATAATCTGGTCACCAACATCAAATATCAGATTGAACGGTTTGGTTAGAAGATCCCAGCTATTCCACAGAAGAAACCTGCCGACATAAATCCCGAAACTACCGATAAACATCAATCCGATGGATATCATCAATACATATGTCCGTTTGATGGAAACCAGCATGATCCTTTCAATATCCCATAAACTGAGAAATCCAAAAAGCAAACCGGTCCAGGCGAAGGATAATATTAGTACCAGATCAAACCAAATGGGCATTGAAGATTCCAGGCTCAAATGAAATAAATCAGTCAGAATATAGGGTGCATTGGGGAAAAACAACAGCCAGGAAATGAGTAAAACGACAAACGAAATTTTGGATTGCTGCAATTTGGGTCTGAAGATGACCAAACTGGTCAGTGCCCAGGGAATAAAAGCCAGAAATAAATTCCAGTTTAAAAAAAGAAATACGGTTGTATCGGTATAAACGTATCGGAATAAGGAAGATCCAAAACAAAAAAATGCCAATATTCCCATGAATATTGTCTCATTCAGTCTGTTTTTTGCTTTAAGCGTTTTCCACATGGCTCCGGAATTTAGTAATTGGCCAATGTTCTATGCTATTTCATGGGGAACTACAGTGGCAGATCATCTTTTCATCTATCAAGATTCACCTTTTCTTTTCAATCCGTCTCTATGAATCCTGACTTTTGTTTGGTATGCCCCAATTAGGGTTGCCAGTAAGGAGATTAGAATGCCCGTCGGCGTTGAAGAACGTAAACACCCAGGTATCCTGTTGGTTTGTGGGCCCGATGGTTGTTATTTCCCCCTAAAAACTGTGAAATATGTAACTTATTGTTGGATTTGTGTAATGACTGTCGTGCTCAAGTGTTGTATTTTTCCAATCAATAACAAAGAGGATATCAATTGATCAGAATTCTTCTCTATACCGTTGCCGGCCTGATATTTATTATCTGGGCAATTCTGTTGATCGGATTTAAAACCACTGCATCCGTTCACCTGCTCCTTGTACTGGCCTTGGTTTTAGTCATCTTCAATATGCTTTTTGGCAAAAAATTATCCAAAAAGAAAGACTTTCCGGTAACGAAAATGTAAAAAGCAGCGGATGCCGAAAAAATCAAGAAGAATTATAACCGGTTAGTAACCTTTCAATCAAAACATAAAAATGGAAATGAACTACTTGTATTTAATCATTATACCCGTAGTCCTGGTGTTATTCGCCGGGATACGAATTGTACGGCCTACCCAGCGGGGCTTAATTGAACGTCTGGGAAAGTACAGAAGTCTTGCCAGTCCCGGATTTCACTGGATTATTCCGGTTATCGACCGGCTTTTTATGGTCAATGTCACCGAGCAGATGGTGGATGCGGAACCTCAGGAAATTATCACCAACGACAACCTGAATGCCAGCGTCGATGCCCAGGTATATTTCAGGGTGAAAGCCGATGAAGAGAGTGTGAAAGGGGCCATTTACAACGTGAACAATTACACCTGGCAGATCGTGAATCTGGCGCGTACCACACTGCGTAATATTATCGGCACCCTAACATTGAAATCGGCCAACAGCGAGCGTGGAAAAATCAACGCCGAACTTTATACCACACTGCATAACGAAACAAAAAGCTGGGGAATTGAAATTGTCAGAACCGAGCTAAAAGAAATTGACCCGCCCGATGATGTCCAGGAAACCATGAACAAAGTGGTCAAAGCCGAGAATGAAAAAATAGCGGCTATTGATTCGGCGACGGCTGCTGAAACGGTTGCCGACGGGATAAAACGGGCTAAAATTAAAGAAGCAGAAGGGTTTAAACAGTCGAAAATTCTTCATGCCGAGGGGGAAGCGGAGGCCATCAAACTGGTAAACGAAGCTGCCGATAAATATTTTGTCGGGAATGCCCAGTTATTGCGTAAATTAGAGGCCGTGGAAGCGTCACTCGAAAAGAATGCAAAAATCGTCGTTCCTACAGGAACCGATTTGGTGAATATTATTGGTGAAATGGCTGGCGTACTGCCCATTGAACGGAAAAAGTAAAAAATTTGTAATACCTCAATGCAAATCGGAATAATCAATCAGGAAATTTACCGGCTAACGAATCCTGACGGATGGTTGATTTACATTGAATTTAATATTTAACAACATGAATAAAGGAACAGTAAAATTTTACAACAATTTGAAGGGATTTGGATTTATAATAGATGCAGATTCCGAGAAAGAATATTTTGTCCATTCCAGTGGATTGATCGACAAAATCAAAGAAGATGACAACGTAACCTTCGAACTTGAACAAGGGAAAAAAGGACTCAATGCTGTGAAAGTCAGGCTTGCATAGTCATTGTTTGTTAAGTAAAAAAAGGTCCCGTTTTCACGGGACCTTTTTTTGTGTTCAATACGGAATGGCAAAGTATAATGAACCTTAATAATCGCTTATTCTTTTTTTCTCAGCCTTTTTCTCCGCTTTGGCAGCCCTTTTTTCTTTTAAGTTTTTAACGGGACTTTTCTTGTTCCCTTTCGGTTTGGTATTTTTATCTTTCGACATGATGTTTGTTTTTGATGTTTCGTAAGTATAAATTAAATGGAAAGGCCTTCGTAACCGCTTTTGATGACGGTGGAGATCATTTTGAATTGTTGATCAGAGGTGATGGAATGAGGTGCGTGTGCGGGAATAACAATGCCCTTTCCGGCCTGAAGGATATTTGGTTCTTTGTTGATGACCACTACGGCAACGCCCTCAATAACCTGAATAAAGATATCAAACGGCAGGATTTTGCTGGTTAATGTCTGTCCGGTATCAACAGCCACGACACTGATATTTCCGGTCGTTTTTCTGATAATGGCTTTGCGAGCCACCGAACCGGGAACATATTCAATGATTTCTATCAGGATGTGTGGTTTCGATTTTTCAATTTCAGTGGTAGGCATGGCATTTGAACTATTAAAATCCAAAGGTACCGCTCATCAATTCGGAAAGCGTTATATAATTGACCGTTTAAGTTACATTATTCACACATCTTCGAGGGTGTTGCGTCGCTGGTTTTTAAGGTTTTTGAAGTGGCTGGGCGTTAAGCCTGTAATCTTTTTAAATTGATTGGAAAGATGGCCCACGCTGCTGTAATGCATTTTATAGGCAATTTCGGTAAGGGTTAGTTCATCATAAACAATCAGTTCTTTTACTTTTTCGATTTTATGTGTCAGGTAAAATTTTTCAATGGTAATCCCCTTTACCTCCGAAAAAAGATTGGACAAATAGGTGTAATCGTAGTTCAGTTTTTCACTCAGATAATCAGAAAGGTTCACCTTGATTTGCTCTTCTGTATAATGGACCAGTTCGATGATGGCACTTTTTGTTTTCTCCACAAGGATGCTTTTTTTGTTGTCCATTAAACGTAGCCCCGATTTTTTTAAGGCAAGGTCCAGTTCTTCCAGTTTTTCAGGTGCGAGGTGTTCAACAATATTTGCCTCTCCGATTTTTACATAAGTATAATGCAGCCCCAATTGCTCCAATTCCGACTTCACTACCATCTGGCAGCGAATACAAACCATATTTTTAATGTAAATCTTCACCTTTTTTGTAAGTTAAGAATACTAAAGTACTCATTTTTGCCTGGCAGATGAAAGAACTCAAAGTGAGAGTTTAATGTTCGGGTACTAAGGCCCCGGAAGAATTTTGAAACGGGTTTTCATTTTTGATGTGTTTTTTGGTGGGGAATTCCTGTTTCCAATTCAGAAAAGCCTTTTGGTGTTACTGTTTTCCTGATTGCAGGTAAAAAAAACCCAAACAGCAACAGCAGGACGAAAAATCTCGGGCGCATCATTAATTTGTGTCATTTAAGTACGTTTAAGTGAATCAAATTTTCAGTAAAATTCAAGGCAATGATGGTTACCACAGAAATGAAAAGGCTCTGTAGTTGGTTGGAATGGGCCATTGTGTTATTGTATCCATCATACGATTGATTAACGATGGGTATTCCGTTGTCCCACAACCGTTAAATCATCTTTATTTTTAAGAGAATCAAAATTTTATGTGCGGTTTGCGATGAAATTTTCTAATTTTGCACCTTATTTTTGAAAAGCAACACAGCCTGATGGGTAAGAAATATCAAGAATACAAACAGTTGGACCTGTCGCAGATAGCCGATGAGGTGAAGAAATTCTGGGAAGAAAACCAGGTTTTTGACAAGAGTCTGGAAAACCGGAAAGAAGGAGAACCTTATGTGTTTTACGAAGGTCCGCCCTCGGCCAACGGTCAGCCCGGTATCCACCATGTGATGGCCCGTACCATCAAGGATCTGTTCTGCCGTTTCCAGACACAGAAAGGAAAATACGTAGAGCGCAAAGCCGGATGGGATACCCACGGACTGCCTGTGGAGATTAGTGTGGAAAAAACGTTGGGCATCACCAAGGAAGACATCGGCAAGAAGATCAGTGTGGAGGAGTACAACAAGGCCTGCCGAAGGGAAGTGCTGAAATATAAGGATATGTGGGACGACCTGACCCGGAAGATGGGGTATTGGGTGGATCAGGATCATCCGTACATTACTTTTGACAATAAATACATTGAATCGGTCTGGTATTTGCTGAAGCGGTTGTACGACAACGATATGTTGTACAAAGGCTACACCATTCAACCCTATTCACCGGCTGCCGGAACGGGCCTGAGTACCCACGAACTGAACCAGCCCGGTTGCTACCGCGATGTGGCCGATACCACGGCGGTGGCGCAATTTGCCGTTGTCCGCAACGAACAGTCGGAATTTTTGTTTGGTCATGAAAATGAAGACCTGTATTTCCTGGCCTGGACCACCACTCCCTGGACACTGCCTTCCAATACGGCGCTGGCTGTGGGACCAAATATTGAATACGTCCGCGTTGAAACATTCAATCCTTACACAGGAGCACCGCAAACAGTTGTTTTGGCCAAAGACCGTCAGAACGCTTATTTCGATCCGAAACACGAAAACGCTCCCTTTGAGGAATACAAAGCCGGTGACAAGCATGTTCCGTTCCGGGTAACCGGTACCTTTAAAGGTTCCGAGCTCACAGGCATCCAATACGAACAACTGTTTCCCTGGGTAAAACCCATGGGTAATGCTTTTGAAGTGATCCCTGGTGATTTTGTCACCACCGAAGACGGGGCCGGTATTGTGCACATTGCCCCTACTTTTGGTGCCGACGACGACCGGGTGGCGAAAGAATCGGGTATTGTTCCGTTACTGCTCATCGACAAACTGGGCGAAAAACGTCCCATGGTCGACCTGAAAGGCCGCTTCTTCCAAATCGAAGAACTGGATGAAGCCTTTGTGAAAGAATACCTGAACACGGATCTGTATGGCGAATATGCCGGCCGCTTCGTGAAAAATGCCTATGATGAAACACTGACCGACAAAGATGCCTCACTTGATGTGGACCTGGCCGTTTCGCTGAAGAAACAGAACAAAGTGTTCCGCATCGAAAAACATACCCACAACTACCCGCACTGCTGGCGTACCGACAAACCGGTGTTGTATTATCCGCTGGATTCCTGGTTTGTGAAGACCACAGCCATGAAAGACCGGATGATCGAACTGAACCAGACCATCAACTGGAAACCAAAGGCCACCGGTGAAGGCCGGTTCGGCAACTGGCTGGAAAACTTGGTGGACTGGAATTTGTCGCGTTCCCGCTTCTGGGGTATTCCGTTGCCGATCTGGGTAACGGAGGACCGCACGGAACAGAAATGCCTGGGTTCGGCCGCCGAACTGAAAGCGGAAGTGGAAAAAGCGGTCGCCGCCGGATTTATGACTGAAAATCCCCTGAAGGATTTCAATCCGGAAGACATGAGTGCCGGGAACTATGAAACCTTCGATTTCCACCGTCCCTATGTGGATCAGATCGTACTGGTATCTGATTCGGGTCAGAAAATGATGCGCGAACCTTCGCTCATTGATGTGTGGTTTGATTCGGGTTCCATGCCCTATGCGCAGCTGCACTATCCTTTTGAGAACAAAGAAGATTTTGAAAATAAATTCCCGGCTGATTTCATCGCCGAAGGCGTGGATCAGACCCGCGGCTGGTTCTTCACTTTGCATGCCATCGCTACCATGGTGTTCGATTCGGTGGCGTATAAAAACGTGGTTTCCAACGGACTGGTGCTGGACAAAAACGGCAACAAGATGTCCAAACGACTGGGCAATGCTGTGGATCCGTTTATGACGCTTGAAAAATACGGTGCCGATGCCACCCGGTGGTACATGATCACCAATTCGCAGCCCTGGGATAACCTGCGTTTCGATTTGGACGGCGTGGATGAAGCCCGAAGGAAATTCTTTGGTACACTCTACAATACCTATGCTTTCTTTGCTTTGTATGCCAACATCGACGGCTTTACCTATGCGGAGGAAGAAATTCCGGTGGAACAACGGTCCGAACTGGACCGCTGGATCCTGTCCGAACTGAATTCATTGATCAAAATTGTGGATGAAGCCTACGATCAGTATGAACCGACCCGCGGTGCCCGCGCCATTCAGTATTTCGTCACGGAACACCTGAGTAACTGGTACGTGCGTTTATCGCGCAGAAGGTTCTGGAAAGGCGCCTATTCGGAAGATAAAATCCAGGCGTATCAGACCTTATACCGTACGCTGGAAGTAATAGCTCAGTTAATGGCTCCGGTGGCTCCTTTCTTTGCCGATCGGTTGTTCCGCGATCTGAACACGGTCACCGGAAGGGAGGAAACCATTTCGGTGCACCTGACCGACTTCCCTGCAGCAAACGAACGGGTGATTGACAAGATGCTGGAAGAACGCATGGAACTGGCTCAGAAGATTTCTTCCATGATCCTTTCCCTGAGGAAGAAAACAAACATCCGGGTACGTCAGCCGCTGAATTCGGCCATGATTCCCGTGCTGGACGAACATTTCAAAAGTCAGGTGCAGGCCATGGAAGCGCTGATCCTTTCGGAAACAAACATTAAATCCATTCAGTATTTGTCGGACGACGACAATGTGCTGGTGAAACAGATCAAACCCAATTTCAAAACACTGGGTCCCAAATACGGGAAATTGATGAAGCAAATAGCCCAGGCTGTGGGTCAGTTTACTCAGGACGACATCAAGAAGCTGGAAAGCCAGGGTTCTTATGAGTTGCATTTGCCGGATCAGAGTGTGGAGCTTGGAACCGAAGATGTGGAAATTACCACGGCTGATATTCCGGGCTGGAGTGTGGCCTCGTTTGAAAATCTGACAGTAGCGCTGGACATCACACTCACCGAGTCGCTGCAGCGCGAAGGTTTGGCCAGGGAGCTGGTAAACCGGATCCAGAACATGCGAAAAGACAAAGGGTTAGAGGTTACTGACCGCATCCTTTTGTCGCTGGTGGAATCGGAAGAAACCAAAGCGGCATTTATGGAATTTAAAGATTATATTTGCTCGGAAACACTGGCTGATATGGTGTGGGACGGCAAAGGAACTGATGAATATGAAGAAGTTGAATTGATCGACGGAATTTATGTTCAAATTAAACTGGAAAAAAAGAATAATTTACCTACATAAAAAGCCCGCAAAACCAAATTAATTTGTAAATTTAGTCGGACAATTGCGGTATTAACGATTAAAAGAAGAGGCCATGAAAGACAACAAGACAGAAGAAAAGACCAGATACTCCGCTGAAGAACTTTTAGAATTTAAGCAAATCATTCTGGAAAAGCTGGAAAAGGCGCGTGCCGACCTGAAATTGCTCACTGAGGCGTACACTAATTTCAGTGATTCGGATACCAATGATACCTCTCCAACCTTTAAAGTATTGGAAGAAGGACAGCAGGTGCTGTCGAAAGAAGAAAATGCCCGTTTGGCAGACCGCCAACGCCGGTTCATCAACAACCTGGAAGCAGCGCTGATCCGGATCGAAAACGGAACCTATGGTATTTGCCGTGAAACCGGGAAGCTGATTTCTAAAGAACGGCTGCGTGCTGTACCTCATGCTACCCTGAGTATTGAAGCCAAAAATAAACAGCGTTAAAAACGCGCTTTTCTCATTTAAAAAGTCAGGTTTTGAAAAAATCCATTGGGATCATTTTGCTGGTGCTGTTTATCGACCAGGCATTGAAGTTTTACATTAAACTGAATTTTACCCTGGGCGAAATGATGCCGGTATTCGGTCACTGGTTTAATCTGTATTTTACCGAAAACAACGGCATGGCCTATGGCCTGCAACTGGGTGGAAGCTGGGGAAAGCTCTTTTTGAGTATATTCAGGATTCTGGCAGTGATCGGTATTGGGTTTTTGCTGGTCTCACTGTGGAAAAACAAAAAAAGTACCGGCCTTACCCTGGCCTTGTCCCTCATTTTTGCGGGGGCACTGGGGAATATCATCGACAGTGCTTTTTACGGCCTTATTTTTACCCAAAGCACATTTTATTCCGTGGCCCATTTAGTGTCTCCGGGACAGGGATATGCCAGCTTCCTGCACGGACAGGTAGTGGATATGCTTTACTTCCCGCTGATTGATATTGCCCGCTCGGATGCTCCTTCCTGGTTACCCTCGTTTTTGTTTGGCCCCGACAACCATTTTATCTTCTTCCGACCCATCTTTAACGTCTCTGATTCGGCCATCACCATCGGCGTTTTGTGGTTGCTTCTTTTTGAAAGAAAACACATCAAATTTTAATTCCCGATTCTGTTTTATCAGAAAGGTGTTTTTAAAGCTGAAAACTCCCTGATTTTCATGCTATAAAATTTGAAAATCAGTTCAATCTGGTTTCAATTATTTTTATATTTGTATCAGTAAAAATTCTTACAATCGGACAATTAGATGAGTGATCAAAAAAACGGCCACATTGCCCAGGTAATTGGCCCTGTTATTGATGTTGTTTTCAACGACGAGAAAAGCCTTCCCAGGATTTACGAAGCCTTGATTGTGGAACACGGAAACGGTGAAAAGCTGGTGCTGGAAGTTCAACAAGCCATTGGTGAGAACACGGTGCGTACCATTGCCATGGATTCAACCGACGGGCTGAGACGGGGAATGGAAGTAAAGGTAACCGGGCACCCTATTACCATGCCAGCCAGTGAAGAAATCAGGGGCCGTTTGTTTAATGTGATCGGAGATCCTATTGATGGATTGAAGGATGTGAAATCTACCGACAGGTATGCCATCCACAGAGATCCGCCTACCTATGAAGAACTCACTACCCAGTCGGAGATACTGTATACCGGTATCAAGGTAATTGATTTGATCGAGCCTTATTCCAAGGGCGGTAAAGTAGGGTTGTTTGGGGGTGCCGGGGTAGGAAAAACCGTCATCATTCAGGAATTGATCAACAACATTGCCAAGCAATATTCAGGATTTTCCGTTTTTGCCGGAGTGGGGGAAAGAACCCGTGAAGGAAACGACCTGTTGCGCGAGATGATTGAAGCCGGTTTGGTGAATTATGGCGACGAATTCAAGAAAAGTATGGAAGAAGGCGGCTGGGATTTGTCCAAAGTAGATGATGAAAAGCTGAAAGAGTCGTTGCTGACCATGGTGTTCGGACAGATGAACGAACCGCCCGGTGCCCGTGCAAGGGTGGCTTTGAGTGGTCTGACCGTTGCCGAATATTTCCGAGACGGAGATGCCCAGTCAGGAGGAAACGATATTTTGTTTTTTATCGACAATATTTTCCGGTTTACGCAGGCCGGTTCCGAAGTGTCCGCTTTGCTGGGACGTATGCCTTCAGCTGTAGGGTATCAGCCCACACTGGCCACTGAAATGGGGATTATGCAGGAACGCATTACTTCTACCAAAAGGGGTTCCATTACTTCGGTTCAGGCCGTGTATGTGCCTGCAGATGACCTTACCGATCCTGCTCCTGCCACCACTTTCGCCCACCTGGATGCTACCACGGTGCTGAGTCGAAAGATTGCCGAGTTGGGGATTTATCCTGCCGTTGATCCGCTGGATTCCACCTCCCGGATTCTTTCTCCGGATATTGTGGGTGAAGAACATTACAATACGGCGCAACGGGTGAAAAATATTTTACAGCGCAACAAGGAATTGCAGGATATTATTGCCATTCTGGGTATGGATGAGCTGTCGGAAGAAGATAAGCTGATCGTGCATCGGGCCCGAAGGGTACAGCGATTCCTGTCGCAACCGTTCCATGTGGCGGAACAGTTCACCGGTTTGAAAGGAACCCTGGTTTCCATTGAAGACACCATCAAAGGTTTTAATATGATCATGGACGGTGAAGTGGATCAGTATCCCGAAGCAGCGTTTAACCTGGTGGGAACCATTGAGGAAGCCATTGAAAAGGGAACAAAGATGCTGGCTGAAGCCTGATAGCCCTTCGCCGAAGAAAGTAACACTATGAAATTAGAGATAACCACACCGGATCAGACGTTGTTCAAAGGAGAAGTGGAACTGGTCCAGCTACCCGGCATTGATGGTTCGTTTGAAATTCTCGACAACCATGCACCCATGATCTCCGTTTTGAAAAAGGGGTACATCAAAATCATCATTAAAAAAGATGAGGAAGATTATTATGAGGTGAAAGGAGGCGTTGTGGAAGTGATCGAGGACAGGGTTCTGGTGCTGGCCGAATAGACATAAGGAAAAGGGGCGTTCGAAAGAACGCCCCTTTTTTGATTTATAAACAGTAGCTGAAATTAACGTCTGATAAACGGATGCAGGTACTGGTTGACAAAACGCAACCTTTTCCTTTTGTATCGGGGTCTCTGATCCAACAAATGGTAAGTTCCCAGTTTGACAAGGTCGAGAATCTGAACCCAGACCAAATTGTAAATCCAGACCATTCCGATGAATTTCCAGGGCAGTTGCGGTACCAGCCATCCGAAACCGGTCATTAAGACGGCCAGGATTTGCGTTGCCAGAATAGCAGAGAAAAGCTGCCATGATGGATGCGGTTTCCGCCACATGGACTTTTTGTTGCGCGTTACAAAGAGCAGCAAGTGTCCACCAACGACTAATTGTAAAAAGATAGCCGTTTGGATGTGAGCCGGATCCATGACAAATACCTTATGTCCCAGATAGAGCAAACCAAATGTCTGTACAACGGAAAGAAGTCCGAGAATGGTAGAAACAGTCAATACGCGGTCCATCTTCCAGCGTACGGGGGTGGGACTCAGATACGTGTTGTCGTAAGCGATGGTCATGATCGGAATGTCGTCCAGTAAGGAAAGCAAAATAATCATAATGGCGGTCAATGGATACACATTAAAGGAAATCATGGCCAGCACCACAAACACCATAATGTCGATGGTCATGGCAATGCGGTAGATGGTGTAGCTGTTCATGCGTTCGAAAATCCGACGGGCTTCTTCCACGGCGTGTGTGATTACCGAAAGACCGGGAGCAGTCAGAATCAGGTCGGCAGCGGCCCGGGCAGCATCAGTGGCACCGCTGACGGCAATTCCCACATCGGCTTGTTTTAATGCCGGGGCATCATTCACTCCGTCGCCGGTCATCCCGACCAGGTGGTCTTTTTCCTGCAGCGACTGAACAATTCCGTATTTGTGTTCCGGGAACACCTGGGCAAATCCGTCGGCTTTTTCAATCATGCGGGCGGTTCCGTGGCGTTTTTCTTTTCCGGATTCACCAAACAGTTCTGTGGCTGGCTGAATGTTTCTTCCCATCCCCAGCTGTCCTGAGATCTCACGCGCAATGGCCACGTTGTCGCCGGTGACCATTTTCACGGTGATGCCGTGTTCCTGAGCATCGTGAATGGTTTCAGCCGAGTCTTCTCTGGGCGGATCATAGAGGGGCAGGATGCCTAAAAAGGTCCATTTGTCTTTCCGGTCGCTGCGGGCTACTCCAATGGTTCGATATCCTTTGGAAGCAAATTCGTTGATGATCTGATCCGCTCTTTCGGTATCTTCTTTCGAGAGCTTTGAAAGGTCCATAATAATTTGGGGCGCTCCTTTGGTCACAGCAAAAGATTTCCCCTTATGATCGGTAATCTGGGCCTCGGTTCGTTTCCCCACGGGATCAAAAGGGATGAACTTGGTCTGATGATAGTCATTCAACACCTTTTCATCTTTCAACCCCCCGATCACCGCCAGGTCAATGGCATCCTTGTTTTCGGCCTTGGAAGCCAGAGCGCCGGCCAGAATCAGTTCCTGATCGTCGGAAGCTTTGAATAAAACAGCCTCTCCCATGGTGAGTTTGTTTTGGGTCAGCGTCCCTGTTTTGTCGGAACACAGGATATCGATACCGGCCATCTCTTCGATGGATTGCAACCGGGAAACGATGGCTTTCAACTTGGAAAGTGCCAGGGCCCCCAGGGCCATGGTCACAGACAGCACCGCGGGCATGGCCACCGGTATGGAAGCAATAATCAGGACCAGGATAAACTGGATGAGATCCAGGAATTTTTCTCCCCTGTAGAGTTCCACAAAAATGAGCACGAAAGCAAGACCTACAGCCAGGAAAATCAAAAAGTCTCCGATTTTCATCACCGCTTTCTGGAAGTGGGAAACGGAACCGGCACTTTGTACCAGTTTGGCCGTATTTCCGAAAAATGTATTCACTCCGGTGGCAACTACTAATGCGATCATTTCGCCTTGCTTGGCTACGGACCCTGAGTAGGCTACATCACCTGCTTTCTTGTTGACCGGCAGGGATTCACCGGTCAGCGCTGCCTGGTCGATACTTAAATATTCTCCTTCGAGGAGTTTGGTGTCCGCCGGAATAATGTCTCCCAGCCTGATCCGGATGATGTCGCCGGGAACCAGTTCATTCGAATCAATTTCGGACCAGCTGCTGTCGCGGAGTACGCGGGCTTTGAGTGCCAGTTGATTTTTCAGGGCACTCAGGGCATTGGATGCCTTATGTTCTTCCCAGAAACCAATCAGTCCGTTGAAGATCAACAAAACAGAGATAATGATCAGATCATCCCAATGGCCGATAATGGCTGATAAAATGGCGGCTATTTCAATCATCCAGGGGATGGGACCCCAGAAATAGCGCAAAAAGCGGAGTAGGGGGCTTTCGTTTTCTTCGGGTAAGGCATTGGGACCTGTCTGGTCGAGCCTTTTTTTTGCTTCGTCGGTTGAAAGACCTTTGGAGGTTGCGTGGAGTTTTTGAAACAACTCCTCTTCCTTCATTTGTTTGGCGTCATCAATCGCTATTTGTTCCATAACTAAAATTTTTAATGAACACCGGTGGTATGGATTTATGCCATCGATTTATTGTACTTATTTTCTCATAAAATTCTGTGTAAGCGTTCGTCTTCGATTTTTCTCAGGTTGTCCGAAATAAAAGGAAGGATCACACTTTCCAGGGTGTCGCCCACTACACTTCGGGTATGGGTGGCAAAACCGAACAACGCATCTCGAAACGAGGTTTGATGCGATTCGGGCAACTGTGCGATGAATTTTTTGACAGGCCGCAACCGCTTTTCAATTTCGGCTCTTCTCCTTTCAGCTTCCCCCGGCAAGTCTTCATTCAAGGCATGCAAATAATGTTTAAAAGTCTTTTTCACTTCCTTGAAGAAATCCTTGAATTTTTCGGGACCCTGATTGCAAATGACCGTCAGGTAAATGGTTGCCTGTTTCTCCTCAACGGGATCCAAATGCTTCACACCCCGGTGACTTACTTCGTAGAGAGTTACAAGTGCCGGTGTTTGAAACAAAAGTTTCTGCAACTCCAGGTCCTGATCTTGAATAAATTCAATCATAATTTATTTATTAATCTGTTAAATTACATTTTTCTTTTGAGAAAGAAAAATGAAAAAAACAAAGATAGAACCCTTTGGTACATCCGCAAAAGAACAATATTTAAAAAATCTAAAAATATCAGAAAATCAGTATTTTGACTGGTTCTCAATAAGAGAATCTTAGCCCACCATCACCGACGATTCTGCGTAACGATAACTGGTGGAGAAAGCCCTTGAACTGAGGGCCATGGCCAGGGTCAGGGAACCGATTCTGCCGATGAACATGGAAGTAATGATGATAACCTTCCCTGCTTCCGAAAGTGTGGAAGTAATACCGGTAGAAAGTCCCACGGTTCCAAACGCTGAAAATTCTTCGAACAGCAACTTCATGAGGGGCGTGTTGGGCTCGGTGATGGACAGGAAAAAAGTGGAGACAAAAATGACGAAGATGGAGAATAAAGCTATGGAATAGGCTTTGTCGATCACACTGAACGGAACAGTCCGTTTGAAGAGCACTACGTTTTTGTGTCCTTTGATGGTGGCAATGGCTGATTTCACGATCACAGCAAAAGTGGAAACTTTGATCCCGCCGCCGGTAGATCCCGATCCTGCCCCCACGAACATCAGAAACATAAAAAAGATGAGTACAGGCGGGGCCACCTTGCCAATGTCTACGGTATTGAATCCGGCTGTACGGGTTGTTACCGACTGGAAAACAGAGGTGACAATGGTTTGGAAAACCCCTTCTCCGGCAAGCAGCGTATTTCGTTCAAGAAAATAAAATACAATGGCACCAAAAGTAATCAGGGCCAAAGACATATACAAAGTGATTCTGGTGCTGACGGTGATTTTTTTCCAGGGTGTTTTGATGCGTTCGCGGATTCGTCTCAGACTGAAGGCATCATCCATGGCCATAAATCCGAAACCACCGAAAAATACCAGAACAATGACCACGATCTGTAAGCCGAATAAATGCCGGAGACTTTGTTCGTACAGATTATTGGAGAAGGTAGAGAAACCGGCATTGTTGAACGCAGAAATGGCGTGAAAAGCCGAGTTGAAGAGCTTGGACTGCCAGCTGTCAAAGTGTGTGTTTCCCCAGGAAAAGAAAATCAGAATCGTTCCGATGGCCTCGCTCAGCAAGCTGTATTCCACAATGCTGCGCAGCAAATGTTTGGTATCGGCCAGCCGATCGGCACTGAGCACATCTTTGATCATCGACTGGTATTTGATGCTGCCTGAAGAACGGGAAAAGGTGGCGAAAAAAGTAGCAAACGAAATGATATTGATCCCTCCCAGCTGAATCAGCATCATGATGATAAATTGACCCTTCAGTGTAAAGAAGGTAGCCGTGTTCACAACAATCAATCCGGTAACACAACTGGCACTGGTAGAAGTGAACAGGGCATCCAGAAAATCGAAGTGCCCGCCAGTGGTCATTTCGGGAAGCATTAACAATCCGGTACCTATTCCGATGAGGATAATGAACGACAAAATCAGCATGGTTGCTGGTTTCATGTTGAGCGCCGAAAACTTGGGGCCCGATTTCCCCAACTCCATAATGAAAATACTGATGAAGTAGAGTTGGAAAAGCAGCAGCGAGTGGTTTTCCACCAGATCGTTGAAAGCCCATTTAAACAGGATGTGATTGAAAAACGAAGGAAACAGGATGTACAGGATGAAAAAGGACAGCACCGAAGCTTCAATCCAGTTTTTTTTCAGTAGCTCTGCCGGGTGAAAATCGTAGAACATATAGACCAGAAAACGCAAACTGAAAAAGGCAAGACTCAGTTCAATAGCCCGTTCGTTCAGCAGCAGCGACTCAGGTGTTTTCGGGAAACCGTAGTAATAAATCCCCGAAGCAATCACCATCAGAAAGACAAAAGCACTGAGGGTCTTGAAGATCAGAAGGACCCAGGATTTGCTGTTGAAGATCCTGATGTTAATTTTTTCCCGAACCTTAAAAAATCTGGACGGCATGACAGACTAACTGTTTATTTCGAGGAACTTTGTAATGTCTTTGTTGGTGCCAAAAACAACAATAAAGTCGTTTTTGTTGATCACCATATCGGGTTGAGGAACGCCTTTAATGTGCTGGCGTATTACCTTTTGGTTTCCCTGCATTTCTTCCACTTCCTTTTTGATTGTGACCAGATTGATGTTGTATGCCTCGCGAAGTCTGATGGATTCCAGGGTTTGTCCTACAATGGATTTAGGCGCTTTGATCTCGGTAATTACATAACCATCCGGCAGGTCAAGAAAGTTGACAATGCTGGGGTTCAGCAGTCTTTCGGCAACCACCTGGCCTACTTCGTATTCAGGAGAGAAGATTTCGGTTAACCCCAGTTTACTCAGGATCAACCGGTTTACTTTTCCTTTAGCCCGTACAATAATTCGTTTTACATTGAGCTCAATCAGGTTGACTGCCGTCAGCAACAGTTCTTCAAAGTCTTCACCAATGGCGATCACCACAGCATCGTAGTTTTGTATGTTTTGAGCGATGAGTGCTTTTTTGTCGGTCGAGTCGAGTGCCACCGCATACGCTACGTCGTTGGCGATAAAGTCTACCTTTTCCTGGCTCTTGTCGATGGCCATTACTTCGGCACCTTTTTTTGAAAGCGAAAGGGCAATTGCCTCTCCAAATTGTCCTATCCCAATAACAACAAATTGATTATTAGGCATCCGTTTTGAGTTTTTTTATATCGCCGCAAAAGTAGTGATTATTCATATAATGTATCCCGAAAACCCCATTTCTTTCTGGAATCGGACCAAAATACAGGTTGGCAGTAAGGCGATTAGATGTTACATGTTTCTTCTCAAACGAGTGCAACCGTTTATTCAATGTCCAGGATTTTATGGGCATTAACGAATAAAATATCTCCCACTGTTTCAAAGCCTTCAAAGTGTTTTTCCCCTTCGTGTTTGATTTGTTCGTTATAGAAACCCACGATGGTAAGCGCCGCTTCAGATGAATACTGACCGATGGTTGTGCGGAAGTTCACATCGGGTTCCTGTTCAATCACCCGGATGTTCTTTGGCGAAACGGGAATCCGGCCTTCCATAATAAACTGTGTGCTGTTGTTTCTGGTTTCCTCCATCTTGTTCTTTTCGCTGAGGATAAACAGGTTCATGGTGGCTTCTTTCCAGGAAGGATGACCGAGAATTACATAACTGAGCAACACCATGAGCCGTTCGTTGTCGCGGTTGATGTCGCGGATCCAGATGTGAATGCCGTTGGCGTAATTGATGTTGCGCATACTGGTTCCCAGTATACAGATGTCGAAGTCGCCGGCTTCCACCATGCGCAGGTTATCGATAATTCTTGGCAGCTGCACCGGCTGCTGTTTGTCGTATTCAAAAATCACCATGTTGTTCTCCATCCCCGAAATCCCGGGTGTCTGAATAATCTGGGCAATGGCTGAAGTGTAGGAAGGAGAAATCACCGTATCCACGATCATGTTTCCTGCTGTTTTGTTGGCTTTATTGATGAGCCGTTTCATCACTTTTTCAGCTTCTTTGTGAGTTTCTTTTGAATAGTATCCTTCCAGGTAATGAATGTAGGTTCCGAATCCGTGGGAATAAGAAATCCAGTTCAGCAGATCAAATATTTTATCTCTTTCAAAGGTGTCGGATGAGATGCAAATAGCTGAGGGACGCCAGGTTTCTGTTTTCTTGGCTGAATTCTGAAGATAAACCGCCAGTTTTCTGCTGATCTGAAACATCACCCCCTGAAAGATGCTTTCCAGGCCCTCTCTTTTTTTGTGGTAGTGCCGGATGATCAGATACAAAACAAAGATGGCCACCACAGAGATAAAAGCATAAAGTGTACTCATCAGGAACATAAGCAGGGTGGCAGCAAAAAAACCGGCTAATGAGAAATACCATTTGGATTTAAAAGTAGGCCGATAGGAAGGATCAGCACCAAAGTGATTAAAAAACGAAATCAGGTTCATGGCTGCATAGGTCATCATGAAAAACATGGAGATGATTTTGGCAACTATGTCAATACCGCCAAAGCTTACAAAAACAAGTGCCAGCAGCAGCGTTACCAGTGTTGCGTTTTGCGGCTCGTTGGTTTTGCCAACTCCCTTGCCCAGAAAGCGATTCACTTTTTGGGAGGGAAAAGACGAATCGATGGAGATAGCCTGGAGTGTCCGGGGGGCAACCAGAATGGATCCAATGGCACTGGATAAAGTTGCTGCCGCCAGTCCGAGCGGAATGATGATCCACCCGTAGAGTGCTATTTTACTCATGATCAGGGGCTGGGTCAACAGATCCTGTTCCGAGGCCGAAGCATTCAGTTTGAGGACCACAAAGATGTAAATAATCATACCGGTCACCGTTGCCAGGATGGTTCCGCGTGGAATGGATTTCTGTGGTTTATTCAGATCTCCGGAGAGTCCGACTCCCGCATCCATTCCCGTAAAGGCAGGAAAAATGATGGCAAAAACAATAAACAACTGGTCCAAATTTCTAAACGGAGCCGGAGCACTGACAATCTGTGCGCTGTCGGAAACAGGGTGCCCCAGAAAAAAGGAAAGTAATGACAACAGCAACATAGCCACCACGATGTACAGCATTTTTACGCCAAGTGAAGCTCCTTTTTTCCAGATCAGTACACCCAGAATGAGCAGGGCGGGAATACTGATGGCCCGGGAAGGAATGATAATTTGGTAGTGTTCCTGAATATAAGCCAGCAACGGGCGGAAAGCCTCGGTAAAGGCAATGATGTAAAAAGCTACGCTGATGGCTTGAGAAAGGTATAATGAGATGCCGATGGTAGCCCCGATATTGAGTCCGAAGGATCGGGAGATCATGTAATATTCACCGCCACCTTCCACTTTTTGGTTGGTGGCAATCTCGGAAATTGCCATCGCTGTTGGTAACGTAACCATGTGTCCAATGATGATCAGCAGAATTACTCCTGCCATGCCTACAGTTCCCACTGCAACCCCAAATCGGAGAAATAAGATGGCTCCGAGTATAGTGGAAATGGCGGTAAAGAAAACTGGTGCAGTCCCCATTGCTTTCTTTACGTGGTTGGTTTGGCTCATAAATGATCTGTGCTTTATTCTTACAATATTAAGTAAAAATGTAATGAAAAATGGGGCCTGAAGGCTGAATATTTTTCGCTTCCTTGCCGTTTTGGTGTCGAAAAGTTGTGATAAAATTGTTTTTGTGAAACTAAAAACGGAGCAGAATATTGTTTACATTTGAGAGGAAAGTTCATTATTAATCAACAAATTAATTAAGCTATGAAGAAGTATATTTTATTAATGACCATGATTTTTACAACTGGTTTTTTAATGGCACAAGAAAAAGGACAATATTCTATGGGTTCAACGCATTTAAATTTCGGACCTGTATATGCCGGAGTGGATTTTACAGTCCAGGACAATATTACAGTGGGTCCTGTGGTTACTTACGATTGGTCTTATTATGATTCCAACCTGGGTGAGTTCAGGGCAGCATTTAATTTAAGCGGTAAAGCGGACTATCATTTTGGTACAATCCTGGGTCTCCCTGAACAGTGGGACCTTTATGGCGGAGTTCGTGTCGGGGTAGGTTTTGGTTCTAAAACACGATTGTTAAGCGGGGTTGAGATTGGAGGTCGTTGGTTTTGGAATGATAAGTGGGGGCTGAATGTTGAATCGGTTTATGGCAATTATTGGGGTGGAAATGTGGGTGTGACCATGAAATTGAAATAAAACACAATCCATAAAAAAAGCCGGCTGAAAAGCCGGCTTTTTTTATTTCTGTCAACAGTCTACCAGTAGTATGTGGCACTGTTTCCCAGTTCTGCTTCAATTTCGAGCAAACGGTTGTATTTAGCCAAACGTTCACTGCGGCTGGCTGATCCGGTTTTCAACTGACCACCGTCCATGGCTACAGCAAAATCGGCCAGGAAGGTATCAGAAGTTTCTCCTGAGCGGTGTGAAATAAAATATTTCCATCCGTTGTCGCGGCACATACGCACGGCTTCAATGGTTTCGGAAACCGATCCGATTTGGTTCAGCTTGATCAGTGCAGCATTGGCTGATTTTTCTTCAATACCGCGGGCAATGTATTTGGTGTTGGTTACCAGCAGGTCGTCACCTACTACTTCCAGTTTGTCACCCAGTTTGGCAGTCAGGTTTTTAAAGCCTTCCCAGTCGTTTTCTCCCAAGGGATCTTCCCAGGAAACAATAGGGTATTTGGAAATCCATTCTCCCACGAGATTGGTCATGGCTTCGCTGGTCATTTTACCGGCGCCTGACCATCTCAGGTCGTAATCGTTGATTCCGTTTACAAACGAACTGGCAGCGCTGTCCAAAGCAATAGAGATATCTTTTCCGGGTTTGTAACCGGCTTTTTCGATGGCCTGAATAATGGTTTCAATGGCATCTTCGTTGCTGCTCAGGTTGGGAGCAAAACCCCCTTCGTCACCCACACCGGTGGAGAGTCCGCGGTTTTTCAGAATGCCTTTCAGAACATGGAAAGTTTCAGCCACATAACGCAGGCCTTCACGGAAATTGGGGGCTCCCACAGGAACAGCCATATATTCCTGGAAGTCCACACTATTGTCGGCGTGTTCCCCACCGTTGATGATGTTCATGGCCGGAACCGGAATGCGACAGGCGCCCGGACCGCCCAGATACTGGTATAAAGGAAGTCTGGCTGATTGTGCAGCGGCACGGGCAACGGCCATGGATACGCCCAAAATGGCATTGGCTCCCAACTTGGATTTGTTGTGGGTTCCGTCCAGTTCGATCATCACTTTGTCGATTGCTGCCTGCTCGTGTGCATGCATGCCTTTGAGAGCGGGAGCAATGATTTTGTTTACATTTTCTACGGCTTTTAAAACGCCTTTTCCATTGTAACGGCTTTTGTCGCCATCACGCAATTCTACGGCTTCGTTTTCGCCGGTACTGGCTCCGGAAGGTACAGAAGCGGTTGCCTGTGTACCGTCGCTGAGTTCGATGTAAACCCGAACAGTAGGATTTCCTCTGGAGTCCAGAATTTCCATGGCCCTGAGGCCTGATATTTGGTTGTTCAACATGTTTTTAACCTCCTTTGATAAGTTGTTCTCTTTTTTTAATGGATCGCAAAATTAACCATTTATCCTGTTAATCAAACCAAAACCCTAACCTGAATCCATCCATTTTCGATGGAGGAACAGGGCTTTATTACAATATTTAACGGGATAACCAGTCTATAACGTTTGCATGCTGTGAAATGAAATGTAAAAACTGTTTGAGCGGTAGTAATAAACCGAATTGTCAGAAAAAAATGAAAAGAACATATTATTTAGAACAATTTTAAATTATATTGCATGTTTAAAATCATGTCTATTTAATCATTTCAAACATTTTAAAAATCAAATTATTATGAAATCAAAGTTACTTTTTGTTTCCCTACTTGTCGTAACAGCCACAGTGTTTTCTGGTTGTCAAAAGGTCAGTTCCTTGTTAGATATTAAGGTGAATACTACTTTTAAGGCGCCAATGAATATGACCGCTACTGCAACGCCCGCTATATCGAATACAGCAAGCTATACTTACTCTGGAACCTACACAGTGGTACCCAAGGATAATGCCGAGGTGGAAAAATACGCCAACAAGATCAAGGATGCAACGATAACCAGCATTACCGCTACCTTCACTAATGTATCTACCCCTGTTACAGTAAGCCAATATTCAATACATATTAAAGACCTAACAAATAATGTAACTGCCACCTATCTGAGTAATGGTTTTAATATAACAGAAGGGGGAAGTTATACATTTGATTTTACTGGTCAAAATGCACCTTTTCTTACTTACTTGGAATCGTCTATGTCAGACGCAGATCAAATTCAGATTACTGCTACTGCTGTAGGCGATGCCAACGCTACTTTTACCATGACATTGAATATTGGGACCACATTCACGGTGAACCCTTTGTAATAAGAGCTTTCATTCCTGTTCATCTGAGTAAGCTATGGCGGTGATTGAAAATTAAAGCTGAAATTTTTCATTCGTTAGCCTGCTGTTCTGATATACCTTCAAAAGATTCGGCCTGGTTGTGGAGTACAAAATTCAGTACTTCGGCAAACCAGGCCTTTTTCTGTAATGGTTTTTAATTTCTTAAAATTTTCTTAAAACAGTTTATGGTTGGTCTAAATAATTGATTTAGGGTTTAAAATCATATATCTTTGAAAAAGATTGAATTCGACTCACTAAAAAAGCTAAACACATGAAATTAAAATTATTATTTGTATCCATGCTGATGGCGACGGGAGTGATCTTTACCGGATGTAGTAAAATCAGTTCGTTGGCCGACATTAAGGTTCATCCCCAGATACCGGTGGATATTCAGGTGGTTATTCCGCCTGCAACAAACATTGCTTCCACCGCTAATAGTTACTCTTTTAATGATTCTGTAACCATTGACCCCACTTCCGATTCCCTGGTAGCGAAATATGAAAGCTACATCAAGAGCTGGACAGTCGATTCTTTAACAGCCGTTTTTACGGATGTGTCGGCTCCCATTAACCTTACCAATGTTTCGGTGCAAATTAAAACCGATACCGAGACGTTTGGCTGGCAGGCCAGCAGCATCTCGATCACGAACGGAACCAGTCTTGTTTTGAATAATGCAGACGGACAGCTTGACAAGTTGGGCCAGGTATTGAATGGAACAAGTCCGTTCAAAGCCTATTTGTCAGGTGTTTCGGATCAGGATAATGTACATTTTACCTTGTCGGTGAAGATTAATACGACCTTGGTTGCGAACCCCCTTGGGTCGATTTGATGGATTTCGGGGACATTAATCCCTTAGCGCAACGGTTTTTCAAACTTAGAAAACAACTTTCAGGGAATAGATGTTGTATTGGCAGGAATTGATAAATGTCCCTGAACAATTTCCCATCCGTTGGGCTTTTTCTCCAGAACTCCGGTAAACCGAACTCCTTCGAAAGTTTTGGCCTTGTTGTTGACTATAAAATTGTAATTTAACACTTCAGCAAACCAGGCTGTATTTCCGGTACTGTTGATTTTTATGTCCTGATTCAAAACGGAAATATAGGTTTGAGAAACATGCGCAAATTGTTTCTTCACGGCTTTTTGAATATTGTTCCATCCGACAAGCTTTTCGTCCGAATCAGTTCCAAATAAAATGATATCGCTGTCGGGAGCCCAGATTTGTTTGAAGAGGTTAAAGTCTTTTTTTTCGTTGGCCATCACGTATTTCTCCAATACATTTTCAATGGCTTTTTTTGCGGTTGTCTTGTCTGCTTTTTTGGGGGCTTGTTGCCGGCAGCCTACGGAAAAAACCAACAGCAATCCGGACAGTAGAAGTGCAAATTTTTTCATGGCTCTGAGGTTTAATGAGAACTTATTTTTCGTGAAGTTACAATTCTTTAAATTAGATTACAATTTTTCCTTCATTTTTCTTAATGATCTTATTTCAAACGATTGAAGGACTGTGGGATAAAAAATAAAACCACCGGTTAATTTATTTTTAAAAAGGTTTTCCTTTTCCAGCTTTTCTTCGTAAAATTGCAACTTATTATCAATCAAAGATTTCACTGTATTCAATGACGAATCAAAACCTTGTAAACAAGATCATTACGTTTCTTCTGGTTTTTTTTGTCGGTTTCGGGACTCCGTTGTTGGCCCAACAGGATTCCACAAGGAATGAAACCGATTTTCAAAAAGAACAGGAAGCGGCACAAAAAGAGGGTTTCGAGTTGGGTAAGCTCATCATAGAGCATATTACCGATAGTTACGAATACCATATTTTTTCTGTCGGAAGTCATCATCTGACAGTTCCCTTGCCGGTGATTTTATATGATCAGGGACACTGGATCACTTTTTGGTCGTCCGAATTTCATCACCGCAATGGGATATACAAGGGTTATTACGTTGCTGAAAAAGGGAACAACCAGGGAAAAATTGTCCGCAAGGATGCAGAGGGGAATGTGGTGAAGCCCCAATTGGATATTTCCATCACCCGAACGGTGGGAACCCTGATTCTGAATTCCATTGTGGTTGTTCTGATTTTCGTGTCCTTGGCTAAAGTTTACCGGCGAAGGAAAGGCGTGGCACCGAAAGGATTCCAGTCGTTGATGGAGCCCCTGATCGTTTTTATCCGCGATGACGTTGCCCGTGCTTCCATTGGTGAAAAACACTACGAACGGTTTACCCCGTTTCTGCTGACACTGTTTTTCTTTATCTTTCTGAATAATTTGCTCGGAATCATTCCTTTTTTTCCCTGGAGTGTGGGAGTGACAGCCAATATTGCGGTGACGGGTGTCATGGCACTGATTGTTTTTATTATCACCACAGTCAACGGCAACAAGCACTACTGGACTGATATTTTCAATACGCCCGGTGTGCCCTGGTGGCTTAAGTTTCCGATTCCGTTGATGCCCGTAGTAGAAGTGATGGGTCTGTTTATTAAACCCATTGTACTGATGATCCGGCTTTTTGCCAATATGATTGCTGGTCATACGGCCATTATGGGATTTGTGGCGTTGATTTTTATTTTCGCTAAATTTAGCGTGGGTTTGGGATATGGAGTTTCGGTGGTGTCTGTATTGTTTTCCATTTTCCTTGATTTGCTGGAGGTGTTGGTAGCCCTCATTCAGGCTTATGTATTCACGATTTTGTCTGCGTTGTATTTCGGGATGGCTGTTGAGACCCCCAAAAATCATTAAAGGACTATTATTCATTTTTTAAATATCTCTATTATGCATTTGTTAACTATTTTACTACAAGCTGCAACCGACCTGATTCCCCTGGCCAAGATGGGTGCCGGCATTGGTGCCGGAATCGCGGCCGTCGGAGCAGGTGTAGGTATCGGCCAGATCGGCCGTGGTGCAGTGGAAGCTATTGCCCGTCAGCCAGAAGCAGTGGGCGATATCCGTTCCAACATGATTGTGTCGGCAGCTTTGATCGAAGGGGTTGCCTTCCTGGCTGTTATTGTGTGTTTACTGATCATTATTCTGTAAGCACAAACCAGACTTATTCAGGTATTCCGGCGGTTGGCCGGGGTACCTGTTGCATTGAAAACAAAAACTAAATAATACATGCTATGCCACTCATAAACCCCGGTTTTGGTATCTTTTTCTGGATGACAATCATCTTCCTCCTGGTGGTGTTTATCTTAGGTCGTTATGCCTGGCCTCCTATTTTGAAAGGGTTGAAGGAACGAGAGGAAAGTATTCAGGAGTCGCTGGATGCTGCCAAAGAAGCCCAGGAACAAATGAAAAAGCTCAAGGCAGACAATGAAAAACTGTTGCATGAAGCCAAGCAGGAACGGGATGCAATTTTATTGGAAGCCAGAAAAATAAAAGAAAAAATAATTGAAGATGCACGTGTGAAGGCTTTGAAAGAAGCCGACAGCATTGTGGAAAGTGCCCGCGAACAAATCAGCAACGAGAAACGGGCTGCTCTGGTAGAAATTAAAAACCTGATTGCCGAATATTCCATCGAAATAGCGGAAAAAGTGTTGCAGGAAGAGCTGAAGGAAAAAGGCCGTCAGCAGGAATATGTATCCAGGTTACTTGAAGAAATCAACTTAAACTAGGCAGATGGTACAGGTTCAGTTATTGGCGAAAAGATACGCACAGGCCTTGTTCGACCTGGCCCTTGAGACACTGGCCGTGGAGCAAATTGCAGGAGATGTATCGCTGGTCCGGTCGGTGCTGGATGAAAACCGGGCGCTTAGAAAAGTGCTCGATAATCCGGTATTGGATGCCTCTGTGAAATCTAGGCTGGTGAACGCCATTTTCGGCGAGAAAAAAGCCATCAGTAATCTGAGCCTGCGTTTTCTTCAGCTGATCGTTCGCAAAAGAAGAGAAGCTCAACTAGTGGAGATCTGTCGTTCTTTTGAGGTCATTTATTACGACTATAAAAACATAATCAAGGCAGAAGTTATTACCGCTTCACCTATGGACGATCAAAACAGAAACGAGCTGATGGAACAGATCAGGGCTTTTACCCATAAAGAAGTTGAGTTAAAAGAAACGGTTGATGAAACTCTGGTGGGGGGATTTGTGATGCGGGTGGAAGACTACCAGTATGATGCGAGCATTGCAAGCCAGATGCGGAGACTCCGGAAGACTTTTGGAGAAAATTTATTTGTGAAAAAATTTTAACCTAAATAACTATGGCAGACATCAAACCGGCTGAAGTATCAGCTATACTGCGCAAAGAACTGGCGGGATTTGAATCGGAAGCGGCCCTGGAGGAAATCGGGTCGGTGCTGACGATTGGCGACGGAATTGCCCGTGTTTACGGACTCACCAACGCCGAACAGGGCGAATTGGTAGAATTCCAAAAAAACGGGTTGAAAGGAATTGTGCTGAACCTGGAAGAAGACAATGTGGGGATTGTTTTGCTCGGTGAAGCTGAAGAAATTAACGAAGGCGATACCGTGAAACGAACCGGACAGATCGCTTCGGTGGGAGTCGGTGAAGGGTTGCTGGGCAGAGTGATCAATACGCTGGGCGAACCGTTGGATGGGAAAGGCGCGATAGAAGGCGAGTTGTTTGAAATGCCACTGGAACGGAAAGCCCCCGGTGTGATTTTCCGTCAACCTGTGAATGAACCGTTGCAAACCGGTATTAAAGCCATCGATGCCATGATTCCCATCGGCCGTGGACAGCGCGAGCTGATCATCGGGGACCGTCAAACCGGAAAGACAGCCATTGCCATCGATACCATCATCAACCAGAAAGAATTTTACGATAAAGGAGAACCGGTATATTGTATTTACGTGGCTTCGGGTCAGAAAGGATCAACGGTGGCTCGGATACAAAATGTTTTGGAAACACACGGGGCTATGGCTTACACCGTCATTGTAACGGCAAACGCTTCCGATCCGGCAGCCATGCAGTTTTATGCTCCTTTTGCCGGGGCTGCCATCGGGGAATATTTCCGTGATACCGGTCGTCCCGCTTTGATCGTATATGACGACCTTTCCAAACAGGCCGTCGCTTATCGCGAAGTATCGTTGCTTTTGCGTCGTCCTCCGGGACGGGAAGCGTATCCCGGCGATGTGTTCTATTTGCATTCACGCTTGCTGGAAAGGGCTGCCAAGATCATCGATTCCGACGAAATTGCTCAGAACATGAACAATGTTCCGGATAGCATCAAGGACAAAGTTAAAGGCGGGGGTTCACTGACGGCTTTGCCCATAATTGAAACACAGGCAGGTGATGTATCGGCCTACATCCCGACCAATGTGATTTCCATTACCGACGGGCAGATCTTTCTGGAAACGAACCTCTTTAATGCCGGGATTCGTCCAGCCATTAATGTAGGGATATCCGTATCGCGTGTCGGGGGATCGGCTCAGATCAAATCCATGAAAAAAGTGGCCGGCACCCTGAAACTGGACCAGGCACAGTTCCGTGAACTGGAAGCCTTCTCCAAATTTGGTTCCGATCTGGATGCTGCTACCGTTGCTGTTTTGGAAAAAGGGCGTCGCAACGTGGAAATTTTGAAACAACCGCAATATTCACCTATGCCTGTCGAACATCAGGTGGCCATGGTTTTCTGTGGTACCCATAATTTGTTGCGTGATGTTCCTGTGGAAAGAATCCGTGATTTTCAGGAGGGATATCTCATGTTGCTGGACGAAAAATATCAGGGACTGTTAAACGATTTGAAAAAGGGTAAACTGACCGATGAGGAAATAGAAACACTGAAAAACCTGGCTGCCGAAGTTTCTTCGCGCTATAAAAAATAAAACAGTGCTTTATGGCTAACTTAAAAGAAGTCCGGAACAGGATCGCCTCGGTAAAATCTACCAAGCAGATCACCAGTGCCATGAAACTGGTGGCGGCAGCCAAGTTGCGCAGAGCCCAGGATGCCATCATCAAAATGAGACCCTATGCCTCCAAATTGCATGAGATTTTAAGCGATCTTTCAGCAACGATGGAAGATTCCAACGAAGATGTTTATTCCAAACAGAGGGATCTGAACAGCGTTTTGCTGATAGTAATCACTTCGAACCGTGGCTTGTGCGGGGCATTCAACGTGAATGTTGTGAAACAGGCCGTAAAGCTGTTGCAGACTGAACTGGCTCCGTTGCATGCAGATCAAAAAGTGTCGGTTGTGTGTTATGGAAAAAAGGGAGCCGATTTGTTCAAATCAAAAGGAATTCCCGTAAAGGAAGTAAATATTGACATCTTTAACCAACTGGATTTTGCGCATGCTGCTCCGATGGCCGAAGGCCTGATGAAGGATTTTGAAAACGGATCGTACGATAAAATTATACTTATTTACAACCGGTTCAAGAATGCTGCCGTTCAGATCATGGAAACCGAACAGTTTCTTCCTGTTGAACAAAAAGCAGAAGTTGTGAATCAGCCGCATAAAAGAAGCCCAAACTATTTGTTTGAGCCCGGTAAAGAGGAGATTCTTACCGAGCTGATTCCTAAAACACTGAAGATACAGTTGTACAAGGCACTGTTGGATAGTTATGCTGCTGAACACGGTGCCCGTATGACAGCCATGCATCAGGCGACCGAGAATGCAACAGATCTGATAAAAGAGCTGAATCTGACCTACAATAAAGCCCGTCAGGCAGCCATTACCAAAGAGATTTTAGAGATTGTGAGTGGAGCAGAAGCGCTGAGAGGATAGGAGAATCTTAAGATTTTATAAGAGGCCCGGGATGTATTTTTCAGGGCCTTTTTTAGTAAATTTGTGTAAAAATTACTGTCATGATGAATCCAAAAATAGAAGCCGCCATCAACAAGCAAATCCAGAAAGAAGAATTCTCCTCCCGTTTGTATCTGGCCATGGCCATCTGGTGCGAAGTAAACGGATACCCGGGAGCCTCCAACTTTTTGTACAAGCATACGGAAGAAGAACGCATGCATCAGATGAAATTTGTGCATTATGTCAACGAAAGAGGGGGAAAGGCACAATTGTTTGATCAGGAACAGCCTGCTGCTGAATTTAACTCATTACAGGAACTTTTTGAACAGGTTCTCGATCACGAAGAATACATCACCGCTTCCATCAATAAACTGTATGAGCTGACTTTTGATGAAAAAGACTTTACTACCGGTAATTTCCTGCAGTGGTTCATCACCGAACAGCTGGAAGAAGAAAGTCTGATGCGGAATATTCTGGATAAAATCCGATTGGTAGGTGCCGATAAAGCCGGTATGTTCCACATTGATAAAGATCTGGAAACGATGGCTGCCAAACCGGCATCACCCCAGGCATAAGGCTGTTATTTTTCTTTTTCAAAAGCGACGGTCAGCTGATTGTACCATTCACTTCCGAATTTTCTGATCAACGGTTCTTTCAGGAATTTATAGACCGGAACCTGATTTTCTTTTCCTTTCAACAACGCCGCATTGCAAATGCTCCACTGGTCGTAGTTCACGGCAGTATGGGAAGTTAGTTGTTTCAGCCTTACCGGGTACAAATGACAGGAAATGGGTTTTTGGAAATCAATTTTCCCTTCTGCCCAGGCTTTTTCAATGGCGCAAAGACTGATGCCGTTTTCGAAGTAGACAAAGGCACATTCGCGGTTGTTCACCAGGGGAGTTACATAAGACCCGTCCATGTCGTAATCGAAAACTCCGGTTTTCTCCACCACTTCCCGTCCTTCGGGAGTCATGTACGGCATAATTTCGTCAAGCGCATCTTCAATGATGCTGATTTCGTCTTCTTCCAGCGGGGCACCGGCATCGCCTTCCACACAGCAATCGCCATGACATTTATCCAGATCACAGATAAAATGGACCTTGTTCAGATTCTCCGAAACCAATGTGTCGTTAATAATTACCATGGGGCAAAAATAATCATTTCGGGAGGCCCGATGGTAAATTTTGGGCGGCTTGAGTTATTTTATTTTGAGGAAGTCTTTTTGAATATATTGCTGAAAAAGGAAGTTTTTTTTGCTTCCTCTTTTTTCAAAAGTTCCGCAAGCTTCAGCCCTTCTCGATACCCGATTTCATAAATTTCGGCGGCTTTCTGGAAATCGAAAGGAGAAAACTTTGTGGTTTCCGGCGGGTCCACCACATAATTGCAATAATCCAATTCGTCGCGGATGGTATTGTGAACGGCCAGATGATAGGTTCGGGCCGCAACATCTCTCATTCGTTTGAAGCTGTTTTCCTGGGCAATGTGGTTAACATTTATACCGATTACTATGTCGCATTTCCCTTCCAGAATTTGGGCGGCCATGTTTTTGGTCAGTCCCCCGTCGACATAATACACGTCGTCAATCACTACCGGTTTAAAAACCAGCGGGATGGTGGCCGAAGCAAGGGTATAACTGACCAGAGGACCTTTAGAATGTATTTCAAATTTTCCCGTGTTCAGATTGGTTACGGTGACATACACAGGGATGTTTAGCGTGCTGAAATCATCGGGAACTGCTTTTTCGCGAAAAATTTTTTCCACTTTTTTCATGCTGAAAAGCCCGTTGCGACTTAAGTTTGTATTGGTAAGCGAAAAAGGTTTCACTTCCTCTTCGATAAGCTGGAGCATTTCTTTGGGTTTCAGCCCCAAGGCATAACCGACGGATACCAGGGAACCCATGCTGGCTCCCGACATGACGACCGGTATAATATCGTTTTCTTCCAGTGCCTGTAAAATGCCGAGGTGGGCAATTCCTCGGGCTCCGCCACCACTCAATGCCAGTCCGTATGTGGTTTTTCGTTTCATAAATTTTGTCCTCTCCGGTTGACTCATCAAAAGTATCAATTATGCCAAAGCAATTTAAAGACTTTTTTAAAAGTTTCGGATGATCTAATCGAATGAAACTTATTAGCTTTGCGGCCAAAAAACTGGACATGCTTATTGCCATTCTTACCACCCGTGAAATGCCGGAAATGATGCCCTATGATCAGGAAGTGATCCGGCGTCTAAGAGATTTGAATATAGTTTGTGAAGTGGTTTTTTGGGAAGATGTGTTGACGCTTCCCGTTGAGTCGCTGCGCAACTACAATATGATTGTTTTTCGTACCGTTTGGAATTATTATAAGAATGCGGAACACTTCAGCCAGTTTCTGAATATTCTGGAAGCCGCCGGAATCCCCACTGCCAATCCGCTGGAAATTATTCGCTGGAACATGGAAAAAAGCTATCTGAAAAAACTGATGCAGGAAGGCTATGATGTAATTCCCACGGTTTTCTCGGATCACAACCCGGAACAAGCTTTCAGAGAAGCCCGGAGTAACAACTGGAAGAAAATGGTGTTGAAACCCATGATTTCTGGAGGCTCCTACCACACTTTTGTGCTGGATGCCGAGGATGAGCCGCTTTTTAAAGAGTACATCCGGGAATATTATCACAACCGGCCTTTTATGTTGCAGGAATTTATTCCTGGTATTGCCGATGGTGAAATTTCCACCCTGACCTTTGGCAACGGATATACCTATTCCGTTACCAAGGTTCCCCAGGCAGGTGATTACCGGGTGCAGTTCCAGTATGGCGGGCAGTACAGAGCCCATGAAACTCCGGCCGAATTATTGAAAATTGCCGAAAGACTTTTTGACCGCCATGGGCGAAATACATTGTATCAACGACTTGACGGGGTTTGGCACAACGGGAAATTTCTCATTATGGAGGTGGAGTTGCTGGAACCGGATTTGTATTTGAATCTTAGTGAAGAAGCTTTGCAGGCGTTTACGGAAAGTATCGTGTTGCAGATAAGGGAAAAGGCAGGAACGTTGACAGTCTAACTGTTTTTGATCTTTTCCTCAATGCGGGTAGTGGAATAGCCCGGAACCAAATCGATGGTGGTAATTTTCCCGCCCCTGGCTTTCACAATATCGTATCCCACAATGTCTTCTTCTTTGTAGTCTTTGCCTTTCACCAGCACATCGGGTTGAACGGTTTTGATGAGTTCGTAAGGAGTCTCTTCATCAAACAAAACTACGGCGTCCACAAACTGCAGGGAGGCTACCAACACTGCGCGGGCATGTTCATCAGTAATGGGACGAGATGAACCTTTATCCAGTAAACGGACCGATTGGTCGGTGTTCACTCCTACGATCAGTACATCTCCCTGATCCTTTGCTTTGGAAAGATAGTCCACATGGCCCAGGTGCAGCAGATCAAAACATCCGTTGGTAAACACAATTTTTTTGTTGAAAAAATGCCAGCGGTTCAGCGTTTCCTGTAACCGGTCAGTAGTTAAAATTTTGTTTTGTATGGTAGTGTAGTTATCCATTGCTTGGCTTCATTTTTTTGGTTACAATCAACATCGTATATCCAAAAGCCCCAACCACAATGTTGAGTAAGGTTTGTCCTGCGTGGGTCAGCGTAGCAAACGAAATGGCTGAATCAGGACCGATATGGTAAATTTCAGTTAAAATGGCTTTCACCACAAAATGATACGCACCGATACCGCCGGGAACAGGAGCAATAATCCCCAGACTTCCCAGCGTCAGTACAGTGATTCCGGCAATAAAATTCAGGTGACTGGTTTCTTTCAACATGAAGAATCCAACGTAGATCATCAAGATGTAGAAAAACCAGATGGCGAAGGTGTAAAACAGGAAAAGTCCTTTTTTTTTCATTCTTTTGATGGTTTTAATACCTTCAGCCAATCCCACCATAAAGTCGTGAATTTTGTGGAAGAATGCTTTTTCTTTCAGGTGTTCTTTTTTTCTTTTCCAGTAAAGAAAAGCAATCACAAACAATAAAATTATGGAACCGAAGAACAGAGAGATGGTCCAGATATTATCGAATACATCATGGAAAAAAGGACCAAAAAATTCGTGCAGGAATTGGTTGAGCAGCGACAGCTGAAACACAATAACCAATACGAAAAGAATGGCAAAAACGAACAAATCGAAAATGCGTTCGGAGATAACAGTTCCAAACAGGGCATTAAATGGAATCTTCTCTTTTTTGGAGAGCACTCCGCACCGGACAAATTCACCCAGCCGGGGGACTCCTGTGTTCACCAGATAACCGGTCATCAACGAGAAAAAAGTTGTGGACAGCCGGGTCTTATAATTTAGGGTGCCGATGAGTAAATTCCAGCGGGCCGCTCTGAACAGATGCGAGATAATGGTTACAAACAAGGATAAAAACAGCCAGCCAAAATGGGCATTGGACATTTCGTGAAAGACATCCTGCAGGTTTAGTTTTCGAAAGCTAAGCCACAACAGTCCTAATCCCAACAAAAGAAAAAACAGGTATTGCAGGATCGTTAAAATTCTTTTGGCTAACACGGTCGTCTGTTTGGTTAAATATGATTTTCCGAATCAGGGAATATAATGTACGGTTTGAAGGTTTTGGCTTCTTCAAAATCCAGAGAGGCATAGGAAACGATAATTACCAGATCACCCACCGAAACCAACCGGGCTGCTGCCCCGTTGATTCCAATTTTTCCGGAACCGCGTTGTCCTTTGATCACATAGGTATCCAGCCTGTTACCGTTGGTAATGTTATAAATGCTTACCTTTTCATTTTCGATAATATTGACCGCATCCATCAAATCCTCGTCAATGGTAATACTCCCGATATAATTCAGATCAGCTTCCGTTACAGCAACACGGTGAATTTTCGATTTTAAAACTTCAATCATCATTTCATTAAGCGAATTTGGCCGGAAATTTTCTGCAAAAATAATGCATTAAATAATACGAATGTTATCTATCAGGCGAACACCTCCCAACCAGCCGGCAACACAGGCAACGGTCCCTTTTTTGTTGTTCCAGTTCTGAATTGGCTGCAGTTCTTTATCGTCCACAATATCGAAATACTCCAGCTTAAAGTGCTCATGGGCCTCAAAAAGGTTGATGATCATCTGGCGCAACGGACCGGCACACAGGTGTTCTCTGCGGCGTTTGGCTTCCTGCAGGGTTTGATAAATAAAGGGGGCTTCTTTTCTGTATTCCGGTGCGAGCCGTATATTTCGGGAGCTCATGGCCAGTCCGTCCGGTTCACGGACAATGGGGCAACCGATGATTTCCACTGGAATATGTTCCCTCTCAACCAGTTTTTTGATGATAGCCAGTTGCTGAAAATCCTTTTCTCCGAAATAGGCACGATGGGGTTCCACAATATCAAAAAGTTTGTGAACCACTACGGCTACGCCATTAAAATGTCCCGGTCTGAATGCTCCTTCCATCACTTCTTCTAAGGGACCAAATCCGTATTTTCTGGTTGCAGGTTCGGGATACATCTCTTCCACCGACGGAGCAAACAATACATCACAATCCACTGTTTCCAGTAATGCCTCATCCTTTTTTTGATCCCGGGGATATTTTTTCAGGTCTTCCTGGTTGTTGAACTGGATAGGGTTCACAAAAATGCTCACAACCAGCAGATCATTTTCCTGTTTTGCCTGTCGCATCAGTGTTAAATGACCTTCGTGTAACGCACCCATGGTTGGGACAAAACCGATCTGTTTGCCTTCCGCTTTTTGTTGTTCGAGAAAGGCCTTTGTTTCAGAAATAGTGGAGAAAATCTGCATCAATTTACTTTTTTTAAAATTGCGGCGAGATCGCCTTCTAAGGTTGTTTTGGGCGACTCAGTAATGCGTCCCACTTCCTTGCCTTTGTGAAAAACAATAAAGGTGGGAACCCGCTGAATATCCAAGCGGTCCACTTTAGTTCCGGGTGCCTTTAGTTTGCGGTTAACCGCCAAGGCTGTGACATATTTTCCGGGATAACCGGCTTCGTCCAGTATTTTATAAAACCGTCCCACCTGAAGTTTGCTGTCCCCACACCAACTGCCAAAAACAAGGGTGATGCGTGTTTTTCTGAGCTTCTTTTTAATGGAATTGATGATTGCTGCATTGGGTGTATAGCTTTTGTATTCGAAGTTGAAGGCCGGTGCAAAAAGGCTGTTGGTCTTCAACCCCATTTCATTGCAGGGACCCAGCAAAATATCGCGACCGATCGTCTTGTCTTTGACTACCTGATTAAGAGGTTTATGGTAAAAATCATCCTGGGCTGTTGCAGACAGCACAAGGGCGAAAAGAAATACGATACTGAATAAAACTTGCTTTTTCATCGGATTATTTTTTATGATGACTGCTTGTATAAACCCCGCAAAGTTATAACAAAACACTTGTCAATATTCCAATAATTCTGCTCATCTTTGTCTGAAGCTTGATTCTACAGTTCGCCTATTGGTTAATTTTATGGAACATTCAACCGAATTTGATCGCTTTCAGCATATTCCGGCCCGGTATTTTGAGACCATGGAGCGGAGTAATTTGAAACAGCAATTAACGCTGTTCATCAGGGAATTGCTGGAACACGATTTTCATAGGTTGTGCAACCTGATTTACCGGCACGATGTTTCTGAACCCCGGTTTCAAGAGGCACTGGAACTTCCCGATATGGATTTGCAGGCCGATCGGATTGCGGATCTGGTCATTGAGAGGGAAATGCAGAAAGTAGCTACACGCAAGGCGTACCGAAAATTTAAAGAAGACAGGGATCAAAAGTCGTTGGAATAGTTTATTCCGTTTTTTGAGGAACAGTTACGGATTTTACTTTCACAAAATAAACTATCACCAGGGTGATGAGCAGACTTGAACTGATCCCGAAAATGCTGGGCCACGATCCGAAATGATCGGCACTGACGTTGATGTTTCCATTGTAATTCAGATAGTAGATCACCACTGATGAGGCATTGTTTACGAAATGCACCAGCATGGGAACCCAGAGGCTTCGCGTGTACAAAAATAAGTAACCCAGCAACAATCCCAGGACAAACCGGGGCAAAAACCCAAAAAACTGCAGGTGAATGGCACTGAAAATAAATGCAGTGAGGATCACTGCTAAAGGGGACTTTTTTGTCCACTTTTGAAGCAGTTGCTGGATGATTCCGCGAAACAACAATTCTTCACCCAGTGCCGGCATCAGGGCGACTACGAACAGGTTCAGCATCAGTCCCCGAAGTGTATTCACGTTCAGCAACAGTGCAGTGATTTGATCGGCTTGTGTTTCTTTGTCCACCATCCACTGCTGGAGGGAAGAAAAGGCCTTGGGTAAGGACAAATGCGCATTCACGCCATCCAGAAAATTGATAAACGGTAGCAAGGTATAGATGGTGACTACCGACAAAAACAGGATTAGAATACCGGGAATTTTGTTGAGTTTCAGGTAACCACCAATGGTTGGTTTTTCAAAGAGAAAAACATAGAGTAAAGGAGCCAAGATAAACAAGCCCAGCTGATTGATGAATTGGAAGAGATATAGAAATGAAGTGTTTTCACCAGGCATCGGATTGGATGAAAGCTCCATCATTTGTGTCATATCCAGGTGCATGAATTTCCCTGCCATCAAACCGCCAAATGCGGAAATAATCGCAAACAAAATGAAGATCAGGATAAGCCAGAAAAATTTCACGCCCGGCGAAAAATAGGAGAAGATGCCTGTTGATTTCATTGTTTTTCTTTTGATTGGCGCAAAATTAATATTTTTGCAGCCCTGAAAATAGTATTGAACAGAAAGATATAGTTGTGGTAAAGATAGGTGATATTAACCTGGGGGAGTTCCCCCTGATGCTGGCTCCCATGGAGGACGTGACGGATCCTCCGTTTCGGCATGTATGTAAGATGTTTGGTGCAGACATTATGTACACCGAGTTTATTTCTTCCGAGGGCCTGATCCGGGATGCTCAAAAAAGCGTGAAGAAACTGGATTTTGAAGAATTTGAACGTCCGGTAGGGATCCAGATTTTTGGTCATGATATTGATTCCATGGTGCAGGCAGCCCAATATGCCGAGCGGGTAAATCCGGATGTGATCGACATCAATTATGGTTGTCCGGTTAAGAAAGTAGTAGCCAAAGGAGCCGGTTCAGGCATTATGAACAACATCCCGAAAATGGTTCAAATGACCGAAGCGGTAGTGAAGGCGGTAAAACTTCCGGTTACGGTAAAAACGCGCCTGGGATATGATGAACAACACAAGGAAATTGTGGATATTGCCGAACGGCTACAGGATGTGGGTATTCAGGCGCTGACTATTCACGGAAGGCTGCGTACCACCCGTTCCAGTATACCTGCCGACTGGACCTTAATAGGGGAAGTGAAAAACAACCCGCGCATGCACATTCCCATTTTTGGCAACGGGGATGTAAAAGATCCGGAATCGGCAAAATATTTCAAAGAAACCTATGGGGTCGACGGCCTGATGATTGCCCGGGCTGCCTATGGCAACCCCTGGATTTTCAGAGACATCAAACATTTTCTGGAAACCGGAGAAATTCTTCCCGAGCCATCCGTGCAAGAAAAAGTACATATCAGTACCATACACCTGGAACGGTCAGTAGACTGGAAAGGAGAACGGAAAGGGGTGCTCGAAATCCGGAAGCACTGGAGTGCGTACTTCAAAAATATTCCCAATTTTAAATCCTACCGAATTCGGTTGATGGAAGCCGAAACGCTGGAGGAACTGAAAAGTATTTTAAACGAGATCCGTCAGAATTTCTCCTGATATTAAGGGATCTTTTAGTTTTCCAGTATGATCAAACAGATCGGTCAGTCGGGTTCCGTTGCTTAAATGGAATGTTTTGAGCCCTGTTCGGGCAGCACCTTCAATATTGTCTTCCCGGTCATCAATGAACAGGGTTTGGCCAGGATCCAGATCTTGGTCCCCAAGCACATAATCGTATATTTTTCTGTCGGGTTTGATCAGTTGAAGTTCAAACGAAAAGTAGGATTTATCAAAGAGATCGTCGAACTGTTTGTAGCCAAAGTTTGAATGCAGATCCTTAAGGAACTCCTGATAGTGGATGAAGTTGGAATTACTGAGCAGGAAAATGGCATAGTGTTTTTTTGCTTTTTCCAGCAAACGGATTCGTTCATTGGTGAGCGGAAACAACAAAGCATTCCAGGCCGTGTTGACCTGTTCATCCGTTAACTTCATTTGCAGATAGTTTCTCATTTTATCTCTGAAAACCTCGGGGGAATCCAGCCCTTTTTCCAGGGGAAAGATGACTTCTTTGTAAAACTCAGGGCTGTCGAGTTTTTGCCATTCTTTGAATCCAAAATCCCTAAGAGCCTTAATCGTCAGTTGGGGATCAATATCCAGTATAACGCCTCCGAAATCGAAAATAATGCTGCTGATGTCCATGTTCAGGCTTTTTACAAAGATAAATTTTACACCGGGATTACAGGAAGCCCCAAAGAATATTTTTCCCTTTTTGAAAATCTTTTCATGAACCCGTATTTTACCGTATCTTTCGATGGTTAATCAGGAATTATGACAGGTCAACAAAACAAACCTTCACTTTTTCAAGACAAAAACCTGCACATCATTTTCGGTATTACACTGATTGCTGTTTTGGGAGTAGCCAGCATTACACCGGCTTTTCCCAAGGTGGCCCGCAGTTTGCATTTATCGGAAGCGGAAGTGGCTTATCTGATCAGTGTGTTTACACTGCCCGGCATTTTTTTGGCACCCGTCGGTGGAATTCTGGCCGATCGCTACGGGAGAAAAACCATTTTGATCCCATCACTTTTTTTGTTTGGTTTGGCAGGTTTTGCCTGTTTTTTTACACGAAATTTACACTGGTTGCTTGTCTTTCGTTTTCTACAGGGCGTGGGAGGCAGTACGCTGGGTACACTGAATGTGACCCTCATCGGAGATTTCTTTAAAGGGAAGCAGCGGGCCGAAGCCATGGGCTATAATGCCAGTGTGCTAAGTGTTGGTACGGGGTTTTATCCTTTTATCGGCGGGATGCTGGCTATCCTTGGTTGGAACTTCCCTTTTCTGCTTCCGTTGCTCGCCATACCCGTCGGTTTATGGGCCATGGCAAAACTCAAACCGGTGGAGTTACACCAATCGACAGGAATTGGGGAGTATATTCGTGCGACATATAAAAGCATAATTAAAAAAGAGGTATTGGGCCTGCTTTCGCTGAGTGTACTGACGTTTATCATCCTGTATGGTGCCTTTCTGAGTTTTTTGCCATTTATGTTTGACAAAAAACTGGGACTCAATTCTTTTCAGATTGGTTTGATGTTGTCGCTCAGTTCTTTTTCTACTGCTTTTACTTCAGCTCAGCTGGGAAAACTGGTCAGACGGTTTTCGGAAGTTGACTTGCTGAAGGTGGCTTATGTTCTGTATTTTATTTCCATTCTTTCGGTTCCCTTCATCGATTCGGTGTGGATTTTCCTAATCCCCGTGATAATTTTCGGGGTAGCACAGGGGTTGAATATTCCGGGTTTACAAACCTTACTCATTCATCTGGCTCCGGAAAAACAACGGGCCGTTTTCATGTCAGCCAATGGCATGGTCCTCCGACTGGGACAAACGCTGGGACCCATAGTTATTGGTTGGGGCGTAGTTGGTTTCGGAATAAACGGGGCCTTTTATCTGGCGGCTTCCATTACTATTTTAATGTTTTTGGTTGTGCTGTTTACATTACAGGGATTGAAAAAATGACACACACTATTTTTTTGAAGGATTCGTATCGGATTTTAATTTGAATGATTAACTTTGCACCCTCTTTTAAAGAAAGAGAATTGTTATCGGTTTTGCCGAATAGGGCCTATAGCTCAGTTGGTTAGAGCACCTGACTCATAATCAGGTGGTCCCAGGTTCAAGCCCTGGTGGGCCCACAGAACCCCGCGAGTCAACCGCGGGGTTTCTTTTTTGGGATTTTCGCTATCAGATACCCAATGAATTATCTTCTAATTTATTGGGTCTAATAAGCTTAATTCTTACTTTTGCCGTTTTAAAGTAACGATTATGGAAAAGAGAGAATATGTATGTCCCAAATGTGATAACAAACAATATGAAGTGGACGAAATCAGAACCACCGGCGGTGCTTTCGCCAAGATTTTTGATGTACAAAACAAAAAATTTATGGTGATTTCCTGTACGCACTGCGGTTACAGTGAACTGTACAAGAGAAAAACCAGTACCATTGGAAATGTGGTGGATTTCTTTACCAATTAGAAAATTAGTGTTGAATTATTCAAGAGAGAAAGTATATGGCAAATCAGGAAGATCTGTTAAAGAAGATTATTGCACACGCCAAGGAATACGGCTTTGTATTTCAGTCCAGTGAAGTATACGACGGACTGAGTGCCGTATACGACTACGGTCAGAATGGGGTAGAGTTGAAGCGCAACATCCGTGATTATTGGTGGAAGGCTATGGTGCAGATGCACGAGAATATTGTGGGTCTGGACTCGGCTATTTTTATGCACCCGTTGGTATGGAAGGCCTCCGGACACGTAGATGCATTTAACGATCCAATGATCGACAACAAAGATTCCAAAAAAAGATACCGTGCCGACGTATTGGTAGAAGACCATTTGGCTAAACTGGAAGCCAAAATCAACAAGGAAGTGGAGAAGGCTGCCAAACGCTTTGGTGATGCGTTTGACGAACAGCAGTTTCGCGAAACCAATCCGCGGGTGCTGGCCAATATTCAAAAAATGGAAGAAATTAAGGGGCGTTTGTATCCTGCCATGGATCGGAACGACATGGAAGGCATCAAACAGCTGATCGAGGATCTGGAAATTGTCGACCCCATTTCGGGTTCCAGAAACTGGACCGATGTACGTCAGTTCAACCTGATGTTTTCAACCCAAATGGGATCTACGGCCGAAGGGGCTTCCAACATTTATTTGCGACCCGAAACGGCTCAGGGCATTTTTGTGAATTATCTGAACGTTCAGAAAACAGGGCGAATGAAGATTCCATTTGGAATCGCACAAACGGGGAAGGCGTTCCGGAACGAAATCGTAGCCCGTCAGTTTATTTTCCGTATGCGGGAGTTTGAACAAATGGAGATGCAGTTTTTTGTCCGACCCGGAAGCGAGATGGAATGGTTTGCCTATTGGAAGGACGCCCGGATGAAGTGGCACCTTAATACAGGTATTCCTGCAGACAAATATCGTTTCCACGACCATGATAAACTGGCGCATTATGCCAATGCGGCTACCGACATTGAGTTTGATTTCCCCATGGGATTCAAAGAACTGGAAGGGATCCACTCCCGAACCGATTTTGATCTAAGTGCTCATGAAAAGTTGTCAGGAAAGAAATTGCGTTTCTTTGATTCGGAAACCAACGAAAGTTATGTTCCCTATGTAGTAGAAACTTCCATCGGCCTCGACCGGATGTTTCTGGCTATGCTGAGCAACGCTTATACCGAAGAAAAACTGGAAGATGGTTCCGAACGGGTAGTAATGAAACTTCCTCCTTTCCTGGCTCCGACCAAGATTGCTGTTTTCCCGTTGACCAAAAAAGACGGACTGCCTGAAAAGGCCCGTGAAATTATGGACGGATTGAAGATGGACTTCATGTGTTTCTTCGAAGAAAAAGATACCATCGGCAAGCGCTACCGTCGCCACGATGCCATTGGAACACCCTATTGCATTACCATCGACCATCAAACACTGGAAGACAATACGGTTACCCTTCGCGAACGGGATACCATGCAGCAGGAAAGGGTTCCGGTTAGCAAGATCGCATCCATTGTATCGGAGAAACTAAAAATTAATTGGTAGAGAAAAATAAGGGCATAAAAAAAGCGGAGTTTTACTCCGCTTTTTTTGTATCGATCTGTTAGGTTCTTATTTCAGTGTGAAAGAAGTGGTAGCAATGTTGTGGTTGTTTGCGTAGATGTCTACATGGTACAAGCCTTTCGGCAATTCTTTTGCCTGTGATTTGGACCAGTACACACAAATATCCACGGACTGATTTTGATAGTCAACTTCTTTCATGATGCTGTATTGCAGTTTGTTGCCCTGAAATTCGAATGAGTATTCATCGCCGTTATCAATGGTGAGAATCTTTTTGTCGGGCTGTGCAATGCGTACATAGAAGTCTTTTACACCGGGTTGAGTAATTTTATTAGCTCCAGCAGTGAAGCAAACTTTGATCTTATTGATCCGTTTTACTTTATCTGTTTTTCTTTCTCTTCCGGTACCGGTTACGTGAACCCCTTCAGCGGTCAGATTGTAGACAGGAATGATGCTGGCGGTTTCTACTTTACCGGCCAGTTCTTGTTTTTCCTGTGACAGTTTTACATTCTTTGCTTTTTCTGTCTGAACCTGCTCTTTAATCATGTTGTTTTCCACTTTCAAAGCTTTGTTCACACGGTATAATGAATCCATTTGGCGTACAAAACCCTGTTCGATGAGTTGCAGGTTGTGCAATTTTTTTCGCACTTTGAAATATTCCCAGCGGGTAGCCATCAGTTTTTTAATTTCCGTTGCATTGGCCTGGATCACACTGTCTTTTGTAGCTAATGAGTCGGAAAGTGAACCGTATTCCACTTTCAGCTGGTCGTGTTGTTTCATCAATGAATTCAACTGATTCATCAATTCTGTCTTTTGTGCTTCTTTTTCCGCTTTCAAAGCTTTCATGTTTCCCTGGACAGAAAAGAGCCAAATACCCAATCCAATGGCGGCAATAATAAAAATAGCAAGAGCAACAATGAGTCCCGTATTCTTGTTCGGGGCTTTTGTTCCGTTTGGTGTTGATTGATTTTCCATATTCCTAAATATAATTAAGAGTGCAAAGGTAATAAACAAAAAACGAAAATCAACTTTCTATATGAATAAAAGAGAGGATTTTAACGAAATTTACGTTCTTCAGTTAAATAACGTAATGCCCGTGGACTTTGTTGTTCCATGAAAAAAAAATTGCTCCGGGAATGGAGCAATTCTTTTTTTGAGCAAATGTAGGTTTTCGTAAGTGCCATTTGCTATCGGGTTTTCATACTTACCATAATGAAAGAGTTACCGGTTGAGAAAGTGTAGTCATGCATTTTAATTTTCAGCAAAACAGATTTTTAGTTCAATCCTTAACCGAACTATAAAGAACGAAATACTTTGGTGAGCAGGAAACGCAGTTGCCTTTCACCGAGGGCGAACCATATTCTTAGGAAGATGGACGCCTTCCATTAGCAAATGACGGGCCACAATTAATAAAGGGCTGTACAACAGAAGGGTACTGAAAATTTTCCTGAAAGGGCAAGGGATTGACTACTCCGCTATCGGTGTGGCATATCCGAAAATGGATACATTTTAAACGTAATGATCAAAAATATTTTCGTCTTTGACGCGCCGACGTTCCTCTGCATCTTTAATCGCCTGTTCTTTTTCCTCGTCTGTATAGCGGTACCAGTTGCGAACATCTTCCACGCTGCGATGACAACCCATACAGATTTTGTTTTCGTCCAGTGTGCAAACGTGGATACAGGGACTTTTTACGGAGCTTTTATTTTTGAGCATTCTCTATTCAGCATTAATGTGAAAACCGTTGGCCGGCTATGGACGGCAAAAATACAAGTAATTTGTGTAGGATAAGAGTCCGTCAGGAATTGGAAGGCTGACCTACGGTTTGATCCAGGTTGAGCTTGATCCGGGAAACCACCATATCGATGGCAACAAGGTTGTTTCCTCCTTCGGGGATGATGACATCGGCAAACATTTTGGTAGGTTCAATAAATTGCTGATGCATGGGCTTTACAAACTTGGAATAATGACTCATGGCATCTTCGTAGTTTCGGCCTCTTTCCTGAATGTCGCGGCGGATGATGCGCATCAGGCGCTCGTCGCTATCGGTAGAAACAAAAAGTTTAATGTCAAGCAGCTTGCGCATCTCAGGCTGAGTCATGATCAAAATTCCTTCCACAATGATCACCGGTCTGGGTTTGACCAGCTGGGTTTCCCGGGCACGGGCACACGTAACATATGAATAAATGGGCATCTCAATGCTTTCGCCCCGCTGCAGCTGATGGAGGTGTTTGATCAGCAGGGGCCATTCGATGGACTTGGGATGGTCGAAATTGATTTTAAGTTTTTCTTCGGGACTCAAATCACCGTTGTCGTAATAATATGAATCCTGTGTAATAATGGCGACTGAGTCTTTGGGTAAGGCTTTTACAATTTTCCTTACAACAGTGGTTTTTCCCGATCCACTGCCGCCTGCAATTCCAATAACTAACATCCTGATCCGGTTTGGTTATGCTGAAGTGTAACAATCATTGATGCTGCAAAAATAAGAGAAAAGCTGTTTACACGAGCCGCAAAATACGTCAAATTTGCTTTTCTCTATTTTTCGGGATGTTCGCAGAACTCCGTTAACACCCCAAAGGTGGATTTAGGATGCAGGAAAGCGATGTTCAGCCCTTCTGCACCGCCTCTGGGTTGCTTGTCGATCAGTTGTATTCCCTTTTCTTCCGCTTCGTTCAACGCCTTGTTGAGATCCTTTACGGCAAAGGCCATGTGGTGGATGCCTTCGCCTTTCTTCTCAATGTATCGGGCAACGGGTCCATCTTCTGCGGTACTCTCCAGCAGTTCAATCTTGGTTTGCCCTACCTGAAAGAAAGCAGTTTTTACTTTCTGATCCTTTACTTCTTCAATGGCATAGCATTTCAATCCGAGTACCTGCTCATAATATTCAATGGCCTTGCTCAAATCTTTAACGGCTATGCCGATGTGTTCAATATGACTGATATCCATGTTATTTTACAATTTTCATTTCATCCAGTAAATAGCCGGCTCCCGACAGTTTGTCTACAACAAACAGAAAATAGCGAATGTCCAGACTGATGTTTCGGCAAACCGAAGGGTCGTAATTCAGATCGCTCATGGTTCCTTCCCAGTCGCGGTCGAAATTCACCCCGATCAGTTGTCCTTCAGCATTCAAAACCGGACTTCCTGAGTTGCCGCCCGATGTGTGGTTTTTGGCTACAAAACAGACGTGCATGCTACCGTCTTTGTCGGCATAGGGACCAAAATCTTGATCCTTGTACAAGGTTTTTAATTTTTCCGGAACCGCATAATCATAAATATCCGGATTTTCCTTTTCCAGGATGCCTTTCATGGTGGTGAAGGTTTTGTATTCCACGGCATCAGCAGGGGAAAAACCGCCGGCTTTTCCGTAGGTAACCCGCAAAGTGAAATTGGCATCCGGGTAGAATCGTTTGTCGGATTGCATTTCCATTTGAGCCCGCATGTAAATCCGCATCAGACTGTCAGTTCGGGCAGACAACTGATCCAGTTTTGGCCAGATATTTTGTTTGGCAAACCGGTTGATCTCCATTGCCATCTGAAAGAACTGATCTTTTTCCAGTTTCTTATAATCGTTGGCCCGGTAGTTTTTCAGGAAAGTGTTCAGGGCTTCGGGGTCATCCAGAAAACTTTTTTTGAAAGTGTATTCGGTAAACTTCTTGTAGTCACCGTTAAATTTTTTGTGAATGACAGCAAACCAGGCGGGTTTATAAGCATCAGGTACATTCTTATCGTAAGTATTCAACAGCTGCGCCATGACTTCCATATCCAGCGGTTTGTAATAATCTTTGTAGAACGTTTTTTCACGAGCCTGCAAACTTTTCACCATCTGATATAGTTGGGCCGTATCTCCGGGATGCTCTTTGCTGATTTCAGCCAGTCGCAAAAACGAAAGGGCGAAACGCTGTGCTTCGACTCCCAGGGCTCCTTCGTAAACATAATCAGCCGCTTGTTGATACGGCCTGATTTGTTGGTATACCTGTTTAAACTGATTTAACAAGTCTCCGTATTGTTGGGTTCTGTGGGGATTGGCAGTGGCCCATTGTTGAAAGTCTTGTTCGAATTGTTGTTTCTTTTCGATGGCATGGGTCCGTTTGATGCCCCAGTCCTGGCCGATCATTTTTTTCCAGCCATTGGCCACTCCGGCTTGCTTGGATGCATACATGATCCGGATCTTAGGGCTGGTTTCTGCGTATTTCTTGAAAATATCCAGTCGCTGGGTGCGCAGTTTGATCTTAGCCGGATTTTCCAGTTTCGTGATTTCTTCGATGGCGTAGCTGGGCAAATATTCGTTGGTACGGGCCGGATAGCCGAACACAAATGTAAAGTCACCCTCATTCACTCCTTTTAATGAAATGGGGAAAAAGTAGTTGGGCTGGTACGGCACGTTGTCTTTGGAATAGGCAGCAGGTTTTCCGTCGGGACTGACATAAATACGAAACAGAGAAAAATCACCGGTATGGCGGGGCCACATCCAGTTGTCGGTATCGCCACCAAATTTTCCGATCGCCGACGGCGGAGCCCCCACCAGTCGAACGTCTTTAAATGTCTCGGTCACAATCATGTAATATTCATTGCCTTTGAAAAAGGATTTGATCGTGGCCTGGTAGGGTGAATCTTTCTCAAAATTCTTAATCAGTTGTTCGGTATTTTTTTCAATGGCACTTTTGCGTTCTTTTTCGGACATCTGATCATTGACTCCTTGCAATACCTGATCAGTTACCTTATCCATGCGGATCATCAATGTAGCCGTCAACCCAGGATTGGGCAGTTCTTCACCCCGGTTCATGGCCCAGAAACCGTCTTTCAAATAGTCGTGTTCCACGCTGCTGTGTTTTTGAATGGAGCTGAAGCCGCAATGGTGGTTGGTGAGCAACAGACCTTCGCCGGATATGAGTTCCGAAGTACAGCCTCTGCCAAACAGCATAATGGCATCTTTCATGCTGCTGTGGTTCAGTGAATAAATATCGTCGGCACTGATTTTCATGCCCATGGCTTTCATTTCTTTTTCGTTGAGCTGTTTCAGCAGGCTGGGAATCCACATGCCTTCGCCGGCAAAAGCAAAATGACCTGAAGTTGTCAGGATTGAGATCGCTAAAAGGAGTAAAAATTTCTTCATAGGTTATGCATTTTTTAGGTTGTTCAAAGATATTGAAAATCCATTTATCTGATCGATAAAATGCTTTCGGAAAGGCTGTTTTAGGGAGGAAATCAGGAAAAAGTCTGACTGATTTTCAGTTCAGGGGCTTTTTCAAAAGGAAGCAGGGCATTGATGAGGCGAAGTTTGGAAAAATTACCCAAATCTTCCACCCTGATATCCGCGGTCTGGATGATTTCCTGCTTCAGCAGAACTTCCCGCTGGACGCCTTTTAAAAGCGGGTAAGCAGGCGTCAGCCATTGTTTCTCGTTGTAAAAAACCACATTGCAGAAAGAAGTGTCGGTAATGCGGCCTTCTTTGATCATTAAAATATCGTCGCACCGTCCCCTTTGCATCAAAAGTTCATTCAGCACTTCGCGATCGGCATATTTATGGGAGTAGTCAATTTGGGATGCTTCCACCATTTTCAGGGAACGGATCGTTGGTTGTTGATAGACGGCCCATTCAACCTTTCGGATTTCCTGATCATACAAAACCCGGAATTTAAAACACTGATTCCCGCCGGGATTGCTTTCCCTGAACTGATCCATCCTGTTTTCCAGTTCTTTTTCCAGTTCCGGGGCTTTGGACCCGAGCAGTTCCCGTGCAGAACGGTTCATCCGTTCCTGATGGAAATCCAGATGGTGGAATCTGTTGTTTTCAAACCGTATGCTTTCCAGTAATAGGGACATAAATCTTTTGAATCAGTTCGTCGTATTCTTTTTCGCACTTGCTCAGTGCGGTAATGCCGCCGCCGCTGCGGAACTGCAAACCGTTTTCGGTTTTTTCCAGGTACCGGATCAGTACGCCGCTGTCCACATCTTTTCCGTTAAAGATACCCACAATACCGGTGTAAAATCCACGGTTGCCTTTTTCATTTTCCCGGATAATCTCCAACGTCTTCTTTTTGGGTGCACCCGATATGGAGCCGGCCGGCAACAAACTCATGAAGATATCTCCCAGATGACAATTGAAATCTTTTGGCAGCTGTCCTTCAATCTCGGAACTCATTTGCAGAATCTCATTTTTGTGCGTGCGGAGGTGATCGATGTATTGAAACCTTTTTACCCGTACCTGTTGGGCCACCAAACTCAGATCATTGCGGATGAGGTCCACAATGGTGTAGTGTTCTGCTTTTTCTTTTTTACTGGCCAACAGTTTGCTTTCTGCATCAGGGATGCGGGCGTCGATGGTTCCTTTCATGGGAAAGGAGCGGATGACTCCGTCGCGGATTTGTACAAAAATTTCAGGAGAGAAGCTCACAAAACGATCGCGGAACCAGACTTTATATTTTGCCGAAGAGGCATGGAAAAATTCTTTCAGGCTGTAATTAGTATCGATGCGACTGGGGAAAGTCAGGTTCAGTAAAAAGGTGTTTCCGTAGCGCAATTCTTCCTGAACCTTTTCAAAAGCTTTGCAGTATGCTGCTTTTGGGAAGGGATCAATATGGAATTCCAGTTTTTTTGCAGAAACGGCCCCGGTTTCGAAGTTGCTTATCCCGTTGAGGTCAAAAAGAATCTCATCCGGACGGGCTTCAGTCAATGGAACAATGAAGGGTTCGTTCAGTTCAAAATCCAGTAAAAACAGGAAAGGAATGCGGTCAGCACCCATGCTGTTCATTTGTTTCCTGATAATTTCTTTGCTCTTTCCCACGACCCTGTTTTGAAGGCAAAAATAGGAATTCCCCCGCTTCGGAATTTGCGCTCAGAAGTATTACTTTTGCAGGAAATCTTCCGGATGAAACTGCTGATCATCGATAACTACGATTCCTTTACATACAACCTGGTACAGCTGGTTAGGGAAGCCGGCAAGGAAAGCTGGTTGCTGGTGAAGAATGATGCGTTGAACAGCGTAAAAGCGGCAGATTTTGATAAGGTTTTGATCTCACCCGGACCGGGTTTGGCGCATGAGGCCGGGGATCTGATGCCTTTTATTCAGCACTACAAGAGTCAAAAAAGCTTTCTGGGAGTCTGTCTGGGATTTGAAGCTTTGGTGCAATCCTACGGCGGCGTGCTCAGTCCATTGCCGTTTCCCCTGCACGGCATTCAGAATCAGGGGAAAATTGTTTCCGAGGATGCTGTTTTTTCAGGACTTCCCGGCCGCTTTGCCATCGGGCACTATCATTCCTGGTATGTAAAAAATGAAGATTTGCCCGTCGCTTTGGAAGCAACCTTAAAAGATGAGCAGAACATGATCATGGCCTTCCGTCATCAAATACATGACGTCCGTGGACTGTTGTTTCATCCCGAATCATACATGACCGAATTCGGTTCCCGCATGATTGCCAACTGGCTGGCAGAATAACAGACTTAGAAATTAGACCTCAATAGTTTTGGGACGGTTGCTGTCTACCGTATAATACAAAGCAGCAAACGCAGCATGAATCCAGATCATAGCGACCAGTATGCCGACACCCAGTAAAATAAGTCCTCCGATTACAATAGGAATGGCCAGCAGCCCCATGAGAAAGATCGTCCAGCCATGCCCTTTGGTCAGATCCCAGCTGGCAGAGAAGGCATCAGAAAATTTCATTCCTTTATCCGTGATCAGGAAAGGGACAAAAGCCAGCTTACAGGCCAGGTAGATGCCGGGAACGATGAGCAGTACAAAGCCCAAGCCAACAACAACGGTAACCAAAAGGTTAGCGACGAGAACATTCCAATAATTGGGACCAAAGGCCGCGAACATATCTTTGATTTCGAAGTCTTCTTTTCGAACTGCCTTCAGGAAAGTCCAGATGATACCATACGAAACAGGGCCGGAAACCAATATCCAGAAAAGCGAACTAAAAGCATTGTGGTCTTTCATCGGATTACCACCGGATAGAGCTGTAGGGGCCGCACCAAGGATTACTCCAACCACCACGATGCCCAGCAGCGCCCAGAAATTTGTTTTTAAAATTTCCCATCCATAACTGTACACCGCGCCTACTTCAGGTTCTGGTGCAAAAAAGTTTTTTTGAGTTTCTTCCATGAGTTTAAGTTTTACGATAAACAAACATAATGAAAAATCTTAATATGTTTCCGGTCAGTCCGCTTGAACTTCTTCGTGAACGTAATCACGGGAAATAGAATTTCCCAATGGAATATTGATATTATTGATAAGATTTTTAACAATAATTAATCTCATCTACTGGCCTTATTTGAAATAATTCTTAATTTTGCAGTAAATCAGTAAAGAATTAAAAAACATAGAATTATGTCAGTATTAGTTGGGAAAAAAGCCCCTTTGTTTGAAGCTACAGCCGTTGTAAACGGCGGCGAATTTGTTGAGAAATTTTCTCTGGAACAGTACATCGGAAAAAAGCATGTGGTATTTTTCTTTTACCCCATGGACTTTACCTTTGTATGTCCCACTGAGATTCTTGCCTTCCAGGAAAAAATGGAAGAATTTGAAAAAAGGAATGTGGCTGTGGTAGGCTGCTCCACCGACTCTCCCCATTCACACTGGGCCTGGTTGAACACCGAAAAAAATGACGGCGGTATCAAAGGTGTAAAATATCCCCTGGTAGCCGACCTTTCCAAAACCATCTCCGAAAACTTCGATGTGTTGGCCGGTGAGTACGACTACAACGAAGAAGGTGAAATGGTATTCCACGGGGAACCGGTTGCCTTGCGCGGACTGTTCCTCATCGACAAACAGGGCGTGGTTCGTCACCAGGTGGTGAACGATCTTCCGTTGGGCCGAAGCATCGACGAAGCCCTCCGTATGGTAGATGCCCTGCAGTTTTATGAAGAAAACGGTGAAGTGTGTCCCGCTAACTGGAAAGCCGGTGACGATGCTTTGCAGGATACCCACGAAGGGATTGCTTCTTATTTGAGCAAACACTAATCAGTATCGCAAGAAAAATTAAAGGTCGTTTCGAAGAAACGGCCTTTTTTTGTGTCTTCCTGTCGTCAAAAACGAAGCAAAGAGAAACGAAGAGACTCCTCGTACCTGAGTGGAAATACTCAGTTTATTTTTCGGGCGGCTTTTCGGGCATAAGTAAGAATGATGAATGTTTGTCAATGAATGATGAACTGCAATACAACGGGTTTTCTCAATAATCGGCGATCATCATTCCCAGCAGCAGGAAAGCGAAATATTTAAGATGTTTAATGGTAATCTTTGGGCTGCATTTCTCCGCGAACCACGCGCAACCCGTTTTGTGCCAGGGCTTTCATTTCGTCTTCTCCCGGATACACATGGACCGGGGCAATGCGGTGAACGTAAGAAATGATCTGGTTCACAAAATATTTGTCATGGGCAATCCCCCCGGTGATCAAAATGCCGTCGATCTCGAAATTCAGAACGGCACCCATACCGCCCACTTCCTTGGCAACCTGGTAGGCCATGGCATCGTAGATCAATTTGGCTTGCTCATCGTTTTCCTTCACCCGCTTTTCCACTTCATAGGCGCTGTTGGTTCCCAGGTAAGCAATCAGCCCCCCCTGACCGGTGATCATCTTCAGCACCTCTTCCATGGTGTATTTTCCACTGTAGCACAACCGCACCAGATCCCCCACCGGTAAGGTTCCCGATCGTTCCGGCGAAAACGGTCCGTCGCCGTCCAGTCCCTGGTTCACATCCACCACTCTTCCCTTTTTGTGAGCGCCTACAGTAATGCCACCGCCCAAATGAACCACAATCAGGTTCAACTCGTCGTACTTTCTCATGATGGACTTGGCATGTTGCCGGGCTACGGCTTTCTGGTTTAACGCATGAAAGATCGACCGCCGGGGCAACAACGGATGTCCCGAAATCCGGGCCTTGTCGTCCAACTCGTCCACCACCACAGGATTGGTGATAAATGCTTCGGCATCGGGCAGCGAACGGGCAATATCCCAGGCAATAAGGCCTCCCAGGTTACTGGCATGCTGACCGTATTTGCAGGACTTCAGGTCGGAGCGCATGGTTTCCGTTACCCGGTATACTCCGGATTCAACCGGTTTCAGCAGTCCACCCCTTCCCATGACCACCCGGATCAGATCCAGCCGGATGTCGGCATCTTTCAGTTCCTGAAGGATGATGTTTTTCCGGAATTCAAACTGATCGGTAATGATGGCAAACTTTTCCAGTTCCTCGAGACTGTGACGGATGGTTTGAATGAAAACAGGATTGCTTCCAATATAAACGGCAATTTTCGTGGAAGTAGAGCCGGGGTTAATGGCCAGTATCCTGATTTCTTCCTGCATAAGCGTTTGTTGAGTTATGGTTTATCGGGCAGAAATAGCTGCCAGTGCAATCGAATAGAGTTTGGTCTGAACGCTGTCGCCGCGCGAAGACAGTATGGCCGGAACACGAGCTCCTGCTACAATCGCCCCCTGTTCGCCACCGGCCAGCTTGGTATTGGCTTTGTAAAATACATTGCCCGATTCAATATTCGGGAAAACCAGACAATCGGCATCGCCGGCCACCTCGTTTTTGATGTTCTTGATGTCGGCACTTTCTTTGTCGATGGCCACATCCAGTGCCAGCGGACCTTCCACCAAAGCTCCTTTGATCTGACCGCGATCCGCCATTTTCGAAAGAAGAGCTGCATCCACACAGGCAGGCATTTTCGGCATCACCTGTTCGGTGGCCGCCAGCACAGCAACTTTAGGCATAGAATTGCCCAGGGCATGAGCCGTAGCGATTAAATACCGGGTAATGGCCAGTTTTTCTTTTAACTCGGGGGCCGGAATGATGGCCACATCACCGCAAATGAGCAGCTTGTGGTAGCGGGGACTTTCCATTACGGTCACGTGACTCAGAATAGCACCGGGTGTCATGAGGCCGTTTTCCTTGTCCAGAATGGCTTTCATGTATTTGTCGGTGCTTACCAGTCCCTTCATCAGCAGGTCACCTTTGCCTTCGTTGATCAGTGCCACGGCTTTGCGGGCGGCACCCAGCTCGTCCGGTTCGTGAACGATTGTAAACCGGCTTACATCAATATGCTCTTTTTTGCAAACTTCCTGGATCCGTTCGGTATCGCCTACCAGGGTTGCTTCCACAATACCCATTTTTACAGCCTGAGCCACTGCGTCGATGCTGTGTGAATCGTTGGCAGAAGCTACAATCAGACGACGGGTGGGTCTGTTTTTCAATGCGGCAAATAACGCATCCAGTTTCGTGATCATAACGGTAATTTTTTCCCCTGTTTCTTGTGTTGCAAAAGTAATACAAATATGGGTATCACTGCGGAAATTACGGGTTTCACGGAGGTGGAAAAAGGGAAAACGAAACTCCGGTGCTAAATCAACCCGTATTCAATGGCCAGCAACGGCAGCGAAAGAATATCGATGACCCACAGTGTGGGACTGATTTCTCTGTGTTTTCCCAACACCAGCTTGATGAGGCTGTAGGTGAGCAATCCGTAAACAATTCCCTGGGTCAGCGAATAGGTCAATGGAATTAGAACAATCGTGAGGAAAGCAGGAATGGCTTCTTCCAGATGGGTCCAGTTGATCTTGCCGAGCGAAGCAGCCATAAATACCCCCACAATTACCAGGATGGGCGCCGTGGCTATGGAGGGTACCAGTTCAGCCAGGGGTGAAAAGAACATGAACGGAAGAAACAGCAATCCCGTGACAACGGCTGTTAGTCCGGTTCGGCCTCCCTGCTGAATCCCGGTGGCCGATTCAATGTAAGCGGTGCCGGAAGTGGTGCCTAACACACCGGCAAACAAGGTGGCAAATCCATCCACGATCAGCGATTGTTTGATGTTGCGCGGATCGCCGTTCTTGTCTTTCAGATTCCCGGCTTCGGCTACGCCCACAAAGGTAGTGAGACTGTCGAACATGTCCACAAACAACAGAGCGAAGATAATCGGAATGTAAGCGTATTTCAGTGATCCCATCAGGTCCAGCTTAAAAAACCAGGAAAAATCCGGCGCTTTGTAGATCCCGTTCCAGTGGAGCAGTTCTTTGATACCGGATACGGCGGTGGCATCGCCGTACCAGCGGCCAATGGGCCAGGCCAGAAGGGTCGTGAAGACAATGCCGATGATGAGGGCACCGCGTACTTTTTTCACCACCAGAATGATGGTGATCAGCAATCCCAGGAGGAAGGTCAGCGTCAGGGAATTGATGGGTCCCACTCCTGAAAACGGGGGTTTGGGGACGATGAACCCGGCATTCACCATCCCGATCAGGGCAATGAACAACCCGATGCCGATGGCGCCTGCCTGACGGATGGTTTCGGGGATGGATTCCACGATCCAGGTGCGGACATTAAACACGGACAACAATACGAAAACAAGTCCCGTCCAGAATAATGTCCCCAGAGCCACTTCGGGGGGTACATGCATGCCCTGAACAATAGCGTAGGTGATGTAGGCATTGATGCCCATACCTGGAGCCACCAGAATAGGGTTTCTGGCATACAGTCCCATACCGATGGTGGCAAAGGCACTGAGTATTACCGTGGAAGTCAGTCCGGCACTGTAAGGAATCCCGGCATGGACCAGGATCGCCGGGTTCACGATGATGATGTACATCCCGGAAATAAACGTGGTGATCCCGGCGATGATCTCTGTTTTCAGGTTGGTGTTGTTTTTCGACAACTGAAAGGAAAAACCGGCCATGGGCGAAATTTTAGCGAAACTTACGGAATTATTTGAAATGAGCGGGTATCCGGTTCGGACGCAAATCAGATTTGTTCCGGATCCGGTACGGTGAGTTCGTTGTTTGTGTTCCCTGTATTTAGAGTGGTGACAGGCTCAAACAACAAAACACTCACTTCTTCCGGAGCGTAGGGTTTGTGCTCTACCCCTTTGGGGATGATGACAAATTCCCCCGGGTTTAATTCCAGCGTTTCATCTTTTAATTCGATGAATAATTTCCCTTCAATGACATAAAACAGTTCGTCTTCCTGCTCGTGTTGGTGCATCACAAACTCGCCTTTCAGTTTGGCAAGTTTCACGAATTGGTTGTTCAGTTCCCCGACAATCTTTGGGGTCCAGTAGGCATCAAACAGCTGCAACTTGGACTGTAGGTTTACTTTTTGAATGTTCATGGTAGTTACAAAACGCCTATTTTGTTTTGTCTTTGTTGCTTTTCATAAAACGGGAGAATCCCCAAAAGAAAATGCCGGCACCTGCACCGGATAATAAAAAGAATATTCCCAGACCCAGCGGTGAGCCCCACGAGATAGCACAGTATAGAAATTCCATGTTTCACTCCTTTGTTAATAGTGTGTAATTTGATCAAATAAAAATACAAAGAAAAGAGGCTCATCGCGATGACGCGTTTTTTTAGTGCCCCAAAAGCCTGTCATCCTGAACGGAATGCAATGGAGTGAAGGATCGCTGCATTGAAAAAACAGATGCTTCTCCGCCTCGGGCGAATCAGGATGACAAACAGCATTTCTGAGCAGGCAAACAAAAGGTAAAAAGCCAGGTTTTTACTTCGTATCAAAATCAATCATCCGCTGGATGGCGCGCTGACACACCGGGCAGAATTTGTCTCCTTTGAAGGATTTCATCAGACAGTCTTCCATGGGGCGGTACATGCCCTTGGGCTCATAGCCTCCGCCTTCAAAGGCACCCACCGTATTTTTATACTTGGGAGTATCGGGCGTGGGGATGGGCGTGCCTTTTTTCACCAGGTCTTTCCACTTTTTGCCAAAATCTTTTAATGTCGTGATGTTGGGTTCCCAGGGCTCGATGTTGAGGTTGTAAAAAGAACCGTAGGCTGTGGAATTGTCGTAGTATTCATCCGCCAGTCCGGCAAAACCGTGTCCGAATTCGTGGATCAGAATCTTGGCTGAGGACACATTGCTGTTGACGCCCACATTGTAGAAATTGTAGATGGCGCCTCCGCCGTATTTGTTGCTGTTCACCAGAATATAGATTTGGTCGTACGGGGCATTGGCAGCCAGGTCGCGGACACTCTTGTAGTCGGAGGTCATCAGGTAGCGTTCGCTGCCAAAGGTATAGTAGCGGGTGTTCAGCAGCGTGTTTTTCCAGATGCCGTCGGCCGGGATATCGGTCCCTGAATCGGGTGAGGGAGCCAGCACGCCCCGGAAATTGAATTTATCCTGGTTTTCACTGTAAGGGGCAAATTTGAAAAAGTCGTGGACAAATTTCTCACAATCCTTGATGAACTTACCCATCTGGGCTTCCGTGTACCCTTCGGGTAAAATCACGATGTCCACCCGGTGCGCCGGATCTCCGGTTACTTTGATGTCGAAATCAGGATATACCAGTCGCCGGTCCTTTTTGATTTCTGTGCTGTCGGGGTCCACGGTGTAGGAGAACTTCTTGATGAACTTCCCGTCCCAGTTGCGGCTGAACAGATCGATGCGTACCTTTTCTTTCGGGTAGGGCATCACCACCGATTCGGGAAAAGTGCGGTTGGTGGTTTTGGCTTCGTCGGTGGTTTGCCATTCCCTGAACAGGGTAGAATAGCCTTTGGAATACAGCAGCGAATCATTTTTCACATCATACACTTTCATGTAATAGTTGCCCATGTTGAACGTATCTATCAGATTGGTATGGGAACCGCCCCAATAGGGTTCCTGGATCAGTTCGTCAAAAGTGTAGGATTCGCTGGTGTCGTTGCCGCTGTGGTAATAGTCCATACGCAGCGTCTTGTCGCTGAAAAATTTGCTGAACTGGGCCTGTACCTGAACGGTGAGGGCCAGCAGCACGAAGAGTAATATTCTTTTCATTTTCATCTTTATATTAACCAAATAATTCACGCAACAGGTCGTCAATTTTTCTGACCCCGATGAGTTCAATTTTGTATTGACTGCGGTTGATGCCTTTCAGGCTGAGGGTGGAGAGAAAAATCTTACCAAACCCCAGTTTTTCGGCTTCCAGTATCCGTTGTTCCACATGACTTACCGCCCGGATCTCTCCCGAAAGTCCCAGCTCGGCGGCAAAACAAACATCATTATCAACGGGGATGTCTTCAGTAGAAGACAATACGGCAGCCACCACGGCCAGGTCGATGGCGGGGTCATCCACTTTAATTCCTCCGGCAATGTTCAGGAATACGTCTTTGGTACTCAGCCGGAAACCGCTTCTTTTTTCGAGGATGGCCAGCAGCATGTTCATGCGCCGCAGATCGAAGCCGGTGGCCGAGCGTTGCGGGGTACCGTAGGCTGCATTCGTCACCAAAGCCTGGGTTTCGATAAGGATGGCCCGTTGTCCTTCCATCATGGCAGCTATGGCTACACCGCTGGAAGTTTCTTCGCGTTGCGACAGCAGGATCTCGCTGGGATTGCTCACCTCGCGCAGTCCGCCGGCATGCATTTCGAAAATGCCCAGTTCCGATGTGGAACCAAACCGGTTTTTCACCGAACGCAAAATCCGGAAACCGTAATGGGGATCGCCTTCAAACTGTAAAACCGTATCTACCATGTGTTCCAGAACTTTCGGCCCGGCCAGCTGTCCTTCTTTGGTGATGTGCCCGATGAGGAACACGGGTACATGGGTGGTTTTGGCAAACTGCATGAGCTCGGCCGTGGTTTCGCGGATTTGGGAAATACTGCCCGGCGATGACTCCAGTGTGTCGGTGTACAGGGTTTGAATGGAATCGATGATCAGCACGTCGGGGGTGAGTTCTTCAATCTGTTTTAATATTTCGGTGGTATAGGTTTCGTTGAGGATGTAACACTGTTCGTTTTGTATTTTCAGCCGGTCGGCGCGCATTTTGATCTGGCGCGGGCTTTCTTCCCCGGAAACGTACAGGGTTTTCAGTTGTTTCATCTGCAGCGCAATCTGCAACAGCAACGTGGATTTTCCGATGCCCGGTTCCCCGCCGATCAGTACCACCGAACCCCGCACCAAACCGCCTCCCAGCACCCGGTTTAGTTCTTCGTTGCGGGTGTTGATGCGGTCTTCCTGTTCGGCTGTGATCAGGTGCAGCGGACTTGCCTTGGTGTGTACCTTCTGTTTCAGCGGTTTTGAATCGCTGCTCTTGGCCACGATTTCTTCTACAAACGTGTTCCATTCCCCGCAGGAAGGACATTTTCCCAGCCACTTCGAGGACTGGTATCCGCAGCTTTGACAGAAAAAGGTGGTTTTTGTTTTCGCCATAATGCACAAAAATAACCAAATTGTGTTTTTGTTTTCGTTAAGCTTCGATTCATTTTGCTTTTGCTAAGCGGGATATTTTATCTTTGTTACCTCTTAACGAAAATGTTTTATCGGAACCGAAAATTGTGCTCATGAAATCAATCCGATCCAATATATTGCTGATCTTCCTGTCGCTGATTTTAGTTTTTCCTGCCGGAATTCAGGCTCAGCAACAAAATAAAGGGGTTGAACTACCCGGAAAATATAAAAACTATACGTTGTTACCCAATGGCTGGAAGCTGCGCCCTCCGGGCATCGAAATCCCCATTGGCGAACTTCCGCTGAATATGGTGACTACCCGCGACGGACAGTATGCCATTACCTCCAACAGCGGTATGGGCATTAATTCGCTGTCGGTGGTGAATCTGAACACATTGAAAGAAGTACAACGCCTGGAAGTGGACAATACCTGGGTAGGCTTGGTTTTTGGAAAAAATGATCAGAAACTCTATGTATCGGGAGGTAATGATAACAAAGTGGATGTTTACCGGTTTGAAAACGGGCGGCTGAAAGCGGACGGAAGCATAAAAGTGGGACCGAAATTTCCCAAGGGAAATATTTCCCTCACAGGACTGGCTTACTGGAAAAAGAAAGACCGCTTGCTGGCTGTTTCCCAGAAAAGCAATGCGTTGTATGTGCTGGACATCAAAACAAGGAAAGTACTCCGCACGATAGACATGGGGGGTAAGTGTTATGAAGTGGTGATCAATCATGCCCAGAACAAAGCCTATGTTTCGTTGTGGGGAAAAGCTTCAGTCGTGGAGGTGAATTTGCCGGAGATGACACCGGGTCATGTATTTCACACCGGCGATCATCCCAACCAGATGGTCATTACCAAAAATGACGGTCGCTTGTTTGTGGCTAATGCCAACAACAACAGTGTATCGGTGCTGGACCTGAAAAACCACCGGGTAATGGAAACGTTGGTGACTTCTTTGTTGCCCGATGTGCCCTATGGAAGTACCCCCAACGGACTCACGTTGGCCCACCACGACCAACAATTGCTGGTGGCCAATGCCGACAATAATTATCTGGCTGTTTTCGATGTGACGAAAAACGAGCACGCCCGGAACCTGGGTTTTATTCCCACGGGATGGTATCCGACAGCGGTGTGTTATGTTCCTCAGACCAATCGTATTGTAGTGGCCAACGGCAAAGGTATTTCGTCCCGGGCCAATCCCGATGGTCCCGACCCGATGAAAAAACGCCCCAGGGACTGGATGCTGAGTTATACGGGAACCATGTTCAGGGGAACGATGTCGGTGATTCCCTTTCCCGACACTAAAAAACTGGCCTTGCTCAGCAAGGAAGCCTATGAAAATACGCCTTATGTCAACAAAAAGAAAGAGGTTGCGCATCAGCATGTCATTCCCCTGACGCCCAACGCTAAAGGCAGTCCAAAAATCAAACATGTGTTTTACATCATCCGGGAAAACCGTACCTACGATCAGGTGCTTGGAGATGTGAAAGAAGGCAACGGGGATCCGGCTTTGTGTTTGTTTGGGCAGAAGGTGACCCCCAATGCCCATCAACTGGTAAAAGATTTCACGTTGTACGATAATTTTTACGTGGATGCCGAAGTGAGTGCCGACGGGCACAACTGGTCAACGGCTGCCTATGCCACCGATTATGTGGAAAAACTATGGCCGGTCAATTACGGCCGCCGAGGTGCCAGCTACGACTTTGAAGGCGGCGTTCCGGCGGCAGCCCCTTCTTCGGGTTACATATGGAACAATGTGATTGCCCATCACAAAACCTACCGGAATTATGGCGAGTTTATGAAAATCGGGAAAAAAGACAAAAACGGACTGTATATTCCCAGCAACAAAGACATGGTTCCTTATACCGACAGAAGGTTTCCGGGATTTTCGCTGAATATTTCCGACCTGAAACGCTACCAAATCTGGGCGCATGATTTCGACAGTCTGGTTGCCGTTCATCAGGTTCCCGACTTAACCATTATGCGCTTACCCAACGATCATACCATGGGCACAAGACCCGGAGCACTGACCCCGCTGGCTTATGTAGCCCAGAATGATGATGCACTGGGTAAGTTGGTCGAGCATATTTCGCACAGTAAAATCTGGAAAGAAAGCATCATTTTTGTGCTGGAAGACGATGCGCAGAACGGCCCCGATCATGTGGATGCCCATCGCTCGGTACTCCTGGTGATTGGTCCCTATGTGAAACGTCATTTTGTGGATCATACCTTGTACACCACTTCCGGTGTCTTAAAAACCATGGAACTGATTCTGGGGCTTCCCCCCATGACCCAATACGATTTGTCGGCCAGTCCCATCGTTCATTCCATTACCGATACAGCAAATGATACGCCTTTTGTGGCTTTGAAGCCGGAGATCAATAGGTTTGAGACCAATAAGAAGGATGCCTACGGAGCCCGATTGAGTGAAAAATTGAATTTTGCCCGCGAAGATGCCATTCCCGATGGTGAGTTCAACAAAATTATATGGAAAGCGGTAAAAGGTAAAAATGCCGTGGTTCCGGCACCGGTGCACAGCGCCTTTGTGCAGGAACGTATTTTAAAAGATGAAGATTAAGAACATGAAAAGAAAAGTAATATTCAGCCTGGACGCAGGAGGCACCAATCTGGTTTTTTCAGCCATCGAAGAAGGCAATCCCATTCCCGAAACCCATACCATTCCCACAGGATCAAAGTCGCTGGAGGAATTCATTCATAAACTGGTTCAGGGGTTTTCGGGTTTGCAGGAAAAACTCAACGTTCAACCGGCTGCGATCAGTTTTTGTTTTCCCGGACCGGCCGATTACGCTGCCGGAATTATAGGTAAGTTGGAAAATCTTCCGTTTTTTACCGGTGGTACCCCGTTGGCCAAAATGCTGGAACATCATTTTCTGGTACCGGTGTTTATCAACAACGACGGGGATTTGTTTGCTCTGGGTGAAGCATTGGGTGGCCTGCTGCCCGAAATAAATAAATATTCTGAAAAACAATACGGAAACCTGCTGGGAGTAACGCTGGGAACCGGTTTTGGCGGTGGGATTGTCCACAAGGGCGTTCTTTTTTCGGGTGATAATTCTGCCGGTGGCGAGATCAACCGGTCGTTTAATTACCTGAACCCGAATCAAAGTGTGGAAGAAGTATTGAGTATTCGGGGAATCCAACGGCTTTATGCTGAGTTGGCGCAGCTGGATTTTGCTAAGGCACCCGAACCCAAAGAGATTTATGAACTGGGGATGCAAAAGGGTAAAAAGGGTGATGTAGCCCGTGAAGCCTGGCGCCAGTTTGGTGTGGTATTGGGTGAAATGCTGGCCAATGCAGTCACGCTAACCGACAGCTGTGTGGTTATTGGTGGCGGACTGTCCGGGGCTCATCCTTTGTTTTTGCCTGCTGCTGTGGAACGGATGAACGGAAGTTTTGTAAAAGCCGATGGAAACTTACTGGCCCGAATGGAAATGCACGCCTTCAACTGGGAAGACGAGAAGTGCAGAAAAGATTTTCTGAAAGATGATTCCGTTCAGTTACAGGTGCCTAATTCCAATCTTACGCAGGTTTATTACCCCAAAAAGAAAGTAGCGGTGGGCATCAGTAAGCTGGGAACCTCAAAGGCTGTAGCTGTGGGGGCTTATGCTTATGCTGCCAAGCAACTGGGCTTTTAAAGAATTAAGAGTGAATCCCAGGAAAACAGGGTCGAATACCCCTTTTGACTCAAATAATTCTTCATCTCTTCTTCTGAGCCCCTTCGGGTGATCAGGACAAAATCGCCGCCCCAGGCGCCCAAAGATTTTATCGTTCCCGGATAATCGGCAAAAAGTTTTTGTTTCACCGGTTGCTGGTTCAGAACTTCGGCCATTAGGTGTTCGTGTTCTTCCAGCAGAGTTTCAAATTCATGCAGGGTTTTGGTTTCGGTCAATGTTTCCGTGATCTCACTAATCTTGCGGATCAGACTATCGTTGTAGCGGCCTGTTTTTCTGAAATCAAGGATGCTTTCTTCGGTGTTTTGCTTGTTTTCCAGATGCAGGAAGTAGAGCCGATCACCAAAAGCCGGTTGAAAGTGTGCCGGTTCAACAACCGGATGTCCGTTCTGCAACTGATAAAAGAGGGGATGATTATTCCGGGTACAGGCGATGTCATAAGCAGACCCCCCCAGTACCGATCGTTGTAAAACGAACGGATCGACGTCAGCCCAGGAAGCCAGATTGGAAACCAGGGTGGAGCTGGAACCCCAGCCGTAATCGGGAGGGAAATCCAGTACCGTCGTCACCTGAAAACTCTTGTCTGCTTTTAGAAATTCTGTGTTCCAGTTCCGGCATGCCCGCAGTAAAGTTTGCAACTTTTTGGCTGCCGGTTCGTTGGACCTGCTTAGAATGGATAAATCGGGTAAGCTATACACAGACTCAAACCAGGTTCCTTGAGGAATAAGCGCTTTCCAGCGAAGTATTTTTCTGTCTGTATGGGAGATTTCTTCCACCCTCAGGCTTTGTCCTTTGTTGACAGGGAGGGCCAGAGCTTTGGCTCCGTCCAGAACCAAATACTCACCCGTTAGCAGTAATTTTCCGTTGGAATGCCATGTTTGCATCAGGCATGGCGGAGTTTATGGATGTAATCGCCCACCATAGCAAAAGAGACCTTTTTTTCTTTGAAATAGGCTGCTGCCAGTGCCTTTTCTTCTTCGGTAGCTTTGAAGTGGTTCAGAATATTCATCAAATGCATCTTCATGTGCCCCATTTGAATACCCTTGGTCACCAGCGATTTGATGGCCGAAAAGTTATTTGCCAGACCCATCGTGGCGGTGATCATCATCAGTTCTTTGGCAGAGGGATTGCCCAGCATTTCGATGGAATGTTTGGCCAGTGGATGCAGCGATGTTAAACCACCAACGGTTCCCAATGCCATGGGCATTTCCAGATAGAATTTGAATTTATTTTTATTGATTTCCACATGCGAGAGACTCTGGTACTGACCTTTTTGTGAAGCATAGGTGTGTCCGGCTGCTTCGATGGCCCGGAAATCATTTCCTGTGGCTATGGCTACGGCATCCACACCGTTGAAAATACCTTTGTTGTGCGTGGTGGCTCTGAAAGTATCCACTTCAGCAATCCGGACGGCCGTTTGGAATTTCTTTGCAAATTCCATCCCGGTAAGGCTTTTGTCCACATTGTCCAGTTCTTTGATGTCGCACTCCACCCAGGTTTTTACCAAACACTGAGGCGTATAATTGGACAAGATAGACATCACCACATTGACTTCTTTTTCTTTTTTCTCAAACAACGGATGAGAGGCAAAGAAATCTTTGAGCGTTTTGGCAAATTCTTCCAGACAGGAATTGATGAAGTTGGCCCCCATGGAATCGACTGTCTCAAAAGTAACCTTGAGTTGATAGTAATTGCGGATTTTGTGTTTCAGATCGACCAGTTCAAAATCAAGGATACCCCCGCCGCGTTTCTCCATATTGGCCGTGATGTATCCGGCATCTTCCAGCATGCGTTTTTTCAGTTCGCCGAAAGTGCTCAGCAGCTTTTCTTTGTTGCCTTCCCAAAGGAAATGTACCTGACCTTCTTTAACGGTGTCGATGACTTCGGCATGAAATCCGCCACGGTCCAGCCAGAATTTGGCAGCCGATGATGCGGCAGCTACAACGGAGCTTTCCTCAATGACCATAGGAACCAGATAGGTCTGTCCGTTGATCTGTACATTGGGTGCCACGCCGTAAGGCACATAGTAATTGGTGAGTGTGTTTTCGCTAAATTCATCGAAAACCTTTTGTTTTTCAGAATCGGCATACCAGAAACTCTTCAATAACTCGATGGATTCAATCTGATTGTCCATGAGTTCCGCTACAATCTTTAGCTTATCTTCTTTCAGGAGCTTGGAAAAACCCTTGATGATGAGGTCTCTTTTTCTAGGCATTTGAGTAAAATTGCTTCAACTTCAATACGGTCAGATTCCGGGTGCTGTTCTTGTCCTTTACCTATTAATAACAGGTTGGGGACAAAATTAGTATAAAAAACCTTTGAATGGGAGAAATATTTGGGTTTTGCACTGTTCAGGAGTTGGCTTCAGGAATCGACCCATAAAAAAAGCTGACCGAAAAGGCCAGCTTTTTTTTAATCTTTCAGCTTAATATTCGTCTTCATTAAAGAAGAAGTCCTCTTTGGTCGGGTACTCGGGCCAGATGTCTTCAATCTTTTCAAAAACCTCTTCATCGTCTTCAATTTCCTTCAGGTTTTCGATTACTTCGGCGGTAACACCCGTTCTTAAACACCACTCAATCAATTCGGATTTTGTTGCCGGCCAGGGAGCATCTTCCAATTTTGAAGCCAATTCCAAAGTCCAATACATATTATTGTAAATTATAGGGTTATAAATTTTTGCAAAAGTAAATTTTTTTTAATAGGAAACAAGCAAAAAATGAAAAATATGGATGCCTTTCAAATGCGTGGTTTCCAGCGGGATTCAGGAGCGTTGAAATCCTTTGTAAACTTTCGGGCCAGTACGAAAAGATAATCAGAGAGCCGGTTCAGGTACTGAATATTGATGGGTTCTACGGGATGCGCTTCACTGAGTTTGATGGTCAGCCTTTCGGCTCTGCGACAGATGGTCCGGGCTACATGACAGTAAGAAACAGTGGGATGACCACCCGGTAATATAAAACTGGTGAGCTCCGGAAGTGACTCGTTCATGGCATCAATTTCCTTTTCCAGCAGGCTGACATCTTCGTCGTGTAATTCGGGCAGCGGATGCAACAGATTTTCATCCGATTCTTTGGCGAGCTGACTTTCCAGGGAAAACAGCCGGTCCTGAATTTCGATTAAAATTTCTTTGGAATGAGCATCGATTTCCTGGTCTCGGATCAGGCCAATAAACGCATTGAGCTCATCCACCGTTCCGTATGCTTCAATACGCAGGTGGTATTTTGGAACCCGTTTTCCGCCGATGAGTGCGGTGGTTCCTTTGTCTCCGGTTTTGGTATAGATTTTAAATTTTTCTCCCATGCTCAGGAATTGGCTGCAGCCAGGTCGGCAGCGGTGCGAATGTTTTTGTTTTGATAATCATCTTCCACCTTACCATCCCGCAACCGGACAATCCTGTGGGCGTGTTCGGCGATGTCTTCTTCGTGGGTTACCAGAATAATGGTGTTGCCCAGTCGGTGGATTTCTTCCATCAAACCGATGATTTCCACGGAAGTTTTGGAATCCAGGTTTCCGGTGGGTTCATCGGCCAGGATGATGGTAGGTCTGTTTACCAAAGCGCGGGCTACGGCAACTCTCTGGCGTTGTCCCCCCGACAATTCGTTGGGACGGTGGTGCATGCGGTCGCCCAGCTGTACACTTTCCAGGGCTTCGGTTGCCCTGACAATTCTGTCGTGTTTTGACATGCCGGCATAGATCAGGGGCAGCATTACATTTTCCAGGGCTGTGGAGCGGGGCAACAGGTTAAAGGTTTGAAAGATAAAACCGATTTCATGGTTCCGGATTTCGGCCAGTTCGTTGTCGGTCATTTTGCTCACGTCCACGTTGTTCAGAAAATAACTTCCGCTGCTGGGAGTATCCAGACATCCCAGTGTATTCATCAACGTGGATTTTCCTGAACCGGAAGGCCCCATCATGGCTACAAATTCATTTTTGTTGATATTCAAGCTTACTTCATTTAAAGCGTGCACAATTTCGCTGCCTACTTTATATTGACGGGAAATTTTTTCCAGCCGGATGACTTCGTTACCCATATTCATAATTATTAACCAAACAAAGGTAAGAATAATGTTTTATCAAAGGCGTGTTATAAATAGTCCGAAAAGATTTGTCAGAGTGATTTTTCGTTTCATTTTTGATGGTCATTTGTTTAGGGTTGTCTCTGAATAACCTAAGCATGGGTATCAGATTTTGGTTTTTCCGGAAGCAGGGTGAGGATTTTGTCTATTTGATCAATCACTTTGGTCACGTCTTGACTACAATCATTGTAATTGTCATAGTTCAGGATTAGAATTTTAAGGGCCCTGGTTTTTCTGAAAAACGCATTTTCATCGTCAAGAACTACAATTTTACCGAAATTAAATTCCTTTACATGCTTTTCAAGCAACGGTAACCACTGATTGTTAAAGGAAAATTCAATATCGCCCAAATCCTGTATCGTTTGGTTAACCTGATCATCATAATACTTACCCAGTTCTAATCTAAGATTATTATTGCTGATTATTTCCAATCCTTTAGATTTCAGTACTTCATAAGAATTTGTTATGGGGTGAAAGCGGGTAAACCGTGCCACATCAGCAAGCCAGTATGGGATACTATCCCGGTCAGTTATCCTCTTGATTGAATCCGTCAATTGGGTTGATGCATACAGTGCCTTTTTGTTGATCTTATTGATTTCAACAAGGCTTGCTTTGTCACGTATCAGGTTTTCCCTGATTTGACCGAGGATTTCTCTTTCAAAAACCAAATCTTTTTGGCGCTCGTTCCAATTGTTTACTTGTAAGGCAATTAAAATCCCGATGACTACCAGCAGAATTTCACCAAAGGCATAACGGAGGTATTTGGCCAGTTTATTCCCGGCAGCCAGTTTGAGGCGTTGTTTTCTGAATATTTTCATTTTTGGTTTAATTCCTTTTCAATTTGTTTTAACAATTGTTCTGCTTTAGCCTTTAATTTTTCATCGCCTGATTTTTGGAGATCGGCCAAACCATATCTAAAAGCAACATTGTTAATGAACTCCAGCCTTAATTTTGGTTCATTAAGATTTTGAATGGCTATGGTTTTTAGGGAATTGTCTTTAACAGTGATTACATTCAACTGAAAAGGTTCTATAAGTTTGCTCTTCATTCTTTTGGAAAAAGAGGAAAATGCAAAGTTGCTGTTCTTTATCACGTTTCTTACAACAATCTGGTCCACCAGATTGTTGTTATTATTCATTGTATTGTTGGCAAAGCCTTGTATATATTGGTTAAATTCCATAAGCTCCTTTTTTAGTGCTTCATTTTCAATAATATTGATTTCCCCGGAATTTATCATTTCTAAAAGGGTTGTGTTGT